>JAGNHN010000097.1 GCA_018001695.1 Lentimicrobiaceae bacterium
TACAAATACGGCACCTCCGTCAGGAATCCCGGCCATCAGCCCAGTCCTGAACATGCTCAGGCACAGCCCACTGAGCCCCCGTCGCAACAAGGACGCAGCCTGGTGGACCATTTCCTTTTCGCCAGCCTGCTGTTTTTAGGACTTACTACCTTGTTGTACGGCATTATCGACGCCATTCTCAAAGATCCGGAGGATGGGTCGCGCTACTATGGTTTGGTGATGGGCCTGGCCTTTACCGGCATGTTGATCCTGGGCTGGCGGGCACTGGCCGCCGGCAATAGTAAACTCCGAAAACCGCAAGGTAAATGATGCTTCGGAGTTACCCACGAAGCATGGCATGACCCTGATCCATTCCATCAGAAGTAGATGAAATGGGTCTGCTGTTGCAGCTTGCCTTGCCCGTTGTAATGCGCCGAACGGGATAAAGTCTGGTCATGAAACTCATGGAGGGTGTACTCCATCAGGAGTTTCTGACTATTGTAGTGTTTCTCAAGCTGTAACTGCCCGTCGGACCTGTATTGCAGCAGGTCATAACCAAGGTAGGCCCCGTCACGGCTATAGTACGAGATGGTCGTAACATCGTTCTGATAATGGGCGTAATGACTTTCACGTACCACCTGTCCACCGGCATCCTCTTCAAGTACCTTCCAGAGAAGACGGTTGTCATGGTATATAAAACGAAAAACCTGGCTTAGTTGCCCTGACTGGTACAGGGTTTTGGTGCTTAGTTTCTGACTTGTATTGTAATGATAATCAATGCGGGATACGACAATACCATCCTCAAAATAAACCTGGGCAACCAGGCTGTCGGCTTCATTATAGAGGTATTCTGTGTAGCGACTTGCGCTTTGACCGGATAATTCGATGGTTTCTGTCTTTATTTTACCACTGGAAGAGTATGTATAACGCAGCGTTTTTTCCAGTTGCTTACTGGAATGATATTCTTTGGCTTCCGGTTTACCCAAAGCATTATAGAAGTAGTCGACATGGCCTGCATAATGACCCTGGTCATATCGAACTTCGCGGCACAATAAGCCGGCAACCTGCTCCTCACATTCACAGGGTCCTGGAAGGTTCTCCCTGCAGGATGCGAGCAGCAAAACAACAAAAAGCGTCAGGATCAGGTTCTTTTTCACCCTGCGAATTTACACACTTCCCGGCAATTCACGCAGCAGGTCTGCCATCATGGCCGTCTCGGCCGATGCAATACCTGCCCGATGCAACAAGGGGCGGTCTTCCTGATACCCCTTCAGAAAATCCTCGGCAGTCTCAGGATGTAATTGATAACCATGTCTGTAAAACCCACTTGCTTCCGCCGTATTTCCCATCATCCAACTGGCATGTCCGGCATTCATGTAGTCGTGATAGTCGCGCTCTTCTTCAGGGATCCGCTGAAGGCATTGCAATGCACGTCCTGCCTCCAGGGTTTGAAGGTAGCACCACGCCAGTGGCCTGAGCAAACGCACATTGTCACTGTCCAGTAACTCTGCCTCCTGATATTTGAGCAGGGCGCCTGCGTAATCCTTGCTTTCCAGCAATACATTGGCCGCTTGCACCAGGGTGCGCAGATCACCGGGATGTGCCCTGAGGTGTTCTTCATAAAGTCGCAATGCCTGCTCCGGCTTGCCTGACTTCCGGTAACAAAAGGCCATACGCTTCAGCAGCCAGTCGCGGTTTGTGTCGAAAAGCTCTGCCTTACGGTAGTAATCCAGCGCGCGCTCATATTCCTGTACCTGCTGGAAGGCATAGCCCGCTTTTTCAAAGATGATATGTGTCGGGATGGCTTGCTCTGCAAGGCGTGACAAGGCATAGGCAGCCTGTGCCCAATGTTCGCGGTCAAAATGAAACTGTGCAAGGGCATAATCAATGTTATGCTTGCGCAGATAAGGCCCCATCATGCCGATATCCACACCCTCCAGCGGCAGTTTGAAGACATCCGGGATCCAACGCCGGTGCGGGTGAAGCTGGTGGAAGCGGTAAAGGTCCTGCATATACATCTTCAATGCATTTTTGAACCGGTTCAGGGGTTCCAGACTCTCCGACTCCGCCATATGGTTGCGGTATTCTTCCATCTCGGCACTGAAAGTGGCTTTGAGGAGTTCTTTCTGCATCTCATTCAGAAATCCGAGGTTCAGGATAAAGGAATACTTATCCGAATGCGAAAGCATATGGGTGCTTTCCATCTCACGAATCAGCCTTACCAGCACGTCGTCGTTCTCGTGCCTATGGATAATTTCCTGAACAACAGGAGCCTCAAGGTGAAAAGGAATCAGCCAGTTTGCTACTTCCTGAAAGAATGGATAATGCTTCTGCTGCGCAAAGACGCTCATGAAAACATCATCCCCTGCCAGGTGTCGTTCTGTCAGCTGCTGGAGCTTATCAAGCAGCTCAGGGTCCTCACCGAACACCATCTCCCAGTCCGGATTCTTGTCAGATGATCCTTCCCCGGGAAGGATATCATCCAGCTTCAACCTTTCCGTAATCCTCGGTGTGATGCGCATCATCCCCGGCAGGAGTTCTTCCCTGAGGGTTTTGGCAATGGCTGCCGTATCCTGTGACCGGACCCATTGTAACAGGATCGCCTCCACTTCTTGTGGTATGATACTGATATCCAGGGCTGTGGATATGGATTGCTGCAATGCCGGATAATATGGTAAACGTTTGTGATGCAGGAAGATGCTAAAAAGCAGGCCGCTCAGTGCTCTTACCCTTGTTTCTGTCTCCGCATCGCTGCATAGCGGCAGCAGGGTCTGAAAACGGAGTTTGTCAAAACTCCGCATCAACCCGAGGGATAAGCCACTGGTGAGCAGGGCGCGGGCATAGTTGGGTACCCGCTCATCTGCGATGACCTTTCCCAATGCCTGTGCTTCTTCGTCCTGCAGTTTGTCCGGCAACCAGGCCAGGTTGAAAAGCTGGTCCAGCCACTGTTGCCTTTCCAGGTCCAGTTGCGTGCTTTCCAACTGGATGTCATCCAGGATCTGGTCCAGCTCACTACCCTGGGTCAGACCATCCGCCCAGCTTGTCGCTTCCGCGGAATAGGGTTTGCGATTGGGGAGCCAGGCTTTCTTATACAGGGTGACCGGATCTGCGGCTGCTTTGAGCATGGCTTCTTCCCTGAGCCTGTCAGATAACTCTAGTACTTTGCGTATTACGCTGATATGTAAATCATTGCGCTGGTCGTCCCGGATTCCCCTCGCGAAAAAATCCAGGATAAGCCGGTAATTTTCGAGGATATCCTCCACGGCAGGGAGGTATGAACTCAGTCCGCTTTCCATGGCCCCTTCACGGATCATGGCAAGGGCTCCTGAGATATCTTTATCAATGGCCATCCGGCTTACCTTGCGGTGCCAGGATTGAATATCTTTGCTGATGGCTGTCAATGTGTCAGTCCTTTCTTGTTCAATTCGCCTTA
>JAGNHN010000059.1 GCA_018001695.1 Lentimicrobiaceae bacterium
CTGGCAATCAGATATGATTATGAACCTTTGCTTCTGATTCCTATTGGAGTCGGGATCCTGCTTGGAAACATTCCTTTCAAGCTGGATTCGGGCCTGATGCTGGGTATTTATGAGAAAGGCAGTGTTCTCAATTACCTCTACTTTGGAGTCACCAGCGGTATTTACCCACCCCTGATCTTTCTCGGTTTGGGGGCGATGACGGATTTCTCTTCACTGATCTCCAACCCCCGCCTGATGCTGCTTGGAGCAGCAGCCCAGCTCGGGATCTTTGCTACCTTCCTGGGAGCCATCGCCCTTGGGTTTGCCCTTCCAGAGGCTGGCGCCATCGGCATCATTGGTGGTGCTGACGGTCCTACTGCTATCTTCCTGTCTTCCAAACTGGCAAACGGGATAAATATCTTACCGGATGGGACCACCGTGAAAAACCTTATCGGACCAATTGCTATCGCCGCCTATTCCTATATGGCCCTGGTTCCGGTGATCCAGCCGCCGATCATGAAGCTGCTCACAAGCAAGAAAGAGCGGCAGATAAAAATGAAGCCTCCAAGATCCGTCTCTAAGCTGGAGAAGATCCTATTCCCGATCATCGGATTGTTGCTTACCACATTTATATCACCCAGCGCATTGCCTCTTCTCGGCATGTTATTTTTTGGTAACATCCTGAAGGAAAGCGGCGTAACGCGCCGGTTAGCTGAAACAGCCCGTAATTCACTCATCGATATCGTAACCATCATCCTGGGCCTCACCGTTGGTGCCTCAACGCAGGCCGATGTTTTTCTTTCTCCGGAATCTATCCTGATTTTCATTCTGGGCGCCCTTTCATTTATGGTGGCAACAGCCGGGGGTGTCATCTTTGCCAAAGTAATGAACCTCTTCCTTTCAGAAGAGAACAAGATCAATCCGTTGGTCGGTGCTGCCGGCGTTTCTGCAGTACCCGACAGTGCCCGCGTTGTACAGGTGGAAGGGCTGAAAGCAGATCCTTCCAACCACCTGTTAATGCATGCCATGGCGCCCAATGTGTCCGGAGTGATCGGCAGTGCAGTAGCGGCAGGGATCCTGCTGAGTTTCCTGCTGTAAGAAAAAGATCAATAGCCAATACAAGGGACCACGTCGGCATACTGCAGGCGTGGTCTTTCCTTTTTTGGAGATTCGGGGAAGTACCTTACATTTACACCATGCTGATCATAGGAATCGCCGGCGGATCTGGCTCGGGAAAATCAACCGTCGTCCGCCACATCACACGAAGCCTGCCCGATAAGGCTGTAACCATCCTGCCTCAGGATGCCTACTATTTCGATCAGGGTCACCTCTCCCCGGAAGAGCGGGCCCGCATCAATTTCGACCACCCTTCGTCCATCGAATGGGAGCTGATGGTGGCCCATATCGATGTCCTGCGGCAAGGCCAACCCATCGACATGCCGGTATATTCCTATATCACTTGCACCCGGGCAAGAGACGTGATCCCCATTGAGCCAACCCGGGTTCTTATTGTGGAAGGTATTCTGATCTTTACCCATCCCGAATTACGTAAACGGATGAATATTAAGGTCTATGTAGATGCCCCCGCGGATGAAAGGCTGATCCGGATCATCCGCAGAGACACCCAGGAAAGAGGCCGCTCCTACCAGGAGGCCATCACACATTATGAGCGCTTTGTCAAACCCATGCACGAGCAGTTCATCGAACCGACCAAGCAATATGCCGATATCATCGTTCCTCAGGGTGGTGAGAACAGTGTTGCCATTGAGATCATGGCATCCCGTATTCGCATGAATCTGAACAACTAATACATGCAGCTATGCCGGTCTACCTGCTGGATGAGGACCATGGCTTCCCAGATCCGCGCAAAGCTGCTTCAGATGGTTTGCTTGCCATAGGTGGTGACCTTCATCCCTTCCGGCTTATCAATGCATATGCTACCGGGGTATTTCCCTGGTTTGACGAGAATTCTCCCATACTGTGGTGGTCACCGGACCCCCGTTTAGTGCTGTATCCTCATGCTTTTAAATGTTCCAAAAGCCTCAGGCAAACGGTTAGAAATGCACCCTACCACTTTAGTGCAGATACAGATTTTGAGCACGTTATAATGTTATGCGCCGGCATTGACCGACAGGATGGAGCTGGTACATGGATCACTCAGGAAATGATAGATGCTTATAGTGGATTGCACCGGATGGGCATTGCGCATTCGGTTGAGACATGGTACGGGGATGAGCTGGTTGGTGGTTTGTATGGCATCTCACTGGGGAAAGCATTTTTTGGTGAGTCTATGTTTTTCCGCCGGCGGGATGCCAGCAAGGCTGCCTTATGGCAGCTATGTGCTTTCCTGGCGCATCAAGGCTTTCATTTTATCGATGCCCAGATGGAAACAGATCACCTGAAATCGCTGGGTGCTGTGGATTTTCCCAGAAATGTGTTTCTTAAAATGCTCAGGAAAGCGATGGAATTCCCTACTCTACAGGAAAGCTGGTCACAGAGTTTTAATGGATTCCTGCTGGAAACCGGAATGCCGTTCAAAAAGGAATCGCATCAATAAGCTGACGCGTATAATCTTCTCCGGGAGTTGCACAAAGGGCATCCGCTTCACCTTCTTCCACAATTTGCCCGTCTTTCATCACCATGATGCGATCAGACATATAGCGCACAACGGAAAGGTCATGGGAGATGAAGACATAGGTCAGTCCGAAGGCTTCCTTGAGCTCATTGAGCAGGTTCAGTACCTGAGCCTGGACCGATACATCCAATGCAGACACACTTTCATCGCAGACAATAAATTCGGGTGCTACGGCCAGGGCCCGTGCTATGCCGATACGCTGTCGCTGACCTCCTGAAAATTCATGAGGGTAACGTTGGTAGTGAGCATCAGCGAGGCCAACGCGGTCCATGAGCTCCAGGGTTTTTTGCTTTCGTATGGTAGCATCTGGGTACAGCTTATGTATGCGCATGGGTTCCTGTATGGCTTCACCGGCTGTCAACCTGGGATTCAGGGATGAAAAGGGATCCTGGAAAATAATCTGCATCCGGCGGCGCATCAGACGCCAATCCTGAGCATTCAGCCTGCTGAGCGCCTCATCATTGTAGTAAACCTCACCACTATGCCAGGGGATGAGGCCGATCATGCTGCGCCCGAGGGTGGTCTTTCCGCTTCCCGACTCACCGACAAGGCCCAGTGTTTCTCCAGGGTATACGTTAAACCGGACACCATCCACTGCTTTAACAAAGGAAAGTGGACGTCCCAGGATATCACGTTTCACCGGAAACCAGGTGCATAGGTTTTCTACCCGCAGCAGGGGTTGACGGGCATATAGAATCTCATGGGCCTTTTGCCTGTTTTCCGAAGTTATCAGAACAGGTTGGTTGCGTGATATTTGTATATTCGATTCACTATCTAGGTAATCCTTCACAGTTGGCAAGCGTAAAGGCCGGCTATCCATGCGGGGTCTGCAGGCCAGCAAACCACGGGTATAGGGATGAACAGGATTGGAAAAGACCTGCTCCATCGGACCTTGTTCGACGATATTACCATTGTGCATCACCAATACCTCATCAGCCATTTGTCTGATCAAGCCCAGGTCATGCGTAATGAACAGAATGCTGGTGTCATATTTCTGTTGCAACTCCTTCATCAGGGCCAGGATGGTTTTCTGGACAGTGACATCCAGTGCTGTGGTGGGTTCATCAGCAATCAGGAGGGAAGGGTTACAGGCCATGGCCATGGCGATCATGACACGCTGTTTTTGCCCGCCACTGAGCTGATGGGGCCAGGATGTGAAGATCTGTTCCGGTCTTGGCAGTTTTACTTCCTGAAACAGTTGCAGCACGCGGGCTTTCGCTTCAGCCTCTGAGTAGGTTCCATGTGCGTGCAGTATTTCAGCAACCTGCCGTCCGCAGCGCATGACCGGATTCAGGGAAGTCATGGGTTCCTGAAAGATCATGGCAATGTCCTTTCCGCGCAGCGCCCGCAGCGCCTTGGCGGGTAGCTTGTCCAGCTGAACCGGAGTACCGGAAGGGCCAGTGTAGCGCAGCGATTCTGCCGTCACCTCAGCAGCATCCGAAGGCAGTAGGCCCATAACCGACAGGGCTGTTACGGATTTTCCTGATCCGCTTTCTCCCACTATGCCCAGGGTCTTACCGCGTCCTATTCCAAAACGGATGCCTTTTACAGCCAGGGTGTGGCCCTGTGCACTCCTGAAGCCGATTTTCAGGCCCTTCACTTCAAGTAAGGGGTGGGTGCTTGCCAGGATCTGCATTTTTGTTCCTGTATCAGGATATGGTTGCGAATGTAACTTAAATTTTATGGATTCTGATAACAAACCCAGTTCTAAGCATAGCCTGTGGTCAATGGCTTCAGGGTTGGCGGGCTTATAAAGTATGCACCAGGATATACCCTTCGATGGTGTCCCAGGCGAGGCGCTGCGTTTCATTGGAATGCTTCATTCTGATTTCTGCAGTCAATATCCCCTGAGGAGCAGGATCAAAAGGGTGGATATAGAGATCGCGACTGAACGAGAGTACCCGTTTCCCTTCAAATTTAAAAAGTGCTTCTTTTGCGGACCAGAAAATGGTCTGTTTGAGCAGGTCTCCTGCGTGCTGGTCTTCCTGTTGTTCGATAAGCGAAAGGAAGCGTGGCCGGACAGCAAAAATCCTCATCGTTGGAAGCTCCAGGTCGATACCTGCAGGGCCCCTGGTGTTTAACATGGCGGCAGCCATATTGCCTGTATGTGTAAGGGAAAGATGCGTGCCGGATCCCGGAAGATGGGGCTTACGGTATTCATCATAGTGAATCACCAGATCCCGATTCCCGGTAATTTGGAGCAGGGTCGCGCGGCATGCCAGTCGCTGCAGCTGTTTCCCGGGATTCCTGATGCTTTGCAGGATGGCCCTGTCTGACTCACTCAGTGGTATTTCTCTGAAAGTGGCTTCATCCCCTTCCTCAATCTTCCATATCCCGATGTGAATATGGTCATCAATATGACGCTCAAGGAGTAACGGCATAACCTGGTTTGCTGAAGCGAAAATACAATATCCCGGCGAAAAGGAACGTGGCGACCTTACTTCATTAGGTGAGAAAAGCCATGATCACTGTTTTCATGGTGACCATGGCTGGGAGATATATAGGGGATTAATAAGGTCATCGGACGAATTTCCGGGCTGTAACCTGCCGGCCGTCGGAAAGGCGAAGTATATACAACCCACTGGGCAGGTCGGCGGTAGAGAAGGTGACACTGCCGTTTAACTGGTCTTTTCTGTCAATTAACTTGCCCGTCAACGAATATAACTCGGCAAAATACAGCTTACCAGGCTCAGGTTTCCATGTAAGGCTAACCGTCGAGGAGGCCGGATCCTGCATCATTTTCATCTCAGGTATAGCGTTGCGCTGAATGCCGGCTACTCCCTGAAAGCTTAGGTTGTCTATCCAGAATTTCCGGGATGTCTTGACCGATGGCACTTGCACCGGAAGGATGAGATAACTGATCATGATATAACAGGTGTCGGGATTCCCCACGCCTGTTTGCTGCACCGGAACGCTGAAAGGGGTGAATGCAGTTGCCATGTTGCCCAGTTCAAGGGTGCCTTCACCAACGATCACGGAAGAATCCAGGACAGGGTCGTAGCGGGTGAAAAGCAGTGAGATCATGGCTGGTTCCATCACGCTTGCACCATCATATTTATAATAACCGTTCAGTGTGAGCGGAAGCTGAGATACAGGGAAGGAGGTAAAGATATCTCCACCGGCCAGACTACCACTGATTTCCATCATGGCACTGTAGGATCCTGATTGGGCATCGGTGGAGGGAGCAAGTCCGATGCCGCCCATCCCTGTCATGGCATAGAGCAGACTGGTAAGTGGGTACCATCCTGTAGGATAGTCAAAAATCACAGGAGGTCCCATAAATGAGACCGTGTCTTTGTCCCATGTCTCAAAACCGGCGTTGGGAATGGCCTGGGAGAAGAGGCTGGTCATCATCAGCCAGATCCCGGCAATCAGAGTAAGTACTGTTCTTTTCATGGGTGGGGTATTTAACGATTCATGATATATAATACAAAAGTTATGCCAGGTCTTTCGGCCTGGCATAAACACTGTCTTAATAAATGCTAAACGGGGCTCAGTCGGCGGGTTCAATCGGCGCAGCAGCCATACCACCCAGTTCTTTATCGATGTGATACATACCACCACCTGTCTGGCCTGCCAGCTGCATTTTGTCCAGGATTCCCTTCACAGTACTTTCTTCTTCGATCTGTTCCTCAATATACCACTGCATAAACTGGCCGGTGGTATAGTCTTTCTCCTCCAGTGTCAGTCCGTAGAGTTTATTGATTTCAGAGGAAACATAGCGTTCATGTTCGAACACATGATGGAAGACCTCAGGCAGGGAGGCGTATGTGGCAACCGGGTTTTCCAGTTTATCCAGCAATGCGTGTCCCCCGCGGTCGTTGACATAATGAACGATCTTAAGCATATGCATCCGTTCTTCATCGGATTGACGGTAAAGGAACGCAGCTGCTCCGGGAAAGCCATTCACTTCACACCATGATGCCATGGCAAGGTATATTCGCGAGGAGTGCTCTTCCACTCCAATCTGATGATTCAGTGCTTTTTCGATTCTTTCAGTTAACATGGCTTAGTCTTTTTATATTGAACACAACAGGATATCAAATGTTCAACGATTATCCATCTTTTAATGCATTGGCGCCGCTGACAATCTCCAGAATCTCATTTGTAATGGCTGCCTGCCTGGCCTTGTTATAGTTCAACTGCAGTTCTTTGAGTAATTCTTTCGCATTGTCGGTGGCCTGATGCATGGCTGTCATGCGTGCACCGTGCTCTGCAGCAAAGGAATCAAGCAAGGCTTTGTAAAGCTGTATCCGGAGGATTTTCGGAATTAATTCCTGGGTCAGTTCTTCACGTTTAGGTTCGAGGATGTAGTCTTTGTGCACAGCCTTTGATTGCTTCCCAAGCTGAGCCGGTATCACGGGCAGAAAGGGCTCATTGACGAGCTTCTGGGTTGCTGCATTCTTGAATTGATTGTAAACCAATATAATACGGTCGTAATCCCCTTTGGTGAACTGCGCCATCAATTGTTCAGCCAGAGGTGAGACCTGATCAAATTTCAGATTGTCGAACAAGTGGTCCAGTCGTTCGATGACAGGATATTTACGTTTGGTGAAAAACTCACTTGCCTTACGTCCAATGGTGATAAGGCTCAGATCCCCTTTTTCATATTGCTCCCGGTAGGTTTCCTGCATAAGTTGCAAACCCGCACGGATTACATTGGTATTGAATGCTCCGCACAATCCCCGGTTCGATGACATAACGATCAGGAGTATGCGTTTTGGTTCACGCACCCGGGCCAGCTCACTTTGCTGATCCGCATCCATGGAGGCGGTCAGGTCACCAAGGATTTCCTGCAGTTTGACAGCATAGGGTCGCAGTGTAAGGATGGCATTCTGGGCGCGACGCAATTTGCTGGCTGCAACCATCTTCATCGCAGCAGTGATTTGCTGTGTGGATTTGATCGAGGCGATCCGGTTTCTGATTTCCTTGAGATTGGCCATCGCTTCCTTCTATAATTGCTTTGCCTGGTTTATTTCTTGTCGTATTTGACGAGCAGGTCTTTGGCCACAGATTCCAGCACGGACAGGTCTGCATCGTTCAATTGGCCTGACCGGATGCGATCCAGCACATCGCGGTGCTTTTCATCCAGGGTATGCAGGTACTGATCTTCAAAGTCCCTTACTGATTCCAAAGCCAGGCCTTTCAACAATCCACGTGTGCCGCAGAAGATGATGGCAACCTGTTTCTCCACTTCCATGGGGCTGTGCAGTCCTTGTTTCAGGATTTCCACGTTGCGTGCGCCCTTATCCAGTGTGGCCTTTGTGGCTGCATCCAAATCAGACCCGAATTTAGCAAAAGCCTCCAGTTCACGGTATTGTGCCTGGTCCAGCTTTAGGGTACCGGCTACCTTTTTCATCGACTTGATCTGTGCATTACCACCTACCCTGGATACAGAGATACCCACGTTGATGGCAGGCCTGATACCGGCATTGAACAGATTGGACTCCAGGAAGATCTGACCATCCGTGATGGAGATCACATTGGTCGGAATATAGGCTGATACGTCACCGGCCTGGGTTTCGATAATGGGCAGGGCTGTGAGGGAACCGCCACCCTTTACCTTGTCTTTGATCGATTCAGGAAGGTCATTCATCTTGCGGGCGATCTCGTCTGAAACGATGATCTTAGCGGCACGTTCCAGGAGCCTTGAGTGGAGATAAAACACATCTCCGGGATAGGCTTCACGTCCGGGCGGACGCCTCAGCAGCAGGGATACTTCACGATAAGCAACAGCCTGCTTGGAGAGGTCATCGTAAACGACCAGTGCCGGACGGCCGGTATCCCTGAAATATTCCCCAATAGCTGCACCTGTGAAGGGAGCATAAAACTGCATGGCTGCTGGATCAGATGCGGTAGCCGCCACGATGATGGTATAGGCCATGGCACCATGGTCTTCCAGCGTCTTGTAAACATTGGCAATGGTCGAGCCTTTTTGTCCAATGGCTACATAGATGCAATAAACCGGCTGCCCTTTGTCAAAAAACTCCTTCTGATTGATGATGGTGTCGATGGCGATGGAAGATTTTCCGGTCTGGCGGTCACCGATAATAAGCTCACGCTGTCCACGCCCAATCGGGATCATGGCATCGATGGCTTTGATACCTGTTTGCAGCGGCTCATTGACAGGCCAGCGGTAGATGACACCAGGCGCCTTGCGCTCCAGCGGCATCTCATACAGATCACCCTGGATATCACCTTTGCCATCGATGGGTTCGCCAAGGGTGTTGATAACACGCCCGAGCAGTTTTTCTCCCACCTTGACCGAGGCAATGCGCTTGGTGCGCTTAACCAGATCCCCTTCCTGAATCTCACTGGATTCTCCCAGTAAAACAGCCCCGACATTGTCTTCTTCAAGGTTAAGGACGATGCCCATCAATCCATTCTTGATGAACTCGATCATTTCACCTGACTGAACATTGTTGAGACCATAAATACGGGCAATGCCGTCACCCACCTGCAGGACGGAGCCGATCTCTTCCAGTTCGGTCACATCTTTATATCCGGCCAGTTGTTGGCGTAAGATCGCGGTTACTTCTGAAGGTTTAATCTCTGCCATACCTTATCTCCTTGCTTAAATTGCTCTGATATAACGGTTTACTTTAAATTCTTTCCTGAGTTTTTCAAAATGCTTCAACAGGCTGGTATCGACCTGCATATTATCATACTGAAGAATGAAGCCACCAATAAGGGCGGGCTTTACCTGTTCATCCAAAACGATCTCAGCCTTACTGGCCGCTTTTACCTTGTTGATGATCTGCTTTTTCACATCATCTTTCAGCGGAGCTGCGGTCAGCAAGGTGACTGTCTTGATCCCTTTGTGTTCCTTGTACAATTCATGGAACCATCCCGCCATACCTTCCAGGTGTTTTTCTCGGCCCGAGGTCGTAATGATACGCATGAACGACACCGTACTTTGGTGGCATTGTGATGAGAACAAGGTGTTCAGGATGCTGATTTTCTTGCTTTTACTGATGACAGGGTTTTGCAGCATCAATTTCAGGTCACGGCTTCCATGTATGAGTTGCCCAATCAGGCTCATGTCCTTCTCCACTGCTTCCAGGATGCCCTGTTCGAGGCTAAAGTCAAAGAGGGCCTGGGCATACCGGGTGGCTATTTTGCTATATCTTGCCATGCTTCAATCAGACCTTAGTTGATGGTAACTTCGCGAGCCAGTTTCTCAACCAGGGCTTGCTGTTTAGGGTCATCCGACAACTTTTCACGAATGACTTTTTCCGCGATTTCCAGCGAAAGCAAGGCGATCTGATTCTTCAGATCGGTCAGTGCCGCCATCTTCTCGTTTTCTATGGTTTCCTTGGCTGCCTCAATGATGCGGTCTGCCTCGGCATTGGACTTTTTCCTGGCGTCTTCAATAATGGATTCCCGCACCTTGCGAGCTTCCCGCAGGATATCATCTCGCTCTTCCTTGGCTTCGCGCAGCAGCTTTTCATTGTCGATCTTCAGCAAAGCCATTTCTTCACGCGCTTTATCGGCAGCGTGCAGGGCGTCATCAATATGACGCTCGCGTTCCCGCAACCCCTGCATGATCGGTTTCCATGCGAATTTACCCAGGATGAACAACAAGATGCTGAAAGCTATGGCTGTCCAGAAAATCAATCCTATACCAGGGCTAACTAATTCCATATCTGGTCTTTCATTAAATAAACAACACTAAATGAGACTGCCGGAATCCGGGCCAACCGCCCGGATCCTGGCAGCATGCTTCGTTCGGCTTAGAGGAAAACAATAAGCAGACAAACGACGATAGCAAAGAAGGCAACACCTTCGATAAGTGCGGCTGCAATGATCATGTTGGAACGGATGTCACCGACAGCTTCAGGCTGACGGGCGATCGACTCCAGCGCGCTCTTACCGATGTTACCAATGCCCATACCGGCACCGATGGCGGCAATACCTGCTCCCAGGCCTGCTCCAAGTTTTGCAAAAGGAGCAAGATCAGCGGCTACCTGTAGAAGAATACTGAGTAATGACATAGTGTTGAAGGTTTGATGAATGGTTATTGAGGGTTAATGAAATCAATGATGTGCATGTTCTTCTGTGGCCATCCCGAAATAGAGGGCACTCAATAAAGTAAATACGTAAGCCTGGATGAAAGCCACCAGCAACTCCAGCAAATACATGAATACGGCAAAAGCAATGGAGACAACAGAAACGCCATAACCCAGGGCCGTTTGCATTTCACCGAAAATAAAAATGAGAGAAATAAAACCCAGCAAAATGATATGCCCGGCCGTGATGTTGGCAAAGAGACGGACCATCAGAACGAAAGGCTTTGTAAACATCCCAACCACCTCGACAATAGGCATGAGGGGAACCGGGAACTTTAACCACCAGGGTACACCTGGCGCATTGAAGATATGGGTCCAGTATGCCCTGTTGCCACTGAAAGTCGTGATCAGAAAGGTGAAGACCGCCAGAACCATCGTTACGGCGATGTTGCCCGTAACATTGGCACCACCGGGGAAAATGGGGATGAGACCCAGGAGGTTGTTGAAGAAGATGAAGAAGAATAAAGTCAACAGAAACGGCATATACCGCTCATACCGCTTCTCTCCGATAGAAGGTATGGCCACATCGTTCCGGACGAACAGGATGATTGGTTCCAGCAGCGACTGTAATCCCCTGGGAGCACTTTTGCTTTGACGCTGATACCGCCGCCCGATCGAGATAAATATGATGGCAAGGATGGCCATGCTGACAAAGATGGCCAGGACGTTCTTGGTAATGGAGAGATCAAGGGGTAAGGCTGCCTGCGTGTCTTCTTCAGTCGTTCCAGGTAAGGCTTTGACAATCTTGCCCTTATTGGGTCCTGCAGACGCGACCATATAACCCTTGTAGGCGTCATGGCCATGATGGAAATGCTTGCTGCTAAATACTGTCAGTCTGCCCTGATCATACAGTATCACCGGCAGGGGAACACTCAGGTGAAACGACCCGATGTCCAGAATATGCCATTCGTGAGCGTCAAGAATATGCCCCGTGATCAGGTGACCGGCATTGAATTTCTTCTTCTGGCCTTCTCCATGCTGATCTCCATGACTGTCAGGCCCCGCTGCAGCGGCAAAAGCCACCCATCCCAGGAACAAAATCATGGAAAACAACCATCTACTCCAGCTAGTTATGTTCATCATTTTCAGTACTCTGGCAGTTCGCAAAAAAGTGCTGCAATGTTAAGAATAATTATAGAAAGATGTAAATATTCTTCATAAATTCTGCCCCTGTTTGGCGTTGTAAGCCCTGGTAATTCATACTTTCGGCTCTAAAACCCTCATCAAGCGACCTACGATGAAGAAAAACACCTGGATCCCGCTTTTGTTGCTGACCCTGTTCATATTTTTTATTTATCTGATGTACAACCTGGTTTTTACCTCACCATCCCTTAGGAAAGCGGAGAAGGAGCTTAAACAGGTTGATCAGGGTATGGAGCAGGCCATCCAACGGCTGGAACATGCCGGCATTACTCTCGACACAGCCCTGTTACGCATAGAAACCAGCAGACAGGAACTCTCTACCTACAGGGTCCAGTCTGATACCCAGCACCGGGAAATGGAGCTGCGACTCGATTCTGCCTTGATGCGACTGGATCAGGTTTTACAAAATCTCGACCAGGAGAGAAAGACACTGCAATCACTGCAACAGGAGCTTAAACAACTGGAATAAAAGAAAGCCCTCTCATGAAAAGATGGATATCGTTGTGTTTCCTCACAACACTCACTGCCGGATTATGGTTGGCAGAGGCCCAGGAATCCAGGCCAGAAACAACCCCATCAAGCGCCTATTGCCAGGGATTTCAGGCTCCTTCCATCCTGCGCCATGGAGATACCGTGGTCGGATACTGTGATAGCCTGATCATTATCAATCCACTGAGATACAGGCTATATGAAGAGGCCAGGAGATATGTGCTCTCTCTGGACCCTGCCTCCACTGCACGGCAATTGGGAGACTTCCGGGCCGACCTGGAGCGACTCAGGACCGCCACTGCCCATAGAGAAGCTACCTTCGAACAGCTTGAATCGTCCTATGCACAGCATCTGGATGACCAGGAGAAACGGTTGTCAGGCTTGCAGATGGATTTACAAATGGCTCGTAAGGAATTGGAAAACAGCAGGGTATTGTTGAATGAAGTACAGGAAGATCTACGTAAGAGGGCAAAGCAACGCCAACATACGGCCCTGGTATTTGGAACAGGAGGACTGCTGGCAGGAGCACTCATTGGCATGATCATCGCCCAATAAGCCGGCGCCAGGTAAGGCTGTCTGCGCTATACATGAGCAGATTTGCATATTTTTGCGCCATGGCAAACGAAGACCTTTTTAAGAAGATAATCGCCCATGCCAAGGAGTATGGGTTTGTGTTCCCCTCGAGTGAGATATACGATGGCATGGGCGCTGTTTACGACTATGGCCAGAATGGGGCAGAACTGAAGAAGAACATCCGCGAGCACTGGTGGAAAGCCATGGTGCAATACCATGAAAATATTGTCGGGCTGGATTCGGCCATTTTTATGCACCCCACCGTGTGGAAAGCCTCCGGACATGTGGATGCCTTCAATGATCCTTTGATTGACAACAAAGATTCCAAGAAAAGATACCGTGCTGATGTACTGATCGAGGATCATCTGGCCGGCCTTGAGGATAAGATCAACAAGGAGGTGGAAAAAGCCGCCAAACGTTTTGAGAATTTTAACCCGGACCTCTTCCTGGAAACCAACCCCAGGGTCCTGGAATACCGCAGGAAGATCGAAGAAATCCGGCAGCGCTTCAATGCTGCCATGGCCGTCGACAACCTGGATGATGTTCGCCAGCTCATTGTCGACCTCGAGATTGTATGCCCCATCTCCGGATCACGTAACTGGACTGACGTCAGACAGTTCAATCTGATGTTCTCCACCCAGATGGGCTCCACTTCCGATGGTGCCGGTGTTGTGTACCTGCGCCCGGAAACGGCCCAGGGAATCTTCGTCAATTATCTCAATGTTCAGAAGACCGGCAGGATGAAACTGCCGTTTGGCATTGCCCAGGTCGGGAAAGCCTTCCGAAATGAGATTGTTGCCAGGCAGTTCATTTTCAGGATGCGGGAATTTGAGCAGATGGAGATGCAGTTCTTCGTTCAGCCTGGCACCGAAATGACCTGGTTCGAGTACTGGAAAAAGGAGCGACTCAACTGGCACCTTTCGCTTGGAATCCCTGCCCAGTATTACCGTTACCACGACCATGAAAAGCTGGCACATTATGCCAACGCAGCTACGGATATCGAATTTAATTTCCCCATCGGATTTAAGGAGCTGGAAGGCATCCATTCGCGCACAGATTTTGACCTGAAGGCTCACCAGGATTATTCCGGAAAGAAACTGCAGTATTTTGACCAGGATCTCAATGAGAGCTATGTGCCCTATGTCGTCGAGACATCGATAGGATTGGACAGGACATTCCTGGCTGTGCTGTCGTTTGCTTATCATGAGGAAAAACTGGAAGATGGTTCAGAAAGGGTCGTTCTCCGCATCCCGCCCAAATTGGCTCCCAATAAGGTCGCTGTGCTGCCGTTGCTGAAAAAGGATGGACTTCCGGAGAAAGCCCGCGAGATCATGGATGTGCTCAAGCAGCATCATATGTGTTACTACGAGGAGAAAGATACCATTGGCAAACGGTATCGCCGGCAGGATGCTATCGGAACGCCTTATTGTATCACGGTTGATCATCAGACCCTTCAGGACGATACCGTTACCATCCGGGAGCGCGACAGCATGAAGCAGGAACGTATCCCTGCAACACGTATCCTCGAATATGTATCTGGATTACTGGTAGGGTAGGTCTTCTTTCTCTTTATAGGACTGTGACAGAAACAGATCATTCTATCTTTCTGTAAATCAACCCAAACTGGAATAAATTCCGGGTATATTCAGCCTCACCTGAGAGGTTGTATATACTCGCCGTAACGCCATACTTCTTTTTAAATATCGCTGCAGCAGACATGTATGTTCCGGCGGCCTCATTCCAGCCGAATTCAAGTCCACTCCCGTCTTTTAATCCAAATCCTGAGCCAAGGGCAATTTGCAAGCCCTGCCTGCTTCTGAATCCTGTCTGAAATGGAAAATAGTCATTAAAGCCTAGCTCTGCGTAGACAATATGTACAGGAAAAAGCCTGAAGGTGCCTGAGAAAGCAACATAGTTTTCTGGTGAAAACGCCATGGAATAGGGAATCCCGCCCAGTACATCCTCCTGCATGCTACGCCCGGCACGGAGAAAGGATCGTATTCCAATCCATTTGAAATCGAATTCAGCACCGGGTGAGAAATCAAACAGCATGATGTTTTCTCCCGGGTTCCCGCTTAGGTCGGCAATACTGCCAAACGTCATATCTCCACCAAGCCGGATACGCCGGTAGGGAGCAGCTTCAAAAACATACCGGTATCCCAATCCAATTGCATTGGAACGATGCTGGTACGCAGGCCCCACGGGTGAATAATAACTATCTGAACATCCTGTGACGTATTGCGGGGCTTGTCGGTACTGACTGAACGCATGGTATCCGTAACCAATGCGAAATTCATTGTATCTATTATATAATATGGAGTCTGAAGATGGTGAGATGCTTGCAGCACTGTCTGAATACGCATATTTCTGCCCTAAGGTATCCTGAATGATCTCCTGCGCAACCAGGTACCCGGATGAAATCAGGGAGAAAAACAAAAAAGGTACCGGGACGAGGGAAGTCCATTTCTGTAATACCTTGTTTTCCAGGCTGGTCTTTATCTGCAGTGCCATGGCTGGTAGCAGAATCATTTCCAACAGGAGAAACTCTACCGCTGTAAACCAGGGTCGGATCAGGAGTATAAACATACTCATTATCAGTAGTCTCCACATCGTCGGCCGGTGTGGTCTGTATATATTTATCTTTACAATAGATTGTCTTTCAGTAAAATAAATAAAGAAAACAATAAAGAAGATGGCCAGGATAAGGATCCATTGTATGATTTTCAGTCCAATGAAAACATCACCCATGTATTGGTTGGTGACAGGATCCCGCCAGAATTCTATCACCAACCTACCGAAGGCCAGTAATCCAATGCTAAGCAGGAGCAGGTTACCACTTCTTTTAAACCTGGACCGGAAGAGATACACCATGACCATCACGATAATGCCCAGTATTACATGATAAAGCTGCGTCGGATGAACCGGGAGCGAAAGTAAAGCTTCAGGCTCTATTTGCCCATGGCTCAGATGGTTATGATAGGCATGGGTGTAGGAGGGATAGCTCACACCCCAAGGCAGGGATGTTGGACACCCATGGCAGCATCCGGCGATGAGACAGCCAACACGTTGTACAGCCATGGCGAGAGGCAGGCCTATGGCGAAGGCATCCGCCACGGGTCTGTGAAATTGCAATAAATGGCGGGCAATGAAAATGCCGAAAATGCCGCCGGCCAGTCCG
>JAGNHN010000014.1 GCA_018001695.1 Lentimicrobiaceae bacterium
TGCTACCCTGCAGTTCCAGAAACGGTGGAAAACCAAAATCCTTGGCTGGCCAACGATAGTAAACCAACTATTTATTTACTTTGAAAGCAGGATTAATGACAGTGACACAGTTTAGTGAGCACTCCCTATTGGATCAACATATTTCTGTAAAAACATATATTTGTAGTATTCAAAATCGCAGCAACATGGAAAAGATAGAAGCATTGGGATATATCCTTAAAAAGGAAACCCTGGCAACCCTGCATTATCCTTCTGAACTCAGTGATCTGGTGCTGGAAGACATGGCTCCCTACCCCGGCTATTACGACCTGTTCAATATTCCCCGCACTGAGAAGGAACTGCTGCCCCAGAGCATTTTCTTTGTTGTGCGTTCCTACCAGCAAAAAGAAGAAGATGACATGATCCGCGTCACGCAGCGTATCAAAGCTGCAAACCCTGATTATGTCTTTGATGCTGTGTTCGGCAATCTGACCGTCCTGAACGAGCCGGCCAACTGTATCCGCTTGTATCTGAAGGATCTGGATCTTATCCCCAAGCTGCTGGACGCCTACCGCTCGGCCGGCGCCATCTTCGCCCGCCACCGTCAAATCCCCAACTTCACCAGCCTCATCAAACTGCGTAAGTTCTTCGAAATGGAAGCCCTGGACCAGGGACTTTATAAAGACAAGGACCAACCCGATACGTATTATTTGGAGATGCCGGTGCCTTCGGATTGGGATACTTTCTACGAAGTGTACCAGAATATCAAGCATAGCTTCGAATTTAAATATTACGATGCCGCCATCGGTTCCTTCTATCGTAAATGTGGTCTCATCGACTTCATTCGCCTTTATTCCCCGGATGCTTCCCTTTCGCAACTGAGCATGCTGCGCGATAAGTTCCGGTCAGAAGTGGTTCGCCGTAATCCATCCTGATCTTCACGGGCCTTATAGTCCATCCCGATGGAATACTGATCCGGATCCTTTGATTCTCCAGCCACACTATCCATGAATGCCGAAGAATTCATGCGCCTTCCCCAACGTGACCAGTTGGGTTATACCCTGGAAGCCGGGCGTGAACTGATGCATCGTATATATTTGTATTATATCGTCAAACTTTATTTGGTCGAAGATTTCTATGTCGAACTTTGGTACCGGATGAACCAAAATCTCATCGATAAAATTCTTGTGGTAGATCTCGACGATGTCATACATCTTTATGAGAAGGAGATAGATATTTCAGACCTCTTTGGGAATGGTCGGATGGGAAAATGAATATGATGGATGCATGGGACTTACCCGCTGCGGGTTTTCAATATGATCTTCCTCCGGAAAAGATCGCCTTACACCCCCTGGCACAAAGGGATGCCTCTCGGCTGTTGATCAGCAACGGAATGGGTATTCAGGAGGATGTGTTCTCCTCTCTTCCCGCCCTGTTGCCAAACAATAGCCTGCTGGTGATCAATGATACGCGGGTGGTACACGCCAGGCTGGCATTCCGGAAGGACAGTGGTGCCCGTATCGAGCTGTTCTGCCTGGAACCGGTGGATCCTTTCACGGAAATACAACAAGCATTCGGAGCTGCATCGGGTGTCGTCTGGAAATGCCTGGTAGGCAACGCCAGGAGATGGAAATCGGGCTCGCTGGCATTAAAGGGTGAGGGATTCAGCCTGTATGCCAGCTTGGAATCGAAGCTGCCAAAAGAAGCGCTGATCCGTTTCAGTTGGGAGCCATCCGCGTGGCCCTTTGGTAAAATACTCGAATACGCCGGACAGGTGCCCTTGCCTCCCTATATTCAGCGTGACCCTATCCCTGAAGATGATCAGCGATACCAAACGACCTATGCCGCAGCCGACGGCAGCGTTGCAGCACCTACTGCCGGACTGCACTTTACAGAGGCGGTATTCAGGGAATTGCATGCCAGGAAGGTAGATGTCGCAAGGCTCACACTACATGTGGGAGCCGGAACCTTCCGCCCTGTCACATCAGATACAGTCCGCGACCACAGTATGCACCGGGAACAACTGCTTGTGACCATCGACAGTATACGCCACATCCTGGAACACCCCGGAAACGTAATTGCCGTTGGCACTACCTCGGTCCGGGTACTGGAAAGTCTTTACTGGTATGGATTATCACTCCTGCAGGATCCGGACCGTCCCTTTCATATTGATCAATGGGAGCCATACCGGCAGGATAAGGACGCATGCACACGCCGTGAGGCGCTTCATGCGGTTGTTAAATATATGGAGCGCAAGGGCATCACGGTTTTGCAGGGGAGCACCCAGCTGATGATCATACCTGGCTATACCTGGCGCACCATCGATGGTATGATCACCAATTTTCACCAGCCCGGCAGCACCTTGCTGATGCTGGTGGCCGCTTTTATCGGGGATTATTGGAAAGAGGTATACAGATACGCACTGGATCATGGTTTTCGCTTTCTCAGCTATGGGGATGCCTGTTTGTTTCTCCCTACTGCCAAAACACAGCTTACATGACCGGAAAGCCTGCTATCGGTGGTATCGTCCTGGCTGGTGGCAAGAGCTGTCGCATGGGAGCAGACAAAGGCAGTATCCAATTGGACGGCTGCGCCCTGGTTGAGCTTGCAGCACGTAAGCTGGGCGAATGGTGTACCGAAGTCGTCATCAGTGCGAATGATCCCACCTATGCTCGCTATGGATACCGGCTTGTTCAGGATATTTACCCCTCACATGGGCCTATGTCCGGTCTATACAGTGCCCTGCTGGAGCTGGATTACCCGCATAGCGTGGTACTGGCTGCAGATATGCCTTTGTTTCCATCGGCCTGGCTGGGTTATCTGATATCCGAATCAAACGGACATGAGATCGTCTTACCCATCGGACCGGGCGGTTTTCCTGAGCCTTTGTCGGGTGTTTACCCCCGCATTGTTTTGCCAGAGATAGCCTATTGCCTGGAAAATGGTTTGCTTGCCATGCAGGCTTTGCTGCAGCGTTTTCCGGTACGCTGTGTCAGGGTTCCTTCAGGAGAGAATATATCACAGGAGGATGCCTTTCTGAATGTCAACACGCCTAAAGAGCTTGAGAAACTGGCTTCACGGGGTTACTACACAAGATTCGAAAACCGTGAAGGAGGGGAATGAGCAGATATGGCTGAAGGCAGCCGTCGCGGGAAGCATCTGGGCTTCAGTGGAGATCATCGCCGGCAGTGCACTTCACAATATGCGGGTTCCCTTTTCCGGGTCGCTGCTGGCGGCCATGGGGGTGATTCTACTGACGGCCTTTGCCATGCGCTGGCGCACGACGGGGATGTTCTGGAGGGCAGGATTGATCTGTGCCCTGATGAAGTCGGTCTCTCCCAGCGCAGTCATTCTGGGCCCAATGACAGGGATCCTGCTCGAGGCAGTCCTGCTGGAGCTGGGGTTCCGGATATTCAGGTTTGGCCTGGCCGGCGCTGTCTTCGGTGGTATCATGGCCGTGTCGAGTGCCCTGCTGCACAAGATCATCAGCCTTACTATCCTATATGGAAGCGATATCCTGACCATTTATGTCAACATTTTTCATTATGCCGCAAAACAGGTCAGGGTGCCCGATGCCGGTGTGACGGAACTGTTGCTGATCCTCACTGCCGGATATGCATTGCTCGGTAGTGGGGCAGGGTACCTGGGATACCTTGCCGGAAAGAAGCAGGACCTGCAGTCTTCGGCTTCAGATAAAACCGCAGGATGGCCAGAGCGCAAAACCGGTCCTGCTCTCGGCCTGCCGCAACATCTGGCCTGGTTTTTCCTTCATTTGGTGGTCCTACCTCTGGGGCTGGTGGCCATCAGTGTGTGGCCGATGGAAGTATACCTCCCCTTGACGGGGCTCTATCTGGTTATGGTACTGTTCAGATACCGGGGTCTTTTTCAACGCCTTGCCAACAAATCTTTTTGGATCCAATTGTTGATTGTGGCCGTATTGAGTTCCCTGTTTTTTCGTAATCCGGCGGATGACTGGACATGGATCAACCGGCCCGGTCTGCGTGTCGGACTGGAGATGATGCTTCGGGCTGTCTTTGTCGTGATCACCTTCAGGGCATTGAGTTTCGAGCTCCGTCATCCCGCCATACGTCAGTTTTTACAGCGCATCGGATTCCGGAAGACATCCGAGATGCTGGAAGTGGCGTTCGGTATGTTACCCGCTGTCGTACAAGGATTTCCACCTGTAAGGCAGTTGTTTCTGCATCCCGTCCGGTCGCTGGGCTCCCTGGTGGTCCTGGGTGATCGATTACTCGAAGAAGTGAAATACGGTAATGTTGAAGGCGATGCCTAGCATCCGCCTTCGGTGACCGATTGCTTTTTTCGTTTTACCGGGGCAAGCTTTTCAGGCTGAGGTGCAGCGACATCTCGTGCTATTGACGGTGCCAGCCCGCTTTCATCACGTACACGGGTCATGATGGCCTCATAATCATAGCGGGGAAGTTCGCTGAAACTGTCCGGAGAAGGAGGTGCCAGGGTGTCGCGGTTCAGCCAGGCCCTGTAACCACCCTGGAGGACGTACACCCTTTGCAATCCAAGCTGTTGCAGCAGCATCCATGGCCCAACGGCATCCTGCTGGTCGTCACCATAGAGGACAATATCCGTACCTTCCTTGTCCAGGTCGCGTAACATCTGTAAGCCTTTCTTGTCAAGCAATACATGTACCGGAATATTCAGGGCGCCGCTAAGATGTTGTTTATCAAATTCATATCCGGGGCGGATATCCACAAGCAGAACGCCGGAAGCTGCAGGATTATCCATCTCTTGAAGGGTATTGGCCGCATACAGCAGCGGATGCTGCCGGGTCTTGCTCAAAGCGCCCGTCAAATCATCGGTATACTGAAGGGAAGGCCTGTCCACGCTCAGCAGTCCGACAAGGATCACGATCATGAAGGCAAGCACCAGCAACAGGAGTCGGTTCAATTCATTTGGCTTTTTCATGGTCTTGCAGTATTTAGCATCCTCCTTCCAATTTGGTTTGCTTCTTTCGTGGAGTAAGCGGCAGGCTTTGCTGCTGGGTGACAGGTTCCCCGGGGCTCAGGGCCGGGCTCCCGGCGCCAGTGAAGAACTGGCGGGCCCCCAGGCGGCAAAGATAGCGGTCATGCTCACTGCCTGCGTCTGATGGTGAAGGCTGACGAGGTTCCAAAATCGTCTCCACCCATTGGTCCAGTCCTCCTTTCATGATATGTATATGATTCATCTTCATTCTCTTGCACAACATCCATGCCTGTTCTGCCAGCATACCATCGGCGGAGATAAAGACAATACTGCGGGTATCATCGGCAAGTACATCCAGGAAATCAGGTTGCATTAAGGAGTCGATCGGAATATTGATACTCCCGGGCAGGCTGAAGCGGGCGAACTCGGATCCAGGCCGTACATCAGCCAACAGGAGCAGGGGATCGCTGTCGATGATCATCTTCGCCACCTGGTCGGTTGTGTAATATCTTGTCTGGTCTTTGATTTCATCCAGCAGCTGATCCGGGGGTATTTCAGCAACATTGACCCGCATGGGGAGCAGCCACAGCATGATTCCGGCCACCACGGCCAGAGCAGCAATCAGGAGATAGCGTGTATTCATAGCGGGTGGGGGTTAGTATTCGACTTTACGGACACGTTTTTGAATCAGCGCGGTTACATAGAACGCCATCAGCGCCATGACGATCAGGAGTAAGGCAAATAATCCGGCAGGAATATGGAGGGATTCATATACCCGGACACCGCCCAGGGAGTTCTTTTCGAACAGTGTCTGCAGCATCGGGAAGGCTTCGGAGAATATCAGGATCCCCAGAAACATCCCGCCGGTAAACACCAGGGCGTCGATCTTGCCGATCGCCAATCCGCATATACTGGTCCCCGGACAAAAACCACCCAGGATGAAGCCCAGACCCATCACCACACCCCCCACGATGGCAGCCTGGATGTAATATGGGTTTACATATAACATATTGTAATCCAGCCACCCGGCATGGTTAAAGAAGAGTAGTCCACTCATCGCGGTAATGGCTGCGGTGAAGAATACGCGCAAAACGGTGAAGTCATATCCATAGAAAACACCGGCCAGCACCCGGGAGGAGGAAAATCCGGAGGACTCCAGGACAAACCCAAAAGCGATGCCTATCAGCAGGGCGATCAGGTTGTTCCAGTTTCCATCTATCAATTGGTTCGGAATAAGAGGTCCCATGGCATGTATGATTAGATCCAAAGTTTTCTGAAGAAATAGGCAAAGATGTATCCAGAGCCGAAGATAGCGAGCATGGTCACGAAGCCGGCGGTGCTCAGGACGGCCATCCCACTGAGGGCGGCTCCGCTGGTACAGCCACGTCCCAGCTGTGAGCCGAAGCCGAACAGCATGCCACCGGCAGCAGCTGCCAGCAAGCGCACCCGCGAAGTGATGCGGGGAGCGTGTTCCACTTTGAACTTCAGCCGGCCTGCCAGTAGTCCGGACAGAAAAGCACCAGCCAGGACGCCGAGTACTTCAAAGACCAGCCAGTTGTTGAGCGGATGTTCATCATCGCTCAGAAACTGACTATAATAGGCTGATTCTCTTGCATGATCCGGAGCAACAACATCCACTGTCGTCACAACGGCGCTTTTGACCGCTCCGCTGGCGCCCAGTCCCCGGCCAGTAATGAAAAAGGTGGCCAGCAAAATCAGGCCCAGGAGAAACCCGCCAAGGTAGGGGTTCAGATAGGGTTTTTTTTGATCTGATATCATGATATTCAATGTTTTATCTTAACAATCAATAGAGATAACGGGTAAGTTGACCTGCCTCCACCATGATAAACCGGAACACCAGCCCCCCAAACAAAATCAAAAGAGAGGGGATGGCAACAGGCACATGGTAACCCCGGATCTCCAGTATTTCGAGGATAGCAGGAAATATCAGCCCCAGGACGACGACAAAGCCCCAGAATGAAACAGTAAAGGGACCGCCCAGGAAAAGATTTGCGGCTTCGATCTGGACAGCCGAGCTTGCCAGAAAACCCATAAAGAGGTGGACGATGAAAAACAATTCAATACCGATCAGTATAATGTCGATGCGGCTTAGCAGCCGTCGCTCTGCAGGATTTTTGGACATCCACATGGTTGCTGCGACACCTGTCGATAATCCGGACACCAGAAAGAGGGGGCCCAGCAGAGAGGTGTTCCACAAAGGGCGGGCGTTGAAGGCCGAGAGCAGGATACCGGTATAGATGCCCAGGATGATGGACAGGATGATCAGGGCCCAGGCCAGGGGTTTTCTGTTCCGGATCACCAATCCTTCAAAACGCTCCAACCACGCCCAGCGCCAGCGCCAGGATGGAATGGCTTCTTTCAGGTAGCTGGCGACCCAGAGGAAGGACAGTGGGGTGATGATCATCAGTACCCAGGCTCCCCATGACATGGGTGACTCCAGGCGGATCGTCATGTACAGGCGCCAGAAGTACAGCTCGTGTTTTAAATCCAGGAACAAAGCCAGCAAGCCTAGCACAAGGGCTCCCGGAACCAGAAACGGGGCCCATTTGACCACAGTCGGCATTTCCTTTTCTTTTCCGAGAATGGTATACAGGGCCGCAAAGAACAATATGCCGGCTGCCAGACCTCCCAGAAACAGATAGACCGGGATATGCCAGTGCCATAGGTTCAGGTATGGGTCGATACCCGGGTTCATTCGTCCACTTATCAGGATCTCTTCTTTCATCTCTGAAAAAGTTATGCTTACATTAAAAAGAACAACTGGGGTTTGGTACCTGCTTCCGGCGCCAGCACCTTATACTTACGGTTTCGCAAGGCCAGGCTTACCTCACTGTTGGGATCATCCAGATCGCCGAAATACATACATTTCGTAGGACAGACCTCAACACAGGCAGGCTTCTGCCCTTTGCGTATGCGGTGTATGCAGAATGTGCATTTATCGACATAGCCTTCCGGGTGGGAATACCTGGCATCGTAGGGGCAGGACTGGATACAGGCACCACAGCCAATGCATTCCTTTGCAGTGACGAGGACAACGCCCCCTTCCACGATGTGGCTGGCACCGGTCGGGCAGCAGCGGACACAAGGGGCATTATCACAATGATTGCAGCGCTCAGAACGCAGTTCCAGCTCCACATTTGGATAGGTTCCATCGACCGTCTCAGCGATCCAGTCACGGCAATAGCCGATGGGAACATTGTTTTCGGTCTGGCAGGCAACGACGCAATCGCTGCATCCGACGCATTTACGCGTGTCAATGGCCATGGCGTACCTCATGCTTCTACCTCCTTTCCGGGATTCTCAGTGACAAATGTGACGAAATTGCCCCGCATGCCGGTGCCGCCCATGAGGGGATCCAGCATGACACGGGTGATGAGTTCAGAATCATTGATGCCTTTGCCGAAGGCCCGTGTAAGCCATTTGTTGGAATGTCCGAACCCATGGACGATGTAAACCGAATCCCAGCGGATCCTTTCCGTTATCCTCACCTTCACGGGAAACGAGGAAATGACCTCATCCTGGTTCTTGAGCCATACATACTGACCATTTTGGATATCCCAGACTTTGGCCACCTTGGGATTGACCCAGAGGTTGTTTTCCTCCATCAGGTCGGTGAGGTTGGGGTTATTGGCGGTACGGCTGAAGGTATGCATCGGAGCGCGGCCATAGTTGAGGCGGTAAAAACCTTCAGGTGGTTCAGGATGTGGGGTATATACCGGCATCGGATCAAAACCTGTGGCAGCAAGCTCTGCTGAATACAGTTCGATTTTCCCGCTATCTGTGGGAAACTCATAATCCTCACCCTTTTCCAGATAAAGGCTGCGTGCCTGGCGGTCCATCTTTTTGACTCCCAGCCGTTGCATTTCTTCCAGTGAGGAACCCAGTTCTTTCAATTGCCAGTCAAGTACTTCCGTATAATCCTCGTAATCAAAGAAATCGCTTAAACCGAGCCGGTGACCAAGTTCTCTGGCCATCCACCAGGCCGGTTTTGTATCGTAGAGTGGCGCCACTGCCGGCATGCGCAGCGCGATCCAGGGATCACGCTGGGGAGAATCGCGCAATTCATCATAGCGCTCCAGGTAGGTGCATTCAGGGAAGATGACATCGGCATAGCCGGTGATCTCCATGGGCATCGTATCCACCACCAGCATGAAGTCGAGGGCTTCCATGGCTGTGCTCCATTGTTTCTTATCGGGCATGGTCAGCGGAAGGTTGGTGCCTGCCACGATCCATGCATGGATGCGGTGGGTGTTTTCCGGTGAAGGAATAGAGGCTTCGATCAGGGCATTGGCAACGGCAAGCCCGGCAAACGGAAAGCGTCCGTTATGCGTGTCACGCCAGGTCCAGGAAGGCTTGGGATAAGGAGGATGCGGAAAATCAGGAACGGAAACATTGTCCTTGAAGTAGATACCTCCCCTTCGCCCATAGCTTCCGAGTAGGGCATTCAGGATGGCGATGGCCCGTGAACGCTGGGTATCATCACCATACCAGGTCACATGACGGCCTGGGTGGATGATCACGGAAGGGGCGGCATCGGCCATGGTGCGGGCTGTCTCCCGGATCAGATGGGGTTCAATGGTTGTAATACCGTAGGCCCACTCAGGTGTAAAGGGTTGTACATGGCGCTTCAGTTCTTCAAAACCACTGGCGTAGCGGGAAATGTACTCTTTGTCGTACCATTCCTCATTGATAAGCACATGCATCCATGCCAGTAACAAAGCCATATCTGTAGCAGGCTTTATCGGCAACCAGTAACGCGATTTGCTTGCAACAGTGGAGAAGCGGGGGTCTACGGTGATGAGCTGAATACCATTGTCGATGGCGTCCGACATCTCCTGGACCTGACTGTTGTGCATGTTTTCACCCAGGTGGGAGCCGATCAGTACCATACAGCGGGCATCCCGGATATCCAGTGGTTCGGGTGAACCCAGTCCGGATCCGAAGGTGAGGGCGAAACCTACCTCACGTGGGCCGCGGCACTGGGCAAAGGAAGGGGCGACGATATTTGCAGAACCCATGGCTTTGAGGAGATGCGAGAAATGCGTCCCGGCGGATCCGTGGTTGAAGAGTGCGATGCTTTCCGGCCCATGGCGATCAGCAATCTCCCGCAGTCTTTGCGTCACAAGATCGAGTGCTTCCTCCCAGCTGGCTTCGCGGAAGGTCTGCTTCCCATTGTCTTCCACCCTGATAAGTGGCCGTTTCAGGCGGTCTCTGTCATGAAACATCCCGACGCCACCAGTTCCACGCGGGCATAAGCGTCCGTTGCAATGCGGGTCTTCCGGATGGCCAATCACCTTTTTGATGTCCCCGGACCCGTCGCTATAAGCCCATCCTGCACATTTCCAGAAACATACTTCGCAATAGGTCGGCGTGCGGCTGAGGGTATCCCTGTCCATGGCAGTAAGCCGTGTTGCCAGGGAAGATCCTTTGGCCCAACGCAGGGTTCCGGCCCCGATAGCCAGACCTCCTAAACCCAGTGCTGAAATCCTGATGAATTCTCTTCTTGAGCTTTTCATATTTGATAATTAATCCTTTACGCTGATTCAAAGCATACAATAGATGCAAATAATTATCTATATGTATTCTGATTCAAAATTAGGGACTTATCTTAAACCGGGCCTCAAACGAAATAAGCATTGACAATATATTGATGTGTTTGATTAACAGGTCAATATTATTAGAAGCATTTAAAGTGGGTGATTTATCAGATCTTTAAATATCAGTTTAACAATACGATACATCTTTCTTTAGAATCTATATAAATTGCAGCTGAATGGGTCATCCTGCGGATTCAGGAACCGTTTGAAGCGCCCCCGGGTGTTCGAGTGCCTAAAATTGTACCTTAGTAAGCCGCATTACAGCAAGGAAAGTGATGAAATCCAGGATGGCAGGGTGGCGTTTGGACCGCCGTAATTTTCTCAGGATGACAGGTTACCTGTTGTTTTTGCCATTGATCTACCTTACCGGGCGCACTTTGAAACAAAAGGAGGCACTGCAGGGAGCGCGTGAATGGCACCTGCCCATGCCTGCTCCGGGTGAAGTGGCGTTTCATGGCCCTGTGATATTGATCAATGAGGGTAGTGACAAATCTGTCCGGGCCTATGCTTCAGCATGCACCCATCTGGGTTGCAGGATTGAGCGTCTTGAAAACAATCTGCTCATCTGCCCATGCCATGGCTCACGTTACGACCTGGATGGCAAACCGGTTCAGGGTCCTGCCGTGAAATCATTGCAAAGTCTACCCTTGGAAGTAATGGAAGACACCCTCACCGTTAACGTCACTGTCTGAGCCATGAAGCAGGTCGACCACCTTACGTACAAACCGTGGCGCTTTCTATCCATATCATTGGGAACATGGAGCATTGCTGCCTTTCTGATTTGCGTTCTGAGTGGCATCATCCTCACGCTTCCTTTTGACATTAATAATGCGTATGCCAGCATCAGCCGCCTGATGATCCTGAATCCGGCTGCAGCCTTTTTCCGTAACCTGCATTACTGGAGCGCACAGGTCTTTCTCATTATCACCCTCTTACATTTCATTGACTACCTGCTCCGTTATCCTTTGGGCAGTATTACTTATGGGATATGGGCCCGCCTGGTCTTCTCCCTGCTGGTAGTGTTCTTTGTCATGTTATCGGGATTCATGCTTAAATCAGACCATGACAGTTTACAGGCCTACCGCATCCTGGACGCCTTGTTTGACGCCCTGCCCCTTGCCGGGCCGGCGCTGGGCGATTTCCTCCTCGGTAAGGAGGCAGATATGCAGATTGTTTATGTTCACCACATTGCTACGGCCACATTGATCCTGCTCATAATCATTTTTGAGCATACGCGTAGAATTTGGGGAAACTGGAAAGCCTGGACACTCAGCCTGGTTGCGCTCTCTTCTTTGTCGCTTTTCCTCAGTGCTCCTTTACACGACAACCTGGAACCCCTGGTACGGGGGCCCTGGTATTTCCTGGGCTTGCAGGAACTACTGCATTGGCTGCATAAAGGCGTCTGGGCCTGGTGGCTTTTGTTCTTGCTGTTGGCCGGCCTGCTGATCCTGCCCATGCTGAAGATACCGTCTTACCGTTGGTTACGTAATGCCTTGCTTGTGTCAGGAATGGTATATGCTATCATCACCCTGGAGGCCTTTCTTTTCCGGGCTGAAGCCTGGTCTTTCTCGCTCCCCTGGAATGAGTCCCGCGCCATGCAAAGACTCTTTCCCATGAGAGCCGGCGGTCTGGGATGGATGGCACAGAACACGGCACTTGCCAGCCAATCCTGGCATACGAAGGATGGGAGGCATGAATCCTGTATGAACTGCCATACCGGTATGACGGGTTTCTCTCCTTCCCATGATCCTCAGGCACTCGGTTGTTATATCTGTCATCGCGGCAATCCCTATAGTATGAACAAAACGCTGTCGCACAGGGGCATGCTCACTGTTCCCGGGAACCTGGACCAGGCTCAGCTTAGCTGCGGGACGCCATCCTGCCATCCCGACATCACGGTCCGGGTGGGCGCCTCCATCATGACGACCCTGAGTGGGCTGGTGACCGTCAACCGCTACGTTTTTGGAGAATCAGACACCCTGGATGCCCTGGTGCATATCGCCGGTCTGGGCCAGACAGCCGCCGACAACCACCTGCGGGATCTCTGTGCGTCCTGTCATCTGGGGAGTAAGAAAGTCGCCCCCGGCCCCATGGATGAGATGCATCTGGGTGGTGGCTGTAATGCCTGCCACCTGCATTATGATGCCCGTGCCAGAGCAGCTTTCATTGCACGGCGGACCCATCCCGGCAGGGATACACTGCTTCCGTTGGTGCATCCCAGGCTGGACCTTCAGATTACCAACGACCGTTGCTTCGCCTGCCACAGCCGCTCCGGAAGGATCTCCACCAGTTATGAAGGCTGGCATGAAACAACATGGCAGGCTGGTCAGGTGGCCGGACAATCGGGATTCAGGGTGCTGGAAGACAAACGCGTATTTCGATATGTCTTTGCCGATGTTCATCACAGCAAGGGCCTGGAATGCATAGATTGCCACCTTTCATGGGAATTGATGGGCGACGGCAGCCTGTATGCCCATAAAGAAGACCAGGTCAGGATACGTTGTACGGATTGTCATCCTTCAAGCTATCAGGCATTTCGTTTCAATGACAGGACCGATGCCGATGCCCGGAAAATACTGGCCTTGCAGACCCCGTCCACCAGTAAGTCCTATCTGCAAACAGCCCTGGGCGGTTATACCCTCTGGAACACGGGTAGAGACAGTAATGGCACTACTTACCTTCAGGGGAAAGTGAACGGCCGGAGTTACATTTTAAAGCCCAGCGCACCGGATTGCCAGCAGGGTACGGTTCATGAAAAGCTCAGTTGCGCGGCGTGTCATACAGCATGGACACCCACCTGCATAGGTTGCCACAACACATACGATCCCAGGGTTCAGGGTTTTGATCTGCTTGCCCAGAAGGACATCAAAGGAGCCTGGTCTGAGCATATCGGTTTGTTCTTATCCGATGTTCCCACCTTGGGCGTGCGCATTAACAAAACCGGGGAGGCGGAATATGTACCCTGCGCTCCCGGCATGATCCTGACCGTGGACCGGGGCAGCTACCGGGGTAAGCCGGATCAGGATGTGGCCTACAAGCGGCTGTTTGCACCGGTTCAGCCACATACGGTTCAGGCTGTGGGGCTGGATTGCAAGGCATGTCATAAGAATCCTGTGGCACTCGGCTTTGGAAGAGGCGAACTGACTTACGATATCCGCGATGGTAAAGGATACTGGCGTTTCTCGCCCCGCTTTGCCAACCGCATTGAAGATAACCTGCCGGAAGATGCCTGGACCGGCTTTATGGATGGCCGTAAGGGACAAGCAACCCGGCATACACTGCGGCCTATGTCAACGGAGGAGCAGCAACGCATGCTGCGTGTCGGGGCCTGCCTGCATTGCCATGCGTCCACCTCGATGGTTATGAAGGAAAGTCTCCGCACCTATGAGCAGATGCTCAAGCAATTGCCGCCACAATGTATCCTCCCAGTATTCCAGAAATGAAGGGTTTGCTGATCACCAGAAATTCAATTATGTGTTATCTTTACATTATCAAAACCAGGGGATGTAACTTTCTGCGGGGACCGGCGTCACATATGTTACACAAACGATACAAACATGCATAGCAGGAGATTATACCGCAGCCGGACATCACGTATGCTCGGTGGTGTGGCAGGAGGACTGGCAGAGTATTTCGACATTGATCCCATCATCATGCGCCTGGTGTTTCTGGGCCTGGTGTTCTTCGGTGGCGGAGGTGTCATCATTTACATAATAATGTGGATTGTTGTACCTGAAAATCCGGAGAATCCTTTTTTTAATGCATACAACGCAAACGAAAATCCTATGAACGAATCTCAGGAATTCCAGTCGAAACCCAATTTCGAAGAAGAAAAACCAGTGAAGGAACCCAGGGCGAACCAGGGCGGACTGATGGCAGGGTTGATCCTGATCACTCTCGGCGTCCTTTTCCTGGTGGAGCGCTTTATCCCCAGGGTAGATTTTGGGGATTTATGGCCGGCCTTGCTCATTGTGGCCGGTATCGCGCTGCTGTTCAATGCATCCACTAAGACAAAAAAGCTTTGATTATGACCTACAAAAGAGTGTTCTGGGGTGTTATCCTCGTCCTGATCGGTGTCCTGGTCCTTCTCAAAAACCTGGACATGATTCATTTCAGCTGGTTCGCTTTCTGGCGTCTCTGGCCTTTACTGCTCATCTTATGGGGTATATCCGTCCTGCCTATCAAGGATTGGATTAAGCTATCGGTGACCTTCCTTGCCATTGCAGCAACTTTCTGGATCGCTTCGGAAAGCGGCAATCTGAAGATGGGACCCTGTGAGAAATCTGATCACTACAGCTGGGGCTGGGATGACTGGGATGGTACAGAAGAGGGCTTGCAAGGACGTGAGACCCAGGTGATCCGCGAGAAAATGGATTCCAGCATACGGTTTGCCGTATTGAAGATGACAGCTGCCGCGGGTTCGTTCGACATCAGAGGAAAAACCGATGACCTGCTCTTCTTCAGACGTTCCGGCATGGTGGGGCAATATGAGATGACACGGCAAATGGAAGGTGAAACCTGTACCCTGAATTTCCAGATCCGTGAAAAAAATATCACCAGCAGCAACGATGGAAACCGCGTTGTTATGCGACTCAATGCACTGCCGGTATGGGATCTCGATCTGGATGTGGGTGCCGCTGAGATTGACTTCGACATGAGTGAATACCAGGTCAAAAATGTAGATATTGACGGTGGCGCCGCTTCCATGAAACTGCGCTTCGGGAACATGGCCCCGGAGGTTAACATCGACATTGATGCCGGGGCTTCTTCCATTACCCTTTATATTCCGAAAGATGCGGGATGCAAGGTGGACATGGACACTTTTGTAACTGGAAAGACCCTGGATGGCTTTGAGCGCCTATCCAGGGGAAATTACCAGACCCCTGGATATGATACAGCTTCGGTGCGGTTTTTTGTCAAACTTGATGCAGCCGTTTCCGATCTCAAGATTGAACGTTACTGATACTATCTGGTCTTAAAACTTGATTCCTTACTGCTCTTTAATCCGCTAGCGATGAAGCTGCCAATCATTGCCTAACTTTGGGGCCCTTGAAGTTATGGCAGAAGAATACAGCAATAAGCAGGAAAAGAAAAAAGACAACGGAAAGGAGATGACTTTCTGGGAGCATCTTGATGCGCTCCGGGGTCATCTTTTTCGTTCCCTTATGGCGGTAACTGCATTTACGATACTGGCATTTGTCAATCGTAAAGTACTATTTGATAAGATCATACTTGCTCCGAAGGAAGCGGATTTCCCCACCAACAGAATGCTGTGTAAGCTGGGTGACCTTCTGAACACACCCCAGCTCTGCCTGGGAAATCTGGAGTTGAATATCATCAACATCCAGTTGAGCGGGCAGTTTCTTACCCATATGTACATTTCCCTGGCAGCGGGCGTAGTGCTGGCGCTGCCCTATATCGTTTGGGAAATATTCCGCTTTATTGAGCCTGGACTCTATGAACATGAGCGCAAATATGCCCGCGGAGGTGTATGGATTACCTCTCTCCTCTTTATCACGGGCGTCCTGTTCAGCTACTTTCTGATCGTACCGCTTACGATACAATTCCTTGGAGGCTATCAGGTGAGTGCATCTGTTGCCAATCAGATCGCGCTCGGGTCGTACATCAAGACCGTGGTATCGGTGAGTTTTGCGGTTGGGCTGGTGTTTGAGCTGCCCGTGCTCATTTATTTCCTTGCCCGCACCGGTATCGTGACCGCCGCATGGATGCGTAAGAACAGAAAGATAATGCTGGTGCTTACCCTGGTTCTTTCAGCCATTATTACACCCCCCGATGTCTTTAGCCAAATCATGGTAGCCATCCCACTCATTATCCTGTATGAATTCAGTATCAGGATTGCAGCGAAGGTGGAAAAGAAACGGGTCGTATCGATGGATTAATCACCCTCTCCCGTTGCATCAGGCATAAATTCACAATGACGTCCGAGGAATTTGCTAAAGACAGCACAAAGTTCCCGTGGCTTGTCGGCATGTACCCAATGGGTTGCCCCCGCAATGGTGGCAATCTGTGCCTGTGGGAAACAGGATCGGATAAGGGGAATATCTGTATCGATGATATAATCTGATTTTCCGCCCCTTACAAAAAGAGCCTCACCGACAAAGGTCTTCATACAGGGCACATCATCAAACACCAGATCCAGTTGTTCACTGATGGTGTGGACATTGGGCCGCCAGGCCAGTACGTCGGGCAATGGCCGGTACAGGTTCTTCAGAATAAACAATTGTATGCGCTTGTCAGGGACGTATCTTCCCAACAGCTCTGCCACGTCCTGCCTGCGCTTCACGATGCTGAAATCGATGCTCAGCATGGCTGACAGCATCATCTGATGGATGGCACGTGGGGGATACCGCCTGGGGCTGATATCGACCACAATGAGACGATCCACCACGTCCGGATGATCCTGAACGAATTGCATGGCTACTTTGCCTCCCATTGAATGTCCGATCAGAATTGGTTTCCGGAGATTGTGGGTATCTATGAATCCCGCCAGGTCCGAGACCAGAGAGGAATAATCGAAAGTGGCGCTGTGCGGGGATTGTCCATGATTACGCTGATCAGGAATATAGACCGAATACTTTTCCGCTAGGCGCTTACCAATAGTGACCCAGTTGTCTGAAATCCCCAGCAATCCATGCAATATTATGAGCGGTTGTCCGCTGCCGTAATGACGATAAAACAGTTCCATGCGCTTTCAGAATGAAGTAGCTTTCCTTTGATACTGATTTCCGGAATGCAGGTCCGGTCCGACAAAAATACCAAATGAAATGTAGCTTTGTATGAACCTAAAAGGCGTTATCCTTGGAAATAAAGCATCGCTGCGTAATAGGATGAGACAAACGGAATTTCACATACCTGGCATGGATTGTCCGTCGGAGGAACAGATTATTCGCCTCAGATTAGGCGAGATGGATAAAGTACACCATCTCCGCTTTGACCTGAATGAGCGCAAGTTGTGGGTCACACATGAGCTGGATGAGGCCTTTCTTTACAACAACTTACTTCCGCTTGGTTTCGGAGCCAGAATAATTCGCACACAGGAAGGGGTTGAAAACGTACCGGAAGAAGTCGCCGTTCAGAGAAGAGCCCTGATATACGTGTTGTTGATCAATGCTTTCTTCTTCATGGCTGAGCTGGTGGCAGGTCTGATCTCAGGCTCGATGGGGCTTCTGGCAGATTCATTAGACATGCTGGCCGATGCCCTTGTTTATACCCTGAGCCTCCTGGCCACCGGGCGGGGTATGCGTTCCAGGCGTCAAGTGGCCCGCATCAGTGGCTACTTCCAGCTTTCCCTTGCCGTTCTGGGTTTTGCGGAGGTTCTGCGACGGTTTCTGTCGGAGAGCGCAATGCCAGATCATCTCACCATGATCTGGGTGTCCATGCTGGCCCTGCTGGGCAACCTGGCGTGTTTATGGATACTGCGGCGCGCCGCCAGTCAGGACGTCCATATGAAAGCCAGCTGGATCTTCACTTCCAATGATGTAGCTGCCAATCTCGGTGTGATAATCGCGGGAATATGTGTACTCTGGTTAGGCTCCAGCCTTCCGGATCTGATCATCGGAACACTCGTATTTCTGTTGGTCGCCAGGGGGGCCTGGCGGATCCTGAAACTCAGCAGGGCATCCCGGTAATAATAATGCTATCTGGCAGTCATTCGACTATTTTACGGCTTTCCACTGCTGAATATCAGCAGGTTGTAGCGCAGGCATTTCCAGCTTGAGCTTCTTCCGCAGTCCATTAAGCTCCCCTGCCAGTTTGTTTTCATCCTGTTCCTGAAGGATAGCCAGGGTTTGTATCCCCTTTTTCCGCAAAACAGCGATCCAGTCCTGAGGCACTCCGGCGCCAATGAAAATTTCATCACCATCTGCCAACTCCCTTTTTTCAGGTCGCATCTGGGGGAAGAACAGGACATCCTGGATGGAGGGACTGTTCGTCATGATCATGGCCAGCCTGTCGATTCCAATACCCAGTCCGGCCGTGGGAGGCATCCCGTACTCCAGGGCCCGCAGAAAATCCTCATCCAGGACCATGGATTCCTGGTCTCCCCTGCGACCAAGTTCAAGCTGTGCTTCGAAACGCTCTCTTTGATCGATGGGATCGTTGAGCTCAGAAAAGGCATTGCAGATCTCTTTCCCGTTGCAGATGGCCTCGAAGCGCTCGACAACACCTTCACGGCTCCGGTGTTTCTTGGCAAGGGGCGACATCTCAATGGGATAATCCATGATAAACGTGGGCTGAATCAACTGGTGCTCACAACATTCCCCGAAAATCTCGTCAATAAGTTTACCTTTCCCCATGGTTGGGTCAACCGGTACATTCAGCTTCCTGGCTGTTTCCCGGAGCTGATCCTCGTCCATACCCGATATATCTATCCCCGTGAAATGCGCGATCGCCTCGAACATGGTAAAGCGCTTCCATGGTCGTTTGAAGTCAATCAGATGATCTCCAACCTGAACCTGGGTAGTGCCATGCAGGCTAAGGGCGGTATCTTCCACCATTTCCTCCACAAGATCCATCATCCAGGCATAGTCACGGTATGCGACATACAGCTCCATCTGTGTAAACTCGGGGTTATGAAAACGGCTCATCCCCTCGTTGCGGAAGTCTTTTGAAAATTCATACACCCCATCAAATCCTCCCACAATGAGTCGCTTCAGGTAGAGCTCATTCGCGATCCGGAGGTAGAGGGTCATGTCCAGTGTATTATGATAGGTTTTAAAGGGACGGGCGGCAGCACCACCATACAGGGGCTGCAGTACCGGCGTTTCAACCTCAAGGTATCCCCTGTTATTGAGAAATTGCCGCATGGCATTCACGATCGCGGTACGCTGAATAAAGGTCTTCTTAACCTGGGGATTAACAATCAGGTCAAGGTAGCGCTGACGGTACCGCTGATCCGGATCTGTGAAAGCATCATATAACTTGCCATCTTTCTCCTTAACAACAGGCAGTGGCCGCAGGGATTTGGCCAGGAGGCTGAACTGGCGGACATGAATGGTGATCTCTCCCATCTGCGTCCGGAATGCAAACCCTTCTATACCAATAATATCGCCTATGTCAAGCAGCTTCTTAAACACCTCGTTGTACAGGGTTTTATCTTCTGTCGGGCAAACATCATCGCGTTTGATGTAGAGCTGTATTCTTCCTGAGGCATCCTGAAGTTCAACGAAAGAAGCAGCTCCCATGATGCGGCGGCTCATAATGCGACCCGCCATCCTGACATGGTCAAAGTGTGTTGAACCGTCCCTGTAGTTTTCAAGAATTTCAGCGCTCTGATGACTGACTTCAAAAGACGCAGCAGGATAGGGATTGATCCCAAGATCCATCAGTTGCTGCAATGCATTGCGTCGAAATTGCTCCTGTTCGCTCAGTTCCAAATGCATAATGAAAAATTTGTGCAAAGATAGTCAAATCCCTGCCTGCAGGGCCTGTCTTCACGCCTGGGAAGCCAGTACCTGTGCCAGCACATGGTGGGATTTCACCTCGCCCATCCCACTCAAATGGACCTGGCAATAACGGATCAATGTATGCAGAAGTTCGCGTCTCAAAAAGGCCGGGATGTTTCCCAGGCTATAGGAAGCCTCTGGGAGTCGGAGAACCATTGCAAGCCAACTGCTGAGATCTGCCGGAATCTGATAGGGGTCGGAGGCATCAGGCTCACGGAAAAGACCTTCTGTCAGGCTGAAGCATGTTTTCCTTTTATCGTGGTTGTCAAGTGGCGTCAGGCCGAGGAAGGGCATCAGCCTGATCAGAAACAATACCGGGAAATCCCGCTTCCAGAGCTGAGCTTCGTCGAGCAGCAGCAGGTTTTCCCATATAAAAGCAAAGAGCGGCGGATTGGCTTCCTCCTCCCGGATCACCTTAAACAATATCTCATTCATAAAGAGCAAAATACTGCTCCGTTCCAGGTCAAATGGGATAAGACGATAAGGATGGGAGATAAGCATCTCCTTGACATATTGTAAGTTATGACCTCTGCGATGGTAGGCCACAATGTCCAGCAAGGCCAGGGGCTCCAGATGCGCCAGTTTTCCACCTGCCTTCTTCCCGCTGACACCTTTAATAAGATAGGATTGCAGGCCCAACTGTTCAGTATAAACCTTAACAATCAGGCTGTTCTCTGCATACCTAAATTTGTGCAGCACTATTCCACGGGTATGGATCATCTCGGACATACGAATATCAAAGATCGTATTTCAGCCTTACATGATAACACAAACCTGATAAACTGATCTTGTCCCTGATGCAGGATTGGATAGCTTGAATAATTTTTGTTTCTTTATCGCCCTTTAATATTGCCGATCTAATCACCTCATATTCAATATTTAAAATCTTACATTCATGAAAAAGATCAAAAACAACCTGCGCCTGAAGGCTGCGATGCTGATGGTGTTTGTGGTGCCTTTTATGTCGACCAGGGCTGACGAAGGCATGTGGTTGCCTTTCCTCATCCAGCAATACAACCTGCAGGATATGGTGCGCCTGGGCTGCAGGCTCAGTGCGGAAGATATTTACGCTATCAACCAGGCCTCTCTGAAAGACGCCATCGTCATGCTCGATGGTGGAGGATGTACAGGGGAGATGATCTCTGCGGATGGGTTATTGCTAACCAATCACCACTGCGGATACGACAATGTCAGGTATCACAGCACCGTAGAAAAAGACTACACCATTCAGGGTTTTTGGGCTAAGACGCGGAAAGATGAGTTGCCCAATCCCGGGAAGACAGCCACCTTCCTGGTTCGTATGGCCGATGTAACCGATCAGGTTCTGGATTCCGTGACTTCTTTGACGGGAGAGAAAGAAAGAGAAATGTTGGTCTCCAATGCCATTCGCCGCATTCTGGAAGGAATGGAAGAAGAGGAAGGCCTCATGGCAACCATTGAGAGCATGTTTGAAGGAAATGGTTACTATCTTTTTGTTTATGAAACCTTTACAGATGTCAGGCTGGTAGGAGCGCCTCCAAAATCCATTGGAAACTTTGGTGGAGATACGGATAACTGGATGTGGCCCAGGCATACGGGAGACTTCACCCTGTTCCGGGTCTATACAGGTCCGGATGGAAAACCGGCCGAATATCATGAGAACAACATACCTTACAAGCCCAGGCATTTTCTGAAAATATCCCTGAAAGGCGTTCAGGAAAATGACTTTGCCATGATCATGGGTTACCCCGGCTCCACTGACCGTCATCTTCCTTCAGATGGTGTTGCCTTAAGAATCAGTCAGATAAACCCGGCTACGGTGAAACTCCGTGCCAGTAAAATGGCCATTCTTAAAGAGGTAATGGATGCCGATGATGCCATGCGGATCATGTATACCTCCAAGTTTGAATACCTTGGAAATTTCTGGAAGAAAGACCTGGAAGAGATGAAGGCGCTGCAAAGGCTGAAGGTCTACGACAAAAAGCGGACCATGGAAGATGCTTTTGCTGATTGGGCGCAGGCGGATAGCAAACGCAGCAAAATTTACGGTGATGTGATCAGGGATATCAGGGCCGTTTATGCTGCAAGGGAGAAGAACAAGTATCACCTTGCCCGCACCTATTTTGTTGAAACCCTGGTGGATGCCAACCTCATGTTATTGGCATACAGGACCAACGGCTTATATTGGATGCTTGCCGAAGGGAAAGCCAGCGAGGAAGCGATCAATGAGATGCGCGAAACAGCCAGGGAATTGTATGCCGAATACAACCCCCAGATTGACCAGAAGATCCTGGCAGCGATGCTCAAGGCCTGGTACGAAGACCTTCCTCAGGCCATGCATCTGGATATCATGAATACCGTGCAGAAGAAATACAAGGGTGATTTCGAGCGCTACACACGTGCGGTCTACGCCAAATCTGTCTTTGCTACACCAGAGCGGTTCCAGGCTTTTCTGAATAATCCCAGTGCCAAGATACTTGATAAAGATCCGGGCTTCGAAGCCATGCGTTCTGTGGGTATATTCTGGCAGCGTTACCGTCAGGCGGAAGAAGAAAATACCGTCAAGCTGGAACGCGCCCGCCGTCTGTACCTGGCAGGGATACAAGAGATGTACCCGGATCGGAAGTTCTATCCTGATGCCAATTCCACCATGCGGTTAACCTATGGCAGTGTCAAACCCTACCATCCCCGCGATGCTGTTTATTATCATTACCAAACCTTCCTTGAAGGCGTTATGGAAAAGGAAAATCCTGATAGCGAGGAGTTCATCGTTCCTGCCAAACTCAAGGAGCTTTTCAAGGCCAAGGATTATGGTGAATATGCAGATAACGGTCGTATGCCGGTTTGCTTCCTGACCACCAATGATATTACCGGCGGAAATTCCGGGAGCCCGGTCATGAATGCCGATGGTCATTTGATTGGAACAGCTTTCGATGGCAATAGTGATGCCATGAGCAGTGACGTGGAGTTTGACCCTGTGTTGCAGAGAACCATCGTTTGTGATATCCGGTATGTTTTGTTTGTCATTGACAAATTTGCCGGGGCCAGGCACCTCATCGACGAAATGGTGCTGGTCAGGTAGGTTAATCCTCATGCTGAACGGAATACCTCCTTCATACTGACCGGAAACGGACAGCAACTGTCGCCGTGTGAACAACTTAAACCAGGCTATTGCAAGGATGTGTCTTGTTTTTTATTCATTATCAAACAGTTATGAATCCTGGCACAATTTATGATCAATCAATGCTCAGGTTTGTCAGGCCTACTTGGAATTTAATATTCTGGTTATCAGGATGTTTTTTACATTTGCGGCGATTTTGAAAAGATGATTCATCCCATACCCAAAACCCAAACCATTATGAAGAAACAACTTCTTTATGTTGCAGTAGCCATTGGATTCACCGGTGCAGCCTTCACCCTTGGTTCGTGCGGACCCAAAAAGGAAGCCGCCGCCAAGTTGATCCCGATGGAAGACTTCTTCCGCAATCCGGAGAAAACGGCTTATCAGATCTCTCCGGATGGCAAGTATTATTCCTACCTGGCCCCCTATGAAACCAGGATGAACATCTTTGTGCAGGAAATCGGCAAGGAAAATGTGATTCAGCTCACCAGTGACACCGCCAGGGATATCATGGGATATTTCTGGGCCAACAATGAGCGCATTGTTTACTTACGCGATATTGGTGGCGATGAAAACTACAAACTGTTTGCCATCAATGCCGACGGCAGCAATCCTGTTGCCCTCACCGACTTCCCGGGTGTACGTACCCAGATCATCGACGATCTTCCTGAGATCGAAGATGAGATGATTGTTGGCATGAACAAGCGCATTCCTCAGGTCTTTGACCCTTACCGCCTGAATATTGAGACGGGTGAGCTCACCATGCTGTATGAAAACCCGGGTAATATCCAGGGCTGGATGACCGACCACGAAGGTAAACTCAGGGTAGCAACCGCCATCGAAGATGGGGTGAACACCACACTTCTTTACAGAGATAATGAAGAGGAGCCTTTCCGTACAGTCCTGACAACGTCATTCAAAGAATCTATTGATCCTCAGTTCTTTACATTTGACAACAAGTATGTCTATGCTGTCAGTAACCTGGGCCGTGACAAAACCGCTGCTATCGTGTTTGATATTGCCAACGGTAAGGAGCTTGAGCTGCTGTATGAGAACCCGGAGTTTGACGTCAACCGTATGTCCTATTCCCGTAAGCGCAAAGTGCTGCAGGCTGCTTACTTCGAGTCCTGGAAACGTGAACGCTACTATTTCGACGAAGAGTTCAAGGGTTTGATTGGTAAGATCGAGCAAAAGCTTGGTACCGAAGGGAATTACAACCTCGGTATTTATGACATGACGAAGGAAGAGGATAAGTACATCGTTGGCAAATCCAGTGACCGCGCCATGACAACATATTATTTATATGATGTCAATACAGATGAACTGACCTTTATCCATCAGGTAACACCCTGGCTCGATGAAAATGAAATGGCTGAGGTCAAACCCGTAACCTATACCGCCAGAGATGGAATGACCATCCATGGATACCTCACCATTCCCAAGGGCAAGGAAGCCAAGAACCTTCCTGTGATTGTCAATGTGCACGGGGGTCCCTGGGCACGTGACAGCTGGGGCTTCAATCCTGAGATCCAGTTCCTTGCAAACCGCGGTTATGCTGTTTTCCAGATGAACTTCCGTGGTTCGACGGGTTATGGACGGGCTTTCTGGGAAGCATCATTCAAGCAGTGGGGACAGGCCATGCAGGACGATGTAACAGACGGTGTTCAGTGGCTGATCAGCCAGGGCATTGCTGATCCCAAGCGTGTTGTGATTTATGGCGCCAGCTATGGTGGCTATGCCACCCTGATGGGCATCGTGAAGGAACCGGATCTGTTTGCTGCAGCTGTTGATTATGTGGGAGTATCTAACCTTTTCACCTTTATGCAGACCATTCCGCCTTACTGGGAACCCATGTTGCAGATGATGTATGAAATGGTTGGAAATCCGCAGGCCGACAGCCTGATGATGGCTCAGAATTCACCTGCCCTGCAGGCTGAAAGGATCAAAACGCCGCTGTTTATCGCACAGGGCGCCAACGACCCCAGGGTGAACAAAGCTGAGTCAGATCAGATGGTGGCTGCATTGCAGGCCCGCGGTATTGAAGTGGAATACATGGTAAAAGACAATGAAGGTCATGGTTTCTACAATGAAGAAAACCGCTTTGATTTCTATCGTGCCATGGAGGCCTTCCTCGCAAAGCATATCACTCAATAATCCTGAATTACTTATATAATCAGAAGGGGCTGCCTTGATTTTGGCAGCCCCTTTTTATATTCAATAATGTCATTCCCTGAATCTAATGAATCACCAGGATCTTACTGACCATCGTTTCGGAACCGTCCTCGTTGGTGATAAAGACAAGGTAAACCCCTGTACTGACCCGGTCACCCGCAAAGTTTTTTCCATGCCATATCGCCTGACCCCCTTCGGCACGGGTGCTGTAAACCAAAGCTCCTGAGATATCCGTGATCTTAACATCTGCATCCGTCACCAGCCCTTTGACGGCAATGGGGCCTTCATAACCTTCCCTCACCGGATTGGGATAAGCATACACATTCTCATTGACTTCTCGGCCTGCGGTAGCAGTAGCTTTGTATGAAATTATGCCGGCATCGGTTCCAAAAAACACCTCCCCTGTCTCATGATTGATGGCAATATCGGTAATGGTATTGGATAGCAACGGCGAATTGGTGGTGTTGAAATTCAGGATCTGCTGGGTTCCGTCGGGTGACATGAGGAATACTCCAGCACGGTCGGTTCCAAGCCATTTCCGGTTGGCGCCGTCGACTGCAATAGCTGTCACGGTTTCTTTTTCCAGCAACGGCTCCAGGTATCCGCCTTCCTCTACCAATACCTGCTGTGCGTCAAAATTATAACCACTGAAGACATTTTCTGGTGTATAAAAAATGGCAACGCCGGCATCTGTCCCAACCCATACCTCTCCATCCCGGTCCATGGCGATAGAGAAAACCCTGGATCCGGGAAGATTGCCTTTCCCGATTCCGGATGTCAGAATAGCGGCCTTATCATCAGAGGTTTGCGAAAGTGTTTGATTATCATTGAATACCAACACTTTACTTCCACGCATCAAAGCCCATTTCTGCCCTATCCGGTCAATGATCAGCTTTCCTACCTCGACCTGCGTCGCTCCGAAGGCTAGGTTGCCCAGGGCAAACGATTGCCATTCTCCGTTGGGCTTCAATACAGAAAGAAGGTTGTTTGCACCCGAATTACTGGCCCATAGATTCCCCTGGCCATCGAAGGCAATGCCCCCGACCTTTATTTCTTCCAGTGCAATGGCACCGGGTGTCGACAGCGTAGAGTTGGACTTGTTATAAACATTGACAAGCTTGTTATTCCTGAACTCATAAACACCTAGTCCCCAGGTCGCCACCATCACCCTGGCCGGGTTTCCGGGGTCCTGCACAGCCACCATCAGGTCATAGGTTGTGTCAAAAGCCGCCAGGTTGGTACGGTCCAGGGATGTCCACTTTTCCTGAGAAAACTGGCTCAGCGTGGCTGGTATATAATTGTTACCCCATTGCAGGTTCATGCCGCCTGGGACTACCCATAAACTGTTATTTATCAATGACATGCCATAAACACCATTTGTGAACGGGCCGTCAGGTTTGATGATCTGAATACTCCAGGTATTCCAGTTACGAACCAGTCCCTGGTATCGGTCAGCTATCCAGAAGTGGTTGTCTTTATCCAGCACAACATCCAAAGGATAAGGCAGGAAACTGGTATCAGGCTGCAAATATGTCCAGGTCCTCCCCAATACCTGAAACGCAGTATCATAGGTGGTGATGTCACCATTATTGACAACGATAAGCCGGTTGTCATGCGTCACCCTGATGGCATTCTTTGTGTAAGCTTCGCTGTTGGGCATGACGTGCCAGTTCCCACCCGGCGCATCTCTGTAGAAGAGTGTGTCTTTGTTGAAAGCCGGGTTGGACTTATTGATAACCAGCCGGTTGTTGAATAAAGCAATCGCGTTGAAGGCGGATAATGGGCCTGGCATCTGATTATCCCGTTCCCAGGCCTGATAATCAGCCAGATTGGGATGATCGAGACGGGCTTTGTACAGCCCTTTTTCTGTGGCTGCGAAAAGATACTCTCCATCGCTGGTCATATCAAGCACATTTAGGGCGGTGCCATCCGGACCGATATAATAGGTATCCCTGATCTCCTCCCGGATCAGGTCCACGACAACGATGCCGAAGCCTGCACAGAGGTAGGCCAGTGGACCCCTGATCATGATTCTGTTGATCGTTTTATTCCCTAGTATGGGCTTGCGTTTTATATCAGGAATATTTACCACCTTCCCGGGTCGAATCAGATCGATATTGGTATTGCTGTAAGCCACTACCAGCGTCTTGTATTCGTTGGAATAGCTGATGGAGCGAATGCCGAAATCTGATAGGGCATTGATTTTGGTCAACCGGTGTACACTATTGTCACTTTTCTGATAATAGAAAAGGTTATAGGGTGTGGCGGCATAGATGCGGTCGCCGGCATCGGCAACACTGACAACATGATTATAGGGGAGATGATCCCGCCACTGTCCGATGGCGATGCCCTGAGCCGGTGTAAACGCTGGTCCGTATAACAGAAAAACCAGCAAGAGTATTTTCAATAAGTTCATAGGCAAAAAAAAATTGAACCTGCAACTAAACTGGAATTCCTGAGAATTATTGCAGGCAACCCGCTTTCCGGCTGCAGGTCTCCCATTCTCAAAGATGGATGTCACTGCCTGGCCGGTTTTCCAAAGGTAAGACCTTCCACTTTCAACGCAGCTTCTTTTTCCTTTTCAGCATGAAAGATTTCCTAACTTAGTCGGCTGTTTCCGGCCACGGAAAGGTTCAGTTAACTCATCTTTAACCAATAGAAAGTACTATGACACAAAAGGTACAGAAGCTGTTGTCTGAGTCAAAGGCAGCACGCTGGACAGCGCTGATTCTCGTCTCCCTGACGATGATGGCTGCCTATTTCTTCGTCGACATGATCGCGCCCCTGCAGACGCTGATGTTAAAGAACTACGCCTGGGAGCCGGATGTATATGGCTTCTTTTCCGGATCGGAGTACATGTTAAATGTGCTTGGTTTTCTGATCATTTCCGGGATCATTCTGGACAAGATGGGAATACGCTTCACCGGAATGACTGCCGCCACGACGATGTTACTGGGAGGATTGATAAAATACTATGGATTAACCCCTTACTTCAATGAAGGCGGCTTCGCATTTGATTTCTTCAATTCCTTCTGGCCCAATATGCCTGCATCCGCCAAGGTGGCCTCCATTGGATATGCCATTTTTGGTATTGGGGTGGAGATGGCTGGTATTACGGTATCCAAGACCATCGTGAAATGGTTTAAGGGCAAGGAGTTAGCCCTGGCGATGGGTATGGAGATGGCCACGGCACGTTTGGGCGCTTCAATCGCATTCTTCTTCTCGGCAGCCATTGCCGGAGTAGGAACACCACAGGAAAACCCTCTGAACTCGATTTTCTTCGGGCTGTCCCTGCTGGCCATCGGTTTCCTGACATTCCTGGTGTACGTATTCATGGATGCCAAAATTGATAAACAAACAGCAGATGCCGGTGAAGAAGGCCCATCTGAAGAATTCCGGCTGAGTGATATTGGAAAGATATTGACAAACAAAGGTTTCTTGCTCATTTCACTGCTTTGTGTGCTCTTTTATTCCGGCGTTTTCCCCTTCCTGAAGTATGCTGTAAATATGATGGAGAACAAGCTCGATATCTCCGGGGCTACAGGTGGTTACATTGCTGGTTTGCTCCCGGTAGGCACCATCATACTTACGCCACTGATCGGATATTTCCTGGACACCAAAGGCAAAGGTGCAACCCTGATGATCTTTGGTGCGGCCCTGCTGACCTTAGCACATTTGACCTTTGCGCTGGTTCCGTTAAACATGGCCCTGGCCATCGTCTCTATCGTTGTACTGGGGGTGGCTTTCTCGCTGGTTCCCGCGTCGATGTGGCCTTCGGTTCCGAAAATTGTGGAAGACCGTTATCTCGGCTCTGCCTATGCCCTGGTTTTCTGGATCCAGAACATCGGTCTGATGTTCTTTCCCTGGCTCATCGGCGTGGTGCTGAAGGCACTGAATCCCGGTGTTGCTGAGAGAATACAGGCAGGTGATGCAACCGCATTCTATGATTATACCGGCCCTATGCTCATTTTTGCCGGATTGGGGATGTCCGCGATTTTCCTGGCCTTCCTGCTCAAACGGGAAGACAGGAAGAAGGGTTATGGACTGGAGGCTCCTAACAAGCAGAAATAACAAGGTATTGATAAAGACGAAGCCGCCGCAACCCAGGTTGCGGCGGCTTTCTTCTGCCCGGTGGTGTCAGCCGGGATCGAACCAGCGACACACGGATTTTCAGTCCGTTGCTCTACCTACTGAGCTATGACACCTTTTTGTTTCGGGACGGCAAAGATAAGCCCAATTTTCGGGGCAACAAAATTTTTTACCCCTTTCTCTGTTCTAAAGTTCTAATTTTGGCGCTTATGCATGATGAGGGTCAATACCTTGCCATTGATATTGGCAACCAACGCGGGAAGGCTGTGCTTTTTGAAGGTGCCGTCATCCGTGAGCGTATGGTATTCGCCTCATCAGATCCTTCTCCGCTGGTGTCCAGGATGAAAGAATGGCCGGAGATACCGCCTGTGGCCATCAGCATGGTCAGTCGTCCGGGCGATCCCTTGCTGCCTTTTCTAGAGCAAAACACCCACCTACTGCAGGTGAACGGACGCACCAATGTTCCCCTGGCCATAGGTTATCACACTCCGGATACCCTGGGCGCTGACAGGCTGGCCGCAGCTTGCGGAGCCTTCTCCCGCTTCCCGGACCGCAATCTGCTAGTCATCGATGCCGGAACCTGCATCACCATAGATATTGTGGATGAATCGGGTACCTTCCTGGGAGGAAGTATTTCTCCAGGCCTTGCCATGCGTGCCCGGGCCATGCATTCCTTCACCGAAAGATTACCTTTGGTTGATGCAACATCAGACTATTCCCTTGTTGGTAAGGATACCCAGACATCCCTGGGTAGCGGAGCACTCATGGGCATAGTCACCGAAATCGAAGGCAGGATCAACAGACTAAACAATGATTTTCCCGGCTTATTGGTGGTCATGACCGGCGGTGATGTCTTGACCTTGTGTAAGAAAATAAATTTTAACATATTTGTCATGCCCGACCTGGTTTGCTGGGGCTTGAGGGCGATTCTACTTCACCATGAAATTATTCAGAATTAGCACCTTATTTCTGCTGGGACTGGTATTTGCCAGCAATTCTGCGATTTGGGCCCAGACGCAAACCCGGATAAGTTCCCCTTATTCCAGATTTGGAATCGGAGACTTATACAGAATCAGCAATCCACGGTTTATGGGTGCTGGAGGATACAGCCTCGGACTGAGAGATCCCGGGACCATCAACTACCAGAATCCAGCCTCCTATACCTCCCTTGATACCCTTTCCTTCGTGTTTGAAGGAGGGATTCTTGACCAATACTTCACCATCAAATCAACCCAGGCTTCGGCTTCCAATAATTATATCACCCTCGGTTACCTGAATTTTGGCATTCCCGTCACCCGCTGGTGGAAAACCAGTTTTGGGCTGCTCCCCTTTAGCAATGTCGGTTATAATATTTCCGATGATGATGTGATCGATAATATTGGTCCGGTATCATACCTGTATGAAGGCTCTGGCGGGATTAACCAACTCTACTGGGGCCACGGTTTTAGCATAACACCCAGGCTTAGTGCAGGTTTTAATGCCGCTTACCTTTTTGGCACCCTGGATAAGCGCCGGAGCGCCATCTTTCCGGATACCTCCTATAGTTTCAACCTGCGGTTTATCGATCAGGATATATACCACGATGTCCTGCTCACCTTCGGACTGCAATATGATCATCTCCTGCGCAATAATCACTACCTGCGGGTCGGAGCTATTTATGGTCATAAAACCAATATCCGGAGCACCAATGACCAGATTGCCTACACCTTTGCCAAGGGAAGTACCGGTATTGAATTTCCAAAGGACACCATCGTTCAGACCTCCGGAGAAAAAGGTGATGTCGTTTTTCCGCAGCGCTTCGGCATGGGACTGACCATCGGAAAACAGAACCGATGGGAAGCAGGTATGGACTACCAATGGCAGCGCTGGGAGACCTATGCCGCTCATGGCATCAGGGATTCACTTCGTAACAGTGCCCAAATCTCAGCCGGTGTTCAGTTCATCCCCGACTATGCATCCGTCTCAAATTATTGGGAGAAAATCACTTACCGCTTTGGATTACGTTATGAATCTACATATCTCGAATTAAAAGAAAATCAACTTTCAGAAGTTGGCATAAGTTTTGGATTAGGTTTACCGCTGAGACGTTCCCGCTCAACCCTGAATGTGGGCATGGAATTCGGCAGAAGGGGAACAACAGCCGATAATCTGATACAGCAAAACTTTGTCAGGTTCTCATTCGGGGTATCTGTTTACGAGCGATGGTTTGTCAAGCGCAGATATGATTAACGAGGGATAGAGAGATGAAAACAGTGAAAAGTATCAAATGGGCCATCCTGCTTGCGATGGCAGCCATGGTGGGGACCTTCTCTGCCACAGGCCAGACTGAAAACCAGGATATGGGACCGCGCTATGGAGAGGATAGCGCTACCTGCGTCATGAACATCTCCCTATACCGGGAGTTCTTTAAGCAATGGCGGTCTTCAAACTACCAGAGCAATACCGTTCTGGATGCTTTCAGGCCTTGGAGATGGGTCATTCTCAACTGTCCAAGAGGAACGCAAAACGCATATATAGACGGACCCAAGATCATGGAATACATGATCAACAATGCTGAAAACACAGCCTTACGCGAAAAGTATATCGACACCCTGATGATGGTTTACGATCAGCGCATCAAGTATTTTGGCAATGAGGGATTTGTGCTGGGGCGTAAAGGAGTGGATCTTTTCCAATTTAGGCCTTCTGCTGCCAAAGATGTCTATAACATCCTGAAGCGCAGTATCGAATTAGAAGGAATGGAATCTCCTTCTGCTGTTTTGGTCTATTATTTCAGGGCTGCCGTGACCATGGTTGAAAAAGGCGAAGCTGAGAAATCATTGGTGATGGACACCTATAATGATATCAGCGATATCCTTGACTGGAATGCTGTCAACCACCCTGAAAGGGCTGAAAACTATGAAAGTGCCCGCAATAACATTGAGCTGGCGTTCCAACCTTATGCCAGTTGTGAAGACCTCATCGCCGTCTTTACCGACAAGATGAAGGCCAACCCCAATGACCCGGTCCTGCTCAAAAAGATCGGAACCATGATGGAACGGAAAGGTTGTACTGACAGTGACCTGTATTTCGAAGCCTCCGTCCAGCTCTATGAGATTGAACCCAGCCCTGAATCTGCTTTCCAGATAGGAAAAATGTATTATAAGAGGGAAAATTACGGAAAATCAGCACAATACCTGGTTCAGGCTGAAGGGATGAGCAACCAGAACACCGTTGCAGATGCCATGCTCTTGCTTGCCAATGCGTATTTCAACATGAAGCAGTATCAGAACGCCCGCAGTGCTGCCCAAAAGGCCCTGAAAGCGAAGCCTGAAGACGGCCGGCCTTATATGCTTATCGGTGACCTTTATGCTGCCAGCGCATCCGAATGCGGCGACAACAAACTCACAGTACGTGTTGCCTTCTGGGCCGCTGTTGACAAGTATTACCAGGCCAAATCAACGGATCCCTCCCTTGAAACAGAAGCCAATGCCAAAATCAATACCTATTCTGCTTACTTTCCACCGGCAGCAGATATCTTCTTCTACGAGCTGACAGAAGGTCAAAGCTATACAGTAGGCTGCTGGATCAACGAAACAACCAGGGTGAGGGCACTGAAATAGCCGGTTATTCCGGACCATTGCAGGAGTGTAAACTGATTAAGAAAAGGTTAAGCATGGTCCAAATCCACAAGGCCATGCTTTTTTTGTATTTTTGCCGTTAATATCAATTCAGAAGCAATAGATCGCGAAATGATGAAGAAATGGATGGTTCTTTTTGTTGTGACTGCCTCGCTGATGAGCAATGTGGTCATGGCACAGCGTTATGGTGAGGACAGCATGGCCTGTATCACCAATCTTTCCCTGTATATAGAAGATTATAAACTCTACAGAGAAGGTACCGGCAGCGCGGAATCGGTCGAGAATATGATCGAAGCATGGGGCTGGGTATTCAGAAACTGCCCGCAGGCAACTGAGAATATTTATGTTGATGGATCCACCATCATGGACCTGAAAATTGAACGTGCCAAAGACGAGAAGCTTAAAGCCAGGCTGATCGACACCCTTATGATGATGTATGATCAGCGCATCAAATACTTTGGCAAGGAAGGATTCGTGCTGGGGCGTAAAGGCGTAGACCTATACGTGAAAGCTCCGGAACGATATGCTGAAGCATTTGCAATCCTGAAAAAATCCATCGATCTGGAGAAATCCAATTCGAGCAATGCTGTCCTGGTATATTATTTCAGGCTGGCTGCAAAAATGGCCTCGGCCGGAAAGATTGAAAAATCTGCTGTTGTAGATGCTTATGACCTGGTCATCAATATTCTCGAGCAGAATCTGCAGAATGAACCTGCCAAAGCCGCCGGCTTTGAAACTGCTATCCGGAATGTCGAGCTGACTTTTGAGCCGTATGCAAGCTGCACAGACCTGGTGGGTATCTACCAGGGAAAGATTGACAAAGCTGCACAGGATGCTGAAGCGTTGAGAAAAATCATCCGCGTGCTGGATAAAAAGAATTGTGTCGACAATGATGTGTATTTCAAAGCCAATGAGGACCTTTTTAAGCTGGAACCCATCCCTGCTTCGGCCTACCTTATCGGGAAGATGTACCTGCGCCGCAATGATTATGCCCAGGCTGCCGAATACCTGAGCAAGGGAACCAGCATGGAAAATACCATCGACCGTGCCGATTGCCATCTGCTGCTGGCCCATGCGCTTGTCAATCTCAGGAACTTTCAGCGCGCAAGAACTTCAGCCCTGGCTGCTGCCGATCTCAGACCCAGCGACGGCAGACCCTATCTCCTGATCGGAGATATGTATGCCATTACTGCCCCGGATTGCGGCGATAACAAACTGACCAAACGCGTAGCCTATTGGGCCGCAGTCGACAAATACATCAGGGCAAAAACCATCGATCCAAGCCTGGAGAAAGAGGCCAATGAAAAGATCGCTACCTATTCCAGGTATTTCCCGGTGAAAGAGGATGTTTTCTTCTATGAACTCAGTGAGGGACAATCATATACGGTTGGTTGCTGGATCAATGAAACCACGACAGTCAGGGCACTCAGACAATAATACCGGCTTGCATAAATTTCGGGTACTTTTTGGAGTGATTCCGGTGATGACCCTCCTCCTGGGTTTGATATTCATTTCCTGTGAAAATGATATGCAGACCATTCAGGAGCTTACCGCAAGAGATACTTTACCGGAGGAAATGGCCATGGATATCCAGCTTATTTACAGCGACTCAGGCCGGATCCGGGCCATGCTGACCAGCCCCTTACTGCTGCGCTATCAGGACGAACAACCCAGGCTGGAATTCCCCGACGGTATCTATGTCGTGTTTTATGATTCTCTGATGAACATCCGGTCGGATATCCGCGCCAACCGGGCCGTTTCCTGGCTGAATACATCCATTATGGAAGGCCATGGAGATGTTGTGGTGAATAATTACTACCGGTCCGAAAAGATCAACACAGAGCATATGATCTGGAGCCAGAATGAGCACCGGATTTACGGCCATACCTTCGTTAAGATCACAACACCTGATAAAGTCCTTTACGGAGATGAAGGATTCGAAGCCGATGAGAACCTGGATCGCTGGACCATCCGCAAACCCAGGGGAAGCTTTGTCATTCCTGATGATGAATAATTTTGACCTACCTTTGTAGGTAATCTGACCATGGCCGTCATCACTGTCATCATCATCACCCTCCTCCTTTCTGCCTTTTTCTCAGGCATGGAGATTGCCTTTGTCAACGCCAACAAGCTGAAAATTGAGGTAGACAAAAAACAGGGCAAACTGTCTGGCCGTATCTTGTCTGCTTTTGCCAGACGCCCTTCGCGCTTTCTCAGTGCCATGCTCCTGGGAAATAACATTGCACTGGTGCTATATGGGACTGCCTTCGTGTTATTAATCCGCCAGCAAATGCAACTTCGGTTGCCGGCGCGTCTTGACCATGAATGGATCATGATCCTGCTGATCAGTCTGATGGCCACCACCCTCTTACTCATTTTTGCAGAACTCCTTCCTAAATTACTCTTTCGTATCAATCCGAACCGGATTCTGTCGGCCCTTGCCATTCCTGCGCTATTGATTTACATCCTGCTCTATCCCATTATGCTACTCATGACCGGCATGGCTGAAGTGATCCTGAGAACGGTGTTCAGAATCCGTTTCACCACGGAAACATACCGCTTCAGTGTGCTTGACCTGGATGAATATGTGCGGGAGTTTGCCCCTGAAGAAGACCAGCCTGAAGAACATGTCCAGGCTATGCAGATCTTTCAGAATGCCATGGATTTTCGCAATGTCAAGCTGCGTGAATGCATGGTTCCACGACCTGAAATAAAAGCCCTCGAAGCTGAGGATACAGTTCACGAACTTAGAAAAACCCTTGTCGCATCCGGCTTTTCTAAAATATTGATTTATAAGGATAGCATCGACAATGTCATAGGATATGCACATGCTTTTGACCTGTTCCGCTATCCGGATTCAATAAATTCTGTGTTGAAGCCTGTCATTTTTTTTCCTGAAACCATGCTGGCCAGTGATGCACTGAGTCATCTTATTCGTGAACACAAGAGCCTTGCTGTGGTCGTGGATGAATTCGGTGGTACCTCCGGGCTCGTTACCACGGAAGACATCATCGAAGAAATCTTGGGAGAAATTGACGATGAATTTGATGTGGAAGACCTGACAGAAAGACAACTGAGTGATGACGAATTCCTTTTCTCGGCAAGGCTGGAGATCGATTACCTGAATGAGACCTACCGTCTGGATTTGCCGGAGGGAGAAGAATACGAAACCCTGGCCGGACTGATTCTTGAACATAACCAGAATATTCCTGAGAAAGGCGAGGAGATCAGCATTGACAGGTTCATCTTTACGATCACACAAGCCACAAGTACCCGTATAGAACAGGTGCACCTCCGCGTTTTGGATGAATAACACACTGTTCCGTTGACCTGGCCAAACCAGGGCCGGGAAAATAATTTCCAGACTTGAACTTTCTTTATACCTTTGCAAACTCGAAAAAATCTGATAGTTATGGCGGTAATTGGCAAGATTCGTAAACGTTCAGGACTGTTGGTCGTAATCATTGGGGTCGCCCTGGCAGCATTTGTACTGGGAGACTTTCTGAACCCCGGCTCGCGCAGGCGTACATCCAATGATATTGGCATCATTGCAGGAGAGAATATCACATATAATGAGTTCAATACACGGGCTGAGGAGCAGCTGGAACAAATGCGGCAGCGGATGAATACTGACCGCCTGAGCGCAGATGAGATATTTCAGACAAGGCAGATGACCTGGAACCAGATGGTGAATGATATCATCATGGGAGTGGAATTTGAGAAGCTGGGACTTGCCCTTTCCTCCGATGAGCTCTTCGATCAGGTGCAGGGGCCGAATCCCCATCCTTTCATCACACAAAACTTCATTAACCCGGAAACCGGGCAATATGATAGGAATATGGTGATCAATTACCTGAAGAACCTGGATAATATGGAGGCCGAAGGACGCAACCAATGGCTGACGCTGGAGAAGGCGATTAAGCAGGACAGGATCGCTACCAAGTACAAGAATCTTCTTTCCAAAGCCTATTATGTTCCCAGGCAGTTCGCCGAGATGGAATACAAGGATCGCAATACCATGGCCCAGGTCAGGGTGGCCACCCTTCGCTATAACTCCATCCCCGATGACCAGGTGAGTGTGACCGATGAGGACTTCAAGAAGTATTACGAGGAAAACAAGTATCGCTTCCAGCAGGAAGAAGGGCGGGATATTGAATACGTAGTATTTGAAGTGCAACCCTCCGCAGAGGATCAGGCACGTGCACAGAAAGAGATACAGGACATCTACAATGATTTTCTGCAGGCAACAGATATGCAATCCTTCGTCAATGCCAATTCCGACGACAGGTATGACAGCACTTACAAAATGGCTGGCCAGCTTTCTCCATACCTCGACACAACGCTGTTCAACGCGCAGGTTGGCACCATCGTTGGGCCCTATTTTGATAATGGAAACTTCTATGTGGCCAAGCTGACAGATGTACAAATGCGCCCTGACTCTATGAAAGCCAGCCATCTTCTCATTTCATATCAGGGTGCCGCCAATGCAGATCCTGCTGTAACCCGTACCAAGGATCAGGCTAAAGCCATGGCCGACAGTCTTGCCAACATCCTGAAGCTTAATCCTGGCTTGATGGAGGTGATGGCCCGTCAGCACAGCAATGATGGCAGTGTAAACCAAAACGGGGGTGACCTTGGTTGGTTCGCGGACCAAACAATGGTGGGGCCCTTTAACGAAGCAGTCATCAATACCCAGACAGGACAGGTCACTGAGGCCGAAACAGCATTTGGTTACCATATTATCCTGGTTACCGGAAAGAAGGATCCTGTCCGCAAGGCCAGGATAGCCATGGTGCGCCGCGCTATGGACCCCAGTGCCAAAACATTCCAGGATGTTTACACCGTGGCCAGCCAGTTCGCTGGTGACAATACAACAGCCCAACTCTTCGACCAGGCCGTGACCCAACAGGGCCTGAATAAGAGAATGGCACCACAGGTAAAGCGCATGGACAACCGGCTTCCCGGCGTTGAAAATCCCAGGTCCATTATACAATGGGCTTATCTGGAGACGACCGAAAAAGGTGCCGTGTCGGGTGTCTTTGACATGGAAGGCAATTATGTTGTAGCCTTACTGAAGGAAGTTTATGAAAAAGGCATCGCACCCCTGGAAGTGATCAAACCCAATATCCAGCCGCTGGTAATTCGCGATAAGAAGGCTGAAATGCTCATTGAGAAATTCAAACAGGCCGGCTCCGACCTTTATCAGATTGCCATGGCAACCGGTGCCCAGGTCGATACGCTCAACAATGTCACCTTTGCCTCTTTCAATCTGCCAATGCTGGGACCAGAGCCCGAAGTGACTGGTATGATCTTTGCCATTCCCACACAACAGTTAAGTGAACCCGTTAAAGGAAACAACGGCGTCTATATGTTGTTGGTCGATGCACGCACTGCTCCCCAGCCTAAAGAGGATTATACGCTTGATGTCATGCCGATGATCAGGAATTTCGAAGGAAAGATCAATCAGCAATATTTCACGGTGCTTGAGAAACTATTTGAAATAGAAGACAACAGACATCTGTACTTCTAAGATTATACTTCTAAGATAAGCTTGCAATATCTTCAAGCCGTCTCAGCTAACCCGGGGCGGCTTTTTTTATTTTACTTCTTCTTCCTGAACCAACGAAGGAAGCGTTTCGAAGGAACCGGTTGGTCATAGATACTGCCTTGGAGGTCCAGCATGTACAAACCCCGTCCAAAGGAGGAAGCATACACCAGCATCTTCTTCTCATCTACCTCCAGATCGGATATGATCAGAGGCGGAAGACCCTGACCCAGGGGTTGCCAATCCCCTTTTCCGTGACGGCTGATAAAGACACCGGCATCTGTTGCGGCAATCAACCAACCTGACGGCAGATAGCGCATCCGGTTTACTGGTACATTGCGCAATCCACCGGATACATTTTCCCAGCTTTCACCGCCATCCCGGCTGTGAAAGACTTTATAGTTTATCCCCTGATTGTCGGTCCAGAAACCGTCCAGGCTTACCCATAATTCATGGGCATGACGGGGGTGTATGAGCAGATCGGTAATTCCGGCCCAACGGACCCCTGCCAGGGTCTCTGAGATATCCTTCCAATCCTTACCTGCGTTCACTGATTTGAACACCTTCCCGGCTGTAACATCTCCCCAGCAAGGCTCGCCGAAAGCAGCATAATATACTTCAGGATCAGCAACCGAAACGGCAAGAGCCACCAGTCTGTCACCCACGTTGATGGCATGATCCCTGCGGAAATCGGTGATTTTGTCCCAGGCTTTGCCTGCATCCTGCGAGATAAAAACATCCTGGTATCCTGCCAAAAGGGTTCCATTCTCTTCAGGATGAGAAATCAAGGGCCGGTCGTTTCTTCCTGGGGAAGACAGATAAGACAGGTCTTTCCAGCTTTTCCCCCCATCCTGGCTTTGTTTCATTCCGGGCAAACCACTATGTACTGTGATAATAACCGTGTCGCTACGGCTACGCAGAAAAACGCCTTCATAGGCATCTCCATAAATACCCACATTGCGCCAGATCCCCTCTTCAAACATCAACGCCCCAAGATCCTGGGTTCCACCCAGTACCCTGGATCTCTCCGGATCCAGGGCAATCCTCCAAAATTGGGTTACGCCCAGTCCGTCGCCACTGATATCTGTCCATGTGTCTCCTCCATCCAATGACACAGAAACACCCCCATCATGACCAACGTAGATATGATCATGGTCCTTGCCTTCGAGGACCTGCATCCCTCTGGCGTCCACATGCATCCACCGGGGGCTGGGGTAGCGATTGCTGCTGATAACATTGAATTGCCGTCCCCCATCCAGCGAACGGTGCATCAGAACACCTCCTGCGTATAGAACCGACGTGTCGTGGCGGCCGACATCAAACTCCATTTTCCAGCCATCCACGTTCACCTGCCAGGGCGAATGCGTGCCGCGGGTAGCAAAGGTTTTTCCTCCGTCTGAGGAGTGCGAGACAACGATACCCCGCTGACTTTCTGTGGAATACAGAGCCCATATATGTCCGCCGTACCGCGGATGAACAGCAAGAGCCACCCGGTGAATGCGCTCCCCCTCTGGCGCATCCATAAGATGATTGTCCCAACTTCTGCCTTCATCACTGCTATACCAGAAAGACTGTCCACCCAGATAAAGAACATCCGGGTTTCCGGGATCAAGCTCCATATCATACAGCTTTTCACCAGGTGTTGAGAGAATAGAAGTCCAGTTTTGGCCGGCATCCCAGCTTCGCATCAGCTCAGAACCGGCACCTTCATGTAGCAAGGCGTAGATAGTGCCAGGATGCAAAGGATGCATGATGAGCTTACGAACACTGACTTTTCTGCCCTGAAAGGCCTCAGGATCAAACGTCAGACCGGTGGGTTTCCAATGAGTGCCTTCATCTTCACTGACCCAAACACCTAGGCCATATTGACGGTTATAAGATGTTGTTCCGGTACCCATATAATAACGCCCTGGAGCAAAAGGATCTGCAACGATACTTCCTACACCGGTTACCAACGGAAGCTGACCATCAGTAAGGTTTTCCCAATGGATACCTCCGTCACGTGTCCGAAACAGACCGCCGGTATTGCTGCCGGCGAACAGAAACAAGGGATTGGCAGGATTGACATATAAGCCTTGTATCAGGCCCATCCCGTTAGCGCATAAACCTTCCTGCTTAAAAGCAGGAAGATGCTGAGGCCCCAGCCATTTCCAGTTGGGCATGTCCTGCTGTCCATAACTGACTGTAACGGTCAGGGTAAGATAAAGTAACGAGAATATTTTTGAACGCATTGAAGTCTACAATAGGTTGAGCCGGTATGTATCCAACCTGATGAAAACGAATAGCATAAGTGTAAACGCCCACAGTGAGGAACCTCCATAACTGATATAAGGTAACGGAATCCCGATGACAGGAATGAGACCAATGGTCATACCGATATTGATGGCAAAATGGAAAAACAATATCGAAGCCACGGAATAGCCGTAGACACGGCTGAAGACAGACCTTTGCCGCTCTGCCTGCCCCAGCAGGCGGGTGAACAGCCAGAGGAAGAGGATCAACAGGAGACTGGACCCCAAAAATCCCCATTCTTCGCCTACTGTACAAAAAATGAAGTCAGTACTCTGCTCCGGCACGAAATTATATTTCGTCTGGGTTCCCTGTAAGAATCCCTTACCAACCCAACCTCCGGATCCAATGGCTATTTTGGATTGATGAACATTATAGCCGGCACCTTTCAGGTCCGTTTTCTGACCCAGCAATACCTCGATGCGGCTACGCTGATGCTCCTTCAGGATTTCATGGAAAGCATAGTCCACCGTGAAGACAAATCCGGCAGAACCCACAAACATCCATAGAAGAACCCATAATATGCGTTTGTTCCGCTTCATCATCATGTATGTACCTAAACCAAGCAGTGCCAGGCCGATCAGGATAATGATCTTATCCACCAGCAGTGTCACAATAAAAAGGAAAATGGCAATGAATCCGAACAATAAGATGTTGCCGGACAACCCTTCGCGGTAAAGCACCAGGAAAAAGGACAGGAATACCAAAGCTGAGCCTGTATCATGTTGCAGCAATGTCAGGGCTGCAGGGAGTCCAATAATCAAGGCCACGGTCAGTCGAGTCTGCAGACTGTCCATCCGGACATTTAACCCTCCAAGGAAACGGGATAAAGCCAGGGCCGTTCCTATTTTCGCAAATTCTGAGGGCTGCAGTCCGACATTTCCGAAACCAAGCCATGATTTAGAGCCCGATACTTCTTTCCCGAACAGTAACACGGCAATCAGGGCGAGAATGGTTATGGCATATATCACATAAGCGAACGCATTAAAAAACTTGGGATCCGTGAGCATTACCAGGAGGATGATGAGCAGGGAGGAAGCGATCCAAACCAGCTGACGGCCATGGTTACGGGTCATATCCAGGAGGTAGCTGTGCTGTTCACTGTAGACGGCCGAATAGATATTCAGCCATCCCAGGATCACCAGCACGGCATACAATCCGATCAGGATCCAGTCGGTGCTACTCGATATGTTCTGCCGTGTTCTCAATTTCGATCAGTTTAAAATCCAATATCCGCTGCTCCTTCAAGGTATCACTGATGCTGCGGTTCAGGTATTTTTCGATCATCAGGCTGGCGATGGGTGCAGCCCATGTCCCGCCAAAACCGGCATTTTCCACATACACAACAATGGCAATCTTTGGATTGTCCTTGGGGGCAAAAGCGAAGAATCCGGAATGGTCTTCCCCATGAGGGTTTTGCACTGTTCCGGTCTTCCCGCAGACACTGATGCCTTCAATGCGTGCACGTGCTGCCGTCCCTCCTGCTTCTGATACAACACTTTCCATGGCATCAGCCACAATGTCAAAGTAATGTCTGGAAACGCCGCTTTCATGTTTCTCCAGCAACTCTGGCCGGGGATAATCTTCTCCTTTGACTTCTTTAAGAAGATGTGGTGTGTGATAATAACCCCTGTTGGCAATCAGAGCAGCCAGGTTGGCCATTTGCAGCGGAACGACTTGTACTTCTCCCTGACCGATACTGTTTGAATAAATCGTACTGAAGGCCCAGCGATGGGATCCGTACCAGCGGTCATAAAAGGCCACATCTGGCATAAAACCAGGCTGTTCCGATGGAATATCAATGCCTAGCTTATGTCCCAGCCCAAATTTTGTTACCATAGCATGCCAAAGCCTGAGTCCATCCTCAGCATCCCTGTAGATATTCGAACTCTTTCCGGATTGGATGATACGTCTGTAGACTGAATAGAAATATGGGTTACAGGAGTATTGTATGGCACGGTGTACATCATAGGCCGGCGGATGATCGTGACAGTTTACAAGGCTGCGGTTGCAGGGAAATCCCGTTGATGGTTGGATAGCGCCCATTTCCAAGCCAACCAGTGCCTGTACAATTTTAAAAATACTACCAGGGGAATAGTTTGCCATCAAAGCCCTGTTAAACAAGGGTTTGATGGGATCTTCCATCAGTGTCTGATAGTTAGTTCCCCGGATACGCCCTACCAAAAGGTTAGGGTCATAGGCTGGTGCACTGACCATGGCAAGGATCTCACCCGTTGCAGGCTCGATCGCCACGATACTACCCACCTTATGGGCCATCAGCTTCTCTCCGAATGCCTGCAATTCTGCATCCAGGGTCAGTACAATGTCGCTCCCTTTAACGGCAGTTGTATCGTACTTCCCTTCCTGAAAACGCCCAACTTCACGGTTGTGTACATCTACCATAATCAGTTTGGATCCCTTGCGCCCCCGGAGCAGATTCTCATAACTTTTCTCGATCCCGCTAATCCCAATGTAATCTCCGGAGCGATAGTAAGGGTCTTTCTCAGTGATACGCTGGCTCACCTCTCCGACATACCCAAGGACATGGGCTGCCATGGGCTGGGGATAGCTCCGCAGGGTACGTGGTTGCACAAAAAAGCCCGGGAATTGATAAAGTTTTTCTTCCAGAAAACCAAAAGCCTCCTTGGATAGTTGGTTAACAAAGGCCGAAGGTTTGAAATAGGAATACTCACGCGCTGTCTGTAACCTTGACCGCACTTCTTCCACCGTTATTCCCGTCAGGTTGCATAATTCCGTTGTATCGAAATCCTTTACCTGCCCTGGTATAACCATGAGGTCATAGGCTGCTTCGTTGTACACCAATAAATCGCCATGCCGGTCATATACCAGTCCGCGTGCCGGATAAATGGTCATGTTACGCAGCACATTGCTTTGAGCGTAAACAACATAGCTGTCGTCAACCACCTGCAGATAGAATAGACGCATGATATAAATCAGCCCTATCAGGAGGAAACCTCCCGTGATGATGAACCTGCGGTTGGCATACACATTCTTCATGCTATTGGGGCTGTCATTTTTATGCCATCAGGGCTTCCTGATGATAATGTCCGGCGTCATGATGGTGTCGCTGTGGTGCAGCGCTCTGTCAACTATAAAAGCACTGAACCTGATCGTGTCATACGGAGAGGAAAAATTGTTGATGTATAGCTCCACCTGGATATCGCCCTTCAGTGGCTTATTTCCGTCGCCTTCCCAAAGGGGCGGTATGCGGGAATTGTTTGTAAATGGCAGATTAACAGCTATATATTCACCCTGTTGCTTTTCATAATAGGTGATGAAGAAGTTATAATAATACATGCTGGCGGTATCGTAGGGCGGCTGGATTTCCTGACTACCCAGACCAATATCACCATCTCCATCGGTAAAAGAGATGACGAGCAGGCCCTTGTCATCATAACCTAATCCGTTGTTGATCTTGGAAAAGGATTTAAACTCGATGCGAGGAATATCCGGGTAATCCTCTTTCTTGATGCAGGACACCAGCAGGCTAGAGATAACTAACACGAACAGTCCGTATGAGATGGTCTTGTTCAGCATACCACAAAGTTACGCATTATGCAGCATGACAAAGGAATCACAGTTCCGGTTTTTTCATTCTCCTGTCATGTCCTGAAACAGGCTGACAGGAGTTGGCGGAGCGGCTTGAAAAATGCTGGCGTCATCATTGCGTGGCGAGTTCACCTTATTGCTAATAGGATAGGCATACATCAGCTCTTCCGGATATGGTTGCAGTAAAGGCAGTACCTGTTCCGGATCTTTGGAAGTTAGATAGGTATGATGGCTTTGCACAGGTAAGATCACCGGCATGCGGTCATGGATCTCCTGCATCATCATGTTAGGTCTTGTTGTTAGGATGCTGAATGTATGTAGCTGATGTCCCTCCGCATCTTTCCATTCTTCCCAGATTCCTGCCATGGCAAAAGCCAGGTGGTCCTTCATGAGGATGCGATATGGCGCTTTTTTTCCATTTTTCTTCCATTCGAAAAATCCGTCAGCAGGTACCAGACAGCGCCTCAGCCGGAAAGCCTGTCGGAAGGCAGGTTTACTCTCAACAGTCTCCGAGCGGGCATTAATCATTTTATTGCCAATACGTATATCAGCTGCCCAGGATGGCACCAATCCCCAGCGCATCCATTGTGCTTCACGCCTTTCCTGCATGGTGATCACCAGCATCTGCTGACCTGGAGCACCATTGTACCGGGGAACATACATACTCCGGTCCAGGGTAACATCAAAGAGTTTCTCTATCTCATCTTCCTGTACCGTAAGGGAAAACCTGCCACACATGGATCTAATACTTTTACCATGTAAATGTATGAAATTGTCATCCTGGTTTGTCTTTGACCCTTTTGAGACAGGATTTGATTTTTTGTTGTCCGCCAGCTATTTTTGTATGGAACAAACGAGAAGTATATGAAAAAATTCGCAGTTATCCTCGCCGGATGCGGGGTATATGACGGAGCTGAGATCCATGAGGCCACCCTGAGTATGCTGGCGATTGCTCAGCAGGGTGCCTCTTATGCCTTGTTTGCCCCGGATAAGCCACAGCATCATGTGGTCAATCATCTGACCGGCGAAGTGATGCCTGAAACGCGGAATGTGCTGGTCGAGTCAGCCCGGATTCCACGCGGGCAGATCAGGCCTTTAACGCAGTTGTCTGTGGGAGAATTCGACGCACTCATGTTACCGGGCGGGTTTGGGGTAGCCAAAAACCTCTGCACCTTCGCGATGGAAGGCGATGCAATGACAATTGATCCTGAGGTTGAGCGCGTATTGAAAGCCGCCCATGCTGCCGGCATACCTATAGGGGCGCTCTGCATATCCCCTGTAATACTGGCGCGTTTATTTTCAGGTGCTATGCTCACCATTGGGCAGGACAAAGGGACAGCCACTGCGGTCGAAAGCATGGGTGCCCGTCATATGCTGACCAGTCATGGCGAAGTCACCATTGATGAAAGGAATAAGCTATTTACAACCCCCTGCTATATGCTTGACGCACGTATCACGGACATTGCCGATGGTGCCAGCCACATTGTGAGAGCCATGCTGGACTTTATGCAATGAAATAGAAAAACCCGGAATGTCATGGGTGCATTCCGGGTTGGGGTTATACCCCTTGCATGGGCTTCCACTTGGTTTGTCAGGGATTGTCGAGAGGGGGGAAGCCGGAGAGAGGTGGGTGATTATTTTACACTGTAATTCGTCTTCATTGCCAGGCTGGCATGAATGCTGTCCGGCGTGTCATTCCCATAGGACGCATCCTTGTCCTTTTTGGAAATCAAACACTTATCAAAGGCAGCGTTCTTCAGGTGGCGGTTATTAACGATGCATTGTGTATCGAAGGGGATGTCATCCACATAGGCTTCTTCCGGAAGGTTGAAGTCAGTGTTCATCACCATTGCATGCGTATCGAAAGGAATGTCATCTACATACGCTTCATCTGGTAACTGGGCACCGGCCTGCATGGCCACCATGGCCGTGTTGAACGGAATATCGTCCACATATTGTTCTTCCGGCATGCTAATTGCTTTACCATACACGAGTGCAGTGGTGTTAAAAGGGATGTCTTCGACATAAGCCTCTTCTTCCAGTGTATACCTGTAAGCTGGTACATGAGCGAAAAAGTATGCTGGATTGATGAGGGCGGCAAGTATCGCGGAGATGATATATGTTTTCATGTTCGTTCGGGTATTAGGTAATGTGATTTGTTTCTAACATTAATCGTGCCAAACTTTGCAACACTCTGATTATCTGTTTTTAACAAGCGTTCATCCGGATGATTTGTTTGTTGACTTGTGCTTGTCCCGGACACGGTTGTCCGTTTGTGAACAGATGTTTCACGTCGTGTTCAATGATAGGACGGAGGAGGATACAGAAAGTTACAGAATGGGTTGCGCTATTTGCCCGAAATTATTATAACAATCTCACCTCTAGGCTGTTGTGAGGTAAAGCGCGCGACAAGTTCTCCCAGGTCAGAGCGTAAAACTTCCTGATGGATCTTGGAAATCTCCCGGACAACGGCAGCAGGACGTTTTGGTCCAAAGGCGTCGCTGAGCTGGGTCAGGGTCTTTAGCAAGCGGTGAGGAGATTCGTAAAGGACTACCGTCCTGCTTTCTTCCGCCAAGGCCATGATCCGTGTCTGGCGTCCCTTTTTCTGGGGAAGGAATCCTTCAAAAACAAAGCGGTCACACGGAAAACCCGACATAACCAGGGCGGGGACGAAGGCGGTCGGACCGGGTAGGCAATCCACCTCCACACCGGCTTGTATACATGCCCTGGCCAGTAAGAACCCCGGATCACTAATGCCGGGCGTACCGGCATCACTGACCAACGCCAGGTGAGCGCCATCCAACATACGACGAACAAGGACATCCGTGATATAATGCTCATTATGTGCATGATAGCTTTGCACAGGCTTGGTAATCCCATGCTTCTGCATCAACACACGCGTGGTGCGTGTGTCCTCTGCCAACAAAGCATCGGCCTGCTGTAATACCTCCAACGCCCGGAGGGTGATATCCCCGAGGTTACCGATCGGCGTTGGAACGATGGTGAGCTTACCGCTCATGGCTGCATTCTTAATTCGGCAAAACGACGTAGAATGGTGAACACTTCATTGTATTTCGTCAATGGCAGTTTATCTGCCTTATCATCCAGCGTATGGTATTCCCGGTGCTCTTTCCCCATTGTAAAGATAAAGAAGGCCGGAACACCACGTCGATGAAACGGATAATGGTCTGAATTCCGGGATACCCCGCCTGCCGTCACAGCCGGCAAAAGGCTGTCGGTAGCGTTGATACCTGCCATTACCTCAAAAGCCTCCGGATGTGTGGTGCCACTGACCACCCGGATGCCATCACTGCCTGTCCCTACCATATCAAGGTTGATGACAAACCGGATCTGATCCAGCGGGACCAGAGGATGGGCCGCAAAATATTCTGATCCATGCAATCCGCTCTCCTCCGCTGCACAGGCAAGGAAACCGACAGACCAGCGCGGGGGATGTTTTGCAAAAAACCGCGCCAGATCCATGATCATGGCAGTGCCGGAGGCGTTATCATTGGCCCCCGGAAACAAGGCATCCGGACCCAGCATGCCCAGATGATCATAATGGGCTGTGAACAGAATCATGGAGTCCGGCTCATGGGTTCCTGTGATCATGCCAAAAACATTAAACACCTCATATTCCCAATGAGGCACCGCCCGGATATTCAACGTTATTTCCCTTGCCTTTGCAGGCCACGCCTCAGCCTTCACATCCAGCAGCACCTGGTTGCGATGTGGCAGGGATCCTGACTGCGACCAGTATATCTTTCGGTCACTTAACCTGATCAGTCCTTTCCCTCCAATGGGATCCACCCATCGAAGCGAGTCTGAAAACTGCCTTATGGCTTTTTCCTCTCCCGGACTTGGAATTACCGTGAATACCATAGGATCAGCCAGCAGCCTCTTGTGACGGCGTTGTATGATATCCTTTGGCTTCAATGTCCGGACCCGGTATGTTCCCTGTATGGAAGGTGACTGAGGCGCAACGAGGAAGTCCCTTCCGGGGACGAGAGCTTTGCCATCGACGATCAGTTCCACCGGGCCAGGGAAAGTATTAATCGAAATATCAAGGGGTTGGAGATAATCCTGACGCATCGGTTTCAAACCGGCAACTGCCATTTCCCTGGCAAGAAAGCGGGCGGCTTTGCCCATACCATCATCAATAAAACCCCTTCCGGAAAAGGCAGGTGAGGCCAGGGTGTCAATCAGCCATCTCGCATATTCTTTGTCCTGCGCATGAAGCTGCCATGTCAGGCATAGCAGCAGAACAACTACCAGCTTCTTCATTATAAATATCTTCTCTTGATAATCAATTGGAGTTTCTGACAAGCCTCACTTTCCTCATCCCATTCATAACGGCTGGCCAGGTGTTTCAGAAAGATGGCAGCTTCAGGATAAGCTGCGAAGCCATTCAGGTTAGCCACAGCTTCTTCAAAAGCAGGCTGGTCACCTTTGAAAAGGGTATTGATAAAGAGAAAGCGCTCATTAATACCCAGGGCAGATTTGATGTCCTGGATACGGTTTTGCTGCAGCTTATCCGCGAGGGTGCTGCCATTCTGGACCGCTTCCAATTTATCGTGCAGGCTGGGCTGGTTGGTCTTAAGCTTATCGGCCAGGGTACTCACCGCTTCTTTGCTCTCTTTGGTGCGGCTCGACTGAGCCTGATCCGTCCGGGATTCGGGTATGCCCAGGTCGGCAGGTCTTTTAGGAATAGTATACCGGGGCTGAGGTGGGGCTGATTCCGTCACCGGAGGAACATGGGGCGTCTCAGATATCCCGTTCTCAACCGGCATAGGCGCCGGCGCTGGTGCAGGGGGCGTCTCAACAACTACCGGGGATTCCTTTACAGGAGGAGGTAAGGGGTCAACAACAGTAGGCGATGTTTGCTGTGCGGGCGTCTGAATGACAGGTGCGGCCGGGACTGGTGCCGGACCTGGCATCTGTCTGGTTGCCGGAGCCTGGTGTTCGGAAGGTGACAGCTCACTATTTGCCGGTTGGATGACCGACCTGCCACCCTCCCGTGTATTATTTTTGTTCAAATCAACATAGGCCTGGTAAAGCTGGCGGATATTGCCCATGACCAGGTCCAGCTCAATCTGCGGAATCTTCCCGCTATGCCGGCTGATGGTTTCGGTTTCTTCCAAAATGATTTCCAGTAATCCGGCTATCTCCTGTAAAATCTGACGCTGATCCATATTGACCTCTTTTATATCCTGCCTGACCGCGATGCAATCCCGGCTTGTTCCGGCAAAAATAAACGCAAATCATACACAAATCGCATCCATACCGGAGACAGTCTACTGCCTCCTGCTTAAATTGTCAGCGCTGATGGATTTACCAACAGGAACAAACCATACACATGGCAGGCTTTCTCAATTTTGCTACTTTTACCACTTCGAATTCCTACTCATCCCCTATACGTGTAAAAGCACAGGCATGATATTTCTGGAGAACAACAGGACGGCAAAAGAACGCAATGGCTGGATTGAAGTCATCTGTGGCTCCATGTTCTCAGGAAAAACAGAAGAACTGATACGCCGGCTGAAGCGCGCCCGCATCGCGAAGCAAAAAGTAGAGATATTCAAACCAGAAGTGGATCAGCGATATCACCAAACCAAAATCGTCTCCCATGACGAGCAAAGCATCCAATCCACCCCGGTTAAAACGGCATCCCAGATCCTGCTTCTCACAGGGGATGTGGACGTTGTTGGCATCGATGAGGCCCAATTTTTCGACGACAGCCTGCCGGATATCTGCAATATCCTTGCCAATAAAGGGATGCGGGTGATCGTGGCCGGGCTGGACATGGATTACCGGGGTGTTCCGTTTGGACCTATGCCCAGGTTATTGGCCATTGCTGAGTTTATAACCAAGACGCATGCCATTTGCATGCGGTGCGGAAACCTGGCCAATTATTCTCACCGTATCAGCATGGCCCAGGAACTGGTGCTTCTGGGAGAAAAAGAAACCTACGAACCCCTGTGCCGGGATTGCTTCAATCGCGCGAATAAAAATCAGGTAGGGAAGTAAAAGCGGTTGAAATACTGTTATTCACTCAGATAAACAGTACGTTCCTCTGATTTTCCAGGTTTTAAACGGATAACCGTCGATCCTGTAAGGGTGGTATGCCCTCCGTTACTGCCTGTATCGATGGTTGCCAGCACATCCAGAATGGCTTCCAACTTAAAGGTATGGCGGAACTGCCCGCTCAGATCTGTAACCCCCTCAACACTAATGGCATTTTTCTGAAGAAAAACCCTGGCATAGGGCACAACCTTGGTAGTATCTCCAAGATATCTCACGGTGATCACTGCTTCCATGTCTTTGTTCTCCTTTTCGCAGGAGGAAATGAAAACCAGGCCAGCCAGCGCCATCAACGGAAGCAGTAGGCGAATTCCTTTGAGCAACATCCTTGTTATTTTTTGTACTTTTGCCTGTTACCGCATCAAAGGTACGAAAACTATTGTTGCTTATGAAAAAATCATGGATCATCTTAATGGCATTCTTAATGCCCGTCATTATGGTACAAGCACAGGAAAACAGCTCCACGAAGCGAGCTAAGGTGGTCATTGTGACCGATATGGGTGAAATCGAGATGGAGTTGTACAATGAGACCCCACTCCACAGGGATAATTTCCTCAAACTGGCCCGCGAAGGCTATTACAATGGTTCCATTTTCCACCGGGTCATCAATCAGTTTATGATCCAGGGGGGTGGTGGCGCTGACGGCAACAGTGACCCCGGCTATACCGTTCCGGCTGAGATTGTTCCGGCTTTCTTCCATCACAGGGGTGCCCTGTGTGCCGCCCGCATGCCGGATCAGGTTAATCCCAAAAAAGCATCTTCAGGCAGCCAGTTTTACATCGTGCATGGTCGCACCTTCACCGATCAGGAATTGACCGCTTATGGTGCCCGCACCGGCAAAAGCTGGACAGAAGCCCAGAAAGCTGAGTACCGCACCAAAGGTGGCGCACCCCATCTGGATGGCGATTACACCGTGTATGGCAGGGTTACCAAGGGGATGGAAGTTGTGGACAAGATCGCTGCTGTGCAGACGGGTGATGCCAACCGTCCTATCAAGGAAGTGAAAATGACGGTCAGAATCCTGCAGGAATAATCCGAAGGTTTTTATGAAAGACAAGATCCAAGTCCATGTGCACGAGGTCCAAAACTGGGCACCGCGTGACCTGGAAGAGTTGGAGGCATTGCGTATCCATTTTTTGTCGCGCAAAGGCGTGCTGCAGCAGCTTTTTGCTGAATTCAAAGACGTAGACCCTGCCGACCGCAAGGAAATGGGTCGACTGCTGAATGAGCTGAAGGAACTGGCACAAGACCGGTTTAACAGCCTCAGGGACAGCCTCCAAACAGGCACTCAAAGCAGCGGTCCGGCGATCGACCTGACACGCCCTGCCTTGCAACAGCCGCTCGGTGGGCGGCATCCCATCAACCTGGTCAGAAGGCAGATCATCGAGGTGTTCTCCCGTCTGGGATTTGTGGTGGCCGAAGGACCCGAAATAGAAAGCGACTGGTATAATTTCTCGGCCCTGAATTTTCCTCCTGAACATCCGGCCAGGGATATGCAGGACACTTTCTTTGTAGCCCGTGACCCGGACGTGCTGCTGCGCACACATACCTCAAATGTGCAGATCCGGGTGATGCAGTCTCAGCAACCCCCTGTCCGCATTCTCGCACCAGGCCGGGTGTTTCGCAACGAAGCCATCTCCGCCAGGGCCCACTGCATCTTTCACCAGGTCGAAGGACTCTATGTCGACAAGGGCGTTTCATTTGCCGATCTCAAACAGGTCCTGCTGTATTTCGCAAAGGAGATGTTCGGAGAAGAAACGCAGATACGACTGCGTCCGTCTTATTTCCCCTTCACTGAGCCCTCCGCTGAAATGGATATCTCATGCAATATCTGTAAAGGCGCAGGATGCCCCATCTGCAAATACACCGGATGGGTGGAAATCCTGGGTTGTGGCATGGTCGACCCCCAGGTGCTCCGCAATTGCCATATCGATCCGGAAGTATACAGCGGATACGCTTTCGGGATGGGCATAGAACGCATCACCCTCCTCAAATACAGGGTGCGCGACCTTCGTCTCTTTTTTGAAAACGACATGCGGTTCCTCCGTCAGTTTCATCCGGTTCTCTAAACCCGTCATCACGGAACGGAAAATATCACTTTAACCTCCGGGCCTCCGGAGGTTTTTTTGTATGTTTGTCTGATACCTTAATACATTGCTTGATATGATTGACCTGTCCACAACCTACCTCGGCCTCAGATTGCGTAATCCCCTGATCGCCGGCAGTTCCGGCCTTACCAATTCGCTGGAAGACCTGATAAAGCTGGAAAAAAATGGGGCCGCTGCCGTGGTGCTTAAATCCATCTTCGAAGAAGAGATTGTGCTCGAGCTCGAGCATACCTTTAGTCAGATGTCCTCCCAGGGCTTTATCTACCCTGAAACGATGGAGTATTTTGATTATGATGAGATTGAAGATACTGTGTCTGGCTATCTTAAACTGATCAGGGATGCCAAAGCCCACTTGCAGATTCCGGTCATTGCCAGCATCAACTGTGTCACTGCCCAGAAATGGACCCATTTTGCCAAAGAAATCGAAGACGCAGGTGCTGATGCGCTTGAACTGAATGCTTTCATCCTGCCTTCCGACTTCAGTCGCACGGGGACTGACTTTGAGCAGGTGTATTTCGATATTATAACAGAGGTCAGGAAACACATCAGCATTCCTATTGCACTTAAAGTCAGTTATTTCTTTTCCAACCTCGGCCCTTTTATCCAGCGTTTGTCCACCTCAGGCGTCAGCGGCCTTGTGCTGTTCAACCGCTTCTATAATCCTGATTTTGATATTGATAAGATGCAGGTAACTGCCACAAATGTGCTGAGCAGCCCCCAGGAAATTTCAACCTCCCTGCGTTGGGTCGCGATACTGTCAGAACGGGTTTCCTGCGACCTGGCAGCCTCCACGGGGATCCACGATGGCAAAGGTGCCGTCAAACAGATTCTGGCAGGAGCTCAGGCCGTTCAGGTAGCTTCTGCACTTTATCTGCATGGCCCCGAGCATTTACAGGGAATGTTGCGGGAGATGGAAGACTGGATGGAAGAAAAGGGGTACACCTCACTGGATCAATTCAGGGGTAAGATGAGCCAGACCAGGAGCAAAAACCCGGCTGCTTATGAGCGTGTACAGTTCATGAAGTACTTCAAAGACAGGCAATAAGCCTCAACCTACGACCAGTTTAAACCCCACCCCGTGAACATTGAGCAGGTTGACACGGGGATCCTCCTTCAGGTATTTTCTGAGCTTGGTGATGTAGACATCCATGCTGCGGGCGTTGAAATAAGAATCATCGTGCCAGATGGTTTGCAGGGCAGCCGTGCGGTCCAGGACCTGGTTCAGGTTCAGGCATAACAGGCGAAGCAGGTCGGCTTCACGTGTCGTGAGCTTCTGGCTTTTCTCGCCGATGGTGAGGGTTTGCCGGATATGGTCAAACACATATCCCCCGATGCGGAACACTTGTTTGTCCGGAGCCAATTCGTCCGGCAGGGCCCTTCTCAGTACTGCCGACATCCGCGCCAGCAGCTCCTCCATGCTGAAGGGTTTGGTGATATAGTCATCCGCCCCGGCCTGAAAACCCTTTAAAACATCTTCCTGCAGGGATTTGGCCGTCACGAAGAGGATGGGAACCAGCTTGTCGATGGCCCGGATCTCCTGTGCAAGGGTGAAGCCATCCTTGACCGGCATCATCACGTCGATGATGCAGAAATTCACTTCCCCTTCCCGGAACACCTCAAGGGCCTCCTGCCCGTTCACACACAAGCGCGTGGGATAACCCTTGGCTTCCAGGTATGACCGCAGGATATTTCCCAGGTTGCGGTCATCTTCAGCCAGCAATACCTTGATCTTGTTTTCCATAGCATTCATATTTTACGCCGGTCAACCCTGACCTTCCAGGTGTTGCGGCAGAAAGAACCGGAACTCTGACCCTTTGTTCAGCTCACTCTCCAAACCTACGACGCCTCCATGTTGCTCCACAATGGCTTTCACATAACTCAGGCCCAGTCCAAAACCCTTAAAATCATGGACATCTCCCGTTGGAACCCGGTATAGTTTATCAAAAACCTTGCGCTGATGCGCTTTGCTGATGCCGATGCCGTTATCCGCCACCTTCACCCATATACCCTGTTCATTGTTTTCTGTTGTGATGCGTATTTCAGGTTTGCGTGGTGTATACTTATTGGCATTGTCAAGCAGGTTATAAATAACATTGGACACATGCACCCTGTCGGCCACCACCTGACTGTTACCGGCATGAAGTGCCATGGCAATGGTGCCATCCTTTATCTCAACCTGAATACGGATGTTGCGTATGACGTCTTCAATGACATGATGCAGGTCGAACTTTTCCTGCTTTAACCGGACCTGTCCTTTTTCGATGATGGCCGTCTGAAGGATTTTTTCCGCCATCACCCCCAGGCGTTTGTTTTCTTCACTGATGATGGAGATGTAGCTGTTGTAAAGCGATTCTGATTTTTGGATATCACTGTCGGTCAGTGCCTCGCAAGCCAGCGCCACCGTGGATATGGGCGTTTTGAACTCATGTGTCATATTGTTGATGAAATCATTCTTCATCTCGGCAAACTTTCGCTGTCTGAGCACCACATTGATGCTGTATGCAAAGGTGAGGATGATGATGACCAGAAAGAGAATGGATATCCCCGTCATGCCCCAGAGCTGAAACAGGAGGGTATGACGTTCTCCGGGGAATCGGATCAGGAGATAGTCAGGTATGGCGCGGTGTTCGGAAGGGAAGAGCGGGAATACCATGCCTTTACGCAGTAGTAGTTCCGGATTGGCGCCGGGTTTTTGAATGACGAAAGCGTTGTGGCTGGGGTTATAGACGCCGAATTCAAAATCCATATGGATGCCGCGGGCGGCCAGTCCTTCCCTAAGCAGGGTGTCAATACTGCCAGCACTAAGCCGCTCTTCAATGGCCGGCATGCTACCTTGCAGTATGATCTCGTCGAGCAGCTTGTCCATGAGAATCTGCTTTTTATGCCGCAGGTGCAGGCTGTCAAAGCGTTGATAGAGGTCTTGCTTATGCCGGGCTGTATCCTGCGCTAGTAGTTCAGGTACGGCTTCGGGGTCGATGACCAGTTGCCGGCTGTTGTCTCCCACCTCACTGCCCTGCCATTGCTGGTCAGATTGATTTGGACTTCCTATCCGGGGCTGGCTGCGTAGGTGCTGATCGAGGGTACGCCGGAGGGAGTCCATGACCTCCAGGACGAGGGCATGATGATCTGCAGCGGGATCTGTCTTCAGGTAAAGGCCTGCCTCCTGCCATTCCATCTGATATATCGCCTGCCGCACGGCATGGTCTACCGCCAGCCGGAAATTGGCTTCCCTTATGGTAAGCCCGTTCCGGATCCAGTACACCTGGATGGCTACCAGGCCCATCATGGCAATGCCTGCCAGGGCGATAATCCAAATAAGCGCTTTACGATCCATAGGATGAGACAAATATAAACCGCAGCAGGGCCCGGACTTCCGCGGCTTAACACTTTTTAACGTTTCTTAAGCTCCATTAACAGCTTTGGCATATTTTGTGATGTAGTTTTGTGACTGCTTATGCACATGCAACATACCGCGTAAGTTGTTTAAATCCCTCGTGCTACCTGCCTGCACAGCACGTTTTGGTTTTTGGTTTTGGTTAGAGGCCGCCCCCAGGGTGGCCTCTTTTATAATAACAATGGAAGAACCTTTCCGGGTGAGAAAGATATATAACCCTGATCTGAACCCTTTGTCCGCTTTCATGCTTCCTCCCGATTATCCTTACCAATCGACAATCGCTTCCCTCAGCCTATCTTCTTCTGTTTCCTTCTGACAGGAAGGGTAAATATGATTGTTTTTGTCCTATGCTTACATTAAATCCTTGAGTGGTATTCATTAGTAAGGCTGAATTATGAAATCTCAACGCAGATAACCCGTGCAAATAGCCACCCGCCCAAAACGGGAACCATCCTCCACGCGGGTATAAAAATGACAGTCCAGAACAAAGTTCATTTACTAAACCATTGATCATATGCCACTTTTATGATGAGGGCTGTTCCCTATGCCCCTTATCTGGAGATACAGTCATATCATGACACGACTCCTAATACGCTCCCTGTCAATATTTTATCATATGTGCTTAATAATCCTTCGTGCTGATGTAATTTATATTAATTCTTAATACCTCTTGGTATATATTTACCCGGATTGTCATTGTTGTTGTACGAATTCCTCCGCCGGTAAAACCTTTACGCCATGTTTCGAACGCTCTTTGTTATCGGATTAATGTGTGCTGCCCCTTTGATATTTTCTCAAAGCATTGAAAGGCAACTATTTGGAACATCAGGCTCCAGTGTGCAGCAAGGAAGCCATTGGATTGCGTTCTCTCTGGGTGAACCCATCACCTCCCAGGGCGCAGCCAACGGATTGATCCTGACCCAGGGGTTCCACCAACCCGAAGTAAGGGTGCAAATAGATCAGCTACTGCTGGCCCGGGCCTTTCTGCAAGGTCCTTACAACAACGGCATCATGAATACGCAGTTAAGTACGCTTGGATACCTCCCCCTGACTCAACCCTACCATACTGCTCCCTGGCTCTACAACGGAAACGAAGCCCTGGTCCAGGTGCCTGCCAATGCCGTCGACTGGATTCTGGTGGAGCTGCGATCACACCCCGATACCATCGTGGCCCGAAGGGCCGGTCTTCTGCTCAACGATGGACGTATCATGGACATGGATGGGCAGGAAGGTCTGCGCTTCTCTCAGGTGCTGCCCGGTAACTATTTTCTTGTGATAGACCATCGTAACCATATGCCGGTGATGACCGCCCAGGCTGTCCCGGTACCCAGTCAGCAGGTCTACGACCTTGCCAGCACCGGTGGACTGCAGCTTTATGGAGGCAATGCGTCAGCCATCCCGCTCAGCGGGGGCAATCGTGGCCTGGTGGCCGGGGATATCAACAAGAACAGGCAACTCAAGTATAGCGGATCAGGCAATGACCGCAGCCTGATCCTGCAGGCCATCGTGAACCAGACCGGTTCCACCTCTATCAATACAGTCATCAATGGCTATTATCACCAGGATGTCAACCTCAACGGGCAGGTACGCTATAGCGGCGCCGGCAATGATGCCGCCCTGATTATTCAGAATTTGGTAAACCTCACCGGAAACACCTCCATCAATACCGTATTCAACAGCCCTGTTCCGCAGGGAGTCCAGAAGTAAAAAAATATAAATCAAGTACGATGAAACGATTCGTTTTACTCAGCACGATCATCTGTATCTCCGGATTTCTGCTGGCACAGGTACCTCAGGCTATTCAATATCAGGCCGTCATCAGAGATGCACAGGGTAATCCGCTCGCATCTCAGTTCATTCGCCTGCGTATCTCAGTGTTGACAGACAGCCTGACAGGCCTGTCGGAATACACCGAGACCCATCAGGTTATGACAACGAACCTGGGCATGGTACACCTTGCCATCGGGCAGGGCAGTGTGGTGTATGGACAGTTTTCATCCATCCACTGGGGCAGCGGTCCGCGCTATGCCAGGGTGGAGCTGGACATGGCCCTGAACGGCACTTATACCTTGCTGGCAACCACGCAATTATTATCTGTACCTTATGCACTGTATGCCGGCAGCAGTGGTATAGTGCAAATGAGCAGTCAACAAAGGGATGCCTTGACTAACCCACCAACAGGTATGCAGATCATCAATACCGACAATGGCTGTTTCAATGTTTTCAATGGGAATTTCTGGATAGAAATGTGTGGACAATGCGTACCCCAACCCGACCCTGCCTTCGCCGGACAGGATATGCTGGGTTTATCCGGAACCCAGGTCCAGTTACAGGCCAACCAGCCGGTGCACGGAATCGGGATCTGGTCGGTGATAAACGGCAGCGGCGGCATAATTGACGATGCCAGTCAACACAATAGCTCCTTCACGGGCCATCCAGGGGCAGTATATACCTTAGTCTGGACGATTTCCAACAGTTGCGGGAGCAGTTCCGACACCGTTCAAATCGGCTTCGCCTGTGATCCGCAGTATATCCCGGCTGATGCCGGCAGCGACGTGGCCATATGCCCGGGAGGCTGTGCCCAGTTGACCGCTTCGGGAGGCGTATCCTACCTTTGGAATACGCAGGAGCAACAGGCTAGCATACAAGTATGCCCATCCCAGACCACGACCTATTATGTCACGGTGACCGACGACTATGGTTGCACGGCAGAAGCATCCGTGACGGTGACTGTTAATCCCTTCCCGAATGCTAATGCAGGCCCGGACGTGAGTATATGCATGGGAGAATGTACCCAGCTTCAGGCCAGTGGGGGATCGACATATCTCTGGAGCACCCAGGAAACCACGGCAGACATCCAGGTTTGTCCTGTTCAAACCACCACCTATACCGTCACCGCCACCGATGCCCAGGGTTGCGTGGCTACGGCCGAGGTTGTAGTAACGGTGCGGCTCCTTCCGGTTGCCAATGCCGGACAGGATGTGAGTGTATGTTCAGACGAATGTGCTCATTTGCAGGTCAGTGGGGGAGCAACGTATCTCTGGAGTACCCAAGAAACCACGGCTGAGATACAGGTCTGTCCTGCACAAACCACAACCTATGGTGTGACCGTGAGCGATGTTCATGGTTGCATGGCCAGTGATGAGGTGACGGTAACCGTCAATGCGCTGCCCGTGGCAGATGCAGGACAGGACACAGCCATCTGCCCTGGAGATTGCACCCAACTCCTGGCGAGCGGCGGAACCACTTACCTTTGGAGCACCCAGGAAACCACGGCTGAGATACAGGTCTGTCCTGCACAAACCACCACCTATATCGTCATCGTGAGCGATGTTCATGGCTGTATGGACAGCGATGAGGTGACGGTAAGCGTCAATGCACCGCCCGTGGCAGATGCTGGGCAGGATACCGCGATCTGCCCTGGAGATTGCGCCCAACTCCTGGCGAGCGGAGGAACCACCTATCTCTGGAGCACGCAGGCAACCACGGCAGGCATACAGGTTTGCCCTACCACAGTTACCAAATACTACCTGACAGTAACTGATTTGAATGCTTGCTCTGCCGTGGATTCGGTAATCGTGGAGATGCTGCCTTTACCTGACCTGCCAAATGCCGGACCGGATAACCTCAATATCGCGGGTACAACTGCCACCCTGCAAGCCAATACACCTGTCATTGGCAGCGGGCAATGGTCCATCATTATTGGACAGGGAGGTAGTTTTGCAGATGATACTGTCGCGACAACCCAGTTCACAGGGCAGGTAGGACAGAGCTATATGCTGGTTTGGACCATCAGCACGGTTTGCGCGAGTTTAAGCGATACCGTTATGATCGCCTTCCCTTATCAGCAAACCTTTGTACAATGTGGTGATTCACTGACGGATACGCGTGACGGACAAATCTATCCAACCGTTCAGATCGGCACCCAGTGCTGGATGGCGAAGAACCTGAATTTGGGTACCCTGATCACTGCTACCAGCGAGCAGATGAATAATACCACCATCGAAAAGTACTGTTATAACGACAATGTCAGTAATTGCGATATATATGGCGGGTTGTATCAATGGGATGAAATGATGGATTACACCACCACCGAAGGTGCGCAGGGGATTTGCCCCGATGGCTGGCATCTTCCCACAGATGGTGAATGGTGCACGCTGACTACTTTCCTGGATCCCACGGTTAACTGCAATCTTACAGGATCGTTTGGCACAGATGCAGGAGGAAAAATGAAAGATACGGGCACCACGTATTGGAATACGGTCAATGTCGGTGCTACCAACAGCAGTGGCTTCTCGGCACTCCCTGCCGGTTACCGGTACAACGGAATCATCTATTTTCTAAATGCTACCGCTGCCTTTTGGTCGTCCACCGAGACATACTACTCCAATGGGACTTACTGGTACTTGCAGAACAACAGTGCCGCGGTTTACCGCGACATCCTTGGCAAAACCCTCGGGTTCTCGGTGCGCTGCCTGTTGGATACTACGCTAGCTTGCACCCCCCAGCCCGACCAGGCCAATGCCGGACCGGATAAGCTCAATATCGCAGGTACAACAACCAGCCTGCAAGCCAATACACCCGTCAATGGCAGCGGGCAGTGGTCTATCATCAGCGGACAGGGCGGCAGTTTTGCGGATGATACGCTCGCGACAAGCCTGTTTACTGGGCAGGCGGGAGAGACCTATGTCCTGGTATGGACCATCTCAAATCAGTGCGGAAGTACAAGTGATACGGTTCAAATCGGGTTTGCTCAAACTACTCCTGGATTTGGCCAGTGCGGAGATACCTTAACAGATGCCCGTGATGGAAATACCTACAATACAGTGTTAATTGGCACCCAATGCTGGATGAAGGAGAACCTGGCCTATTTGCCATCAGTAAGCCCTTCAAATCAGGGCTCAGAAACGACACCTTATTATTATGTCTATAATTACCAGGGTACAGACATAACTACTGCCAAAGCAACAAGTAATTATCAGACTTACGGCGTCTTGTACAACTGGCCGGCAGCCATGGCCGGCCATGCCAGCAGCAATGCTGTCCCCAGCGGGGTGCAGGGCGTCTGTCCGACTGGTTGGCATATACCAAGCGATGGAGAATGGACACAACTGTTAACTTATCTCGGCGGCACAACGATTGCCGGCGGAAAATTAAAAGAAGTGGGTACTTCACATTGGTTTAATCCAAATACCGGAGCTACAGACATCAGTGGGTTTACGGCTCTTCCGGCTGGCGGGCGCTACCCAAATGGCATTTTCAATTACCTTGGGCACTTCATTTATTTTTGGGCAGCTACCGAGTATAGCAGCGCAAATGCCTGGACCAGCGGCCTGTACTATAATCTTGAATCTGTATATTGGCTCAACTACAGCAAGAGCTTCGGCTTCTCGGTGCGTTGCATTAAAAATAACTGAGTCTGTTTTCTTAATTGAGGACATTCGTAACAGGCATTAAACCCGGCACAGGGTATTTCGTTTCGTGTTGTAGAAGATCAGACCTACTGCATCTCCTCCTGACCTGATCCAAACCGGTGTTGCAGTAGTAATTTGCATAAAGGCCGGTAATCCATCATTTTATGTTTGCAATGTCTTTTTTATCTCTACAAAAGGAAATGCATCTGACATTATGTGTTCTCAAATAGTGAAACATGAAATAGGAACTGTTTAAGGAAATCAGCCATGACAATCGGTTTAAATATGTCGCAGGAGCAAAGATGAAATGACTTTGAGATTGCACTGAAAAAGATGACCCAAATACTCGCTAAATAGCATAACAATTAGTGAATATATTCTCCTAAAGTAGTATCATTGTGGAAGAACTTCCTGGTAGTAAACGGTCCCGACCATAAGCCGGATAAAAATGGTATTTTACAGCAAAATACTGGCTTTCCTCTTTGCGATTTCGAGCCTACACGCCCAGGCCCAATACACCATTCTGGGAAAATTCCCGCCCCTGGCTCAACAGCAGGTAAAACTTGTTGGTTTTGAAGGGTTTGATATCTATACCATAGATGCAGCAAAAGTGCAGGAAGATGGTTCATTTACCCTGAATTACAAGGATAAGGACCTGGGCATGGGCTACCTGGCGGCCGAAGACAACAAGGCGTTTTTTGTCATCCTTGACAAGGAAGGATTGCAATTTGAGGGAGAGGTGCTTTCACTTCCGGAAACGGTGAAAATCATCTCCGGGATGCAGAATCAGCTTTTTGGGCAGTACGCCTCCGAACATCCCCGCAGGGAACAGGCGCTGAGTGCATGGATTTACCTGGAGCGAATGTATGCTCTGAATACCCTTTTCAGCATCCATGCCTTGCCCAGGGAAGCCATAGCGGCTGAAAAGCAGCGGATCAGGGCCGAAGACCAGGCTTTTCTCGATGGCCTGGATCCGGGAAGCTATGTAAGCTGGTTCCTGCCCACCCGCAAGCTGGTCAGCTCGGTCTCTACCATTGCCCAGTACCGGGCTGCAGAGATACCGGAAACCGTGGAAGCATTCCGGAAGATGGACTACACCGACGCTCGGCTCTATAAAAGCGGGCTCTTCAAGGAAGCCATCGAAAGCCATTTCTGGCTTCTGGAAAACAGCGGACGATCCCTTGATTCGGTATATATCGAGATGCATATTTCCATCGATCGTATGATGGAATACCTGATAAAAGACGAGCATAAGCTAAACAAAGTCACAGATTACCTCTTCAACCTTCTCGAGCGGCACAGCCTGTTCGGCGCATCGGAATACCTGGCCCTGAAGGTTCTCAATGAAGTCAGCTGTACCATCAACCAGGACCTTGCCGCGCAGCTCGAAAGCTACCGGGCCATGAAAACCGGGAATACGGCGCCTGACTTCGTTTTAGGAGGAGATGTGCTGGCGCCTGGGCATGAGCCTTCTGCTTTACCCCGAAAGCTTTCCGGACTGAAGAACAAATATACCGTTCTTGTATTTGCAGCAAGCTGGTGTCCGGCATGCCCTGCCGAGCTTTCCCAGATGGCCGGCGTTTATCAGAAGTGGAAAAACCATGACGTGGAGGTGGTTTTGGTGTCCCTGGACGAAAACAAGCAGGCTTTCACGGATTTTGCCGGCAAGTTTCCGTTTATCAGCATCTGCGATTATCTGAAATGGAATAGTCCGGTAGTCAAATCCTATCACGTCTTTGGCACCCCAACGCTGTATTTATTAGACCAGCAACGCACCATCCTTCTGAGGCCCACGTCTGTCCGGCAAATGGATGCCTGGGTGGATTGGTATCTGAAGCAATAACGCACTTGTCTTGCACCATGTATGGCTGAAGGATCCTGGAAAACAGTTTAGCCTGCGATGGTCACACAGGACAACCGCTTCTTCCTTCGCAGCATTGCAGGATACCTGTTTTTTCCCCATCTTTATCCTTCCGTTGCAGGAAGTATGCGCTAACCTTAACATCTCAGCACTATGAAACCACTCACATTATCGACAGAATATATTTCTTCCTTTGTTAAAGAACAGGAAATCCTGTCCATGCAGGCCGAGGTGTTCCGTCACAGAGACACACTCATGCAAGGCAAAGGTCCGGGCGCCGATTTCCTGGGCTGGATACGCCTGCCGTCAGGGACCAAAGAGGACATTTTACATAAGGTCAACTCTGAAGCGGCCAGGCTGGCCGGGATGTGTGAGGTGATCGTCGTTATTGGCATTGGCGGTTCCTATCTGGGTACCCGGGCTGTGATCGAAGCCCTGCAGGACCCTTTGCGCAGGAAGCCTTACCATTTGAATACCAAAACACCGGAAATTCTCTATGCAGGTCATCACCTGTCTTCAGAATACATGCATGCTTTGATGTCGTATCTGCAGGACAAAGAGGTGGGGCTCATCGTGATTTCCAAATCGGGTACCACCACCGAGCCAGCCATGGCTTTCAGGCTGCTCAAAGCCATGCTGGAGCATAGATACGGGAAGCAGCAGGCCTCCCGGCGCATCATCGCCATTACAGATGCCAGCCGGGGAGCTTTACGCCAGCTGACCAATGCCGAGGGCTATGCTTCCTTCGTTATTCCGGATGATGTGGGTGGGCGATATTCCGTCCTGACCCCCGTCGGGCTGGTTCCCATCGCCGCTGCAGGTTACGATATCGGGCAACTGGTAGCCGGTGCCGCTTACATGGAGGAGGCCCTGGCCAGTGCCGGTCGGCTACAGGACCATCCTGCAGGGTGGTATGCGGCGGCGCGGCAGTTGCTTTATCGCCAGGGACGCCCCGTTGAGATCAGCGTGACATATGAGCCGGGGTTGCTCTACCTCCTGGAATGGTGGAAACAGCTTTACGGTGAAAGTGAGGGTAAGGACCGCAAAGGGATTTTCCCCGCCTCCGTGGGCTTTACGACCGACCTGCATTCCATGGGTCAGTATATCCAGGATGGCCTCAGGGTTATCTTCGAAACCGTGCTACGCATCGCTCAGCCCAGGCAGGACCTCATCCTGCCGGCAGACCAGGAAGACCTTGACGGCCTTAACTTCCTTGCCCGCAGGGGTTTCGACGAAGTGAACCGCACTGCAGCCCAGGGAACCCTGCTGGCCCATGTGGATGGCGGCGTACCCAACCTGCAGATCGAGCTCACACGACTGGATGAATATCACCTGGGCGCACTGCTCTATTTCTACGAGATGGGCTGCGCCATCAGCGGGTATATGCTGGAGGTGAACCCCTTCGATCAACCTGGGGTGGAGGATTACAAGCGCAATATGTTCGCCCTGCTGGGGAAGCCCGGCTTTGAAGCCCTGGCAGCTACCTTACGCCAGCGACTTAGTTAAAGATCCACATGCAGCTAGGGAACTGCATTGACTAATACCTGTCATGAAGCCAGGGTGGTACATTTCATTAACTTAAGCCATAACTGTGAAAGCAAGCCGAATCAGGCATTCCAAGGCAATAATAAACGCAGTGTTACTTATATAATCCAACAAGTTATGTGGTTATTAAGGCCGAGTCACGACCAGCTTCTCACAAAACGCCCTACCATCCTTGCTGCTTACCTGGAGCAAATACACCCCCGATGGCAGGGGAGGAAGGCCTATACGGTGGCTCGCCTGGGCGGGCTGAAGCATCCCGCTATGCAGCAGCCGCCCGCTCAGGTCCATAATCT
>JAGNHN010000098.1 GCA_018001695.1 Lentimicrobiaceae bacterium
AAACAACGGAGGCTGTCGTTAAGACAGCCCCCCCGCTATGCCGGCAGGTTTCAGCACGCCGGATCTTCTGTAGGAAGGAAAGAAACCCACCGCATTGCATTACAAAAGTACAATATTTTTTAGATATGTCAAGAGATTTAATTTTCTTATGATCTTACATATCATTCATAATGTGCATAGTAAGCCTATTTCATTACATGGATTATTATTAAAAACTATGCATCTAAGCCGAAGAAAATCAGATATCGGGGGCTATTTTAGAATGAATCCAGACAAAAAAATTGCCTCGTATTGGTAAATGCACTAATTTAGCCAGAGTCAATTCAAGGAGGAGCCTGTTGTGTTTATAGTGGAAGAAGCATCCCCCATGCAGGCAAAAGGGAAGGCTTGGCGTTTGTGTAGTATATTGATTAACAGCATATTCATGACGTACAGCTTCATTTTTCCCATTCGCAAGTTTAGCTGTTAAGCGGCCTGTCAACGCTATCTGACAGGTCATCCTTACCCTCATCCCGCAACGGTGGGATGGATTCATCCGCATTATTCCTTAACGCAAAAAACATGGCAGGAGAGTTACGAGACCGACACGACAAGAAGCAACCCACATTTCTGACCAGGCGGAGCAATGCCCCTCCACCGGAATAACACCTGTCGACGCCAGAAGACCTGTCTGTATTTTCTGGCTTTACACATTATTATTATGAAACACCAAACAATCAGTTGAACATAAAATCACACTTGCTATGAAATCAAACAAAAACCACACTGCACCCTTGCTGTGGCATCCTTTGATGCGCCGTCATCGTGTTGTACAGCAGATTATGCTGAGTTTGCTCGTATTCTTACTCGGAGGTCAGCTGCAAGCACAAGGTTGGCTTGTCGGTGCTGCCAGTCCGGCCATCGGCACTTCAGGATCCTTCAACACAGGGCATTTTCTGATTTTCGATGTGATGGCTCCCGCGGGCATCATCATCGACAGTGTCACGATATACCCTACGTCTTCTACTGCAGGACAAGCTTATACTGTTGTATTGCAAAACAGTGCAACAACGGTTATCGCGTCCTATAGCTCAACTACCACGGCAGTAAGCTCTCAGCCGGAACGCATAAAACTTGACTTCGCCGTTCCTCCGGGGACAGGCTACCGGCTTGGCTTTAGCGTTAATGGTGGTGGCATGCTCAGAAACAGCACAGGTGGCAGTTACCCATATAGTGTGCCCAACGTTATTTCTATTACCGGAAACACCTTTGATCCTGTCTACTATTATTTCTTCTACAACTGGCGTGTTAAGTTAGCTGTATCCTACAATGATGATGCAGGTGTGAGTGCCATTACAGCCCCTGCTTCACCAGCTGTTCCTGGTTCCAATCAGGTTGCGGTTAACATTACCAATTTTGGAACGGGTAATCTTACGAATGCCACCCTGGGCTGGTCGGTGAATGGCGTCAGCCAGGGAACGACCCCCTGGAATGGCAACCTGGCACCCGGTGCTGTTGCCAATAATGTGGTTGTTGGCAATTTCAACTTCCCGCAAGGCTTGCATGTGATCAAGGCCTGGACCGAGATGCCAAATGGGGCTCCGGATTCCTTGCCAGATAATGACACATCATCCGTTCAGCTAGTGGTTTGCAACCCACTGTCAGGAACCTTCAGCGTTGGCGCCGGAGGCGATTTCCCGGACATGGCATTTGCACTGGGCGCGCTACAACAGTGTGGTATCAGCGGACCGGTCATCATTAATGTACTGCCGGGCAGCGGCCCTTATGCAGGCGGTATTGAAGTAGGTGCCATCAGCGGCAGCTCTGCGACCAATACCATCACCATCAATGGTAACGGGAATGTTATCAACGAGGGAGCACCTACATACATACTCGCCTTTAACGGATCGTCCTACATCACACTGGACAACTTCCAGCTGATCAATTCCAATACCGCCAACAATAAGTTTGGTATCATGGTCAGGGGTGGTTCTCATCATTTGCAGATCACCAATAACTTTATTAATGTTGGAACAACGTCAACATCAACAGCCCATGCAGGTATTGCCGTTTCTGGCTCAACAACATCAGCCACAACTGCCGGAAACAATGCGCAGGATCTGACCATCACAGGCAACGAAATCGCTGGTGGATATTATGGCATCTCCTTACTCGGCCAGGCTGACTATCTGAATAATACCGGTCATATCGTGAGCAATAATACTGTACGCGATTTCTACTTATATGGGATTTACCTAAACGATGCTGAAAACTGCCTGGTTGAAAACAACGAAGTGAACCGTGCCACCCGTGCTGCGGTCTCGACCTTGTATGGGATTTACCTTAACACTTCCCGCAATATCAAAGTAAAGAACAATAAGGTATACAGCACAGGGACTGGTAGTTACAGCGCTTATCCAATCTACGTCACAACTTCAGAGAATACACCAGGATCAGAAACAGAATTTATCAATAACGCGGTTTACGATATCCCCTCAACCAGCACGGTATACGGCATCTACTTCCTGGGTACCAGGGATTATATTAATGTGTACCACAATACCGTTCATCTGGACGTAACCGGATCGGGCGCCAAACGCGCTTTCTTCGCCAGCACGGCCCCGAATAACCACCGTTTGGTAAACAATATTTTCAGTGTCCAGGGGAATGGAACAGGCACCAAGTACTGTATCTATTCAACGGCAACCTCAACCACTTTCTATAGTGACAAAAATATCCTGTACATGGGTGCCACAGCGGGTACCAATTATGCCGGATACTGGGCTGCCAACCAGACCACCCTGGCAAACTGGCAAACCACAACCGGGCAGGATTTGAACTCACTCGACCTGAATCCTTTGTTCTTTGACGCGATGAGTATCATCCCGCAATCCTATAAGGTTGACAATATGGGCATCTTCCTGCCTGCTGTCACCCATGACCTTAACGGGGTGTTGCGAAACGCAACCACGCCGGATATCGGGGCGCTGGAATTCATCGGGACATCGTTCGAAATCAAGCTGGGTATCGCATCCGGATGCGACCACAGCACGATCATGATACCGGTTAATGTAATGAATTTCAACAATATGGGCGCTGTTTCCCTGGCCATCAATTTTGATAATACGGGTCTCGTATTCACGGGCCTGCAGGGAACCCATGCCAATTTCAACGGTCTTATGGCCAATGCTGACGGCAATATACTGCGGCTCTCCTGGGTATCTGCCAACGGAACAGGCGTAGGTATGCCTGACTGGACCTTGACCACCCTGGTATTTAACACCGTGGATGCCGGCACCTACAACCTGACCTGGAATCTGGATCC
>JAGNHN010000099.1 GCA_018001695.1 Lentimicrobiaceae bacterium
AGGGGCCACATCTGAGAAACCGTTTCAGGGTCAGCCATCCTCCTCTGAAAGGCCCATGTTTCTGAATAGCTTCCACGCCGTATTGAGAGCAGGTGGGGGTGTACCGGCAGGAAGGCATCAGGTAGGGTGAGATGGCTCCCTGATAGAAACGGATCAGCAGAACCAGCACTTTACCCAACAGGACTTTCATAGAGATCAGATAAACGTTGAAGAGCGGTCATTATTTTATGTTCAACCTCAGGAAAATCAGGAATATGGTCACCGGTAAACAAAATGGCCATGACCATTGACCGACCAGTGTTTTCAAGGGATTTCAAAAGGGTGTGTTTATGCAATCTGAACGCTTCTTTCATGAGGCGGCGGACGCGGTTACGATCAACGGCACGTTTCATCCTTTTACGGGAGACCGGAAAAACCACCCTGCAAGGCGCAGGAGCTGTGCTGGCAGAAGGGAGGTGGAAAATCCTGAAAGGATAGACCGCAAAGGTCTGACCTTTTTCAAACAACTGGTCGATGATAGCTGCTTCCTTTAGCCGGAATGCCTTTGGCAAGGAAAATGACCGGGTATGTGTGAATCCGGATCCGGCATCCGCTGGTCCGTTGACAGGGTTCATTACTTCTTTTTGGCCGCTTTCTGCAGGTACTCATCCAGTGCCATTGTCATGGAAGGTGCTGAGGCAGTGGGTGCGCATACATCCAGTCGCAGGTTTGATTCCGTTACGGCAGTGGCTGTCTTGGTTCCAAATGCTCCAATGAGTGTCGAATTCTGCTGAAAATCAGGGAAGTTCTTGAAGAGAGATTTTACACCCGCCGGACTGAAAAACACCAGCATATCATATTGGGTAATATCCAGGTGTGATAAATCGCTGGCCAGGGTTTTGTAAATGATGGCCTTATCATATTTGATGCCCTGCTCATCCAGTAAAATGGGGAGATCGTTTTTGTGGATATCACTGCATGGCAGCAGAAAACGCTCATCCTTGTGTTTGCGGATCACTTCCATCAGGTCTTCCGGCGTCTGCTTGCCAAAGAAAATCTTTCTCTTGCGGTACTGAACGTATTTCTGCAGGTAGAAGGCAGTTGCCTCGGAAGTACAGAAATACTTCATTGTATCCGGCACTTCAAAACGCAACTCCTTGGCAATGCGGAAATAGTGATCTACCGCATTACGGCTTGTCAGGATGATGGCGGTGTAATTCTCAGGATAAATGCGATCCTTCCGGAAATCCCGGGCTGTTACACCCTCGATCTTGATAAATTTGTGGAAATCGATCTCCACACCATACTTGCGCACCAGTTCGACATAGGGCGATTTCTCTGAATCGGTCGGCTGGGGCTGAGAAACAAGGATCTTCTTGATTTTCAATTCTTTTTCTCTTTAGTAATGTTGAAACCTCAGGTGACTGCCATGATCTTTTATGCCCATCATTCAGGCATTTAAAATCCGCGGCAAAATTACGAAAAAAAATGTTGAGGTGTTTTAATTGTTTCCGAGCATGCCTCAATAATGGGCTCAGGACAAAGGGAAACTCAGCAGTCTCGCCAGCAGCGCCAGTGGTAAAATTTCAACTGATATCACAAAAAGTAATTGATATTGAAGGCCGTAGCCAGTTTCTGAGATGCCGGAAATAACATTGCGAAGGATGCGGTATGCATGTAACAGGAGCAGCAGAATAAGGATCGCTGGAAGCATCCAGGGAATGGCGCTGTAATATTGCAATGGCAGGAGCAGGGTCAGGATAACCCCTTGCATTAAACTGAAGGTCAGGTTTCGGACCAGGTACCCCTGGGTAGTAGGCAATGTCCCGAATACATCTCCAATCAGCCGGATCAGGATGACCCTGAAACTCCACCAGAACAGAACCCCCAAGGTAAACAAGGACCACATCAGCCAGTCGGGTGCCCAGGGAATATCGAATTGAAAATACTGATCGAGGATAATTTTAATCAGCAAGCCGGTTGTGGCACCAAAGACGACGAGCAAACCCAATGAAATGCGTTCCTCGAAGAGTTGTCCTTCCCGCATGAGACTATGCAGAAAACGCTCTCCTCCAATGCTATATGTTAACTGCCTCATGCGCCTGGGAAAGGCAAACCGCAACATAGCGATCATGGCGAAGCAGCTTAGCAGGATCCAGAATGGCCAGTCATATTGAAAAGCAGTCCTTTCTGCCGGCAGATTGAATCCCTCTCCATACGGAAGGGTGAGTTTCATACCGTTAACCGATAGAAAGGGAGGATACACAATCGTATCAGACAGGCTTTCAATAGGTTCAATGCCCATCTCATCCAGGAATACATCAATCCTGGCACCTGCCGTCCAATCTACCTCCGTGGTATCAGGAGGCGGCATGATATAGAGTGAGTCTGATTCCACGCTGCTGTTCAACCGGAACGCAAAGGTAATACCAATTCCACAGGTCTTTACACGGGTAGATCGGCTCCGGCTGCAGCCGGCAAAACAGTTTTAGAACTTAATACTCACACCCGCCTGGACAAGGGATTTGGCATATCCCAGCTCCAGGAAGGCACCGATATTGTCCGTGAAGAAGTAGCGCATTCCAACGCTTGATTCATAACCTATGGGGGCGGCCACTGACAACGAGAGTGGGGTGGCATTTTCATAATCGGTGTAGTAACTCCACGCAATCTGATTATAACCCACGCCGATTCCCAGATAACTGTCAAATTTATCCGTCGTGTAGAAGTGCCAGTTTGCCCGGATATTGATGTCAAGAGCCATATAATCAAACCCTTCGGAATAGTTTGTTCCGCTTCCGAAAAAGTCCATTTTGGTCCAACGCACCTTGGATTGTACAAAGTTAGAACTCACACCAAGTCCGATCTTATCGCTCAGTCCGTATTCAAACTTGACATGCAGAGGGCCAACACCGGAGAGTTCAAAGTTCTCCATAATCTCATAGATACTGAACACCACCTTCGTGAGATTCGGTGTTCCATAACCCAGGCTCACCACTTTGACGCCCTGCTCAAATGCCCCTGCACTACCCCTTCTGCCTTTGCTCTTCTTGCGCCTTTTCTTCCTTCTTTTCTTGCTCATGTCTGAAACGCCTGAGGCATTATCAGACCATTCCGCCAGGGTGGCATTGCCAGGACCGCCACTGAACGCCAATGAGGTGTAATCATGATCCAGGCCAACGGCGTCTAGCCCGAAGATCATAAGACCAGAAAGAAAAAGCGTCAGGATTTTCATCATTGCTGAGGTTTAATTAAAACTACGATATCACAAATATATTTAAA
>JAGNHN010000015.1 GCA_018001695.1 Lentimicrobiaceae bacterium
GAAAAACGCTTCCAGATATGCTGAACAGGATCTAAGGGACAGGTGGGAATGGTACAAGGATAGATATCTCAAGAAGATAAAAAAATAAGGAAATGACGAACAAGGAGACCGTTGAACGAAACATAGGTTTGACATTCGATTTTGTAAATGAGCTAATTGAAAATCCTGCTCTGACAGAGAATCTGCCAGATGATTTTAAGTTGGAGTTCATAGAAAAAGACTTCCCAACGCTTGAAAGGAAAGATGACACAAGGAAAGAACAGGAGACGAAAAAAAAGAGAGTCAAGGTTAGGAATACTTTTGACTTCTTATGATCTATCTCTATCTCCATCCAACATTAGATTCTGTCTTTAATGATATTTTCTTTCTTGTCTGTATGTGTTAGGCATTATTAATCACGTAATCGTTTCTATATCAATTCATAATCCCTAATTCCTAATTCCTGATTCCATTTGCTGATCGCTGTAAACTGATCGCTGACAACTGACCGCTGTAAACTGATCGCTGTCAAATTGGCGCGCATCATTAGCTTCGGGGTTATTTGCATGCACTCACAAAGTGAAAAAAACTACATTTGTTGACAATGCAATGTCTTGCGGAGGCCATACTCAAGTGGTCACTGACGAGAAATGTTTGACAATCTGTGTCATGATATTTATTTCATACTCCTGAATAGTAGAATGGAAAAGATTAGTACTCAAGTCAGCGAAACACTGCTGACGCTTTCAATAATCGTACTTATTGGGCAAGCTGCTTTCACACAACATTCCCTTAATGCCGCCGGAGGTGTAGTTTCCGGCTCAGGCGGTAGTTGCTCGTTCTCTCTGGGGCAAATGGTTTACACCACGCATGCTGCTTCAACTGGTAGTATATCTCCAGGTGTTCAGCATCCCTATGAGATCTTTGTGACGGATGTGTCTGAGCTGGTGGAGGATTTGCAATGCGACATCCTCCCCAATCCTGCAAACACGGACTTATGGATATCCATTGGAGAGAGCTCAGGACAGTATTTTCATTACCAAATAATTGACGCTAAAGGCACTACATGTAATGAAGGCATGATAAGTCATGGCAAAACCCAAATCAGCCTGGCAGATTTACAACCCGCAGTCTATTTTTTAAGGTTGGTTGATCCTCTGAGTAATTTACATAAAACATTCAAAATCATTAAACTTAGAGTAAGATGAAGAAGTTTATAGCACTAAGCATTTGCTCGTTAATATGGATTACTGGTCTGGCACAGGCTCCTGAGAAGTTTAGTTACCAGGCTGTAATCAGGGATGCCGGCAATGCATTGATCAACAACCAGCAGGTTGGGTTGCGCATCAGTATCCTGCAGGGTAGCATTTTTGGCGCTTCTGAATTCGTAGAAACCCACAACACCACAACCAATGCCAATGGGCTAGCCACGCTGGAGATCGGATCAGGTACGACCATTTTTGGAAATATGGGGAATATCAATTGGGGAAACGGGCCCTATTTCATCAAGACGGAGGTTGATCCGACCGGAGGTTCAGCCTATTCCATTCAGGGAACGAGCCAGCTATTAAGTGTGCCTTATGCTTTACATGCCAAAACAGCTACATCTGTGACCGGGGCTTCAGGCTTCAGCCATTATATTGGGGAACGATACCAGGGTGGGGTCATTTTTCATTTGTGGCGCGACAGCCTGGGAGTAGAGCATGGACTTATCCTAGCAACCACAGATCAAAGTACCGGCCAGGCATGGAGCAATGTGACCTCAACCATGATAGGTGCTCCCGCTCAGAGCACCTGGGATGGGCTTGCCAATTGCAGCGCCATTATTTCTCAGCCCGGACATACAAACAGTGCAGCCCGTTTGGGCCTGGACCTGGTACAGGCCGGCTTTAACGACTGGTACCTGCCTTCCGTGGATGAATTAAGCCTGTTGTGGCAGAACCGATTTAACGTCAACAAGACGCTTAGCACCATACCAGGCGCCACACAGCTTCCTTTCTCTGCCCACTACTGGAGCAGTACCGAAGGAAGCGCCATAAGCGCCTGGTACTTCAGCTTTTACGTCGGGCATGCTTGGTACGATAATAAAAGCTACCAGGCATCCGTGCGTGTTATCAGGGGATTCTGATAGTACAGTTAATTTTTGTCCAATAGAATAACGCTTTGTCCAGAATAAGAATGTTTTTTTGGTTGTCCTCCGCTTGTATTAGGAAGTTATTGATGTACATACAAGTCCTTCGCAGCTTTATGCAATATCTTTGCAAACCAGAGTTAAATCAGAGTGCTTTCTATTGACTGGCTGAAAGGTAAATGAAAGCTGCTAAGAGTAAGTATTAGATGTTTATTTTGGGAGTTTCGGACGAAAAAAGGTGAAAGCATGACAGAAACATTGATAAGAGTTATAAGATTGATAAGCTTATACGGTTATCGTGGGGTATTAATATACTTCCGGTTAAGAAAAGGAAGATCCGCAGTGATAAACTTGCCTGGAATAAAACACACGATCAAGATTAGAGGAGGTACAAGTGATTTGGCAATTTTTAATCAGATATTTGTTAACAAAGAGTATGAATTTGATTTGAATTTCAAACCTGAATTTATAATTGATGCCGGTGCAAATATAGGATTATCAGCTGTTTATTTTACAAATCGTTTTCCAGAAGCATCTATTGTCGCCATTGAACCGGAGAAGGCAAATTTCGATTCTCTTAAGCGAAATACCGGCGATTATCCCCGTATATATTGCTTAAAACTGGCCTTATCAAATACTCCTGGAAAAACCGTGAAGGTTATGGATGGAGGCAATTCTGAGTCAGGATATATGACCCAGGATGCAGGCGAACCTATTGGTGAAATTGTTGATATAGCTGAAACGACCACGATTGATCAGTTAATGGATCAATATAGACTATCATACATTGATCTCCTTAAAATAGATATTGAAGGGAGCGAAAAGGAGTTATTTAGTTCCAATTATGAAAGGTGGCTTCCGAAGACAAGATGCTTAGTTGTTGAAACGCATGATAGAATGAAACTTGGTTGTTCGAAAAGCCTTTTCGATGCACTTCGGCACTATGATTTCTCCTGCACTCCTCATGGCGAGAATCTGGTGTTTACCAACAATAACCTATAGTAGATGAGAATTTCTCATACAAATGATTATCAGGTAGTATATCAAACTATTAATGTGAAGTTTTATAATCATCACTAGCGTATAGAAAGAATATAACAAATCATGTTGAATCAATATTTACATTGTAATGAAGTCAGGATATTATCAACTATCCTTCTATGTCCTTAAATGCGTTGCGCCACATTTCGACAAATGCATTATTTGAAAAGTATTTGTTGAATAGCGATTTATTCTGAGTTTGTTTCTCTACGTCAAAACTAATAAACTCGGAGAATGTCAAATTGCGAATAGATCCCGTGTCAAAGACGTAAAATCCCTTGTCCTTTAAAAATTTATATGGAGTTGTCTCTGCTCGCATATAGACCTTTTTGCCTAGATTTAACATTCCCAGTACATTACCTAAGCCAGCTTGAACTTCATAATTCAGGATAACAACAGAAGTACGCTTTAACAAATCAGCATACTGCTCAGGCGGAATAAAATCTAATAGTGGTCTGAATTTTTCATCGAAGATTCCATAACCATGAGCAATCACGCGTTTTATATAATCATCGTCTCCACCATATGAAAGTGGACAAAGTAGTTGTAAGTCCTCTGATGCATATTTAGACAGGATGTCAAAAATCTCATTATGTTTATTCGCTGCCCAGGCGGAATTCCCTGTTAGTATTCTATAAATGTTATCCTGGTTAGTATCCGCTACATCGATGTTATCCCCTCCTGCAGGCAAAGGATAGAAAACGTAATATCTCTTACCCACGGGTCGATATCGCATTTGCAATAGTTCCCAATCACCATCAATGAAAACGAAGAAAGAATGCATTCTTCTAATTAGTATTCTTCTGATTGACTCGAAGACCTTTTCTTTAGTTCTTTTGCTTTTCGTAAAGCCCCAATGTAGATCATAACCCCATACAATCCACGTTGTTTTACTCATAAGATTGTTCATAATGAGCCAATATAGCAAGACTGGACCTGAAGAAAAGTAATGGAAGTAAATATGATCAGCTCGGATTAAATAAGGGTGAAGTACTTTAATAAAGACAGGGAAATCGGGAATGAATATTATTCTAAGGTCCTCAAGGCCAATAAGAATGTTTTCAGGTGGTTTATGTTGTCTAAATACAAAAATGCAGGAGTTAATATCGAAGTTAGCCTTATAGAAATGAAGGAACTTCAATGAATATGGACCAATCTTGGTGAATAAATGTATAAACTTCATCGATAGACTTATTGCCGCTGCTTATTTTGATATACCTCAAAACGTAATAGATGTAATAATCGGAGGTGTATAAATGACATACTACCCATTGCATCAGAAGAACAAAAATAAGTAATAGTTTTGCAAGAATGGGTTCTGGAGTCTATAATCTCCTCCAATGTTATGCTAGCATCAATAAAGTCATCGATTAAGCACTCCATGGTTTATGGCCTGGGAACGCTGGCGAGCAAACTGGTGGGCTTCATTCTGATCCCGCTATATACCACCTATTTCAGTATTGCTGATTATGGCATAATTGGGCTCGTAGAGGTTTCGTCAACTGCTATCATCTCGATCTTTGGTCTTGCGCTTTACCAGGCCCTTTATCGTTGGTATTGGGACCAGGCGTTCCTCAACAGGCAAGGTTCTATATTCTTTACCATACTGGCTTTCCTTGCTGCTGTGGGGTTCATCATTAATCTCATGGCCTGGACATTTGATGAAATGATCTCGGCTTCCTTGTTTGGCCATCCAGGTCATCAAACCCTGGTTAGGTTATTCTTTGCCGCATCGGGTCTGCAGATTCTTATTGTTGTGATCTCAACTGTCATGCAATTGCGACAGCAGTCTTTGATCTTTACACTAACCAGTCTGGCAATGCTACTTGTACAACTTGTACTAACCCTGATCTTGATCATTGTATATGGAATGGGAATCGAAGCCATTTACTATGCCCAGGTCGCTGGGTCTTTGGTCTATCTCATTTTAGCAGCCAGGTTTACAAAAAAGCATCTCGATTTGCGGTTTGAGAAGACCATCCTCCACGATATGCTCATTTTTTCTTTCCCCTTAATCATTAGCAACATTGCAGCATTAGTGCTTTCATTGGCAGATAGATACCTGTTAAGGGTATACAGCACGATGGACGACCTGGGTGTTTATCAGTTTGGCTACAAGATTGCCAATACTCTTCAGGTATTGGTGGTTAGTTCTGCTGGCATGGCACTTACACCTCTTAAGTTCATGAAAATGAATGACCCAGATGCAAAACGATTCTATTCAAAGATTCTGACCTATTCAGCCTTTGTTCTAATGTTCCTGGTTCTCTTTGTGACACTTTTTGGTTTTGAAATTGTTAAGGTTCTAGCAAAGAATAAAGAGTTTTGGCCATCCTCTCTGATAATTCCAGTAGTTTCTTTCGGTATCTTCTTTGGAATGTTAAAGGATAATGCGCTTATCGGTCTTCAAATCATAAAGAAGACGAAAGTAATAAGCTTGATTTTAATGCTAATTGCGTCATTCAGCCTTCTGCTCAATTGGATAATAATACCGACTTATGGTTCGGAAGGTGCTGCATGGGTCTTCCTTGCTTCTCAAATAGTATTCTTCATCGCTAGCTATCTGTCCTCACAAAAGGTGTATCCAGTACCCTATGAGAGTAAGAAGTTGTTAATGTTAATAGGGATAGGCTTAGTATTTTGGATTCTCTCCTACACAATTCACCCATTCCCGTTGGCTCTACGTCTTTTGATAAAATTTGCGATGTTACTTTCCTTTCCTTTTATTCTATTATTATTTAATTTCTATGATCAAATAGAACTAATGCATATCCGAAATGGTGTAAAGAAATGGAGTAATCTTCGTGAATTGAAAAGAAATGTTTTGGCAGTAGTGAATAGGAAAAGGGATCAGGCTGGGAGTAATTCAAATGACATTTAGCATGCTTTGCATTACTGAAAATGAGAATGAGTTGATTTTACTTATATTGCTCAATACTGTATTTAAGTTTGGCGCACCTGACAAAGGTTGATAGATTGAAGGTCAGACTTTTCCTCAGTTTGAAATGTATATGAAGTTTAAACAGTGCAAAAAACATCTAGTTTATGTGTGGTATTGCCGGGGTTTATCATGTTGATGGTAGAAGTGTAGAAAACTTACACCTCATGAAAATGACCAACCTTGTCCGGCACAGAGGACCGGATGATGAAGGTTATGTTCTAATTAATACCTCTGATAATAACCATAAGGTCCTTTGCGGAAGTGATACTGTACCTGGGAAAAGGGAGGATAGCAACGCGATTCTTGGTGGATATAAAGGTAACCTGGGAATGGGTTTCAGGCGTTTATCCATTTTGGATCTGACAGAATCTGGTCATCAGCCAATGGGGTTATACGATGGTGCCTACTGGATTGTGTTTAATGGCGAAGTGTATAATTACCAGGAGATCAGAAAGGAACTTATTCAGTTGGGCATCAGCTTTCATTCTGATACCGACACTGAGGTGATATTGCAGGCTTACGTCATGTGGGGTGTTTCTTGTCTCAAAAAGTTTAATGGCATGTTTGCGTTTGCTATCTGGGATAGTGGAAATGGCAGGTTGTTCTGTGCACGCGATCGCAGGGGGGTTAAGCCTTTTTATTATCATTTTGATGGCAAGAGTTTTTACTGGGCTTCAGAAATAAAACAGCTTGTCTTTTCTGGACTTATTACGGCCGAGCCGGATCCGGGTAACATTGCAAATTACCTGCTTTCTGCGCGCCTCAATATAGATAAGGAAACGTTCTTCCGTGGGATCAAGGAATTGGTGCCCGCTTGTTTTTTAATTATTGAAAATGGACAGTTGCAGCTTCATAAATACTGGGATGTAGATACTGCTAATGAAATCGCTGGCTTCAAGGATGCTGATTATGCTGATATGTTCAGAGAAATCTTCACGGATGCTGTCCGGTTGAGGCTGCGAAGTGATGTGCCTCTGGGAATATCATTGAGTGGGGGTTTAGATTCAAGTTCTATCGCCTGCGTTGCAAGCTCGATTATTACGAATCCAATTAAGACTTTTTCTGTCTACTACACGGGAGGCAGAGAATTTGATGAACGAGAGTATATCGATGAGATACTTAAGAATGGTAACTTCTCTGCTATAATGCATCATGGTGATAATCAGGTTACATGGGATGAACTGATGCGCTTTTTCTATCATCAGGATGAGCCTACCATGAGTGCAAGTCCTTTCTCAGCTTATCGTAATCACCAAAACATACGCAAAAATGGTATCGTGGTGGTTTTAAACGGGCAAGGGGGTGATGAATTACTGGCCGGGTATCATACTTATTTCAAGTACTATTATTTGGATCTTATCAGGCAGGGAAAATTCAAAAAACTGATTCAGGAATATCAGAGTTATACAAGACATTTTAATCCAGGAATAAAGGATTCTTTTGGGCTCTTTGCAAAAATACTTCTGAGAATAGTGTTAAGTGACCAAACATTAAAAAGGTTTGAGTATCATGATACTTCCAATAAGCAGTTCTATAATAGGCAGTTGTTCTCTGAGCGCAAAGCAGTTATCCTTGAAAACAAGTTCCGATCATCACTCAAGAACTCCTTGTATAATACCTTGACGCATTCATCTATTCCCCACCTCCTTCATTGGGAAGATCGGAATTCTATGGCATGGTCCGTTGAAAGCAGGGTCCCCTTTCTTGATTACAAGTTGATTGAATTAGTTTTTTCAATGCCAGATTCGTTGAAGATCAGAGGTCCAGTAACCAAGTTTGTGCTGCGCGAGTCAATGAAGGGGATACTTCCGGAGAAAGTCAGAACAAGGATGGATAAGGTCGGATTTGCTACACCTACGGATTTATGGATGAATGAGCTACTTAAGGATCAGATCATGGATGTCTTTGAATCGGCTTCGTTTAGAGGGAGAAATGAATTCAATGCCGCAGAAATAGCGAAGAGGTACCGTATATCACCACAAAAATTCAAACCCAATGAGATATGGCGCATCTTTTCCTTAGAAATGTGGTACAGGATTTTCATTGATCGATCCCTTGGTTATCCGGACATTTAATACAAGCGCATGGATGAGTTGAGAACTACTTTATCTCAAAAATAGATTAATATAATAAGATGGAGCGCCATCCCAGTGTCGGAAAGTCGGGGTTTGGTCATCTTCTTTGTATGTAATCCTGATAATTCTGGTAATTTTGATTTTTCTAGTGAACTGTTTGGTTCAGATTCCAATTTTAGTGATCACTTTCACAGGATAAATCCTTCACAAGCCTATGAATCATGTTATTGCAATGATCCTGGACGGTGAGTATACCATTGATCCCAGGGTCATTAAAGAGGCACAAATACTTAAAGATGCAGGATTTCATGTGCATGTGCTGTGCTATGCGCATGATAGAAAAAGTGCCCTATATGAGATTATTGATGATGTACATGTACATCGTTTTCTTGTTTCGAAGAAGTGGACAGACACCATCTTCGGGTTGAACAATTCACTCCCTTTCTTTAATTGGCTGTGGTCCCGGCAAATCAAGCGCTTAATAACCCGCATCAACCCAACCTCTATCCATGCCAATGATTTGTACATGATTCAACCTGCGAGGAAAGCGATCGGAAGAAAGCCAGTTTACCTCATTGCAGATCTTCATGAGAATTTTGCAGACGCAATATTCACTTTTACATGGGCAACCCGGTTTCCACAGAAACTGATAGTCAGACCCAAGATGTGGGAAAGAAAAGAGAAGCGACTTCTAAAATCCTGTCATAGAATTATCGTGCTGAGCGATGAGTTTCGTGATTACCTCTCGATAAAGCATCAAATAGATCCTGACAAGTTCTTCGTATTCCCAAACGTACCGGAGTACGTCAATGAAGATAGTTGTAAGGGTACTATTGTGAATTTAAAGAAGAATCCGGATGACTTTGTCTTTCTTTATATTGGCCGTGTGGCTCTACGTAGAGGCATACAGTATGTTCTTGATGCAATGAAGGTGATAATGCAGAAAACAGAAAAGATAAGATTCGTTGTTATTGGCCCGTTGGATAAGCTCGACAAAGAATGGTTTTTAAAGGAGATTACAAATCCCCGGATTTCGAGTAATATTGAGTATTTCCCGTGGAAGGAACCTTCGGATCTCCCTAATTACATCATGGCTTCTGATGCCTGTATTTCTCCGCTTATAAAAAATCCACAGCATGAATCAGGTGTCGCAAATAAGGTGTTCCAGTCATTGATGTATGGTAAACCCGTTATGGCCTCAGATTGCTTGCCACAGGCTAATCTGCTGGTTAATAATAGTTGTGGAATGGTATATAGATATGATGATGTGAATGAGTTGGCAAATGCTATGTTGGAGATGGCTGCTTCACCGGAACTGCTCAAGGAGTTTGGAATCAACGGACGCCGGATCATCACTGAAAAATATAATAGTGCATATTATGGTAAGAATCTCATACAGTTATACTCCTCCTTGGATTGAGAAACTTGCCGCATTACTGATAATTGCTTCCTTTCTGCTCCTTTTTCAGGGTTGACGACATAAGGCGTATTGTATTCATTATGTATGACAAGCATAATGTCTTTCAAACATAATGAATCAATATGGCCCTTTTTTATTTTGTATTGCGAGAATGCCACACCTCACTTTTCTGATAACGTCATCCTTCCTGGCAATTTGAACCAACTTACACCTCATATCTCACTTCTTGATTACCTTTACCTCTTGAATTTCCCTGCCAGCCGGCAGGATATAACAGTTGATGCCCATGAAACAAAACAAACCCAGGCAGGATAAGCCCAATACCCTGCGTCCAGGCCAGCCCTGGCTGAAAAAACTGGAACCGGTGCTCTACATGGCCGCCATCTTTGTACTGCTGGTTGTGCAACTCAAACCCCTGGTCATCGACCGCAAAACGGTGGAAGGGGTGGATATTGTGGGTAGCATTGGACAAACACGCCAATGGGTGGATTATGAAAAGGAAAGTGGGGAGGCGGCCCTTTGGAATCCGACCATCTTTGGCGGTATGCCCATCTACCATATGTCACCGGCCAGGACTTTTTCTGCGGATCATTTGGTCTCATATATTGGCAGAATACTTAATGATGTCTTCATTACCCTTTTCATTGGTGCACTGGGCTTGTTCCTGTTATTGCGCTACCTGGGCGTCTCGCCTTTCGTCGCCTTCCTGATGGCCCTCAATCTCGTACTATGGCCTCACCTGAAAGCGCTCTGGCTGGAAGGACATATGTTCAAGGTGCGCGCACTGATGTACACCCCCTGGGTCTTGCTGACATTCAGCTATTTCAAGGATAAAAAGACCCTGCTGTCTGCAGCCCTTTTCGCCCTGGCCTTCGGTGTCCTGGTCCGCACACAGCATTACCAGATCATCTTCTATACCGGACTGATGGTATTTGCGTTGGGCATATGGCCGTTCATCCGCATGCTGGTGGAGAAACAATACCTGGCCTTTGCCAAAGCCACGGGCCTGCTGGTCGCCGCTTTGTTCCTGGGCATCATGACTGCAGCCCAGCCCATGTTCCTGGCCAACGAATACCTCCCCTGGTCCAAACGCGGCAAGACCACCATCGACCTGAATAATCCCGATGCGGCAAATACCGCACCCGGCACGGGTGTGAGCATGGACTATGCCATGCAGTGGTCTTCACATCCCTCAGAGCTCCTCACCTGGCTTGTACCCCGTTTCTATGGAGGCATGTCGGCCGAAGAATACAACGGCGACCGCTACGATCACCTCAAAGGCCGGCAGGTACCAGGCTACTGGGGCCATATGCCTTTTACCCAAAGCTATGAATACATGGGCGTGCTCCTGCTGATCCTGGCCATGGTCGGACTGCGGTATGGCCGCCCCCGCGCCCTCGTCTGGTCCCTCTCTGCCTTCGGCGCATTCCTCATCCTGCTGTCGTTCGGGGAGTTCTTCCCTTCCTTTTATGCATTCTTCTACGAGAACCTGCCTTATTTCAATAAGTTCCGGGCACCCATGATGAGTGTCACGGTCACGCTCTTCGTCCTGCTCATCCTGGCCGGCATGGGCCTCGACCACCTTCTCAAAGCAGCTGCCGATTCCGAACAAAAAGCCAGGGTGCGCAAAACGCTGGTCCGGGTACTGGCCGCCTTCGTGGTGATCACCGGGATACTCTGGCTATCAGGTGGTTCTGAAGGCTTTGTCAGCTCCCTCACCGGTCATGAATCAGCCTTTGTCAAGGCAGGGGAAGACTACCCCCCGGATCAACTGGAGATCATCCGCGGGATACGGGAGGAGTTCTTCGTAAAGGACACCTTCCGCAGCCTCCTGATGGTCGTGCTTGCCGGCGCAGCCCTGATGCTGCTCTTCCTCAGAAAGAATATGAAGCCCGTCGTCCTGGCAGCCCTGGCCTTTATCCTGATGATCGACCTGATCCCGGTGCAACAGCGGGCCAGCAAGGACTTTGTGGATGTAAAACGCCTGGAAAAACAGCAGTTCCCACGCACTTCCACCGATGAATTCCTCCTGGCTGATACCGAATATTTCAGGGTTTTCCCGCTGGGTAAGATGCTCAACGACAACCGCTGGGCCTATTTCCATGAAACTATCGGTGGGTATAATCCTTCCAAAATGGTCAGCATGGAGGAGATCATCCAGAACTGCCTGTATGCCGGCTGGGAACCGCAGTTTCCCATCAACTGGAATGTGGTTCGCATGCTCAATGTCAAATACCTCATTGCCGAAGGCAACCTTGTTCATCCCCTCCTGATGCCGGTTCACCAGGACCAGGCCTCAGGCTGGGTTACCTTCCGCTTCATGGAGCACCAGGCCCGGGCCTATTTTGTTCAGGACTACGTTGTTGAAGCCGATCCGGTGCGGCGACTGCAGATGATCAATGATTCAGCCTATGACCTGCGGCAAACCGCCATATTGTCGGTGGCGCCGTCCAGCCCCGTTGAAGCGCCCGCACAAAGCCAAACGGAAGTGGTCTCGCATACACCCAACCGCATCGAGCTGAAAGCCAGCACCGACCGTCAAAGCCTGCTCGTGATCTCTGAAACCCATTACCCCCCGGGCTGGCGTATTTACCTCGATGGAAAGGAAGTGGAGGAGATCATCGAAGCCAACCACGCCCTCCAGGCCATCGTCGTGCCCCCGGGCGAACACCAGCTTGAACTGGTCTTTGCACCGCCCAGCTATTTCCGCAATATCAACTACGCCAGGGCCAGCCTTGGTATCATCTACCTGGTCATCGCTTTTGGGTTGTTTATGTACTTCAAGCCGCGCCTCTTAAAAAAATCGACACAGGTTTAAGAATGAGTGAGCCATATGATTTGGAAAGGTAATACCCTTCTGTTACCATGCAACGAATTTGGTCCACCTTGCGTTTGCATTTATTGAATGAGAAAAGTACTGATCCTTACCTATTATTGGCCTCCGAGTGGAGGCCCGGCAGTGCAGCGAATTACACGCTATGCAAGATATTTGCATCTGCACGGCTGGCAACCATTAATATTGACATCAGACGCTCCAGATAGCCCTGCCATAGATAAGAGTTTACTCGGTGATCAGGATGTCACGGTTTACCGCTCGCGGATCTTTGAACCCTTTTCCATCTACCGCAGGTTGACCGGACGGGGAAAGTCGGTCAGGTTATCAACGAATGTCTTGTTGAATGAAAAACCAGCCGGATTAAAGGAAAAACTTGCTCGCTGGGTAAGGGCAAACCTGTTTATTCCTGATGCAAGGGTTGGTAGTGTGCCCTGTTTTTATAGACGTGCACTTTCAATTGTGAAGGCGGAACAACCAGATTTGATTCTCTGCACGTCACCCCCCCATTCTTTACAATTGGTAGCAAAAAGAATATCAAAGAAATGCAATATCCCATACATTGCTGATCTCAGAGATCCTTGGTCTGAGGCCTATTGGCTTGAAACATTGCCTCGTACACGCATGGCCAAATCACTGGATCTGGCATTGGAGAAATCCATCCTGAAGGCAGCAGATGCGGTGATCACAGTAAGCCCAGGTCTTGAGCGTATCTTTCGGGATAAGGTTCCTAATCGATATGAGGTTCTGTTTAATGGATTTGATTCCCTCGAAAGAGAACCCTTTTCCTACCATTCTTTTGTGATACTGTTTATTGGTGAATTGAGTCCAATACAGGACCCAACAACGCTACTTCAGGCTATTAATAGGTTTAAGGACAACGATATAAAACACATCGAGCTGCATTTCATTGGCAGAACATTTCCTGCATTACAGCAAATACTAGAAAACTTCCCAAGAGTGCAGGTAGTGTCGAGGCCTTATATGCCTTTCAAGGAACTTCTGGGATATAGCAAAATTGCTTCTGTTCTGTTCAAGCCTTTTACCCGCACGAGCTATAGTCATGCCATCATTCAGTCCAAGACATTCGATTATATGGCCATGAGAAAGCCCATTCTGGCACTGGATACCCCTGACAGCATTTCGATGCAAGTGATTGAAGGAACATTTAGTGGACGTGTTATTCACCCTGATGATACAGATGCTGTTCATCAGTATCTGAACGAATTATTCGGTAAGTGGCAAAAGGAGAAGTGTTTATTGTTGGAAGACCATCCGGGTCTTGATATTTACAGGGCAAGCAAGAATGTTGAGAGTCTGGCCAGGATCTTCGATGACGTTATAAGTTCACACTCGACAAGCTAAAGAATGAAGGTAAGAAAGTACGTTTTCATGGGAAAAAAGCTTATTCGTGATCTATTCTATAGAAGGAGTTCATATAGAATAGAGGCGGATAGAAAACAACGCCTTGGCTTTTACTACCTGGATTTCGAGGAGGACTTTGGTAAACTGAATAAATTGCTTGCGACTTTTGATGAGAAGGGGATACCCTTGAACCGTGCATATATTGATGTTGAAGGGCATGGTCTGCATTACTACCCAATCAGTATTGGCCAATACGCCCTGGCAGTCTATCATACATGGTTAAGGACACAATCAGCAGAGAAGAAAGCCCATTTTTTGCGTATCGCCGACTGGTTTATGGAGCAGGCCGTTGCCGATGAAAAGCTGGGTGTGTACTGGCTTACCGATGTTCCTAAGCCCGAATACAAAGTATTTACACCTTGGAAATCAGCTTTTTCGCAGAGTCGTGGTCTTTCTGTCCTGCTCCGTGCCTGGCAGATCAGCGGTAACGATGCCTACCTTGAAACCGCAACCAAAGCCCTGATACCGTATACCATCGACCTTAGGGATGGGGGCGTGGCATCATGGCTGAAAGAAGGTTGGCCATTCTATGAAGAATATACCGCCAGCAGTCCTACCATGGTCCTCGACGGGCATAATTTCTCCCTGCTGGGGGTCATGGACTATATACGGGCCGTTCCCGGCGATCTGGATCCGGCAGGTCATGAGATGGCCCTGAACATCTTCCGCCGCGGCATCGACAGCCTCATCCATTGGTTGCCCCAATATGATCTGGGATGGTGGCTGCGCTTCAACCTCTGCAAAATGCCGCATTATCCACCCATTGACCCATGCACCGTCAATTATTTCCGCCTGGTGCTGATGCAGCTGGAGCTGTTGCGACAGATCAGTGACCGTGAAGAACTGGATACCTTTGTGCAGGGCTTCCGGAAGTATGACCGTTTTCACAACATCCTCCGGATGTATCTGGTGAAGTACAAGGCATTGAAACAACTGAAAAGACTCTGAGAATGTGTGGAATATGTGGTATATATGAGCCAGGGCGTGACAGGCAGCCGCTTGTTGACAGGATGCTGCATATCCTGCAGCACAGAGGACCCGATGATGCTACCCAATTTACAGCGGGCGCGTTTACCATCGGCCATCGCCGCCTGGCCATTTTAGACCTGCACACCGGCCAGCAACCCATCTTCAATGAAGATAAAACCGTGGCCGTCGTGTTCAATGGGGAGATCTATAACTATCAGGAAATTAAGACTGAACTGATTGCACTGGGGCATACTTTCTATACCCGCACCGATACAGAGATCCTGGTACATGCCTATGAGCAATGGGACACTTCCTTCTTTCACCGCCTGAACGGGATATTTGCCTTCGCACTGTTGGACATAAAGCAAAATGAACTCATCCTTGTCCGGGACCATTTCGGGGTGAAACCCTTGCATTTCTATGCCGCCCCCGGACTGATCCTCTTTGCTTCGGAGCAAAAGGCCATTTTGCTGCACCCTGAGGTGAAACGTAAGCTCAATACCGGGGCGCTACATTCTCACCTGAATCTGAGGTTCACACAGCGCGACACTACCTTGTTCGAAGGCATTCGCCGGCTCAGACCTGCCCATTACCTCACTTTTGACGGGCAAACCCTGACTGAGACACGGTACTGGCAGATGCAGGTCGACCCGGATCCTGCCATGGATGAGGCCTGGGCTTGCCTGGAACTAAACCGCCTCCTGAAACAGGCCGTCGAAAGGCAACTGATGAGCGACGTGCCACTTGGCGTTTATCTTTCCGGTGGCATGGATTCATCAGCCATCGTGCAGAAGATGCACGAACTGGGTGTTCCGGAGATCAATACCTTTACCCTGGGCTTCAACGAACCCACCGATGAATTCCCGGATGCCGATATCATTGCACGTCATTTTCAAACCCGTCACCACACCCTGAGCCTGTCTCTAAACCCCATGCAGCAGTTTCCACGGGTGCTCTGGCATGCCGAGGAGCCCAAGATCAACCTGCTACAGGGATACAATATGTCGGCCTTCGTGCGTCCCAAGATTACCGTGGTGCTGGGCGGCTTAGGAGGTGATGAACTCTTCGCCGGGTACGACATTCACAAGTTCATCCTCCCATTCAACCAATGGAATAAACGAATGCCGGCCTTCATGCAGCGCATCCTGGAATGGAAGTCCGGCCTGCTGTTCAGGCTGCAGGCACGGCCCGGCCTGATGCGCTTTGATGAATACCGCCGGGGCATGCAGATGCTGATGGCCCTGGGCAACATCGAACGTTTCTACCTCATTCTGCGCAACGCCTGGGACGCCGATGAGGGCTTCTATCATCAGATTTACCATCCGGACATCGTGCCGCAGATGAAAGAGGAAGTCGAAAAAACCAGGGCCGATTTCAGCGAATGGTTTGCTCACGTCGATTCCCTGAACGCCCTGGATCAGGTGCTGTACACGGAATTCCATACCAAGATGGTCAACGATTACCTTCTCGTGGAAGACCGCATGTCCATGGCCAATTCCATCGAAGAGCGCGTGCCCTTCCTGGATCACGACCTGGTTCGGTTTGGCTTTTCCATCCCCGTCCACCTCAAGATGAAGGCCGGCCATACCAAAGCCCTCTTTCGCAAGGCCATGGAACCCTATCTGCCGGAGCACATCATCCGGAAGAAGAAATGGGGCTTCACCGTCAATCCTTATCTGCAGTTCCAGAAGGACCTGAAAAACACAGCAGAACGGATATTGACGCGGGAATGGGTGGAGCAGCAGGGCTTGTTCAATTATGAATACATACGCAGAATACTGGCCCATACACCACATCCCAGGCTACGCTGGCATTATAATTATCTTTGGATCGCCATGGGGATCGGCATCCTGGATAAGATGTACCTGCAGTCGGATGATTTCATGGATCCTAACCTCGGGCTTGAATCATATTACAGTTAAACATTGAAGGTAGATAGCGCCGGCATGAAAGAAACCACCTATACGTTTATCATTGCGACCTATAACCGTCTGGACGAGGTGAAAGAGCTGATTGCTTCGGCTGAAGTCCTTGTTTTTCCGAGGCACCGCTTCGATCTGCTTTTTTCTGATGATGGTTCCACGGACGGCACGACAGATTTCCTGCAAGGGTACGTTTCGGAATCAGGATTGAATATCAGCTATATACACCAGAAAAACCAGGGGCCGGGGGCAGCCCGCAACCATGGCATGTCTGTGGCCCGTGGCGATTATTTCATCTTTGTCGATTCTGATGTCATGATACCGCCTGACTACCTGCAGGAGGTGGACAAGGCCATACAGCAGCACCAATGGGAGGCCTTTGGAGGACCGGATACCTGTCATCCCGATTTTCCGCCCTTGCTGAAGGCCATCGATTATTCCATGACCTCCTTTATCGGCACCGGAGGAACGCGGGGCAGTAAGAAAGCCGTGACCCGTTTCTATCCACGCTCCTTCAATATGGGCATACATCGCAAGATATGGGAGACTATTGGTGGGATGAATGCCTTGCGGCATGGGCAGGATATGGAGTTTTCTGCCAGGATTTACAATGCCGGTTACAAGGTGGGGCTTATCCCCGATGCCTATGTATATCATAAACGTCGTACATCGTTACGCCGTTTTTATAAGCAGATTTTCAACTGGGGCATCGCCCGGGTAAATCTGGGTCGCATGGATCCTCAATTGCTGAAACCCGTTCATTTCCTGCCCATGCTTCTCTTGCTGGGCATGGGTTTGCTGATCCTGCTTGCGCCGTTTTGGCCGCTGGGCAGGGACTTGCTGGGACTGGCCATGCTGGGATTATTGACCATCCTGCTTCTGGCCTTCATCCAATCATATAGAAAGTATTCAAGCATGAAGGTGGCAGGTCTATCCCTGATTACCCTGTTGATACAGGTATTTGCCTATGGTACAGGAATGCTCAGCGCTTGGTTACAGGTCCTCAAAGGCGGAACCGCCAGGGGGTATACCAAAGATTATTATAAGTAACCCTCTGTTTGGCCGGCAAAATATCGTGCCGGATGCAAATGGTAGATTTGTATTTATTTCAATAACAAGACCTTTCCCAGTTTGATCTGCTGGCTGCCATCACTGCAGAGCGTTGTATAAACAGCCCTCCAGGCATAGATGCCGTTCATGCAAACCTTCCCCTTAAAAGTGCCATCCCATCCCCTTTCCGGATCTGAACTGTGAAAAATCTGCTCTCCCCAGCGCGTAAATATCCTTAACTCATATTGCCCGATACCTATGCCAATGGGTTTAAAAATATCATTAAGCCCATCCTGATTAGGGGTAAAGGAGTTGGCGAAAAAGACGGCTCCGTTCAGATGTTTGATTTCAATATTATCAGACGATTGACATTGGCCAAGCGAGACAGTGAGCCAATACTCACCTGGTGCCAGTGCAATGATCTGAGCGGTGGTGTCTCCCGTCGACCATCGGTAGTGGTCCATCTGCGCAGGGCCATTGAGAACCGTGCTTTCTCCCTGACACACAACCAGGTCTTCCCCCAGATTTATTGGCTGGAGTTGATGAACATTTATGGTATCGCGGCCATAGCATCCACCTTGCCTGGCAACAACCCAATACAGACCCGGATCCATCACCTGAATGCAGGAATCTGTATATCCAGTGGACCACAGATATGCATCCATGGCTTGCTGAACCTGTAAAACCACACTGGAATCGCCACATATCACCGTGTCTCCGATGATGACAGGCTCAGGCAAAGGGCTGTATAGGATATTAATAGTGTCGGAACCCATGCAGTTGTCATCCAGCACCTGAACCCAGTAAATCCCCGGATTTGCGACAGCGATGGAGGAGGAAGAGTCTCCTGTTGACCAGAGGTGAACCGCGGCCGGGTATCCTGCATCCAGCGTTATGATGTCATTTTCACACAGCGTAGTGTCATTGCCCAGATGAATCAAGGGCGGGTCTTTGATGCTGATCTGTATGGTATCTGTTCCGGTACATGAACCAGAAGTTACCCGCAGCCAGTATTGTCCTGCCTGGTTGACGATTGTGCCCTGGGTTGTATCTCCTGTTGACCATAGGTACTGCAACCCGGGTTTTCCTGCATCCAAGGTTATCGTTTCATTGCTGCAAATGGTCGTATCGTTTCCAAGATGAATGTTGACGCTGGAGTCAACCAAAATAACAATCGTATCACTGAAAACATGACAGATATTGCTTACCTGCACCCAGTAAATACCAGGCTGTGTAATCGTAAGGAAGGAATCAACAGACCCATCCTGCCACAGAAAGGATGTTGAACACTCTCTGGACAGGCTCATTGTTATCGTGTCTGAAGCACACATAGCCGTATCAGGCCCCAGGTTGATGCTCTGCTGTTTGGGTGTATGCAATGAATATGGATTGGGAAAAACAAGGCCGAGGACATTGGAGGTGCCGCTGAGCAGCATCTGACCGGACGGCATGTACTGGCAGCCCAGACCAGGTATATTGGGTGACTGGATTACAGCAAGATAATTTTGTAACCTTCTGGCCATATAGATTTTCTGGTCTCTCCCCAACTGCAGGCCTCCAAAGTGGTAGTTGCCTGACATGCTTGCCACGGTAGTCTTGATGCCGGTCGTGAGATTCAATTGCAATAAAATACTGGTGCCCTGAATGACTGTGACATATAGCAGACTATCGTTGGGTGAAAACTCCAATCCATAAACACCCACGGGCAGCGAGTATAATTGCCTCAGATTTACCATATTGGTAATTTGCCCATTGGCAGGGTTGAAATCAAACATCTCACATATCACATCAAAAGTGCAGGCTGTCACCAGTTTGTTAGACTGATGAGAGATTCTTATTGGGCCGATCATCTTGTTGTTGGGGTGGACAGATCCGACCGCTGAAACGACAGGTGTTGTATTAATCCCTGCTGCTGTGACCAGATAAGCCATGAATTCATTCGTCCCCAGTTTGTGTGTCAATACCCAGATATCGGTGCCATTGGTATGCAATGTTGCAGTGAGTTTCTCAGCCATACCTGTGGTAAGCAGGACATTCTTTGTCAATGTATCCACATCTCCCAGGCCATTATTCAGGCACATATCGACGATAGAATAGCGGATGTCGCCGATGCTGGACTGATCGCCCACTGTTAATACCAGGTACTTATTACAGCTGGAGGGCCAAGGTAAGATAACAGCAGCTTGTGTGGATGAGAACCCGCCAAGCAGGCCACTGCCATTGGGCATGATGTTGTGGTTCTTGTCCCAGATGTTCATGCCATTTGTATAGAACAAAAGATTGCCATCCGGGTCAGAAATACTGGATGATCCTTCTTCTGCAACCAGTTGTCCTGATATAGCGGTAGGAGGGGTCGTGTTAAAATCCAATCCCGCGTTGGTTCCAAACAACCACACATTGTTCGCATTTGAATTCTGAGCGCCTGTAAAGAGGGGCAGAAGCAGCAGAAGGACGGAAAAGAGCGCAGGCCTCATTGCTAAATCATTATTAAGAAGCGTATCAATATTCAACTATTTATATATTAACATTGTAAGGTATCAAGATTCTGTATTGAGGATGCCCTTATTAAAGCTTGTTGCTCAAGTCTGCCTTCAATTCTTGATACAACGTACAGAAAGCCCATTTGCTCTGTAAGCGGTATCCATGGTAGCATTGCCTCCAAATCCCAGGCGTCGTGAATTTGCACCACCAACGGTCATGCTCCAATAGTTGCCACCGAGTCCGACGATGGTGAGTGCTCCTGTATTATAGATGCGGTAACCGGCCACTGGCAGTTTAAGGGGGCTGGCAAAGGCACCAGCCGCATTGGCACTACTCCAGCTCAGCATTTCTGCATTCTGCTCCGCATCGGTAGGGAGTCGGTAGCCACTTGGGCAGGGATTATTCACCCCATTAACTCCTTGCCATAAGGCATCATTCTGCGGTGCGCGCCAGTCATTTGGACTGCTTGAAGTGATAATAAAACTGCCATGTGCAGGTTGGTTACTGTTGCTTAAGGTTGTTGTTGTAAGTGAGTTACGGCATTGATGCCCATCAGCCCTCCTTCCCCATTGGTATAAATCACCAAATGAATTCGTATCCGTACTGCTGGTCGCCACCTGCGAGGCCCCGAGATTACGATCCATCCATTTTTTTCCAGTAACGGGATTGGTTACTTCATAAATCTCAGTTGGAGTCGGGTTGCAATGTACCGTGCCGGCAGGGTAGGTAGGTTGACATGAACCATTCGTAGTCCATGTAAGTGCACCATTACAGATGGTTAATACCTGCTGTTCACTGCCGGGATTCAGCGTAACCCATGCTGTGCCATTCCAATATAGGATTTGACTGATACTAGTGCCACTGATAAGTCCTGTCCCGGGGATACCCTGCGGGCCCTGCGGCCCTGCCGGGCCTGTGGGACCGGTCGGACCCTGAGGGCCCTGGGGGCCTTGTGGGCCAGGGATAGAACTTCCGGCATTCGCAGCATAGAGGGCATAGGGTACACTCAACAACTGACTTGTACCAGTGATGCTGTAGTTCATGCCGCCGGTTGGATCAGTCTCTGTTTTAATGAAGTATGGTCCGCCTGCCCAGTCGATGCTTGCGAAGGACCCTGACACCACGGTGCCGTTTCCAATTTCTATGCTCACCAGACCATTGGTATTTGTAGCCGTGATATGCGTTTCCTCATACACGGCCACTCCAGTGGCAGTACCCTGCAGAATAGAAATTCTCATCCTGATGGCTTGGTTTGTGACGAGGACGTCTGCTGCGTCTCTGATTATCGCCTGGTAGCTCAGTCTTTGAGGTGCTTGCGCAAGGACACCTGAGGCCATCAGCAATGGTACAATCCATGTAACTATTCTGGTATTCATGCTCTTTTGTATTTGAAGATGTGCAATGATGTAATAAACGCTTATTTCTTAATGACTTTGAATGAACGGATTTTAAGGTTTTTATCACCCAATACATGAATAAGATACGCTCCTGGTGCAAGGTGGGCCATGTAAATCTGTGTTTTCGGGGTGCTTATTTCTTTGCTTGCAAGCAAATTGCCCTGCATATCAATCAGTTGATACCAGCGGTTTTCCTTGGTATAATTCTCTACCTGCAGGATGATATTATCTGCAGTCGGGTTTGGAAAGGCTGTAACACTAAGGTCACTGCAAAACAGATCATCACCAGCGGTATATATTTCATAGGCATGTTGCACGCCCTGTCCTGCATTCCCGGTAGTGCCAGAGATAGTAAGATGAAAAACCTGACCTATACTGTATGAAGCCGAGCCCCCAGATCCCGTAGCGTTGTTACCGGATGCATTGACGGATTCCTGAGATTGAACCATGCCTAACCACAACAAGCCAGCCAGAAACAATACACTTCGGTTTGGTTTTCTTGTCCTCATATTCACTCCTTTTAATGACCATCTTTATTCAATTTCACTTCAGCGTTTTTCATAATACCTGACGCTGTATTAACTGTTGCGGCCTTTTTTGACATATAGTTATTTGACCTGGAGGATCTGTAATGAACCAGGGCGTCTGAGTATGCCAAATATAAAGATATTAAATATTAGTTTGACTGTGTCAGTTTTTTCTTTTCCAGACAATGTTTGGCAAGTAGTTATCATTAACGCTGTTTTGGTTCGCATTGCCGGACGTGATGATAGTCCTTGTATGCTTAAAGTATTTATTAATTAGCGATTAATGCTTGATGGCGGATAATATCAGTGAGGGAATGAATAATTCTGAAAAAGGGTGAGATTATTATGGGTTCATTTATGGATTATTTATGTATTTTTATTGAATATAAAGATGCGCGTTGTTTAATAGATGCTAAAAACTGGGATAATAGACTTCATATGCTGACAGGCAAGTGGATATATGCACCTGGCTATAAATTAGATAGCTTAACCAGATTATGTAAGGTGCGTGCTTTGGCCGTGTTTTGTTTGTTACTGATTGGATTGACACCATTTAAGACCTACACACAAAATAATAATGGATTGCCAATCTGGCCGCTGGCATTATCTGGAAACGGAAATGCACAAACCATTGACTGGAGAACGGTACCTCCTGTGATAGCGGACATCCCCAACACAGCTCCTTCCAGTCATGGATCTACTGCTGCTGCATTCAATGGTTGCGGGGACCTTGTTTTCTATGTTATACATACCGGACTGGCCAATACCCCCAATAATCTTTATCTATATAGACCTGATGGTACCGCATTGCTTAACAATAGTTTGCCTAATGGCCCCGGCTTGAACGGGAAGGGGGGTAGCACAGAATTGAATGTGGTTCAGGTGCCAGGTCATGGAAACAGATGGTACATCATCTATTGTGAATGGAAGACGGATGTCGGCGCATTAGGTAATAATGGCATCTATGAACCTTCTGCTGTGCTGTATTCCCAGGTTGAGTATGATGGCATTGATTTGACGGTTATTCAAAGGGACATTCCTCTTACTGTCAATGGAACTGCACATACATATGCAGTAGGTAAAGCGGTTTCAAGGACTGCTGGAAATCCTAACCAGCATTATTTGTATCTGTGTCGAAAAAGTAAAAATTATGACTACCTGTCACTCGACAGGTTTGTGATAAGCAGTAATGGTATTCAATTCAATGCGAATACTGGCAATGTTTCTGCACCCTGGTGGAGTCTGACCATTCTTGGTACCTATATTGAACTGAGTCCAACAGAAGACAGAGTTGCCGTCTTGAATCGAAATGGAGCTTCAAACAATCCTGATATCTACATTTTTAATACCCAGACCTTTTCTAATGCTCCCTCTGCGCATCAATCTATCAGCCTTGGGAATTTGATATTGCAACCAGATAATGTGGTCAACTTCACGGCACAATCGATCACCCAGACAGCCCAAACCAACCCCAATCTCGCATTTCTTACAAACCTGGAGAAAAAAATATTAGACCTGGAGTTTAGTCCCAATGGCCGTTTCTTATATTTCTGTAATGGCGGTTATGTTGCCTCGGCCATTACCAATATCACCTATCTGGGTCAGATTGATCTTGGGCCTGTTAGCCAACCAGCATCATATCCTTATAATGTCAGGCTTCAGGTTCAACGGCCTCCTGGTGTTCTTAATATGTCTACAGGAGCAGGAGGGGCTTTTTCAGGGTATTTCAATTTATGGAACTCCATTGAAGAGCTGCAGTCGTCCTACGATGGAAAGATCTACTTCACAAAGGACCATAGTGATACACTCTATGTTATCCCAACCCCTGATCAGTTTATGCCCCAAATGTTGACTCCTGGCACTGTCAACCTCTCAGATCCCACACATCCCAATCTGATCATGAATGGGCAGGTCAGATTTTTGCCTGATCAGATTGATGGTTTCGATTATGTGACAAGTGCGCCGAAGCCGCTGGAATTGGGAAATGATACCCTGGTTTGCGCTATACCTGGCTTTGAACTGAACGCGGGCAGTGGATTTCTTACTTATCAATGGCAAGATGGTTCGGGCGATAGTACCTGCTTAGTAACACAGACTGGAATGTACCATATAATGGCTATTGACAGTCATGGATGTATCTCCCGGGACACTGTGATGGTCACGGTGTATCAGGCAGTGATAGACGTAAGCAGTGATACGGTGATTTGTCCGGGAGATACAGTCGAGTTGTCTGTGTCACCGGCTTCGTCCTACTTATGGAGTACAGGTTCAACAACTTCCACAATCACAGTTAGCCCACTTGCAAATACCACCTATTATGTGACGGTGACAGACAGCATTTGTGTGGGTAGTGATAGCATCATTATCTCAATATTTTCTCCGCCTAATTTTGATTTTTATGCTGTCCCTCAGCAAGGCTGCGTTCCTGTAACCGTTGCCTTATTTTGTCCCTCTGACTCAATCGTAAGCCATTCTTGGTATTTTGGAGACGGTTCTTCAGACACATCAGCCAATCCGGTCCATACATATACAGCACCTGGTATTTATACTGTTCTTATGCATGGTGAATCTATAAACGGATGCCCGGTTAGTAAACAAAAACCGGACTATATTGAGGTATATCCTTTGCCCGTGGCTGCTTTCACCTATTCCGGTAGTTTGGTTGGCTTCCCTGGCGAACTCGTTCACTTTCAGGATTTATCCAGCGGAGCCAATGCCTGGTATTGGGATTTTGGCGATAGTATTGGGACATCAGTCATACAGAATCCAGCTTATACGTACAACCAGGTCGGACAATATACCGTATGGTTATATGTTGAAAGTCAGTACGGATGCAGGGACTCTGTCTCTAATACGCTGGATGTTGGTTACCACTGTTCTGTTTATATTCCCAACGCTTTTACTCCTGACGGTGATGGTATCAATGATCGTTTTGGCCCGATTGGATTTGGGTTGGAACGATATGATTATATGATGAGAATATTTAACCGCTGGGGCCAGTTGGTGTTTCACACAAATGATGTCCTGGAGCATTGGAATGGTTGTTTCCACGGTACAGGGCAGCCCTTGCCTAAAGATGTATATACTTACAGCATTCGTATTGATGGATTGCCGGAGGATTGTGGCAGTGACCGTTATGTTGGACATGTCGTACTGGTTAGATGAGAATGATCGAATTGGCGTAGAATGAGTCCAGAATCAGACAAAGTATCCATCACACCATGCAATTTGATGCATAGGTCAGATAAATCCCCTCCCTCCTTTCCGGAACTCCGTCATTTTTCGTCTATATAGATTGGGTTACGGCATGAATTCGGGAACCGATCCGTGACTACCCACAAACACCTCATACTTTCCCAACCCCGAAGGGTGCCCTAAACCCGTGATAAAATGGACAAAACGAGATTATCATGGCGGGAACATATACCAGGATATACATTCATTGCGTCTTTGCTGTAAGGGCCAGAGAAAACCTCCTGCTAAAACCATGGAGAGACGAAGTGTTCAGCTATATGGCTGGGATCATCTATAGTAAAAACCAAAAACTTTTCATTGTCAATGGTGTGGAAGATCATGTTCATATATTATTAGGCTATACGCCAACTACAATTCTTCCTGATTTAATACGGGATATAAAGAACAACTCCAGCAAGTATATTAACGAACGAGGATTTCTGGAGACTACGTTCGCCTGGCAGAGAGGTTATGGCGCTTTTTCGTGTGGACATTCTCAACGGGATCGTATATATCAATACATTGCTAATCAGGAACAACACCATCTCAGGAAGACCTTTAGGAATGAATACCTGAGGTTGCTCAACCGATATGATGTTAATTATGATTCCCGTTATGTGTTCGATAGGGAGGATTGAAATATTACCCCTTCGGGGTTTGATACAATTTCGGTTCGCCTCATTATGTCACCCCTTCGGGGTTTTGATACAATTACGATTCGTTTTCCTATCATAATGCCAGCCCTTCGGGCTTTTGATGAAACTTTTATTTGTGATACCAGCTCTTGGGGCGTGGTGCAGGCGATTCTTTCCAAAATGATACCAACCCCAACAACCCCGAAGGGGTGAAATAATGATAGGTTTGGTCGCCCGCCATCCCAACCCCGAAGGGGTGATATAATGATAGGGTAGATCGTTTGGTAATCCGCCATCCCAACCCCGAAGGGGTGAAATAATGATAGATGAATCGTTTGGTAATCCGCCATCCCAACCCCGAAGGGGTGGCATAATGATAGGGTAGATCGTTTGGTAATCCGCCATCCCAACCCCGAAGGGGTGACATAATGATAGGGTAGATCGTTTGGTAATCCGCCATCCCAACCCCGAAGGGGTGAAATAATGATAGGGTAGATCGTTTGGTAATCCGATATCCCAACCCCGAAGGGGTGACATAATGATAGGGTAGATCGTTTGGTAATCCGATATCCCAACCCCGAAGGGGTGAAATAATTGATCGATGATATTGGATATGTCAATGGCATCACCCATGATGTTCACCGGAATAATCCGTAATTTTACCCCCGGTGAATGTAAGAGCCCCACACCCCATGCGCAAAGCCCTCGTTTTAGGTGTTAATGGTTATCTGGGAAGCAACTTCGCACATATGTTGCAGGCCAGCGGCTACCACGTGACCGGCAGCGATGTGCAGGAAAGCGGCATCCTGCCAGGTATCGATTACATTTCCTGCGATGTGACCAACATGGATGCCTTGAAATCGCTGGACTGGCAGACCGATGCGGTCTTCTGCTTCTTTGGGGCAACCGGGACAAAGGCCGGGTTTCAATATTACCGCCGCTTCATCGAAATCAATGAAATAGGCCTACTCAATGTGCTGGAGTCCATACGGCTGGCCGGCACCCATCCGGTGGTGCTCTTCCCTTCCACGCGACTGATGTATGCCGCATCAGATGGGAGTCCGCTGGAGGAAGTGGCGGCCCTCGATCCAAAGACTATTTATGCGGTGAACAAGATCGCCGGGGAGCATTTCCTGAAGGTCTTCAAAAACCGCTATGGTATACCTTATGTCATTTTCCGCATCGGGGTGCCCTATGGCAACCTTGCTCCGGGCGCCTACTCCTTCGGTACCATGGCCCATTTCCTGACACAGGCGCGAAACGGACAGCCTATCCGCGTCTTCGGAGATGGCCGTCAGCGCAGGAGCTTCACGCATATCAGCGATATCTACCTGCAGGTAATGGCCGTCGCAGCGCAGCAGCAGCATTGGAACGAGGTCTATAATATCTGCGGTGAGGAGCTGGACCTCGCTACCATCGCGCAAGCCATGGCCGTGCGATTTGGAGTTCCGGTCCATTTTGAACCCTGGGCGGAAGAGGATCTCCTCCTTGAGGTCGGCGACAGTGCCTTCTCGGGGAAGCGAATCCGGCAGGCAACCGGCGTTTGTATGCAATATCAATTCAAAGATTGGGTGGCAGCCCTATAAGTGCTTCCGCCAGGCTGGAAGATAGAAACCCTGATACCAGAACCATACATATCCTATGAGAGCATCGGTCATCATCCCCATCTACCGTGAAGCCAGCATCATTCCGGAGTTACAGCCCAGACTCGAGGAAAATGTCGCCCGTATCACCCCTGATTATGAGATGATCTATGTGCTGGACGGTTGCCAGGACAATTCCTACGAAGTAGTCACCGGTCTTGCCGCCCGAAACCCACATGTCAGGTTTATCCGTTTGTCGCGCAACTTCGGCCACCAGATTGCCGTCTCAGCCGGCCTCGACCACTGCAGCGGGGATGTTGTGATCATCATCGACGGCGACCTCCAGGATCCTCCTGAGCTCATCCCTGATCTCTATGCCAAATATCAGGAAGGTTACAAGGTGGTCTATGCCCAGCGGGTTTACCGTAAAGGAGAAAGTTATTTTAAGAAGCTGACTGCCAAGCTCTTCTATCGTATCCTGAAACGGATCGCATCCGCCGATATCCCCCTCGACACCGGCGACTTCAGGCTCATCGATAAGACCATCGTCATGCACCTGCGCAGGATGCCGGAGCGCAATAAGTTTCTGCGCGGACAGATTGCCTGGCTGGGCTACAAGCAGGCCTTTGTTCCCTATATCCGTGAGCCCCGGAAAAATGGCAAGGGGGGGTATACGCTCCGGAAGCTCTTCTCATTGGCTTTTGATGGTATTACAGGATTTTCGGACTTCCCATTGCGTCTGGCCACAACGCTCGGCTTTGTTTTCTCTGTCGTCGCCATGCTGATCATCGTTTACGCTTTATTGAGCTATTTCATGCATGATAAGATCGCGCCGGGCTGGACCTCTGTGATGGTCAGCACCATGTTCATTGGTGGTATTCAGTTGCTGGCCATTGGGATGATTGGAGAATACATCAGCCGCATCATCTCCAACATCAGGCAGCGCCCACTCTATGTGGTCGATGAAACCAATCTCACAGATGCACCCTCATCACCCGCTGAAGTGCCTGCCCCGGTTGTGAAATAAGGCAGGCAGCGACACTAGGATGCCCCGTCCTGCTGTACCGGCGCCGTATCCGGAATGCGGACCGGGTTCTTATATATCTTCAGAGGAACACCAAACGGGTAGCTAGCCTGGTCAAACTCCCTGACCAGCAATGGCTCAAATTCAGGAATACCGCTGAGATCGTAATACGTGACCAGGTAATCGAAAGTACTGTTTTTGAAAAGTTCCATCAGGAATTTCTCGTTCTCTCCCAGGGGGTTACGAAGACTTAGGGGAACGTCCTGGCCCTGGTTATTGCGGACCATCAGGCTGTTTTCGACCTGGTAGGCCAGTCCGCCTTCTGCCAGGTAGTTCTGATGGGCAGCGAAATACTGTCGTTTGAGATATTCGTTGTTATAGCGGTAATACATAAAGTACTCCCCGAGTCCGGCTTGTTTTTGCGCATCGCTGTGCAGCAGCCGTGGCATATTTGTATAATATCCATAGTACAGTATTCCGGTACCGCCCGGGATGTTTTCCCTGATCCAGTTCTCGGCTGCCAGGGCAGTATATCCATCTCCTGCCTTGCTTGCCTGCGCCAGTTGCAGGCTCCTGCTGATCAGGCCATAAGCGGGTTGGGCCAGTAGTAAAATACTGAATATCATGGTAATCCATTGCCTTGTTTGTCCAGGCTTCAGCAATACTGCCATCAGGTCCTGCCAGCTCAGCACCATACTGATGATCATAAAGGGCACCATGGTGATATAAAAATACTCCCGGGCAGCGCCTTTGGCGAAGGCCAGGAAATAGATCAGCGGATAGCTGACCATGATCAGGGCGGCCTGGTCCTTTTTGCGCAAGGACTGGATCAGGACATAGACCAGTGACGCGAAGCCCAGCAGGGTGAAGGCATGTCCGAATGGTCCGAAGAAACGCCGGATATCCCAGCCGGGGAGGAAATTACGAGCGCCTTCTTCCGAAATGGCGCGCAGTTGCTCCTCCCGGAAGAGATCATAATTCAGATATGAGTAGGGGTTAAAGAGGATGGAAGCCAGCACGGCACCACCGAGGAAGAGGTATAAGCGGTAGTCGGTCAGGCTTTTGGGAAGGGCTGATGTGAAGCTTAGCGCTGTGGGAGCCGTTTTCTTTCCAAGCTTCAATTGTTTCTTATCGACACTCGCCCTTGGTTTCATCTTCATGAAGACATGAGCAAGGAAGAAGGTGGGCAGGATGAGTAAAGCCGGCAGGGGTTTCGTCGCGACACTCAGTCCTGTGAACAAAGCCGCGAACAGGTAGTTCTTTGCTTTGCCTGTCTGCACCAGGGCCAGCAGATGATACACGCTAGCGGCAACCCAGACTGCCTGCAGGGTATCTACGCGAACGGTAAAGCCGGTGAGGCTGTCAAAAAACGGGAAAATGGCCAGAACGAGCGCCATCCAGGCAATGTCGGTTTTGAAGAATTTCTGCAGGATGCGGAAGGTGAGAATGGCCAGCACAATATTTAACAGACTGTTAACCAGACGGGCCGTATAATAAAAGGTGCTTCCGTCAATGAAATAGTGTTGAATAAAAGCCTGCGGATCGGTGTGGAACCAGGAAAGGATCCAGTAAATGATGCCCAGTAGGTAGGAGTACAGTGGTCCATATTTATACCAATGTGGGTCAAGGTCACCACCCAGATACCCGATGGCATATTCCACCACATCGTTCTCATCAATGGAATAATAGGGCAGGAAGCGTGCGATGTCTATGAAGCGCGGAAAGAAGCCTGCCAGGAAAACCAGCAGCAATAGCGCCAGTGCGTACCAGGGGATGGGCCATTTGGAGAAAAGGCCGGTAGAGCGGGCAGTGTCAGACGGGTGCATAACCACACATTATATTATAAAGGTTGATTTCCGGGTATTCAAGTGAGATGAATGGGAGAGGGCTACCCTGGCCTCAGGTCCCAAGTGTAAAGCTACAAATTTTATAATTGCCGGGGCAGTGGTTGTAATTCGGGAAGAGGCTGACTCAGGCTTCTTCGAAGGGCGTGTATTCGCGGTCCTCTTTTGGCTTTTGCTGGGATCTTCTCCGATCGTCTTCCGGAATGATGATGTGGCCATCGCCATTTTCCATGTTGATGTGACGCGCGTTGTTTTGTCGGCGGCCATATTTTTCCCTGGCGTGATCGACATAGCGTTTTCCCATCCATGGAAGTAACCAGGTTGAGAGGATGCGATAAAGTAAATATAGAACGACGATCCAGATAATCAATCGTAACATATTGTTCAATATTATGTGATGTAAAGATAACGACTATGCAGAGATATGAAACACGTCTGATGCGGCTCCTTCGTTCGCGAATTCATTACAGGCCTTGTATGCCGAGTGTACCCTATGGTGGATGTGCAGGTCAAATTTTTTGTTTTCTTGCGTTACAGGGCTTTTAATGAAGCCGGTTTTTTGGACCGGGCATAAAAAAAGGCAGGTATATATAGCCTGCCTTCATATTTATAAGCCGGTGTGTTCTTAGTTTTTGTCGAGGCGTTCGTCACTCACTGTTAATTTCTTCCTGCCTTTGGCGCGGCGGGCTGCCAAAACCTTGCGACCATTGGCAGTTGCCATACGGCTGCGGAAACCGTGCTTATTCATGCGCCTCCTTCTGGATGGCTGAAAGGTTCTCTTCGACATAGCTCTTTACTTTTGGGAGGGCAAAGGTAGGAATTCATTTGAGATTCACCAAAAATATTGACAATAATTTGTCTCCTAATGTAGTGGAGCGGGTGATATCCGGATCAGGGTGCATGGACTTCTGCGTCTTCGATTTCATTTATATCTGAAAGTAATTCCAATTTGATAAAGGATATAAAAATAAAAATCCCCTGCCAGAAGCCCCAATTTGTGTAGCCTGGCAGGGGATGTAGCATGAAGTATTACCCTGCTTACACTGCTGATTTTTTTGGAATATTTTTCAGCGTATCAACCAGGAAGTCCCAGAACTTGCCTACTGAGGCGATATGGACTTTTTCATCCGGTGAGTGGGGGTAGCGGATCGTCGGACCGAATGAAATCATGTCCCAATGCGGATAGACCGCTCCCAGGATACCGCACTCTAGTCCGGCATGGATGGCTTTGATGTCAGGGGTTTTACCATATTTCTGGGCATACATCTCTTTCATATGATGTAGGATAGGACTTTCCGGATTGGGTTTCCATCCGGGATAGCCGCCATCAAACACCGATTCAGCACCGGCCAGGTCAAACACACTTTGCATCATCTGGGCCAGGTCTTCTTTAGCGGTATCTACTGAGCTCCGCAGGAGACTCTGGATATGGATAATGCCATCTTTGGACTTGAGGATGGCAAGATTCGTTGAGGTTTCAACGAGTCCGGCCATGTCGGCACTCATGCGCATCACCCCGTTCGGGCAGGCATATACCGCTTTGTTCATGCGGTCGAAGCTGTCCTGATCGATCAGTGTATCCGGCAATGGAGCCTGATCCATGCTGATGTTCATGTCCGGCTCAGTGGTTTTCAGCTCCAGACAGGCCGTTTCGGCAAAGGTAGCAAGGCGGGATTCCAGGACTGCTGATTGTGCTTTGGGTAATGTTACCAATGCAAAGGCCTCCCTGGGTATGGCGTTGCGTAGTCCGCCTCCGTCTATCCATGCCAGGCATAACCCCAGATCCTTGTTCTCATAGAGGAAACGGTTAAGGACCTTGATGGCGTTACCCCGCCCCAGGACGATATCCATTCCTGAATGACCACCTTTGAGTCCGGTTACTGAAATTTTATAGGCCGTATGATCTGGCGGAACAGCTACGGTATGGTAACTGAACCGCATATTGGCATTGAGTCCGCCGGCACAGCCCACATACAATTCTCCTTCATCTTCCGAGTCCAGGTTCATCAGAATATCACCCTTAAGCAGTCCGGCTTGCAGGTTGAAAGCACCTGTCATACCCGTTTCCTCATCAATGGTAAAAAGCGCTTCAATCGGGCCATGTGCCATGGTTTTATCGGCCAGGACCGCCATGGTAGCTGCTACACCCATGCCATTGTCAGCGCCCAGGGTTGTACCCCGCGCCGTTACCCAGTCCCCGTCGATGTAGGCATCAATCGGATCCGTCTCGAAGTTGTGCGCGGTGTCGCTGTTCTTCTGCGGAACCATGTCGAGGTGGCCTTGCAGGATCACGCCCATCCTGTCTTCCATACCGGGTGAGGCCGGTTTACGGATAATGACGTTGCCTACCTCATCAACGATGGTTTCCAGGCCGAGGTTTTCACCGAAGGCTTTCATATAGGCAATAATCCGGGCTTCTTTTTTGGAAGGCCTCGGGATTTCAAGCAGGCTTGCGAAGTGAGACCACACCGCCTGCGGTTCAAGATTGGCAATTTGATTGTTCATGTATGTTATTTTTGATGATGTACACTGCATGCAAAAGTAATCAAATGGGTGAATCTGCCCTATTTTGAGGTGCTGAAGCGCTCCCGGACATAACGTTTGGGATTCGCCGAACGTATGAAGGTTGATAAGCATGTTCATAACCTTGACTTACATTGTGCATAAAATAATGATAATCAATGGAATAATGTTGTGTTAATAACCTGAAATGAAGGCAGAGCATGGCGGTCTTTTTGGCTGTTTTTTGCTGGAAAACAATCACTTGCGGTCCGGGTACCTGCCTGCTGAAAGCCTGCAGGCCGCATCTAACTAAGGTATCTGGTGAATAGGCATGCCTGTAGTCCCTGATATTAACAGAAAAATAACGATAACTTTTTTCGGCATTTGTTTGAATATTGTGGGGTATATGATTACTTTTGACCAGAGTTTGCTGGTGCCGGAACCCTGCCGGAGTTGAAGAAATGTTGACGAAGGAATCCAGCAGGTGAAACATTTTCCGCGCATTGAAGTATAACTGCCAGAATAGCCATAAAGGATTACAATATAATGTGTAGCCCAGGCCGGTGTTTGAGACCCCAGGGGTCCCACCCGGTCAGATGATCGAAAGGCCCGGGTGAGAAGGTGAGCACAGACTTTTCAACAAATTAACTTGTTTCACATTAACAAGTTGATTCATGGTGTTGATAGAAAGTGCTTGTGTGCCTAATTTTTATGGCTTTTTTTTGTAATTTAGTTGATTATGTTATTATTTTGCACATTAATTCTCTCAATACGCTACCAAGATTGCAACGCTTGCTTTTGTTAATGAATATCATGCTTATGGAAACCAATAGTTTTACCCTGATGAGAACAGATAATCCGAAGTACATTCAATCAAATTCTACGCTTATGAAGACAAGGTTTATGCTGTTGAGAACAGTCCTTACTGTTTTCACAATGCTGTTTATGGCTGCAGGCCTGCTTGCACAGCAACCCGGACAGCTCTACTTCGAGGATTTCGAAGGAGGCGACGGAGGCTGGGTGACAGGTAGCTCCTCGGTCGTGAACAACTGGGCCTACGGAGATCCGAACGGTATGCATGTACAAAATGCCTACTCTGGAACCATGTGCTGGCACAACGGAATAGTCCAAAACAAACAGTGGGCTCCCAATGAAGTGTCGTGGGTAACCAGCCCCAAGTTCGACTTTTCAGCGGTTCCGGTTGACCCAGTCTTCCGAATGGCACTGACCACCTGGTCGTTCGTCCTCGGCAACGGTCTCTCGCTGTACTATTCTACTGACAGCGTGAACTGGTATATTGTCGGCTCGATCTCCGACCCGAACTGGTACAACACCCCCGTGATGAATGTACTCGGCGGCAACGGCTGGTCCGATTCGCTGACCAACTTTAATCCGGTTAAGGGTGCATGGGGCCAATATGAACATACCCTCAACGGCCTCGGCGGCGAAGAGGCAGTATGGCTCCGCGTGTACTTTTCAGGGTACTATCCTTACAATTTCACCAAAAATGGCAACACCTTCGGCGAATCTGCCTTCGATGATGTGCTCGTCTATGAGCCTTTCAATGCCCAAATCGTAGACCTGAGCACACATAGCTCAGTGACCGATTTCGTGATCATGAAAGGTCAGTGTATCGACCTCGGTATTGATACAGGTGGTTATGTTCCCCCTGTAAGCATCGCCTGGAACACCGGCCAGACAGGCCAGCCTATCTCGGTCTGCCCGACAGCTACCACAACGTATACAGCCACCGTTACCGATGCCTCCAAGGGTGTCGTCGTCATTTCAGCTACCGTCGTGGTGGTGGATACCCTCACCGTGGCCGCTGAATATGATGGGTATACAGTATGCGACACCGCAAGTACTATCTTATATGCATTCCCTAATGGTGGAACCCCGCCTTATACTTTTGCATGGAGCCCCACCGACTCACTCAGTCCGACCAATGCCGCTGTTGTGGTAACCACCACACATACCAGCAAAATTTATTCGGTGACAGTGACCGATGCCAATGGCTTCACAGCAGTAGACCAGGTGGATGTCACCGTGGTCTCCGGGTATCCCTTCGTGGACATTGTCCCGAATGTAGCCGACGTCTGTATGGGCGACTCAGTGCAAATTACTGCCTATGGCGGTATGTCCTACCTCTGGACCTCCCTGCCTGTTGGCGCTTATATCTCCAATCCCACCGCAGCCAATCCGTTTGTGATCCCCTTCAGTACAACAACACCTACCCGTTTCTACTGTCAGATCACATCACCCTGCGGTACAGCTACTGCTTTAATTGATGTGGGTACCAAAGCCAAACCGGCCGTTCCGACCTTCACCCTCAGCATCGACACCGTATGTATCGATGGTCCTGCCGTGAACGTCGCAGCCAACAGCACCTTCTCACCGCTCGGCGGCACCCTGCAGGGTGACTTCCCAGAGTTCAATGACGGGCTGTTCTACCCCGGTATCGCAGGTGTGGGTACACATTATATTACATATACTGTCCAGGCACTGAATGGCTGTACCAACTTCGCTACCGAAACGATCGTGGTGGATACGGTGCCCTTCATTACCATTGCCGGTGATGACAGCGCCTGTGCAGGTGAGGTCCTGAATTACACCTACACTGTGGTTCCTGGCTATGTTTACAATGTGAATGTAGTTGGTGGAACACTGCTGTCCTATGCTGGTGGTAATATATCCGTTCAGTGGGGTGCAGCCGGTGCAGGTCAGATTCAGATCCTCGTCACCAACTCAGCTTCCGGTGCCGACTGCGACAACTACTTCACCTATGATGTAGAAGTCCTGCCGCTGCCCGTTCCGGATATCTATGTAGCCCCTGGCGTACTGGTGACCACCACGCTCGAATATTGCGAAGGTGAAACCGACGTTCTGACAGCCTACCCCGGATTGCTCGGCGTTGGCTTCGGCCCCTGGCGTTATGACTGGTATGTGGATGGTGGACTTTATGCATCCAACCAGCAGTCCATTACCAATTCCGCTGTTTACAAAGCAACACCCTGGCAGGTTGTTGTAAGTGTCTATGACAGCAGCACGACCTGTTCAGCCAATGATACAATCTATGTCAGGGTTTATAAAAATCCGGCTCCTGTTATTCAATGGGGTTCTGTAACGGATACCGCTTTCCTCTGCCATGATGAATGCATCGACATCTTCGAAAACGTGGGAACCTATACCTCCTATGTTTGGGTAGATGAGTATGCGAATGCACTTGGAACCGGTAACGATAGCATCGTACTTTGCGGCTCCAATTACAGCGCTGCAGGCGATACCTTCAAGATCTATGTAACAGCCGGTGAAAACGGTTGCTACACCACCGACAGTATGTACGTTGTCGTTTGGCCACAGCCCGAGATCTTTAACATCGTTCCGAACGGAACCGTGGATTTCTGCTGGAATACATCAGGACCTGCCATTGGTGTAGATAGCTCCATCGTAGGCGTTACCTATGAACTCTTCCGCAGCCCTGCCACCCTCGTCAATACATTAGGTGGTACAGGAAGTCCGATAACATTCGGCAATTATAACATCCCTGGTAACTATTATGTGGTTGCTACTGATAACCTGACAGGTTGCAAGGATACCATGAATGGTGTTGCCACCCTGGTCTCCGATACAATCAAGATCCGCATCAACAGCGAATATGACTGGGTATGTGAAGAATTCACGAGCCGCATGACCTTTGAATTCCTTAGCGATACCACAGGTTATGGTCCCTGGACACTGGATTGGGAACCGGATGCACGCATCACGCCTGATGGTTATGGTGCCATCATCGCCCGTCCGCTGGTTACAACCGATTTCACCCTCGTGGTGACCGGCGCTGATCCGCTTTGCCAGGCTACCGATACCTTCAACCTCGTTGTAAGGGATGCACCGGATGTGGCGCTGAATACCTCATTCGCCAGCACACCTGGTGATACCTCCATCTGCCTCGGTTCAAGCATCGACCTCGTTGCTTCCTGGACCCTCGGTGCCGGTTCAACCATCACCAATGTGGTATGGGATCCGACAACCGAACTGGTAAACAATGGTTTCAACCAGACAACGGCTTCTGCTACTGTTACCCCGACTGCTGCCCGTACCTACGTGGTGCTGGTCTATGACGAAAACGGCTGCCGTGGTACTGATACAGTTAACGTGACTGTGAACAACAGCCCGATCGTTAACATTAATAATAATGTGCCGGCTTCTCTCTGCCCGGGTTATGACACTGTTCTGACCGCCAATGTTACCTTTGGTACAGGCCCTTACAGCTACATCTGGAGCACAACAGCTACTACACCCAGTATCACAGTGAGCCCGGTGGTTACCACCAGCTATACGGTGACGGTGTACGACTCCACCCTGATGTGCTATGGCACTGCTTCCATTACGGTTCAGGTGTTTGATCCTCCGACGATCGACATGAACGGTCCGCTGCAGAGCTGCGATTGGGGTGAACTTAACTTCAATCCGACCATCACAACCAGCTCCTCACTGGTAAGTACGATCTGGACACAAGCAGTGGGCAACCCGCAAGTGCTAACCATTGCCAATACAGCCAATCCGGTTGTGGTTCTCAATGGTGTTGCAACCGGTAATTACAAGTTCTACCTGACCGTTACAGATGTCAATGGTTGCGTGGCTACCGACAGCCTGGAAGCATTTATTTCAGGGGGTGTTTCTATCAGTGCCGGACCGGATGAATACATCTGCGAAGGAACGACGGTTACGCTGGCCGGCCAGGGTGGTGGTACCTATGAATGGTACAATGCACCTGGCTATAACATCGCCAACCGCATTGCCCAGACGGCTCTTATCAATGTAACCCCAGATACCACAACCACTTATTACCTGCGTGTCAACAATGACAGTTGTGGTGTGGCTACCAGCCAGGTCACTGTCTATGTACACCCGGCTACTCCTGTGTTCTTCGATGGACTGGCTACTTCATATTGTGAAGTGGATGCTCCGATCACGCTGACGAACGTAACACCGGTAGGTGGTACATTCAGCGGAGAAGGCGTGAATCCGGTAACCGGCGTATTTGATCCGGATTCAGTAACGACGCTGAATGTTCCGATCACGATCATGTATAGCTATAATGACAGCTCAGCATACCCGACGTATCCGGTATGTACCTATACCCACAGCGTGCAGACCATTGTTTACACAACCCCGGTTGTGACCATTGGTTCGCTGCTTCCGGTTTGTGCCGATGCGCCTGCTTTCCCGATGACGAATTTCCTGGGTCTGCCTGTTGGTGGTACCTATACCGTCAATGGTGTAGTTGCTACTACCTTCAATCCTGGTGCCGGTGCCGGTACATTCACGATCAAGTATTACTATACTGATCCTGTGACAACTTGCGACGACAGCGCTTCTACGACATTTGTCGTTAACCCGCTGCCTGTTAAGTATAGCCTCACCGCTGTATCACCCACCGATGGCAATTATTTCTGCGATGGTGACAGTGCTACACTGACACTGAGCGGTTCAGAACTTGGCGTCACCTATTATCTGTATGCCAAACTCAGTCCTTCAGCTCCTTTCCAGAATCTGGTAAGCCTCGCCGGTACAGGTAGTCCCCTGACCATTGGTGAGTTTGCTTCAGAAGGCTTCTACTATCTGTTGGCCATCAACAATACGACCCTCTGTCAGGCCATTGCCAGCGATACACTCCAGCTCTTCGAGCGTGAGCTTCCGCAGGTTTACAATGTGCTGATCGAGAACTTCGGTCACTACTGTGCCGGTGGTGCCTGTCTGGCAGCCCCCTGCAACGGTGTGAACATCAGCATGTTCAGTACCAACAGCGAAGACAAATATTACCTGTATCGTACAGGCAATGCTACCCCCGTTTCTGTGATGAATGGCTCAGTGCCTTCGGGTTCAGGCAAGACCTTCCCGGGTGGACCGTTCACGGTTGCCGGTGAATACTATGTGATCGCTATTGATACCACCTCCCCGGCCATGTGCCCCAGGGAAATGGCCAACCGCGTCACCATTACCATCGACCCGGTTCCGGTTGCCAAGACCATTACAGTTCCTGCACTCTGCCATTGCCCTGGTGCCGGTACCCCGATAACGGTTGTGAGCACAGAAGTAGGTGTTGATTATGTTCTCTATTTCGGTGGTGTGGCGATTGACACGATCACAGGTGATGGAAACAACCTGAGCTTTGCTCCTGTCTCTGCAGTTGGCGTGTACAACGTTGTTGGTATCAAGTACAATACTTATACAACTTGCGTAGCCGACATGCTGAACACAGTGACAGTTTGTCAGTATGAATATGTGACCATCACGGGAGTAACATTCCCTGATCTGAATCCTGCTACTCCGCTCAACGTAGACCTGAATGGTGGAGACATCCTGACCTTCACAGCTACAGCTACAGGTGACTTCCCGGCTCCGGGATACCAGTGGCAGCTCAATACCGGTTCAAGCTGGGTTAACATCCCGAGCGCAACGAATCCGGTGCTGAATGTGGGCCCTGTTGTCTACCCGACCATGAAGAACTACAAGTACAGACTGATCCTGACAGGATACTGCAATGCTGATACTTCAGATGTCTATACCCTGATTGTACGCCCGGATGTGAATGTATACGCCGGCAATCCTTACAGCAAGTCCTTACAGGATGAGCAGTGCGCCAATACCATCAGCATTCCTATTTATGTTGAGAAGTTTGACAGCATCAGCTCCATCTCTCTGACACTTGAGTATGACGAAACCATCATGACCTTCGTGGGTTGGAGTGGTACCCACTCAGCATTCCCGGGCCTGATCGCTGGCAACCCTGTTGCCGGTAAGGTTTCCATCAGCTGGTTCAGTCTGAGCCAGAGCAGTGTTGGAGATACTGTCCTGACCTATCTGGACTTTGTTATGCCCAATACCGGTGGCTTTAGCACATTGGAATGGGACGAGCTGACACCTGGTGCCTGCCAGATCACAAGTCTGAATTACAATATCGACGCTACTTACTTTGATGGAAGCATCACCGGATGGTCATTGCCAGTTCCGAATGCCAACATCTTCCCGAACCCGATCTGCGAAGGCGATCCGCTGTATCTGACATCCAATCCTTACACTGCTTACTCTTCACTGGGTGCTAATTCAGTGGTGTGGATGGGTCCGAACGCATTCGTTTCAACGCAGAACAATGATACCATTCCGAACGTACCGCTGGCAGCAGCCGGTGACTACGTCCTGACAGTTATCGACCCGCATGGTTGCCAGAGAGATACCACGATTACCGTTGTGGTTAACCCCCTGCCCATTGTTTACAATGTGACTGGTGGTGGTGCAGCCTGCGTAGGAAGTGCTGTTGAAATCGGCCTCGATGATTCCGAAGTCGGAATTGAGTACACGCTGATGTATATGGGTTCCCCCTATTATGTAACCGGTTACGGATACTATACGGTAATGGGTACCGGCAGCGCTGTGACCTTTGGTCCTGTGACGCTGGGTAACCAGATCCTGGGTTCGGCTACTTTCACGGTTCATGCTGTGAACGTGACCACTGGTTGCGACATCCCGATGAACGGTGATGCAACGGTCATTATCAATGCAACTCCCTTCCAGTTCAACGTCCGCGTTGTTGATGAAGGATTCCACGTAGTTGTTGGTGACTACTGCCAGGGTGGTATTGGTCTGCCCGTGAAGGTTATGGGTAGCCAGCCCGGCGTACGTTATTACCTGTATTATGATCCGTTCTGCTGCGCTTGTGGTAATACCATTGTAGATTCCCTTAACGGAACAGGCAGTGCCATTACCTTCGCCAACCAGACGGCTGAAGGTTACTACTACGTCATCGCCAAGAACCTGACCACAGGTTGCGAGATAGAGATGTTCAACTGTGTACAGATCCTGATCAACCCGCTGCCTATTGCTGCTATCGCTGGTGATTCAGAGATTTGCTACGGTGATACAACCTCATTCAATATTAGCTTCACCCAGGGCAAGGCTCCGTTCGTTGTTACTGTGAATGGTGTTACCTACAGTGGTATCACTACTAATCCTTATACCATCTATGTCCACCCGACAGGAACGACAACCTACACCCTGAGTTTTGTATCAGACGCCAATGGCTGTGTTGGTACATTCAGTGGTTCTGCTACAGTTACGGTGAATCCGTTACCGGTGGTTACAGTTGGATCCAACAGTCCTAAGTGTGTTGGTGAGACCTTGAACCTCTATGGTAATATGACAAACACACCTGATATTATTGGCTATGAGTGGAGCGGTCCTGACGGATTTGTTTCAACAGTTAAGGATCCTGTTATTGCCAATGCTCAGCTGGTAAATAGTGGAGTATACTACCTAACCGTGACCGATGCCAAGGGTTGCAAGAATTTCTACTCCACTACAGTGGTTATCAATCCGTTGCCGGTTGCCATCGCAACTGCTTACCCGATTGAACTCTGTGTTGGCGAGGAATTCTGCCTGAGTGGCCATAATTCAAGCAGTGCTGCGGGTATTACCAGTTACTACTGGAGTGGTCCGAATGGGTTCACTTACAACCAGGGAGATACCTGCATTGCCAGCGCTACGCTTGCGATGAGTGGTGTTTACTACCTGACAGTGGGTGATGCCAATGGCTGTGTCAATGACACGATGGTTACCGTGACGGTACGTCCGCTGCCGGTTGCTGCTATCAGTGGTGATACAGAGATCTGCGTCGGCGAATGCACCCAACTGATTGCCACTGGAGGTGTATCTTACCTCTGGAGCAATTCCATGACCAATGATACCATCAATGTATGCCCGACGGACACAACGACCTACTATGTCACCGTGACGAACCAGTACGGTTGTACAGATGAAGAGATGATCACAGTTAATGTGAACCCGCTGCCTGTGAAGTATGAACTTACCCGCGATGGTATCTATTGCTTCGGTTGCGACGGTATTCCTGTGAATCTGCTCGGAAGCCAGGTTGGTGTAACCTATACGCTGTATATCGATGGTGTGGCTCACGCTACCCTTGCCGGAACCGGTTCACCACTTTACTGGGGTGATCTCGAGATCCCGGGTGTTTACACTGTACAAGGTGTTGTAAATGCCACCGGTTGCAGCAACTGGATGCTCAACAGCATCACTATCAACCTGCGTCCTGCTCCGACGGTACGTTTCATCAGCGACCTCGATGTATGTGCTGACGAATGTGAAGACCTGGTTGTAGAACTCAAGGGTCTGCCTCCGTTCACTGTACATTATGATGATGGTACCATCGCTGTATTCAACGTTGCTGATCTGACACTCGTTGGTCCGGAAACTTACCAGTATACCATCAATATTTGTGGAAGCTCCGCTCCTGCAACAGTTGGTATCAACCTCGTAGAAGATGCTGTTTGCTTCCACCCGGGAGACACAGCTATTATCACGGTTCTTCCGCTGCCTACTCCATATGACGTTACCGGTGGTGGTTACTACTGCAACATCGGCATCAACGTAGGATTGGCTGGAAGCCAGGTTGGTGTGAAGTATATCCTCTATGCCAACGGCGTAAGCACAGGTGACACTGTTCTTGGAACAGGTGTAGCCATCAGCTTCGGTGGTCAAACACAACTCGGACAGTACACCGTTCTTGCTGTTAACCTGACAACCGGTTGCGACCGCTGGATGAATAACTACGTTACCATTACCAGTGGCAATCTGCCGCAGGTGTTTACTGTCACAGGTACAGGTCCTTACTGCGCTGGTGATTCCACAGCCATTGGCCTGAATGGAAGCCAGACAGGCGTAACCTATATGCTGTTGCTCAATGGTATCAGCACCGGTAAGTATGTTGCCGGTACGGGTGCTGCCATCAGCTTCGGTTATGTCACCGCAGTGGGTATCTACACAGTACAGGGTATTGATGATGTGACTACCTGTATCGCTCCAATGAACGGTCAGGTGATCGTATCAATCAAGCCGCTGCCGACAGCTACGATCTCTGGTGATGCCAATATCTGTAAGGGTGACAATACGACCCTGACAGTTGTATTCACAGGAAAAGCACCGTTCAGCTTCAGCTTGTACAATGGTGTTACTACCACCACTTACACTACAAGTCTGTATGTATGGACTGTCAGCGTAAGCCCGACCCAGACACGTACCTATACGATTACCAATGTATCTGATGATAACTACTGCTCCAACGTTGGTGCAGGAAGTGCAACAGTTGTTGTTAATGTTCCGACAAAGTACACCATCACAGGTGGTGGCACCTATTGTGAAGGTGGCGCCGGTATGGTTGTTGGTCTGAATGGTTCCGAAGTTGGCGTGAACTATGAACTCCGCCGCAACAATGCTCCGATGGTACCGCCGGTTGTACTGGCTGGTACAGGTGGAACACTGAACTTCGGTCTTCAGACTTTGGCAGGTATCTACAATGTCGTTGCTACACAGGTAAGTACAGGATGTACCGAAACCATGAATGGTACTGTGACCATCAGCATTAACCCGCTGCCCACAGCCATGAATGTTACCGGTGGTGACTCCTGCTGCCTCGGTTGTACCGTTATCTTCCTTGGACTCGACAGCACAGAGCCGAATTCGCATATCCGTTACGAACTCTGGCTGAATGGCACCAAGTATATCAATCCTTTGTTCCCGCCGAAATATGGCACAGGAGCCGCAATTGAATGGGGTTACATGACACAAGCTGGTACCTATACCATCCTTGCAGTCAACGAACTTACCGGTTGCCAGAGGTTTATGAACGGTTCTGCCGTAGCATACTTCTTCCCGGTACCGGAAGGTAACCTTACAGGTACAGATACGATCTGCGCCGGCGAAAGCACAGACCTGACCATTACCTTCACTGCTGGAACACCTCCGTATAAGGTATACGTTTACAATAACGATACCCTGTACTTCGACAACATCATGAGCAATACCTTCACCTTCCCCACAGGTCCGCTGGCAGCAGGTGTACATACTTATAGCCTGGTACAGATTGCAGACGCAGTATGTTACAACTTCATCAACAGCTCTGTGAACATCGTGGTGAATGCGCTCCCGACTGTTTATGTGGAACCGATGGCACCGCTTTGCGTAGATGCTCCGGCTGACACACTGGATTATGGCATGCCTTCGGGTGGTACCTTCCTCGTGAATGGTGTACCCAGCCTGTTCTTCGATCCTGCAGTTCTTGGTGTTGGTACACACACGGTTGTTTACGAATACACAGACAGCTATGGATGCAGCAACAGCTACAGCACGACACGCGAAGTCTATGAACTTCCTGTCTGCACCTTCGTTGGTGGTACCTATTGCGTGGATGCTCAGCCGTTCATGCTCTATGGTTCACCAGCCGGTGGCAGCTTCAGTGGTGTTGGCGTCAGTGGTGGTATGTTCTATCCTGCCGTAGCCGGTGTTGGCACACATGCTGTAACTTATACCTATACAGATCCTCAGACAGGTTGCACCTGCGTATCTGTTGATGACATCATCGTAATCGATCTGCCAAATGTATCCTTCACAGGTCTGGTTGGTCCTTACTGTGTCAACAGTGCTGCTGTAACCATGGTAGGCTCACCTGTGGGTGGCGTCTTCAGTGGTCCTGGCGTTACTGGAAATACTTTCAATCCTGCCACGGCTGGTGTAGGTACACATATTATCACCTATAGCTACGTAGCCGGTGTATGCAGTAACACTGCCACTGACACTGTCATCGTACGTCCTCTGCCGCTTGAAATGCCAATGAGTGGTGGTGGTCGCGTATGCGAATACACCAACCAGAATGTTGGTATGGGTAACACCCAGGCCGGTATTGAGTACACCCTGTATGTAGATGGAAATTCTCTTGGTCAGACGATTACCGGTAATGGCACTGCCATGAGCTTCGGTAGCCAGTCTATCCCGGGTGCTTACACCGTCTATGCATACGATCCTATTACAGGTTGTGGTAAGTTCCTGGCCTCCTCGGTCTCCATTAGCTGGATTCCGTTGCCAACAGTGTCAATCAACGGTGGTGGTTCCTACTGCTCCGGTGACCCTGTCAACATTACCTTCAACTTCACAGGTAATCCTCCTTTCACCCTGCTGTACAGTGCTGGTGGCGGCATCATTACCGCATCCAACATCAATACATACAGCTACAGCATCACGCTGAACCCGACCAGCTCAATCGTAGTGGATGCTATCTCGATCATCGACGATACCTGCTACAATGATGGTCCTTCAGTGAATGTGTTTGTGCTGAGTCCGGCCGCTGCCTACAATGTTACAGGAAGTGGTAGCTATTGCGCTGGTCAGGGTGGTCTGGTAGTTGGACTGGATGGTTCAGAGACTACTGTAGCTTATCAGCTCTATAAAGATGGCCTCGCCGTTGGTGCACCAGTAGCCGGTACAGGCAGTGCCCTCAGCTTCGGCTTGCAGACTGCCGGAACCTATACAGTTGTGGCCAATGGTACGACCTCATGTGCTACAACCATGACAGGCAGTGCAGTAATCGTTGAGAATCCGGTTCCGGTTGTGGATATCCTGCCCAGCAGTGCTTCCATCTGCCCGGGTGAAAACGTTAACCTGACAGCCAGCGGTGCCAGTTCATATCTGTGGAGCACAGGTGCTACTACAGCTATGATCAATGTGGTTCCGGCTGCTACAACAACCTATACGGTAACCGGTACAAATAGCTTCGGCTGCACAGCCACAGCTGATGTCACTGTAACTGTGAACCCGGCTCCTGTTGTAACCATTGATCCTCCGGTTGCTGTTATCTGCGACGGTCAGAGTGTAACCCTGACAGCCAGTGGCGCAGCATCCTATATGTGGAGCACTGGCGGCAGCACTGCCAGCATCACGGTTAACCCGGCTGTTACTACCGCTTACACCGTAACCGGTACCAATAGCTTCGGTTGCTACGATGAAGCTACTGTGATCGTCAATGTTGATGTGGTTCCTGTTGTTGAGATCCTTGCCAGCAGTGCAGTGATCTGCGACGGCGACGATGTTACACTGACAGCTACAGGAGCTGCTACCTATGTATGGAGCACAGGTGCTACAACGGCTTCCATCACAGAAAGCCCGTCTGTTACCACTACCTATACTGTAACTGGTACCAGCTCAGCCGGATGTACGAACACAGCTTCTGTGACCATTACAGTCAATCCGGTTCCGGTGGTTGCTATCAATCCTGTTGCTGCTACCATCTGTGCTGGTGACGATGTAGATCTGACAGCCAGTGGCGCAACCAGCTACGTATGGAGTACAGGTGCTACCACAGCTATGATCAATGTTGTTCCTGGTGTTACCACGACTTACACAGTCACAGGTACAACAGCAGGTTGCACTGCAGTGGCCAGCATGACCGTAACGGTGAATCCGTTGCCGGTTGTCGCGGTTACCCCGGCTGCTCCTGCTATCTGTGCCGGTGGCAATGTTGACCTGACCGCCAGCGGAGCTGCAAGCTACGTATGGAGCACAGGTGCTACCACAGCCTTGATCAATGTCGCTCCGACAGCTACCACTACTTATACTGTAACAGGTACCACAAATGGTTGCACCGCCGTTGGCACTGTGACCGTGACCGTGAACCCGCTGCCCACTGTAACTGTGACCCCGGCTGCCCCGGCTATCTGCCTCGGCGGAACGGCTACCCTCACAGCCAATGGTGCTGCCAGCTATGTATGGAGCACGGGTGCTACCACAGCTGCCATCAATGTGACACCGTTGGTAACGACTACCTACACGGTTACGGGAACCAGCGCTGCTGGCTGTACCAGCGTAGCTACCGTAACGGTAACTGTCAATACGCCTCCGGTTGTTGACCTGGGTGCTGACAAGACCATCACCATTGGTGACAATGTAACCCTTACCCCTGTTGTGACAGGTGGTTCAGGATCCTTCAGCTACGTATGGACACCTGGCGGTCAGACAACGGCCAGCATCAACGTGAGCCCGACTGCTACCACGCTGTATAGCGTTCTGGTAACAGATCTGGGTACAGGTTGCACAGCTACCGATAATGTCACTGTCAACGTGATCAGCGTGGTTGGTTCCATCAGTGGTAACATTACCTACCTGAACAGCGCTCTTACACCGATGAGCAATACTCCGGTTCAGTTGCTGCAGGGTAGCACTGTTGTTGCTACTACGACCACCAATGCAATTGGTAACTACACCTTCAGCAGTGTCTACGCTGGTAGCTACGTTGTGAAGGCTGCTCCGAACAAACCTTGGGGCGGTGGTAACTCCAACGACGCTCTCCTCATCCTGAAGCATTTTGCTGTCAATCCGCCGCTCACAGGTCTGTACCTGAAAGCAGCTGACGTGAACGCTTCAGGTGTGGTCAACAGCTCCGATGCATTGCTCGTAGCACAGCGCTTCGTAACCCTGATTACCAGCTTCCCTGCAGGTGACTGGGTATCTGATGAGAACGTGGTGACCATCCCCGTAACAGGTGGCAATGTGGTGAATAACTTCAATGTCCTCTGCACCGGTGACGTCAACGGTTCCTTCACCCCGGCTGCCAAAGCTTCGGAAACGGTACAGGTTACCAACAAGGGTAGCAAGCAGGTAAGCTCCTACAGCAATGTTGAGCTTCCGATCTCAGTGACCAAGGATATGAGCGTTGGCGCAATCTCCCTGGTATTGAACTACCCCGTAAATGCACTCGAAGTGAACGATGTGGTACTCGGTGACAATGCCGGTTCCAAGGTCGTCTTCACCGACAACAACGGAGAACTCAGAATCTCCTGGTACAATACGAATGCCCGTCAGATGAGGGCTGGCGATGCCATGATCGTGCTGAAAGTTCGCGTAAAGGATATTGATCAGGATGTGATCGAAATCCGTAGCACGGAAGAAAGCCAGATCGGCGATGCTTATGCCCAGGTCTACAGCTATGTTGAACTCACTGTGCCGAAGCTGGTTGTGATGAGCAACGACTTCAGCATCAGCAACTTCCCGAATCCTTTCAAGGGTAGCACTCAGTTTGAGTACAACCTGCCCGAAAACGGAACCGTGATGCTGCGCGTGTTCAATATGCTGGGTGAACAAGTTGCTGTTCCTGTCAACAACCAGGTTCAGGAAGCTGGTACCTACTCGCTGACCTTCGATGCCACCAACCTCGTAACAGGTGCTTACACCTATCGTTTCGAAGTCATGGGCGCAACCCGTCAGTTCTCAAGGACCGGTACCCTTGTGATCACCAAGTAAGAAGGGTTCTTCTCAACGGAAAACGGCTGTCCTCAGGGCAGCCGTTTTTCGTTTATATACATCCCATTGGCAGAGACGTTTTCGCTGGTAAATGCCGACTTTTTCCAGAATACAAATTGCGCTATCTGGATATGGAATGACTGTGTTCAGATATTCGAATCGATCAGGAAATAGAATAATTGTAGTACTGTTTACAGGAAGAGATGGATAAGATACTTCTCATGGAAATATTCCTGGTTATACCAGTCAGAGATGGGAATCACCCTGGAATAATACGGTAGTTCATCCATTTCAGGCTGAATATTACCACCTTTCAGGTAGATAAGCCCTGAAGAACCATCCTGTTTTCGTGATGATTTTAGCAACGGACGGCTCCATATTATCATCTGGTCCAGTGACGCAACAGCGCGGGAAATCACAAAGTCATACTTATCCTTCAAGCCTTCTGCCCGGGTCCAAAGGGGGCTTATATTTCTGATCTGAAAGAAATCACGTGCGTTTTCTACTACTTTGATCTTCTTATGAATGGCATCTGCAAGTGTGAAATCCGCTTCGGGAAACAAAATCGCAAGCGGCAGTCCGGGGAATCCTCCCCCGGTACCCAGATCCAGTATTTTACTGCCAGTTGGAAATGATATGTATTTTGCAATGCTCAGGGAGTGGAGAACATGATGCTCCAGGATATTGTCAATATCTTTGCGGGAGATGACGTTAATACGGGTGTTCCATTCCTGGTAGAAAGCTGGAAGCGCTGACAGGGTTTCGTATTGCCAGGGCGTAAGCGCTGGAAAATGATAGCGGATCAAGGATGACATAATGCTTAAATATATTCAAAGATACGTTTGGATGCTTTGTAAACGGTATTGCGTGGCGGTGGTTTTATCGGTCTTTTGCCTATTTCTACCGTCGATACTAATTGGGCAGGAGAAGATCAGCAGAACGGCATACATAGAAAGATATGCAGCCATCGCCATGGAAGAAATGAGACTTCATGGAATACCTGCTAGCATTAAGCTTGCCCAGGCGCTTCTTGAAAGCGATGATGGCAACAGTCTGCTTGCCCGTAAAGCAAATAACCACTTTGGTATTAAATGTCATCAGGGCTGGGATGGGCCGGTGTTTCACAAGGATGATGATGAAAAAAACGAATGCTTCAGAGGCTATAAGAACGCGGATCTTTCCTTCCGGGATCATAGTTACTTTCTGACCAGCAGGGCCCGCTATAAAGGCTTATTTTCGCTTCCAGTGCTCGACTATGAGGCTTGGGCCAAAGGCCTGAAGGAAGCTGGTTATGCCACAAATCCAAAATACGCGGAGATGCTTGTCAAAATAATCCGTGATAATGGTTTGGACCGATATGATACCTTGGTTTATCGTGGGCAGCCGATGGTGGTATTGGAAGACAAGGGTAGGGTGAAACGAAACAGGAGAGATCGCGAAGAGGATTTTGACCCTGTTCAAATTGGCAATATCAGGGATGTGTTTCTGGAGAACCGTGTGAAATTTGTTATTGCAGGAGAGACAGAAACGTACAGGGATATCGCTGCATCCTTTGATCTGGCCTTCTGGATGATCCGGAAATTTAATGAAGTCACACGTACTGAGGAACCACGCGCAGGACAGCGGGTTTATATTGCCCCTAAGCGAAAAATGCATCCGAAGGAGCAGCACTATGCTACGGGAAAGGAAAGCCTGTATGATATCAGTATGCTCTATGCTGTTCGGGTAAAGCGGCTGGAAAAATACAATCAGATGGAGCGCACGGCAGTGCCAGCTGCCGGAACACTTGTTCGACTCAGTCGTTAGTTCCTATTCGAGATAATGGATCAGGACCTCGTTGCCCAGGGCGGTAACGAGTTCAGGCCTTCCATCTTTATCAAGATCCATATATATTGGTTTGTGTGCTCCAGGCAGGCTCAGAATGGCATTCGCATACCCAAATTCCCAGAAACTGAGTGTTCCGTTTGCGGCGTTCGTCAATGCGATCAGTCTTTTCTTTCCTGCTTCCAAAAGAACAGGCTCAGCCTCAGGCTGGTGGGTTAACCTGGTTTCGAATAGTTTATCGCCGTTGGTGTTAAATACCTTGAGGTAGCCACCGATCACCAGGATGATATCCTCCTTCCCCTTTCCTGAATATGATCCTATGAGGAAATGATGAGGGAGCAAGGTGTCTTCCAGCAACAGGCTGGATGTCTTCCCTGAGGCCTGGATAAATTGCAGGTTTGCCTTACGGTCGGTGGTGACCATCTGCCGCTGCTTGCCGTTAGAAATAAGATATATTCGGCTGTCAGGATTGTTTTTAAAGGCACGCCTGATTTCGATCCGGGTTTCTCCGCGCCTGCCGCTCATCTTCACCTCACCGGCGGTATCTGCAATTATCAGGAAATCTTTGCCTCCGATGTCCTGATGTTGCACCGGTGCCAATATCAGATGGCTCATTACAGGCTCCGACCAACCTTTGATCTTTTTGCCATCTCTGCTAAGGTTGATGATGCTGTTATTTTCCAGAGCAAGGAGGAATCTGTAGTCACGGTTATTGTCGTAATCCACGATATTGATGGCGTTGGTGGCCTTGGATGGCAGTCTGACGGGATAACCATTCACCTCATTTCCGTTCAGGTCGAGGGCATGTACCTGGGTGGTCGTGTTGAATACATACTGGATCCTCCCGTTTCTTAACAGGTCTGCGGCGATGGGCGGTCCCAAAGGCAACTCATCCAGTTGTTTGGTCCATAACCTGATTCCGTCAAGGGAGAAGAGGTAGGCTTTGGCAGCCATGTCGAAGACAAGTAGATTGAAGGCCTTTTTTGTATGATCCCAAACCGGGAGCGGACTGAATGCAATGGGGGCCTCCGTCGTTGCCTTGGATTGTGAAACCTCTTGACTTGCGGTTGTCTGGCTTCCGGGAAGATGAAGTGTAATAAACGGGGATTGCCCTCCACGGATGGCCCAATCGATGGATGTAATGGCCCTGGTCTGGCCCTGGGCATTTGGCTTGCTTCCGGTAATACTTGCGGACCAGGGAAGGCTGGGATCGAGATCAATTCTTCCCCAGGTACCTGCCTTGTCTGGCAAATGGAGTAGATAGCGTGGCAGCCATGCGGCCCTGGTGATCCTTGGACCTGCCTGCATCCTGAATCCCAGTGCTGAAGGAACACTCGAGTCAGGTGACAAGTAGAGATGAGGAGCTTCGAAAACGTATGGCTGGTTGAGAATCACAGCAGGAAAGTCAGGTTTACCGGACAGGACCAGGCCCTGGTTAACGGTATCCCTGGTTGGAGAAAATTCAGGAGGCATCTGTAAATGCATGGCTTCTGTCCAGGCACCATTGAGCAAAGGCAAGGTGAACATGGAGAGGCGCCATGAAGGATCAGGCAGGGTGTCGATTTCCTGTAATGCAGGGGCGATGCTATCGGTCATTGCTTGCTCTACAATGGGAAAGATCTGACTCATGCATATAAAAGCCCTGGAATCCAGCGGGATATTATCGGGCAACGATGCTTCTCCTGCCTGGGAAGCGAACCACTGCAACCAGTTTTTATTTCCCTGTGGTACACCAAGGTAGGATGTGAGCATCACGTCGTCTTCCTTGAAGGTGATGTCGAAACTCAACCAGGCAGGGCTGGTGATCCGCATATCCCGTATGTTGCTGAAAGAAGGGAAGGGCAGTAATAACAATGATTCCAATGTCTGATCGGTGATGAACAGGGTGGCGCCCACCTTGGATCCGGCAACAGCAAGTGCATGATCAAGGAAATCACTCCGAAATGGTTTGTTCAGGGTTTCCTTTGCCATGCTGATGGGCAGTGGAGCGGAGCCGATCAGGATCAGTTTATGCGAAAACTGGACATAGATCTTCTGTCCATCTCTTTCCCAGACCTGCATATTGTTTTGAGGGACAGGCGTCAGGGTGCCCCAACTATCCAATGCCTGCCTCCATCGTTTCTCAGAAAAGCCGCTGACGGCATCTCCTGCAAAAAGCAGGTGAATCTCATCGTTCATGGGTATGGCAGCCAGCGCCAGACGGGTATCCTTCAGTCCATGAAATCGTTCATCCTGGTGCCTGGAAAGGCTGTCCAGGTGAGCGAGGGCATCCAGAGCGCCGGTCAGCCGGGGCCAGGACTTCAAAGCACCATAAGCTGAGGATGAGACGATATGCTGCTGTTGAAAGAAATGTGCTCCCCTGATGAGTACGATGACCTTGGCTTGTTCCGGTATAGCTGACAAGGGGTTCCTTGGATTGCTTTTATAGATATTGGCAACCAGGAAGATGCTGATGGCTGCCAGCAAACCCAGGCTGGATAATATCCAGATCAACCTTGTCCGTGTCTCTTTTTGCATAATGAAAAGGCCATGTCGCATGACCTGCATCCAAAGATACGTTGAAATGTTCAGAAAGGCATCCGGGTCTGTCCTTTGACAGAAAAGGAAAGGCGGTGGTGCGGACTGGGTCCATGAATACGTAGCGCCCTGATGTGATCGGGGGTAGGGTAGCCCTTATTCCGGTCCCATCCGTACATGGGATAATCCTCATGAATGCGGAGCATATAGGCATCCCTATGTGTTTTGGCCAGGACTGATGCGGCTGCGATACTCAGATATTTTGCATCTCCACCAATAATACACTGATGTTCAATGTTATGAAACTTCAGAAATCGGTTGCCGTCCACCAGAATACGGTCTGGAATGACAGCCAGTCCTTCCAGTGCCTGGTGCATGGCTAAAATACTGGACTGTAAGATATTGATGCGGTCAATGACTTCCGGGAGAACGAATGCAACTGCCCAGGACACTGATGCAGACTCAATATACTGCCGCCAGGTTTCTCGTTCTTTACGTCTAAGCTTTTTACTGTCGTTCAGCCCTTCGAGAGGATCCAAATGGGGAAGGATGACAGCGGCTGCAAACACAGGCCCGGCCAGGCATCCCCGGCCGGCTTCATCGGTACCGGCTTCTTGTCCAGAGGGATAGAGATGAGGTTGAAGCGCCATATGCTTAAGAAAGGTAAGCCAGGATCAGACTTCCTAAAAAGAGAATAAAGGCGAAGTCAGCGGTCCATTTTCGCTTCTTAGCCGGGAGGTGGAATGCTGTCAGATAGAACGTCGCCGGAATGGTTGTCAGCAGGGTATGTGGGATGAAATCCTTGGCAGAGAAGGGTAGTGTCATCAAAGCGATCAACAGAAACCATAGTATGACCAGTTGTTTCTTGCGAAAGCTGATGACGCGCTCATTCAGGTGCCAGAGCACGCTGCCAACGGCCCTGAGCAGGAGCAGGCCGGCCAGGGCGAAAAACAAGTAGTGCTGCCAGGCTAGTCCTTGAGGAAAGAGGGTGATATGAATAGGTTGAGCAAAGTATGTTTCCTTGATATAGGGCAGATCGTGAACCAGGAATTGCAGGGTAAAAGTATAAATATAAGGGGTCAGCAGACCAAGTAGAACACCTGTCCAGTTTCTCCATCCGAAATCCCGGTATATCAACAATGCCATCCAGGGAAGAATGCCAAATCCCAGGACAGGAAAGTAAATCAGCGAAGCCAGAGCGATGCTGAAGGAGGCGCTGAAAACCATTTTGAGAGCACTCTCGGTATCGTAGGCGCGCAGCAGGAAATGGAGTGCGAGCATTAGCAGCAGGGCAGCAGGGAGAACAGGGTGCAGGGTGAATTGGCTGGCATGAAAAGAAGACAGTAATACAAAAGCATAGGCAGGAAAGAAGCTGCTCCTTTCGATGAGTTGATGGGATGACCATATCTGAACGCTAAGCAAACCGGCCATGATGACCAGGAGGAGAGCAGTGATCTGGCCCGTCCATCCCCCGGATCCGAAAGCAAAGGCAAAGGATTCGATCCATGGGCAGAGAATACTGCGTTCATGATGGCAGAGCGGAAGGCCGGCCTTTCCCAGTTGTGGTATCCAGAACAGGCAGGCGACAAGGATCACGAAGATCAGTTGCCATGGCGCTGTTTTGCGAAAATACCTGGGAATCATGGTTGTAAAAATTAGCTTTGATTCATCGATCCAAAATATGGGAGCAGATCCTGTCCGATATCTTTCCGGTATCCCATGCCATCGAATGATACCTGTGAGATATCGTGATAAACCTGTTGCATGCAATCAGAAATGGTATTCCCCAGGCTGGTAACGGCAAGCACACGTCCTCCCTGACTCACGACCTGCCCGTCTTTATCCATCCCGGTGCCTGCATGAAAGATAAGACTACCCGACACATCCTCCAGTCCGCTGATAATTTTTCCGGTGGTATAAGGACCGGGATATCCACCCGAGACGAGCATGACCGTTACGGCAGTGCGGTCATCGGTAGCAAGGGGAAGCGCGCCCAGGTCACCTGCTGCAGCGGCAGCCATCAGCGGGACCAGGTCACCTGAGATTCGTGGAAGAATGGATTCTGCTTCAGGGTCGCCCAATCTGACGTTGTATTCGATCACGAATGGTTCTCCTTTGACGTTCATTAGCCCGAAAAAGATAAAGCCGCGGTAATCAATGCCTTCATCACGTAGTCCTTTGATGGTTGGCTGGATGATATGTTTCTCCACCTTATCCATGAAGGCGGTGTTGGCAAAAGGTACAGGCGAGACGGTTCCCATACCGCCTGTATTGGGACCGGTATCCGCTTCTCCAATGCGCTTGTAGTCTTTGGCCGCAGGCAGAATCCTGTAGGAGCGACCATCTGTTAGCACAAAGACTGAAAGTTCTATCCCATCCAGGAAAGCCTCGATGACGACCGTTTTGCCGGCTGCGCCAAATCGCCCGCCAATCAACATATCGTGCAGATTTTCCCTGGCGGTAACCATATCGTCACAAATAATGACCCCTTTGCCTGCTGCCAGGCCATCTGCCTTCAGAACATAGGGCGGTGGTATGGTTTCCAGATAGCCGGCCGCCGCGTTAAATTCATCCGAAGCAAACCGCCGGTATGTCGCTGTGGGGATACCGTGACGCTGCATGAAGGCTTTGGCAAAGTCTTTGCTGCCTTCCAGGGCCGCTCCGGCTTTGTCTGGCCCTAAAACCAGGAGAGAACCCAGGCGGTTGTCAGCAGAGAGATGGTCTTTGATACCATCAACCAGGGGTTGCTCAGGACCAACAACAACCATATCGATGCGGTATTCCAACACTGCCTCGGTGATAGCCCGGAAATCCTGCAAGGGAATATCGAGGTTCGTACCCAGGTGTCTGGTTCCGCCATTGCCAGGAGCGATCAGTAGCATGTCGGTAAGCGGACTTTGGGCGATTTTCCATGCCAGGGCATGTTCTCTTCCCCCGGAGCCTAGAAGCAGGATGCGCATATGATTATTTTATTGGCAAATATAGGAAAGTGGACGCAGGACAATAGTTAAACATTGGTATTTAGAGAACGCATCATGCTGTCGAACAACAGGGAAGCGGTACGATCCCAACTAAAAAGCTGTAAGCGCTGTTGGCCACGGGAGACGAGGTCAGCCCGGTAGAATTCATCTGATAATATGCCTTGCATCGCATCAGTAATAGATTCAATATCAAATGGATCAACCAGTAGTGCCGCATCACCGGCCACCTCGGGCATGCTGGTCACACGGGAAGTAATGACAGGTACCTGACATTGAAATGCCTCCAGGATTGGTATTCCAAATCCCTCAAAATAAGACACATAGGTAAGAGCGGTGGCAGATGCAAGGGTTGTGTTCAGGTTATCTTCATCCAGGCGCCCTGTAAAGACCACATCTGCTTTGAACTGCATGCCATCATAGGCTCTCTGAATGTCCTGTGTCCACCATTGCCGCGGGCCTGCAATGACCAGGGCAGCATCATTACCACGCTTACGTAGCAGGTCGAAGGCCTGAAAAAGTTTGCTCAGGTTTTTCCGGGGATGCTGTGCACCGATGAAAAGAAAATAGGGCCGGCCTTTTGTTAAATGTTGCCGATGCCTGATAATTGCCTCCGGTGTCAGCGGCCTGAAATGATCGCTCACACCATTGTAGACGACATCGATGCCTGCGCGTGGGATACCGAATACCTGTTGAATATCATCCGCAGAATATTCTGAAACAGTAGCTATGCGACTGGCTTTACTGACATACTGCGGGAAGAACGTATGATAAAACCAGCGGTCATGCTTTGGCACATCCATGGGGTAATGGATAAAATTCAGGTCATGGACCACCGCCAGCGTGGGGATTTGCAGGCGTCGTGGCAGGAAGCCATCAGGAGAAACAAAAAGATCGGCCTGGATGCGTTTAAGAACCCGTGGCACCATCACGTCAAACCAAAGGAGGTAGAGCAAGGGGTGGCGTGCCTGAGGATGTACGACCAGGGGCGTGACATTGCTAGGGAATGCATGCTGATCATCCCAGGGACGATCGAAAAGGAAGAAAAACCGGTGCTCAGGATGGGACCGGGTAATGCGCCTGAGCGTCTCATAGGTAAACCGGCCGATTCCATCCAGCCGGCCTTTGATCAGTAGACGCGTATTAACTGCTATGTTCAAAATCCCTGGGGTGCTGCTCCCCTGCACCGGATTGAGGGCAAAGGAATTATTATTCTACCTTTGGCAAATATCACAAAAATCAGGCAAAGGGTAAGCGGAACAATCTAACAGGGCATGCAAAGAAAATTCCTATCCAACCTGGCATTGCTGCTTACGCTCAATCTGCTCGTAAAGCCTTTCTGGATTCTGGGTATCGACAGAGGGGTGCAGAATGCAGTGGGAGCAGAGGAGTATGGGTTTTATTTCTCCCTGCTTAATTTTTCCTTCCTGTTCAGCATCATCCTCGATCTCGGGATCACCAATTTCAACAACCGGAACATTGCGCAAAATGCCCAACTGCTTCAGAAGCATTTCTCAGGGATATTAAGCATACGTCTGGTGTTGGCAGTGGCCTACCTGCTGGTCACCTTGGGAACCGGCTGGCTGGTGGGATACGATCAACGGCAGATGAGCCTGCTGGCTGTTCTGGGTTTTAACCAGTTTCTGTCACTGTTTATCTTGTATCTCAGGTCTAATATTTCCGGACTGATGATGTTCCGGACCGACAGCCTTTTTTCTGTGCTGGATCGACTGCTGATGATCCTTGTATGCGGGGTGCTTCTTTGGACAAAGATAGCCGGTGAACCCTTCAGGATAGAGTGGTTTGTATTTGCCCAGACATTCTCTTATTTGGTGGTCGCCATCATAGCTATGGGTGTGGTCATGCGCAGGTCCGGATTCCGCAGGATACGATGGAACCTTGCCTTTTCATGGATGATATTACGGCAAAGCGCACCTTTCGCCTTGTTGATCCTGCTGATGACCTTCCATAACAGGATTGATGCTGTAATGCTGGAGCGCTTGCTGGGAGGGGCAGAAGGTGCAAGGGAATCAGGTATTTATGCCTCAGCCTATCGATTGCTTGATGCCCTTAACCAGATGGCCTGGCTGTTTGCCGTCCTGTTACTTCCGCTCTTTTCACGGATGCTGAAACAAGGCGATGAAGTCAGAAGTATCGTGCGTATTTCCTTCAGCCTTTTGCTGACAGTTTCGGTCATGTCTGCCGTTTACGGCATGGCCTACAGCAAGGAAATCATGCACCTTTTTTACCGCGAGCATGCAGACCTGTCTTCATCCGTCTTTTCCCTGCTGATCTGGTGTTTTATCCCCATGTCAGCAACGTATGTATTCGGAACCTTGCTGACGGCCAACGGCAATCTGAAATATCTTAATATCATTGCATTAGCAGGAATGCTTATCAACTTTGGGCTCAACCTCATGCTGATAAAGCATCTTGGTGCACAGGGGTCCGCCATTGCCAGCCTGGCGACGCAACTTATTACGGTGTCCATCCAGGTTATGATCGCTGCCAGGATATTCAATTTCAAACCTGGTAAGCGCGATTGGATCATATTTCCGGTTTTTTTCATCTTAACGGTTATGATCGCAATTGGCTCAAGGCACCTCACAACGCCCAGCCTGTTGGTAATGCTGTTAGCGGGCCTGGTGAACCTGTTCCTTGCAATCTGGATGCGCATTATCCATCCGGCTTCTTACCGCAAACTGATCGACGACAGCATTCAAAACGGCAAGGTACGTTCTGACGCTATGCAGGCATGACCTTGGATGCTGTTTGGTAACGCATTCCTGCCGAATCCTGTAGGGCCGGGAGGAAAATTTCCGTACTTTTGACACTTCCATACCCCCTGATCATTGGATTTATGAATCAAAACAAGACGTCGCAGGTTGATTTTGACTCAACTGGTTTTCTGCTCTTTCTCTACAAATGGCGAAAGGTGCTGATCTTGTCGCTCCTGATTGCAGCCCTGGGGGCGGTGATCGTCTCTTCTCCTCTGGTAATCACGCCCAAGTACAAGAGCTACGTGGTTCTGTTTCCTGTCTCAACCAACAGCATCAGTAAGGCCCTGCTTAGCGAGAATTTCAGTGGAAAGCAGGATATCCTCGAATTCGGAGAAGAAGAGCAGACAGAACAGATGCTGCAGATCCTCAATTCCAATAAAATCCGTGACAGGATCATCGAACAGTATGAGCTTCTGGAGCATTATGGAATAAATGCAGACTCACGCTACCGTAATACCCGCTTGTACCGCGAGTATAACCGGAATATTTCCTTCAGGCGAACAGAGTATATGGCAGTAGAAATCAATGTCTACGACAAGGATCCTGCCATTGCTGCCGCCATTGCAAATCAGATCGCTTCTCTTCTCGACAGCACCAAGAATGCTATGCAACGTGAACGAGCCATCAAGGCTTTCAGAATCGTTGAAGCACAGTACCATTTCCTGCGCGATGAGATTCAGGAGATGGAGGACTCACTGACCTTCCTGCGCCAGCAAGGTGTTCATGACTACGAAAGTCAGGCGGAAATGATCAACCAGCAGCTTGCCATTGAAGTAGCAAGGGGAAATCAAGCCGCAATCCGTGCCCTGGAAGAAAAACTTAACCTGCTGGCCATGTACGGTGGCCCTTATGTTTCTCTCCGGGATGCATTGGAGCACGAAAAAAAGCAACTGAGTCTGATTAAAGCTAAGTATGAGGAAGCCAAAGTAGATGCTGAACAGGAGTTGCCTCAGAAGTTTGTGGTGAATGAAGCTTACCCCGCCGACCGCAAATCATACCCCATCCGGTGGCTGATCGTTATGATCACCCTGGTAGCTGCTTTTATCCTGACAACATTCGTGTTGATCGCCATCGAGAACATCAGAAATGGCAGCTGGCGCAGAGGCCGTGCTGCTTCAACGATTACTCCTGTCCACCAGGCCCCGGCATACCAGACCTACGCTGAGCCACAACCAACAGCTCCCCCTCCGGCAGCACCAGTGACGTATGCGGCTCCCGTTGAGCGGGCTGCCCCAGTCCCTCCATCCACTGAAACGCCGAAAACAAACACACCCAGACCGGGAAAAGGTCTGACTCAAAAGACAAAGGAATTCATGGAACAATTTGCTGACAATACCCATCTCCTGCAGGTCGCCATCCGCTGGAGAATGCCCTTGCTGGTGGTCGGACTTGCTGCTGCGGTGCTGGCATCTGTGTTCTCCGGCCCTATGTTCATCAAACCACGATTCAAGTCTACGGCCGTCTTGTATCCAGCCAATATATGGCCCTATTCCGATGAGAGTGAAACAGAGCAAATGCTCCAATTGCTCAATTCCACGCAGATCAGGGACTCCATCATCACCCGTTTCGACCTGGGTATGCACTATGGTCTGAAACCGGATCTGAAATATTATACCAGTACCCTGCACTATATGTATGGCCGTTTCGTCAAGATCAAAAAGACAGAATATGAGTCGGTAAGCATTGAGGTCATGGACAGCGAACCCCAGCAGGCATATGAAATGGTGAATGCTATTATTCAGGTCTACAACGGAATGGTCCAGCAGATGCATAAGATGAAGTTCTCCGAGGTCATGGTGAACTATGAAGAGGTCCTGAGCGTAAAGGAACATACCATAGATTCATTGAAGCAGCGGATGGAGACCTTAAACATGGAATATGGATTGCTGGACTATGCGAGTCAAAGTCGTGAGGTAACACGTGGTTTCCTGGGTACAGTCGATGGTGCCGGTAGCCGCATCAACCAGCAGGGTGTGCAGGATCTTAAGAAAAGCCTGCAGGAGAAAGGAGCTGAATTGCTGATGCTTCAGGAGCTCATTAAATCAGAATCAGAAGGTTACAGTGAGTTCAAGCTGGATTATGATAAGGCCCTGCTTGATGTCAATCGCAGGTATAGCCACGCCAATGTGATCTCACCTCCCTCCGTCCCGGATAAGAAAGCCTATCCGATACGCTGGCTCATTGTGGCTTTTACCACCCTGGGAGCACTCCTGTTGGCCTATTGTGTCATACTCCTGATGGAAAACCTGAGGCTTCGCAAACGCAGCACGACCTGATCCTCAAAGGACCATGGAAGACAGAAGAAAGTTTTGGGTATACGGACTGAGCGCAGCATTTATCATGCTGAATTCCTTCTTCATCATGAAGGAAATGTTCTGGTTTATGCTGCTGCCGGTGGTATTACTCGTAGCCATTGTCTTCCTGTTTTCCCTTGACCGACTGCTGCTGCTCATCGCATTCCTTACACCCCTTGCGATCAATATCAAGGATTTAAACCTGGGCTTCAGCGTTTCCCTGCCAACAGAACCTCTATTACTGGCAATCCTGATCCTGTTCGTTTTGCGTCAGTTTCTGCAATCCGGTTTCGATAAAAAAGTCTTGTATCATCCAATATCGCTGGCGATATTCCTGTTGCTGTTGTGGATGTTCATTACTACCCTTACCAGCGCACTGCCGGTGGTGAGCATTAAATACCTGCTTTCCAGGCTATGGTTTGTGATTCCGATGTTCCTGCTCGGTACGCAACTATTTAGGAAACTGGAGAATATAACGGCCTTTATCTGGCTTTACGTGGTTGCTATGACCGGGATTGTCTTCTTTACCATTATTAAACACGCCAGCTTTGGTTTTAATGAGGACATCGGTCACTGGGTGATGAGGCCTTTCTACAATGACCATACAGCTTATGGTGCAATGTTGGCCTTGTTCATTCCTGCCCTGACCGGTTTTGCGCTTTTCAGTGAGAACAGCCGCACAACGCGCCTGGTGTCATTTATATTTTTGGGGATATTCTTTGTTGCATTAATCCTCTCTTTCAGCCGGGCCGCATGGATCAGCGTGGCTTTTTCATTTGGCGTTTTTATCCTGTTTATGCTTCGCATCCGCTTCAGGTGGGTGGCATTTGGGACATTGACCCTGGCTTTTCTCTTTTTCAGCTTTCAGAACCAGATCCTTGAAAGGCTGGAGAAGAACAAGCAGGACTCCTCCACCGACCTTGTCGAGCATATACGTTCCATCAGTAACATCTCTTCCGATGCTTCCAACCTGGAGCGTATCAACCGCTGGCAGTCGGCATTGAGGATGTTCCACGAGCGACCGGTGCTTGGATGGGGTCCCGGAACCTACCAGTTCCTCTATGCACCCTATCAGTACAGCAGGGAGAAGACCATCATCAGTACCAATGCCGGGGACATGGGCAACGCTCATAGCGAATACATCGGACCCCTTGCGGAATCTGGAATAGTGGGTACGCTTACGGTTATCCTGCTGATGATCATTGTTTTATATTCAGGTCTTCGCCTTGCCAGGCATGGGAGTACGCCCCGCGTGCGCATGTATTCCCTCGTCATCACGCTGGGGCTTATAACCTATTATACGCATGGATTGCTGAATAACTTTCTTGACACCGACAAAGCTGCAGTGCCCTTCTGGGCCTTTCTCGGGATGCTCGTAGCCATGGAAGTGTACCACAATACCAGCAATGCAGAAACAGAGGATTTACCGTCTGAGGTTAATGCAGGGTAGGATTTACCGGGATAGAAGCCTGTCGCAATAGACTATAGTTGCTTCAGTTTTTCAACGATTTCAGGAAGTTGTTTCATCAGCACCATCTCTCTCCAGACCGTGCGTGATTCGCGGGCAGGCACGCCAAAATAGACCTTTCCACCTTCGAGCGTTTTATCGACGCCTGATTTGGCCAGGACAACGGCACCTTTTCCAATCACCAGGTCTTTTTGCACAGCCACCTGACCCCAGAGAATGACGTCGTCTTCGAGGCGGGTAACACCGGCGATAGCTACGTGGGAAGAGATCAGGCAGCGTTCCCCGATCACGGTATCGTGACCTACCTGGACGTGGTTGTCCAGCTTGCAGTGGTTTCCGATAGTCCCGAGTTTGACAGTTAAATTTTGCAACAGGTTGTTGAGCAATACATTAAGCAGTGCACGATGGGTTTGTGACACTACATTTGCTCTTGTTCCAGGATTTTCGGCGGGATTTTTAACCCGATTGCT
>JAGNHN010000016.1 GCA_018001695.1 Lentimicrobiaceae bacterium
GTACCTGGAAAAAATAAATACCCTGGTTGGTAGTATGAGACTTTTCTCATGGATATACCTTTAAATGAAGCGTTTCCCATCTATGATTATCTTACAAATTTATATACGAAAGCTTGCTTTTCCAATAGCAAGACATAGAATCCTGCCGGCAAGCTTGAAATACTGATCTCCCTGGTGGAACTTAAAGAACCGGACATGACCCTATCATTTATCTTCATTATAGCCATAATTAGTAATGTGCAAAAAATAGCCGAACAATATACAAAACATACACATATAAAGCAAGTGAATTTTTTATCTGCGGAGTAAGGCTAATTGAAATGAAGTAGAAACTCTGGCTGCAGTTGTTAATGAGCAGAGTAAGGGGTAGGGAAAGGAACAGGAAGAGGAAGAGGATGAGGAAGACATCCGGTCGTTACGCCCGGGTATCTATATTCTTGGCGTCTATGCTGCCCATGGCGTGGATCATATCCGGTTCATCAAAACGTAACAGCACTAGTCCTCCTCGCCAAAAGGCATCACATCCTGCTTCTCAGGCTTCTTGATAACGCCGAACTGATAGCGCAACTGAAATCCAAACCGGCGGTTATCCATATAGCGCTCGCCACTGGAACGGATACTTACCTGGTCGAGGCTGAAGCCTGTAACCATGGTGCGCAGGACATCCCTGGCGCTGAGTGTAAGGGTGAGTTTCTTATCGAGGAACGTCTGCGTCAAACCAAAATTCAGTTGGCCAAAAGTATTTAACTCATAAAAATTCTGCAGCCCCTTATGCATCATGAATCCAAACATGGTCAGGCGGGTCTGTTCTGAAAGTTTCAGGGAGTGAAAAGTAAAAAACCGCCATCCATCTCTTGTAAACGACACAGGGATACCATCATAACGTCCGTCATAAGTGGTCAGGTTGTATTGGATGCCCAGCACAAAGAAGTACCGCCCTCCCGGAGGGATGGCACCCGCTGCCTGGAAATAGGTTTCGCGGTTTTTACCAATGTTGTCGTAGGTTCTGACTGCCCTGACAGAAGGTTCAGCTTCCTGATATATGACATTGGTAAAGATATCCCTGACATAATTCCTGCCTATGGCGAAAATGGGACGTTCATCGAAGCTGATATTGGCTTCGATGTTGTCGGTAAACTGAGGCAGCAGATCCGGATTGCCTGTCTCGTACAGAAAAGCATCCACATAGCGTACAGCAGGATTCAGCAAGCCGTAGCCCGGCCTGGCAATCGTACGGCGGTATATAAGAAAGGCTTTCATGTCAAATCCGGCAATGGTAATCAGCGAACGGCTGAGGTAGAGGTAAGGAAACCAATCCAGCCTCCGGACCACAAAACTGGTATCAACGGGTATTGTCTGCTGTCCCTCCATAAAGGTGTGCTCAAGGCGTACGCCTGTCTTCATGGTGATCTCTGCCGGCAAGGGCAGAGAGACCTGGGCATAAGCTGCCAGTATGGCTTCCTGATGCCTGAACACACTATTACGACTTGTGTCCGGCGTTCTGATGCCTGTTCCGGAGATCCAGAATGCGGTGTTACTCCGGAAGGGTTGATAGCTTGATTTAATGCCTGTCTCCAGCTTGATCCTGCTACGCCATGCCCTGGTTATATCGCTCTGAAAAACAAAGAAGAAACGCTGCTGAAGATTCTCTCCGTCGCCCGTTTTCGTAAGACTAAGGGGAGGCAGATAGGTATCCACATAATCCTGGTCTGTTTCATTAGTCAAATAACTAAAGCTCAGCTTTGTATCCCATTCGGAACCCAGGGAATCCCAGATGCGCAGCAGGCCCAGGTCCTGCTGGACACTCACAAAACTGCTGTTGTTTTCGAGCGTATTCATGCTCTCTGACAAGATGGCCGGCAACGACGATTCAATGATATTCTGATGATCCGAAACGCTGGTTTTATCATTGATATTCAGCCTTGTATCGTAGCTCAGACTCAGAGAATCAGTCCAGTTATAATTCAACCCAAATCCCAGGTAGCCCTGCCGGCTGCCTGAAGTGGTCAATGCGCTTTGCCGGATGGCATTCCCACCATCCAGGTAACGCAGTGCATCCATGTTCTCATACCCGCCCTGGTAACTGTAGTTGAGGTTCAGGTAATACGAATGTCGCTCACCGGAATAATGAAGATTGGCTCCGGTAAAGGCGTTCCCGGCCTTCCCCTGGTTCATTCCTACCTGCAGTGAGCCATGCCGGCCCAGGTTGACACCCTTTTTAAGCACGATGTTCACGATACCACCCGCGCTCGACGCATCATAACGGGTGGAAGGTGTTCGCAGGATCTCGATGCGCTGGACACTACCAGGAGGCAGACTGCGTAGGATCGCGGCCAGGTCCTGCTGGCTCATCTTCATCTCACGACCATTGATATACACTACGGCGGGACTTGCGGTATTCAGGAATATCCCGCCTTCCTGGTCGACATACACGCCAGGTGTCGCTTCCAGCACTTCAAGGGTGTTCGTGGCAGATTGGGCCATGGGCTCAGGATCCACGATCATTTTATCGTCTTCCTGCCTGATCAGCGGCTTTCTGGCAACGACGGCCACCTCACCCAGGGTGATCACATCTTTTGACATCCGGAAAGTGAAGGCGCGCTGGCCCTCATGCACATGAAGGGTCTTATCCAGCGGCTGATAACCCATGAACCGTATCAGGAGCTGATACCTTCCATCCCTTGCAGCCTCAAAGCGCAGTTGTCCGTGAATATTGGTAATCCCGGATCTCGTCAGACTGTCATCCAGCCGGATCAGCTGCACACTGGCACCCGGCAGGGTTTGCTTTTCACTGTCCATAACGGTAACCGTTACCGTCTGGGACTGAAGACCATAAAAGGACAGCATCAGCAAAAGAGAAGCCAGAAATGATTTCATGCAGGGCGTTGCATTGGTAAAAACGGATTTGCAGGGGGACCAGAAACAGATGCATTAACCCGAAAAAGCAGGAAATGTTGCCATGATGCCGTGCAAATATTGCTAACTTTCCATCTTCAACAGCAATCTGAACAACGACATGTCCTTTCACAGCCTTGCGTCCTTGCTTCCTGCCCTGCTGCTGGTCCTTACACCGTCAAGCTGGAGCTTTGCGCAATCCATGCCTGTTCTGCCATCCGGGATGCTCCTGTCAACAAATGGCTGCTTCGTTACCGGCGATATTCCCGGATCCATGATGGCAAGTCAAAATGGCGCCTACAAAGTGCATTACCACATCCTGGATGCAGGTGATGAGATCAGGAAACTAGAGATAACGCAGATGTACCACGGAAACGAGAGAATGTATTCCCGTTTGCCCATTGATGGTTCCGATATCATGCTCTCCAACCGGGGTGATCTCGCTGTGTTCGACACACGATTCCACGACATGGGAAGGTTGGATATCGTCATGTATTCAGTGACGGGAGAAAAGCGGTGGTCACATACTTTTTTCCACGCCGCCTTGTTTGATTTCTCTTCTGATGCCCGCTATTTTGCTGTCAACTCCGTGGAGGGTTGCCAGGTTTTTGATGTTGACAATGGGCACATTGCCGTCCGTTTTCCCGCATGCAGGCTGTTCGCCTTTTCGACCTCCGGCCATACCCTCGTTACATTATCCGGTGAGAAGCTTCACATCTATCGCAAGCTTGCGCTGCATGCCGACGCTCCTTTACAATCCGGAATTGTCCGGCGTATCGCTGTCAATTCCGATGGAACCCGCATTGCCTGTATAGATAAAAACCAATTATTGCTTTTCGACGGCGATGGAAAACAAATCCACCGCCACACCCTGGGTTCTGACCTGGCTTTTCGCGATCTTCGTTTCGAAAATGGACTGTTATACGCCGGTGTTCAACGGAAAGCACCGGGCCGGTCAACGGGATTCTTATACACCTTCAGGGAAGATGGCTCGCTGACCGATATTCAGGAAGGCGCTTCAAAAACTTTTGCGCATCACAATCCCCCGCCAGATGCCAGGACGCATCAGGGAGGGATCCAGACGATACCCTGGCCTTTTGTCCCTTTCAATGGCATGCATACAGTCTGGAATTACTACGAGCAACATATGGGCAATGGCTATGACACATGGTCATATCTCCATCAGGGGCTGGATATCATCACACCGGTGGGGGAACCCTGCTATGCTGTAGAGGCAGGTATTGTCAAATGCGTTCTGACGACAGGAGGCCAAGCCTACTGGCGGGTGGCTGTGAGCCCGGTACAGACACCAGATACATCCGAAGGCTGGTTGTATGCCCACCTGGATCCGGGAACCATCCAGGTGGAAGTGGGAGATACAGTGCAAATGCATGATTATCTGGGAGATATCATCCAATGGAGCACAAACTGGGGACATCTGCATTTTGTGAATATCAGGGATCACGGGCTGGTTTGGGCTTATGATGATGGTGAATGGGGCATCTTGTTCAATCCCCTGCTGGCACTCAGTCCGAACAGCGATACCATTGCCCCGCTCATCGAGCCCTTTGCTGCCGGCAGCATGCTGGGACTGCACCGCCATGGTTCCAATGGGGTTTTCCTGGATCCCGCCAATGTGAGCGGAGACATTGAGATCATCGCCAGGATCAGCGATTACCATGGACTTTCAGCATGGACCTTGCCGGCTTATCAAACCTATTACGGCATGAAGCGCCTCAGTGACCAGCAATGGGTCATTCCACGCACACTTGGACAGCAGCTCAATCATGCATATCCCTTCTACGCTGCAACCCAATACGAAGCCTATGCCCCCTTGCTGTATTACAAAGACAGTTTGCGCCTTCCCCCGCCCTGGATGAGCCTGATCAGAGAATACTACCATGTTTTGACACGCAATAACGGTGACACCTTGCTGGAACTAAACGAACTCAACCTGTTCATCCCGACGGCCAGCTACGTCGATGGCAACTATCGCATCTATATCGAAGCCTGGGATGAATGCGGCAACATGAATATGGATAGTATGGATGTTTATCTGAACAATGGAAATTCAACCGGCATTCGATCAAACATCTGTTATTCAACAACATGGACAATCAGTCCCAACCCTGCCCGGGGCATAACCTGGATAAGCGGTCTATCTGGAGGTTTGGGCCAAACAGATTTTCTTCAATTATATGATGCTCAATATAATTTAAAACGCACGATAGGAATTAATGCGGCTGAATCAGAGGGACAACGCATACCTTTACACCTGGAAGATCTTGCCCCTGGCCTGTATTTTCTGAGAGCGCAGCAGGGTGGGCTTCTTAAACTCTTAATTATCAAATAAGAACATAAGAAAACAGCCTAGCATGCAGGATTTAACTGAAGGGGAGATATTAAACTCACCAAGATTGAGGAAGTACGATCAGGATACCCATTTTATCCTGTTAAAAGAAAAAACACAAAGACATGGAACATCATGAGTGTAGGGCGTGGATTGCTATAGTGCACGATGAACTGAAGTCCCTGGGCGAAGAAAGGAACCGCATCAGCGGCCGGCGCTTTTTTAAGGAAGACGTGGAACTCCATGGTATACGGGCTGCCCTGGTAAGTGAGCTGGGCAGGAAGTATTATCAGGAGATCAAAGACCTGGATAAGGATGCCATCCTCTCCTGTTGTGAAGGATTATGGCAGACCGGGTACATGGAAGCCGGTTTCATCGCATGTCACCTTTCACATGCCATCAGGAAGCGATATCAACAGGCTGATTTTGATATATTCGAACACTGGATCCATCATTACATCACCAACTGGGCCACCTGCGACACCTTGTGCAACCACAGCCTTGGGGCTTTTATCGAGATGTATCCTTCCTTTATCCATCACCTCAAGACATTCACTCATTCCGGCAACCGATGGGTGAAGAGAGCAGCTGCCGTAAGCCTGATCGTGCCTGCCCGCAAGGGTGTGTTTCTGGAGGATATTCTGGAAATCGCGCAGCGCCTGCTGACTGATCCGGATGACATGGTGCAGAAAGGGTATGGTTGGTTACTGAAGGTAGCCAGCCAGCAGCACCAGCAGCTTATCTTTGATTTTGTTATGCTGAACAAGCAAAAAATGCCCAGAACGGCGCTGCGCTATGCCATTGAAAAAATGCCACCGGAACTCCGGTATCAAGCCATGCAGAAGTAATTATGTTAAATGATTGTATCAGAATAATTTATCATATATCCTATTTACTCCAGGCCCCCGGCATCAACGTTTTCATCAAACAAAACGCCGGTTGTGTTGTTTAATACCATTAATCAGAACCCATGTATACCGGATTAAAACACCTCCACTCCTATTTTGCCTACCTGGCGCTGGCAGCACTCGTTTTTCTGATCATATACAGCCTGCTGAGGTGGCTTGGTAAAAGACCTTTCACTGCTGCCAGCCAACGCCTGGCCCTTATTGGCCTCATCTTTGCACATGCCCAATTACTCGGTGGCATCGTTCTGTATTTCTTTTCCCCGCTGGGGTTTCTGAACTGGTCACCCGAGACAATGAAGCAATCTCTGCTTCGGCTCTATGCCCTGGAGCATCCGCTGATGATGATCATAGGTATCGTCCTGATCACCATTGGGTATGCCCGTGTGAAGCGCGTACCTACCAGTACCCTTAAATACAAGACCATCCTGGTATTTTACGGTCTGGGCCTCGTATTCATTCTGAGCCGTTTGCCCTGGGCGGCCTGGCTGGGGTAATCAACGCACCTCTTATCCTTTGATTAGTCAGATGTCCGGAGAGCAGTCATGAACTACAGGGCTGGTATGGGTAGCATGGTGTGCCAATATCATAATGTAGACGAATGAACAGCATCTAACCATTTCAAGTAAGTATTATTCCGGTTAATTAAACTGGTGGCTTCGTCCTAGATCTGCCAATCAACATTTTGGTCTGCTAGTCTATAGGCAGACCTGGACCTTCCTGTTGATATGCCTTGTGCGCGATTCGCATGATGAAAACGTAAAATTTCATAGCGGCACTTTCAACATTTGGAAGTTTTTCTTGTTAATATATTAACAGAAGAAAATCTAACAGATCAGACCAAAGTTATTATCAATGAAACATCAGGACAGTATTGCCAGGGAGCACTGGCATGCCTTCAGCGAGCAGGAAGCACTATCGGAATTGAAGTCCAATAGATCAGGATTGAATCCGGAAGAAGCATCCAGACGTACAACATTTTACGGTCCCAACAAATTGCCTGAAGCCAGTCCGGAAACCCTTTGGTCTATCATCCTGCATCAATTGGTCAATCCACTGATCTTCATCCTTATCGCAGCGGCCTTTGCCTCTGTGCTGATTGGAGAAGGAAAGGATGCCATTTTTATTTTTCTTGTGATCCTGATCAATAGTGCCCTTGGTGCCTACCAGGAGTACAACGCAGAGAAAAGCGCATCGGGCTTACAGAAACTACTCAGGATCAGTGCCAGGGTTCGTCGTGATGGCCGTGAACAGGAGATACCATCTGAAGAGTTGGTACCTGGTGATATCGTCGTGCTGGAATCTGGTGTAAAAGTTCCGGCGGACATACGGTTGCTGGAAGTCAGCAATCTTGAGATTGATGAGAGCTTTCTTACCGGGGAATCCATTCCTGCTATCAAGCAGGTCAGCATCATGGACGAGAACACAGGCGTGGCTGAAAGGACCAATATGGCCTTTGCCGGCTCCACGGTCATGTCAGGGAGAGGTTTTGGGATCGTGGTTAGCACGGGTGCCATGACCCAGGTTGGACAGATAGCCCAGAATGTCTCGGAAGGCAAATCCGCCAAGCCTCCCCTGATTCAGCGTACTGAGAAATTTATCAAACAAATCACGGTTTTCATTATTGCTTTGAGCGTCATCCTGGCCGTGGTATTGCGGATGCAAGGCATGGATATCCAGGCCATTTTCTTCTTCGTTGTTGCCCTTGCCGTCTCCGCTATTCCCGAAGGCCTACCTGTGGCCCTGACCGTAGCCCTGGCCATCGCCACTCGCAGGATGGCAAAGCGAAATGTAATCGTTCGACGGCTAAATTCAGTAGAGAGCCTGGGCAGTTGTACCGTAATCGCCAGTGATAAAACAGGCACATTGACAGTGAATGAGCAGACTGCGCGTAAAATCATTCTGCCTGAGGGCGAATCATACAGTGTTACCGGACAAGGCTATAACGGGGAAGGCAACATCATTGACGACAAGAATCCTGACGTGACTGTCAACAGTGGCTATTCTAAAGCACTGGACCTATTAATGAAAGTGGCCCTGAGCTCCAACGAAGCCAGTCTGGAAAAAGACGGAGACATATGGAAACATTATGGTGATGCCATGGAGGTTGCCCTCCTGAGCCTGGGTTATAAATGGGGCGCTAAACCGCGCAAATTCAGGGAGGAATTCCCGGTCGTGGATATGGTTCCTTATGAATCTGAGCATAAACATGCAGCCGCTTTCATCCAGGAAGGCCAATCCATCCGAATGGTGGCAAAAGGGGCTGTTGAAACGGTCCTTGGATTTTGTGACCGATCCTCAGATCATGATCTGAATGGGATATTTAACAAAGACGCCGTTCTTATTCAGGCAGAAGAACTGGCAAGCAATGGGTACCGGGTGCTGGCATTTGCTGATGGTATCTGGGAGGGGTTTGTGAAACAGGAACGCTATGCGCCCTCCTCATACCCTAAACTGGCATTCCGTGGACTTATCTGCTTCATTGATCCACTCAGGCCTGAGGCGAAGGAAAGCGTGGCAAAGTGCCGTTCAGCAGGTATCAAAGTAATCATGATCACCGGGGACCATCCGGCAACAGCAGCAAACATCGCGACCGAAATAGGCATCATGTCGCCCGGTGATCAGGTTGTAACAGGTCAGATGCTGAGCGACGCAGGACCCTCCGACAGCCCTGCATACGAGCAACTGGTCGCGGGTAGCACTGTCTTTGCCAGGGTCAATCCGGTTCAAAAACTTGAAATTGTGGATATCCTTATCAGAGAAGGTGAGTTTGTGGCCGTTACCGGTGATGGGGTGAATGATGCGCCGGCGCTCAAACGAGCTAACCTCGGCGTAGCCATGGGTTCCGGAACTGATGTAGCCAAGGATGTAGGCTCCATGATCGTAACAGATGACAACTTCTCCTCTATCGTGGCCGGTGTGGAAGAAGGGAGATTTGCCTATGACAATGTCAGAAAGGTGATTTTCCTGCTGGTATCAACAGGAGCTGCTGAAGTGATCCTGTTTATTCTGTCAATCATGGCCGGCCTGCCGCTTCCATTGCTGGCGGTTCAACTCCTCTGGCTCAACCTGGTCACAAACGGGATTCAGGATGTGGCCCTTGCCTTTGAAGGTGGTGAGCCCGGTACTATGCATAAGCGACCTAGAAAACCAGCCGAATCAATCTTTAACCGGCTGATGATCAAACAAACCATCGTTTCAAGTGTTACCATGGGGTTCATTGTCTTCGGACTCTGGTACTGGTTGATCAGGTATTCAAATATTGATGAAGTACACGCCAGAAGTCTCATCCTGCTGCTTATGGTCTTTATGCAAAACTTCCACGCTTTCAACAGTCGCTCCGAAACAACCTCGGCCTTCAGGGTTCCTCTGAAAAGAAATATCATTCTTGTGTTTGGTGTGATCGCAGCACAAGGTTTGCATATTTTAAGCATGCAAATCCCTCTTATGCAAAACCTTCTTCGTATTGAACCAATCCTGTTTCGTGAATGGATACTGGTGCTAACCCTTGCCATACCTATTCTGATATCCATGGAAATATTCAAAGCACTGAATATTAGATTATCTCCAGGTGATTATAACCCGGTAAAAGGCAAAGCGAACGTAGCATGACGTCTCAGCCCTTCGATGATGGCAAAAAAATCACAGTGATGACCAGGTTTCTTTCAGTAAATAACTTATTAAAAATCATGATTTTGATTATCATGATCTGCCTTTCTTCTGCAATTTCTGCCCAGATAAAATGGGAAAAGGAATACCGGATAAAGGAGCGTGAAGTTCCTGCCAGGGCGCGGGATTACATCGCTACGCTAAATATCGAGGACAAAATCAAGTGGTTTCGGGAAGAGAGCAAAGACCAGGTAAGTCTGGAAGCCAAAACAAGCTTTCGCAGCAGGCCCATCAGCATAGAATTCAGCCTGGATGGAAGTTTGCTGGATGCAGAATTACAGATTTCTGAGACGGCCATTCCCGCTATAGCCCGATCGACTATCAACGCCTACCTGAAGAGCAGGTTTGACAAATACCGGATCATGCGGATTCAGGTACAATACAGTGGTGATCCCGGAGCAGTGAAAACCATGCTTTTACAAGGTACTGTTCAGGACGGACTGGTTCAAAAATTCGAAGTTGAAGTGAAAGGAAGAAGCGGTAAAAGTCTGGATTTGTATGAGTTTTTGTTCTCCCGGGAAGGAAAATTCGAAAAAGAGTCGCGAATCGTGCTGAGAAACCCTGATAACCTGACATACTGATGGGAAGATCAGGCATCATTCTGTTTCTCCTTGCTTTCAGCAATCTTGCATGGGGTCAACATGCCTATCAGGCGGGTGTACTTCCGGGGATAAGCCTCAGTAAAGGGCTTGGAAAGGGATGGGGCATCAACCTGCGTGCTGAAACCCGTCAAAAGCTGGTTGAAGGCATTGCAGGTGAGGGTAGCGACATGGGGTATGCACACCTTCTTGCTGACTATTCCCTGATCCTGAGCAGGCGGTCGGGTCTGAACAACCGCCTTTCAGCAGGTTATCTCCTCAGGCATGAACCGGAGCAGATAAGACACCGTCTTTTGCAACAATATACCATCGTCACACAATTTAGTAAACTGAGATTGGCACACCGGATCGCGTCGGATCAGACCTTTGGAGGTGAGGATCCCTTATCGGTTCGTTTTCGGTACAGGCTGGGCTGGGAACAAGCGCTACGTGGACAATCCATCGATCCGGGTGAATTGTATTTCAAGCTTAGCAATGAGTACCTGTTTGAGATTGAGCAAGATGAACATGATCTTGAAATGCGCTGGCAGCCCTTTCTTGGTTATTACCTCAGTGATAACAACAAGCTGGAAGGTGGCCTCGACTACCGGCTTTCGTCTCTTCTTAACGCACCCGGACGAAGCAGAATTTGGCTCAGTATCAATTGGTTGATCAGCATCAAATAAACCATTTTACCAGAAAAGAATCTTTAGAACAATGATTATTAATATCTTACTACTTATAGTTGGTTTTCTTCTCCTTATCAAAGGGGCAGATTGGTTTGTCTCAGGGGCCTCCGCCCTGGCGAGAAAATACCATGTCTCAGATTTGGCCATTGGCCTGACCATTGTCGCCTTTGGGACTTCAGCACCTGAACTGGTCGTTAATGCCTTCGCCTCGGCAACCGACCACCAAAGCATCGTGTTTGGCAATGTGATTGGCAGTAATCTCATGAACCTGTTACTAATTCTGGGCCTGGTGGGAATCATCTCCCCTGTTCCGGTTCAATCCAGCACAGTATGGAAGGAAATACCCCTATCGCTTCTGGCGATCATCCTTCTTTTCTTCATGTCAAATGACTATATCAGAGGAACCTCTCCATTGCTGGGCAGGTCGGATGCGCTCGTGCTGCTTGGGATGTTCGGACTCTTCCTGTTTTATGTTTACAGTCAGTTACGCAAGGATCCTGTACGTGTGAAAGGCAATGAGGAAACGATGGCAGGATGGAAGATATGGCTGCTGAATGCCGGTGGACTGGCTGCCATGATCGCCGGAGGCAGGCTTGTGGTACCCAATGCTGTTGACCTTGCCACCTTACTGGGCGTCAGTGAGAAGATCATTGGCGTTACGATTGTTGCCGCCGGCACATCGCTGCCGGAACTGGCCACTTCGGTCGTGGCCGCTATCCGGAAAAATAATGATATGGCCGTTGGTAACATCATCGGGTCCAATATCTTCAATATCTTTTTTATCCTGGCTATCAGCGGCCTTATCCGGCCCATTCCCTTCGACCGGGCATTCAATCTGGACATCCTGTTGCTGGCAGGTGGAACAGTGTTTATGTTCCTGGCCATGTTCATGTCAGGCCGGCGTAAGCTGGACCGCTGGGAAGCAGTGCTTATGACCAGTGCTTACCTTGGATATTTAGGTTTTCTGATATACAAGGAATTATAGAGACAACTGGGTATCCTTATCCGGTAGATGAAATAGGACATCCTCCCGGTTTAATTAAATCATTTGGCTTCAGAGGGCTATCCTCAGATTTGACCTGAGACGCAAACATTGGGTAATACGTCATAACAATGGATTACCATCTGACCATCCCTGGTGTCCTAAAAAAAGAGGCTGCCCTTTTGAGACAGCCTCCCCTTAACCAGGTTGAATCAATGCCTTTCCCTGGGTTTGTAATGCGTATGGAGTAAGTCATGTGACTTATGTCCGAGGGGTTCACCCAGGAAGTCCTTGTAAATTTGTACCACTTCCGGGTTTTCATGGGATTTACGCAGTGTAAGTCCTTCATCTTCAGCATAAATAGCTTCCGCCCGTTTCTCACGGATTTCAGGGGAAGTCGGTATTGGCTGGCCGCCACCACCCAGACAACCGCCCGGGCAGGCCATCACCTCGATAAAGTGATAGTTGGCTTCGCCTGATTCGACTTTTTCCATCAGGTGTTTGGCGTTGGTCAGACCATGGGCAACCGCGACACGAAGTTCCACACCTTCGAGGAAGTTCCACTCCGGTTTGGTATCCTTGATCAATACGCTGGCTTCCCTGACGCCTTCCATACCCCTGACGGGCATAATGTTGAGGTTGGCGAAAGGCACCTCACGTCCGGTTACGATTTCATAGGCCGTACGCAGCGCCGCTTCCATCACACCACCGGTGGCACCAAAGATCACAGCAGCACCGGTAGAATCACCCATGATACTGTCGTAATGCATGTCGTCCAGTTTTATAAACTCGATACCAGCTTGCTTGATCATCATAGCCAGTTCGCGGGTTGTCAGAACGTAATCGACATCCTTGTAACCACTGGCGCGCATTTCGGGGCGGTTTGCCTCAAACTTCTTGGCAGTACAGGGCATGATGGAAACCGACACCATGTTCTTGGGATCCAGACCCTTCTTCATGGCAAAATACGTCTTGGCCAGGGCACCAAACATCTGCTGTGGTGATTTACAGGAAGATACGTTTGGCAACAAGCTCGGGAAGGTATGCTCAATGAATTTGATCCAGCCAGGTGAGCAGGAGGTGGTCATGGGGAGTGCGATGCTCTCATCTTTGTCGACGAGGGCTTTCTTCAGGCGCACCAGCAGCTCGGTACCTTCTTCCATAATGGTAAGGTCGGCGGTGAAGTCGGTATCCAGCACCGAATCAAATCCGATATGTTTCAGTGCAGAGACCATCTTACCTGTAACCCTGTGACCGGGCTCAAGACCCAGATCCTCACCCAGTCCGATACGGACAGCCGGGGCTGTCTGAACCACGACATGCTTGGACGGATCATTGATGGCTTCCCAGACCTCTTCCATGTAGTTACGTTCAACGAGGGCACCGGTGGGACAGCGGTTGATACACTGGCCGCAGTTGGTGCAAACCACATGATGCATGGGTTTGTTGAGGAAGGTGGTGATCATCTGGTGATCCCCCTTATGGGCAACGCAGAGGGCGCCGACTGCCTGCAGCTCGTCGCAGGTGCGCACGCACCGCTGGCAGCGGATGCATTTGCTATTGTCTTTTTGGATGGATGGAGAACTGATATCCAAAACCTTGTCCTTGGCCTTAACCAGATCCAGAAACACATGGTCTCCTACCCTGTATTCGGCCGACAGGTCCTGCAGCTCACAATGCCCGTTCTTGAAGCACTTCGTGCAATCGGCATTATGCTCAGAGAGCAGCAGCTCGATCACATGCTTGCGGGCGTTGCGCACCTTGGCGCTGTTAGTGAAAACCTCCATGCCCTCGGATACGGGTGTTGCGCAGGAGGCTGCCAGTGCTTTGGCACCGGTCACTTCTACTACACAAACCCTGCAGTTACCGGCGACACTCAGGTCAGGGTGGTTACAAAGGGTAGGTACGCGGAAGTTGAGTTTTTCAGCTGCCTCCAGAATGGTGGTGCCCTCTTCAACGGTCACCGGTATGTTATTTATCTTAAGATTTACCAGGTACTTGCTCATGGTTATGTCTATTATCGGTTTCTGAATCAGAGGATTAATAGATGATCTCTTCCCGGAAATTATCCACGATGGAGTTGAAGGGATTGGCGACGGATTGACCCAGGCCACATTTGGCGGCCAGTTTCATGGTATCAGCCAGTTTCTTGAGTTCGTCGAGATAGTCGGGCTTGCGTTCTCCACGTTTCACGGCTTCGATGCCTTTGAGGAGCTGCTGGCAACCGACACGGCAAGGGGTGCATTGACCACAGGATTCCTCGGTGAAGAATTCCAGGTAATCATGCAACACATTATACATTGAGCGGGAGCTGTTAAAGACCATCATGGATCCGCCCGTAGGGATACCCTCAAAACCAATGACGGTATTGTTGAAGTTCTTCCTTGGGACACAATGTCCGCTGGCGCCTCCCACCTGTACCGCTTTGGTATCGCCATCACCAAATTCTTCCACGAAATCAGCCAGGGGCATACCCAGCTCAAGCTCATAGATACCTGCAATGGGCGTATCTCCAGAGACGGAGAAGACTTTCGATCCCCTGGAATCTTTGGTTCCCAATGCTTTAAACTGCTCCGGACCCAGGGTGCAGATCATGGTGGTATAGACCAGGGTTTCCACATTATTGATGACCGTAGGCTTATAGTTGTAGCCGGCACGGGTCGGGTAAGGTGGTTTGTTCCTGGGCTCACCACGTTTGCCTTCCATGGATTCGAAAAGTGCGCTTTCTTCTCCGCAGATATAGGCACCGGAACCCGACTTCAGGTATATGGTATAGTCCAGTCCCAGTTCCCTGGCCTTGGCATTGAATTTGTCAATTTTCTGCTGCAAACCTTTCAGCAGGAAGTTATATTCACCCCTCAGGTAGATATAACCTTCGCGGGCGCCGATGGCATACCCGCAGATGGCCATACCAACCAGCACCTTTTCAGGCACCCTGTCCAGGATTTCCCTGTCTTTAAAGGTACCGGGCTCCCCTTCATCGGCATTGCAAATGACGTATTTGGTATCTCCGCTTTCATTGCGGGTGAATTTCCACTTCAATCCGGTAGGAAAACCGGCTCCACCCCTACCCTTGAGCCCTGAATCAATCACATCCAGGATCACTTCATCCGGACTGCGCTGCAAAGTTTTGGCGAGCACATCCATGGGATCACACATATCGGTGGCAAAAATGATATCAACCTTTTTCAATTGTTTCTTTTCCATAACACTATGAGGCTTTGGGTGGAAGATTTACTTCTTTTTTGCGTACTCTTCTACGATCTCAATCGCACGGTGAGGTGTGATCTCAGGATAAACGTCACCGTTTACCAGCATAACGGGGCCTTTATGGCACCATCCAAGGCAATTGGCTGTAAGGAGTGTAAACTTGCGATCCACCGTTGTTTCGCCGACTTTGACTTTCAGCGTTTCCTCCAATGCCTGGATGACCTGATCCTTACCGGCCATATGGCAGGTGATGGTCTTACATACCCGGATGATGTATTTACCCCTGGGTACGGTATCCAGGAAAGTATAGAATGAGGCCGTGCCATATACTTCAGCTGCAGAAATGTCCAGTTCCCTGGCCACTTCCAGCATGGCTTCCTCCGACAGGTATCTCTCCTGCTGCACGACACCTTGCAATACCGGCATCAACGCATTGCGGGAATTTCCATGTTTGCCAACCAGGTCCTTGATTAAGGCTTGTGTGTTCGTCATACTTCCTCCGTTGGTTTTTACTGGTTTAGAGTGAGTTATATTTTCTTGTTAACAGATTAACAATCAAATTCGTGGCAAAAGTAAACATCCTTTTGTTATCTTGCTAACAATAGAATTCACAATAAACCTGAATGCCTGAATTGTTATTTAGACTAATTATACAGTAAGGACATATTGAAATGCGGTTCTCATTTCATGTTGTAAAATCAATATACTAATTCACCTATCTTGTTCATTTCGTTATGATTGAATATATTTTGCATTCTGCATGTTTATATGTTTATAATACGTACAGTACTACCTGGTGAAAAGACAATATTCTTCAAGGCCTGCGTGGATGTAAGCGTCAATTTCTCATCTTTGTCTATAGCGTAACCTAAGCAGGGAATCATGCGGTATTTCCTTGAATGCGTCTATGATGGCACAGGCTTCGGAGGTTGGCAGCGCCAGCCCAATGCACCCAGTATACAGCAGTGTATCGAGGAGGCGCTTTCGATTGTATTAAAAACAGAAACGTCCGTTACCGGAGCCGGACGCACAGACGCCGGTGTTCATGCGCGCTGCATGCCGGCTCATTTCGACACCGAGAGCTCGCCTGAGCCATACAGACTCATCCATGCCCTGAATGCCATCCTGGAGCCCCGCATAGCCATCCTGGACCTGTATCCTGTGCGGGATGATGTCCATGCGCGTTTCTCAGCCATCGACAGGACGTATGATTACCTGATTACCAGGCGAAAGAACCCTTTTCTCATTGACAAAGCCTACCATTACTCCGGAAACCTTGCACTTGAACAGATGACGCTTTGTTGCGAGGACCTGCTGGCACACCGGGATTTCGCCTGTTTTTCAAAGGCGCATTCCGATGTTGGCTCATATCTATGCCATGTTATGGAAGCGGAATGGAAGGAAACAGATGACTGCCTCATATTCACCATCAAGGCAAATCGATTCCTGCGTAATATGGTAAGGGCCATTGTTGGAACAATGCTTGAGGTAGGGAGAAAGAAGATGGATCGTCAGGCGTTCAGAGAGGTACTGAACTCTGGTGACCGGTCACAGGCCGGATGGAGCGTGCCTGCCAAAGGCTTATATCTCACCAGGGTTAACTACCCGCCAGAGATAAGAATTTGATACCCATGAAATGTCGCCTCAATCAGTAAACCCGTTCACTGACCAGCACACCCTTTTCATCCCACATATACCAGGTTCCGGCCTTTCGACCCTCTTCGTAAAACATCTCATACCGCTTGACGCCCGACTCATCCCAGACATGCCAATAGCCATGCTTTAAACCGTTTTTCCAGCTGGCTTCGGCCAGGCGGATGCCAGCTTCACTGTAATTCACCCACAGGCCATCCTTAGCCCCCATCTGGTAATAACGCTCCTCGCTCACCTTCCCGTTTTCAAAGAAAAGCGTGACCTTTCCATGTTCCACCCCATCCTTAATATGACGTATCAGCTTGATGGCACCGGAATCGAAATAAACCTGCTGGGTGCCGGTATACAACATTCCATCCTTAAAAAAATGCCCATCCCGGATCTGCAACTCCTGTCCGCTTGCTACACCGGTCAACAGGAACAATCCCACAATCAGGGTGCATGCTATCCTCGTTTTCATCATCTTTAACTTTCTATTAAAATTAGTAAATCCATACTTACCATGCAACAGCCGGCAGGAAATACCCATGAATGACATACTACGCCTGCACGATTAGAATTTGTGACTGATCCCCAGACTGAAGGACATCCCCGGATTGATGCTGCTGTAGGTCTGATCGTCTGCCTTGTAGGATGAATAATAACTAAAAACATTATCATTCAGCAGATTAGAAACCTTGAAATCCAATGCCGTTCGGCGCTCCTCTCCGAATTTCTTATTAAAACTGAAATTCAGGCTATGGAATGGGGCAATATAGACATCAGGATACAAGCCGCCGCCCACGATGGTTAGCGTAGCTCCCTTTACATTATAAAAGAAACCTGCATCCAGTCCCCTCTCCAAAATGCTATAGACAACCCCGGCATTGACAACATACGGTGACTGACCCGCCATTTGCCTGGACTTTTCAAGGCTCTCCCCTGTTCTCAGGAAATTCCTGCGCGAATTATACTCCGATTCTGTCATATCAATGCGCGAGGACACCCAGGTCAAATTGCCGCTCAGGTTGAAATTCTTCAGTTTAGTCGTGATGAAATCCAGGTCCTTGCGAAACTCAAATTCAAATCCAAGCAACTGGCCATCTCCTACATTGCGCGGCTGGTATTCCGTGCTTGTCTGAGCCTCCGGAATGCGCACCAACTCAATCGGGTTATCAAAGCGTTTAAAAAACGCGCTGAGTGAAATCACCTGGCTTCGCTCCAGGAACAACTCCCAACGCAGATCCAGGTTGTCGATCCGTGTTTCGGTCAGTTGTCCATCCCAATCGGAATACGTAAAGAGGGATCCATTGAAAATCCTGTTCGTGATGGGATCAATAATCTGGGCAAACGAAAGCTCCTTGAAAGAAGGGCGTGCGATGGTGCGTGCATAAGAGGTCCGGAAGTTCTGTTTTGGCGACAGCGAATAGATCAGGTTGACAGTGGGGAAAAAGTCCATCGATTCCAGAACTTTATCGTTGTCGAGGTTCTTGCCATTTTGTGTATCCCCGCTCGCAAAGGCCTGATCGCGTCCGGTATGCCGCTGGATGTAGTTTTCGACCCTCAGTCCCAGGATAATCTTCAGCTTTTCCAGGAGGTTAAATTCATTGGAAACATAGGCAGCAATATTATTGATATTGGATTGATAGGCATTGGGATTCGGGTTATTATTACCCGATTGGTAATAGATGCTGTTGGGTTTATTGGGGTATAGATTACCGGGTAATAGAACCAGGTCAGGATCAGGTGTTAACCACTGCTGGGTGGAAAAAAACTGCATATCAAAGAATAGGATTTCATAATCCCGGTATTTAAAGGCATGGTTCAGCCCCACCTTGAATTTGGCATCTCTTTTCAGTAATAAGTATTTCTTTGTTGCATCGAAACGGCTGCTGATGTTGAGCTCGCTAAGATCACGCCAGATACGGGAAGGATTGCCACCCGCACCTGCACTGAATACCGTGTCGGCATCTTTAAAAGTAAAAGCCGTTTTTCGGATATCCGGATCACTTGAAGATGAATAAGTTGGCGAAATCCGCCAGTCGATTTCCCAGCCCGGGCCAACGAAAACATGGGTACCACCCAGGAAAAGATTGGTGAGTGACCGCTGGTTGTATTCCAGGTTGTCAGAGCCTGCAAAGTAGCCTGATTGTCCAATGGCCTGGCCGTCGTTATCGATAAAAAACTTTCCTGCCCTGCTCTCTCCGTTCTGGAGATGCAACAGCGTCAGTCTAAGTTTGGCATATTTGGTTTTATAAGCCAATCCGCCGATGCCCCCTAAGAGCACATTCCGCTCACCATAAGCACCTGTCTGGACCGTAGCATACCTCAATTCTGTCTGATCTGGGTTAGTATATCGCTGATATTCACCATAAGTAACATCATCATAGTATTTATAATCGGTCTTATAGGAAAGTGCAAGGATATATCCCAGCTTCGGGTCTTTGTCCGTTTTGCGTCCTTCTTTTTGCAATGCGATCTGATTACCAAAAGAGATTCCAAGACTATAGTCCATAAGGCTGGACTGTCGATGGGCGCCCAGTTGGGGGTTGAAACTTTTAATGAAATCAACCACTTCGGACTGGGATGCACCGCTGATGGGTGTGGGCACATTGGGCTTGGTAGCGCGGGTAGGGATGGCACGGCTGCCATCATCAAATCCCAGGAAATCGGTTTTTCCGCCTTCGTAGGTCAGAAAATCAGAATTAAAATGCATATCAGGATTGAAGGCAGTGCTGAATGAAACACCTAAGATGCGGGTATCCGGAAAGTCCTTGGTTTCGATATTCAGCATACCCCCGGTGAAGTCGGCCGGCATGTCAGCGGTGAAGTTCTTGCTTACCACGATGTTATCGACCAGGTTGGTCGGGAAGATATCCATCTGCAGGCTGTTCCTGTCCGGATCCAGGCCAGGAATATCCATATTATTCAGAGTTGTCTTGGAATAACGATCTCCCAATCCCCTGACATACACATACTTACCATCTTCAACCGACACCCCTGTCACCCTTTTCGCTGCTTCTACCGCGGTGGCATCCCCAATAAGCTGCATGCGACTGGCGGAGATTCCATCCATGATGGCGGCAGATTTCATTCTCAGCGTATTAATAGCTGTCTCTGAGGTACGTACCACTTCAGCTGTGACGACCACCTCCTGAAGATCCAGTGAGCTCTCCTTGAGTTTCAGGTTATTCAACAGTCTCACTTCTCCTTCCCGGATAATTACTTTTTCGATGACCAGGGTCTGATAAGAGATATAAGACACCTGGATATCATAGGTTCCCGGCGGAACATCCACCGAGAACTTACCATCGAGGTCGGTGATGGTGCCACGCGAGGTTCCCTTCAGAAAGATGGACACGCCCACCAGCGATTCTCCGGTCTTGTCATCATAGACTGAGCCCCTCAGTGTTCCACGCTGCGCAAACAGCGAGAGTGAGGTAAATAATAAAACAACTATAAATAAAATCCTCATATGTGGATGAATTATGAATAACGATGAGACAGACCTGCCGTTTCGTTGCAGGTCTGTCTCGCTCTCAAAGCAATCTCGTATGTTGTGCTTTCAATCTGTGAATACCTTACCTTCCTGTCAGAATCCGGCCAGTTTACCGGCCTTGTGAGCCCAGGTCCACGTAAATGCAGTCATATTGGCCTTGTTGGTCGTGCCGGCGGTCACACCTGCAGGAACAGCACCATTGACGTAATTAGCCAGATCGGCAGCAGGAACATTGAGCTGAATACCTGTAAAGGTTACTACGGGAGCAGTTACACGGTTGATTTTCTGTCCGGGAGCAATCTTGGTGATATAAATATCTACCAGATTGACACGTGAATTCTGGTCAACATTGATCAGGTCTGAGGAAAAGCGACCCATTGCACTATCGGTGGCGAGGACAAGGCCATTTTTGATGGTATGGGTTGCTTCGTAGGAACCTTCCGGTCCATCCAGTTCGAAATTATGATCATCGGGAGCAATGACAACAAAGTTATCAAGGGTCCCGGACCAGGACTGGTCGGTATCAATGGCATCATCACCCACATTCCAAACCAGGGCGTTTTTGACATTCACTGAGCCGCCAAACCATTCAATACCATCATCCTGGTTGGCAACGATTTCGATGTTCTCGATGATTGTTCCAGAACCAACACCACCCAGTGTCAGGCCGTTGATCTCGTTACCGGAGCCAATATTGGTACCACCATGGCGGATGGAAACATAGCGAATGATTCCGGAGTTATCATTATCATCATTACCACCGTAAAGACCGTTAGGGTCAGAGGTCGGGATACCTTCGATCTGCACTTCGGTGACATCACCTGAGGTATTGGATGCTGATATTCTGGCTTTTCCCATGATGAGCACACCACCCCAAAGACCATTCACATCGGGATCCAGGTTGGGGCTGTTGAAGTTACCTGCCAAAATGTCGGCGGGAGCGATCTCATCAGCCACAGAGGTGAAGATGATCGGGGCGTCGGCGCGTCCATCGGCGATAAGCCTTCCACCGCGGGCGATGAGCAGTGCAGTGGCATTGGCACCGGTACCGGCCTCACCTTTGATAATGGTACCTGCTTCGATGGTCAGTGTTGCTCCGCTGACAACCGTGATTCTACCACCCAGCTGGTACACATTGTTGCGTGTCCAGGTGGTATTGGTGGTGATATTCTGCTTCACAATGACATTGCCAGAGGGTGTCGGCGTGGGATCGTCATCATCTTCATCCTTACAGGAAGTGACACTGAATGTGAGTACGGCTGCCACGAACAACCAGGCGAGAGACCATGTGTTTTGCTTTTTCATGTTGATTTCTTTTTTTGAATAGTCATCTGAAATTTGATGATGCAAAGAAATCCCGGCAGTATTAGTTGAGTATTAACAGCCTGTTAATTCTGCGTTAAGTTGAATAAGCATCGCTTAACGAATACTTAACAGTAATCAGTATGCAGTAATCAGCTAACATTCAGGTATTTCGCTGATGGCTGATTGTTGTAAACTGATCGCTATAAACTGATCACTGGTAAGCAATGATGAACCGATCCTTGCCTCTGAAGTCCTTCTCTACGCACATATCTGTGAATCCAGTGGCGGATAACAAGGATGATGTCTCAGTTGCCAGGGCCTCGTTGATCTCTACTGCCAGGCACCCGCCAGGTTTCAGCAACCTCCGGGCCCAGTCAGCCAAAGCACGGTAGTATAGCAGAGGGTCGTTATCCGGGACAAACAAAGCGGAAGGGGGCTCATGTTGAAGGACATTGGGATGCATCTGGGCGCGCTCGGCATCACGCACATAGGGAGGATTGGAGATGAGCAGATCAACCGCCGGCCAGTCTGATGGGGGCTCCAGTAGATCAGCCTTTCTAAATACCACATCAAGCTTAAGCTCCAGGGCATTTCTTTGAGCCACCACCAGGGCGGCTTCGTGCTTATCGAAGGCATAGACTGCAGCCTGAGGGAAGAAGCTTTTCAAGGCAAGGGCGATGGCGCCGCTACCGGTACAGGCATCAAGCATACTGAAGCCTGGGCCGGCGGTGCCATCCAGGGGTTGAATTGTCCTTAGCTTGTCTACTACCTTGAGTACAAGTTCTTCCGTCTCTGGCCTTGGAATCAGCACGGCAGGCCCAACCCTGATTTTCATGCCGCAGAATTCCGTATAACCTGTAATGTACTGCCAGGGCCTGCCTGTCTTCAGCTCACCGACCACGTAAATGAGATCGCGCAGGACACTCTCGGATAGCCTGGCTTCGCGCTGCATTTGAAAGCTGCTGTAATCATAACCACTCACCTCTTCAAAGAAAAGCCGGAACAGGAACAGCGCTTCTTCATGATTATATAGCTGCGCTATTTCTCTGATAAAGGCTTCTTTCACCTCAATAAATCGGTTGTTCTTAAAGATCATGGTCATGTCGCTACACTGATCAAGGATCGAAGGTAAAAAAAAGTAATTTTGTTCCATGTCCGATCATCACCTCTATATGCAGCGATGCCTTGACCTGGCAGCGTTGGGTCTGGGTAGCGTCTCGCCCAATCCTCTCGTTGGGTCTTTGATCGTTAAAGACGGGCGTATCGTCGGAGAGGGCTACCATCGGGTATGCGGAGGACCGCACGCAGAGGTCAACGCCATCAACGCAGTCAAAGACCAGGCGCTATTGAAGGATGCCACGCTCTACGTTAACCTGGAACCCTGCACACATTATGGCAAGACACCGCCTTGTGCCGACCTTATTGTAAGCTTGGGTATTCCCCGTGTGGTGATTGGCACGCATGACCCCTACCCTGCCGTATCCGGTTCCGGAATCCGGCGGCTGCGGGAAGCCAATATAGAAGTAATCACAGGGGTGCTGGAAGACCGGTGTCGCTGGCTAAACCGGCGGTTCTTCAGGGTTCACGAAGATGGCAGACCCTATATCATATTGAAATGGGCGCAATCTGCAGATGGATGGCTCTCACCTGAAACTTATGCAGCATCTGAACGTGAAAAATACTGGATTACCGGCAAGCCGGCGGTGCAATGCGTACACAAATGGCGGTCGGAGGAAGATGCCATCCTGGTGGGCAGAAACACGGTTGAACGCGATGACCCCAGCCTTACGGTAAGGTCGTGGCCAGGAAGAAATCCGGTGCGCATCGTTCTTGATCCTGATGCATCATTGACACCCGGCAGGAAGATATTCAGTGAGGATGCGCAAACCTTTGTCTACACCAGGCGAGCAGCCTCACAGCCTTCACCAACACATTATATAAATATTGACACAGAAGATTTCCTGGCTGGGGTTATGAAAGATATTCTGAAGAAGGGAATCAACAGTGTACTCGTCGAAGGAGGCTACCTGACCCTGCAACATTTCCTCGAAAGACGCTTATGGGATGAAATACGGGTCTTTACCGGTGTCAGGAAGTTTGGAACCGGAACACCTGCCCCATGTCTTCCAAACATACCATCGCAATCCATAAAAACAGGGGCGGACCTCCTGGAGATATTCTTCAACCCTGCGCCAAGCGGAACCGACACGACGCAATAAGGCAGTTTTCCATGAAGAAAGAAACGACATCTAAACCTAAAGAGTTGCGCTTGCTGGGGATCCCGGCAATACAGCAGTGGATAGCTATATCTGTCATTGTCCTCATCACCCTTTTTCTATACTGGCCCGCCCATCGCTTTGCTTTTCTCAATTGGGATGATGATGTATATATCACCACATCATCATTAATACAGAATATTGATAAACAGGGTATTATTGATATTTTTTCAAGCTTTTCCAATTCCAATTACCATCCGCTGACAACGATTACATATGCTTTGATTTACAGATTCTTTGGGCTTGACAGTACCGCCTACCACCTGCTCAACATCGTGCTTCATCTCTTCAATGTATTACTGGTATATTTCCTTTTGAAGCGATTCAGCACAACAGGATTCCTGGCTTTGTTCGGCGCGGCTGTCTTCGCCTGGCACCCGATGCATATTGAATCGGTAGCTTGGGTATCGGAGACGAAAGACCTGCTCTATACGGGTTTTCTGCTCCTCTCATTGCTGGCTTACCTGCGTTACCGGGAAGCGAAGGGCGCTTCGCTGGCCTGGTATATAATAACATTGCTGTTCTATCTGCTCTCCTGTTTGTCCAAATCGGCGGCCGCCATCTTTCCGGCGTTTTTAATCCTGATCGACTGGTACCAGCAACGACCATGGAAAAAAGTCTGGTTTGATAAGATTCCCTTTGCTCTGCTGGCGCTGGCGACTGCCGTTACAGCTGTGCTATCGCAACAGGCTGACCAATCCATCAATATGGCCGGGGATTTCCCCTGGCCTGCCCGCTTGCTCTTCGCCGCATACGGGATCTGGTATTATGCGCTGAACTTCGTCTTCCCGATCCGGCTATCTGCTTTGCATTATTTTCCGGATCCTTCCCAGCCACTGCCGGCGATCTATTACGTCGCCGGACTGGCAACGGCAGGACTCATCGCCTTCATATTGCTTCGGCTGAGGAAGCGGAGCCCGGCAGGCAGGCCCCGCACCTATTATCTGGGTTTGGGTCTGTATGTTGCTGCTTTATTGATGGTTCTGCAGCTCATACCCATCGGTCGGGCTGTCGTTGCGGAACGATATACCTATCTGAGTTACCTCGGACTTATCCTCATTGCGGGAAACTGGCTGGAGCCCTGGTTTCAGCGCGCAGACATCAGGAAACAGGCTACTGCCAGGGCATTGCAGGCATTGACCCTGGTTTTCCTGTGCTGCCTATTGCTCCTCAGCCATTTGCGCATACCCGTCTGGAAGGACAGCATCGCGCTCTTTGATGATGTCATCCGCAAGTATCCTGATCGTGGCTACGCCTACCTGGCCAGGGGGAATACATGGCTCAATATGAAGGAAACAGATAAAGCGCTGGCAGACTACGGCCGGGCGATTACCCGGGAGCCTGAGCTGGGACCGGCATATTTCAGAAGAGCCACCTTACTGATGGCCCTGGGCAGATACCAGGAGGCCATACCGGACGCTGAAAAAGCGGTCGAACTGCTTCCTGATAACCCGGAAGCATGGCATAACCGCGGCACCCTGAAATACATGGGTAAGCTATATCCAGAATCCCTGACTGACTTTAGGCAGGCTACAGAACTTGCCCCTTCATTTACCGAAGCATGGAAAAACACAGCCCTGGCAGCCTACAGGTCGGGCGATATGGAGGAGGCCATGCAGGCCCTGAACAGCGCCATACAAGCAGATGATCAGTTTGCTGAAGCCTGGTATTACCGTGGGATATTTAAGCTCGAATCGGGTGATACCACCATTGGTTGCCAGGACCTTCTTCATGCCGCGCAGTTGGGGAATGAAAAAGCAAGAGAGAAAGCAGCTGCTGTATGTCCTTCACCTGATTTGACGCATGATGCCAGGTAAGACCATTATCATCGCAGGAGACCGGGCATCAGGAAAAACAACCTATGCCACGCAGGTATGTGACTGGTTTGAAAACAAGGGCATCCCATACACGGCCATTCTGTCTCCCGGATTCTTTGAGGGGTCAGAACGAACATATTACAAGCTCTTGTGCAGGCCGGGTGGGCAGGAATACCTGCTATGTCAACGCCAGGCTGATCAGGAGTATGTTAAAGGCGGCGGATTCTGGTTCAATCCCGCTGCCATCAGAGCAGGCATCGATTATCTCCAAAAGACAGGACCTTCTGCGAAGGTCGTGCTGATGGATGAGATCGGCCGGCTGGAGGCTGAAGGTATGGTCTGGGCGCCTGTCCTGCACACCTCCGAATCCTGGAGCAGCCACCGTGTCATTTGCATAAGAACCCCTTTTATTCCCCTGATCATGAACATAATACGTTCTGAAGATCTGCATATCATTGACACTGGAACAGATTTCGCTCAGATGATCACCTTGCTCCAAACCCTTGACATCTCATGATATATCTCATTTTAGCCATTCTGACGAGCACGACTATACTCGTCGTATTCAAACTCCTGCCCAGGTATCAGGTCCACCTTCCCCAGGCGATCACGCTCAACTACCTGACGGCAGCTACCCTTGGCTATCTGAGTATCGCAGGAGAGTTCCGAATTGCTGACATTCCCGGAAAACCCTGGTTCGCATTCTCCCTGCTCACCGGCCTTGGTCTGATTGCAGGATTCTACACATTTGGTATGTCCACACGTAAGGTTGGAGTCGCGCTGACCTCTGTCGCCAGCAAAATGTCGGTTGTAATTCCAGTCCTGCTCGGATTTATCGTTTTCCATGACCCGATGGGAATATCCCGTGTCGGAGGCGTACTGCTGGCATTACTCGCCTTCTACCTCACCCTCTACAGGAAAGGCAGCAGGGCGGCCGGCCTGGCTGTTCTCATTTTCCCTATCCTGCTCTTTCTCATAAACGGGGCCAATGACAGCCTTTTCAAGATGGCAGAAGCCTGGTTTATCGGTGATGACTTTGTGCTTTTCCTGGCTACTGCTTTTCTGGTTGCCCTGGTTCTTGGGCTGGCCTTTTCTTTCTGGCCGGGCAAGCAACGCGAAGGACTGAAAAGCCGGCATGTCGTGGCAGGCATCGTCCTTGGGCTACTTAACTGGTACTCGACCCTGGCCGTGCTGAAGGGCCTGAGTGTTTTCGATGTCAGTGTGTTTTATCCGGTCTACAATGCCGGTGTTGTCGGGCTTTCAACCCTGATCGGTGCTTTCTATTTCAAAGAAAAGTTAAGCAACCTGAACTGGGCCGGTGTAGGCCTGGCCCTGCTTGCGATTCTTGTCATCGCAACACGTTGAACTGGATATTGCAGAATGTCTATTTTTACAACATGAGCAAAGCTGAACCTCGTCGTGCAGATTATCTGCGTAAGGCAGCCCTTGTAGGTATCGCCGGTAATGCCATTCTTGCCGGGCTGAAAATCATTGCAGGAATTGTTGCAGGCAGTTATGCAGTGATTGGCGACGGCCTCGATAGCCTTGCCGATGTCGTCACTTTTCTGATCACGCTGATCGCCGCTCGCGTTACAGCCAGGCCCGCCGACCTGAAGTACACCTATGGTTACCAGAAGGCTGAATCGATTGCTACCAAAGCCTTATCCTTCGTCATCTTTTTCGGTGGGGTGCAATTCATCATCGCAGCAGTAAACAGGTTAATGGATGCCCAGGCTCACACCATGCCGGGTTATCTCGCACTGGTAGCCACGGTCGCTTCCATTATTGGGAAATGGGTCCTGAGCAAGTGGCAACACCGCCTGGGAAAACAATCCGGAAGTGAGTTGCTGATCGCGAATGCACGGAATATGCAGAATGATATTCTGATCTCTTTCTCAGTCCTGATTGGGCTCGGCCTTACCTATTACTTTCAGCAACCCTTGGTTGACCTCATCCTCGCTTTGCTGGTAGGTCTCTGGATCATCCGCGTGGCCTACCAGATCTTTATGGAGGCCAACCTTGAGCTGATGGATGGGATCCGTGATCCGGATGTATATTTTAAGATATTCCGTGCAATGGAAACGGTCCCTGAAGCGACAAATCCACACCGTATCAAGGTTCGGGAATTTGCAGGCAAATATCTGATTGCCATGGATATAGAGGTTGCGCCATCCCTCAACATCGAAGAAGGGCACCGAATTGCCTTGAAGCTGGAACAAGCCATCAAGGAGGAGATACCTATGGTTCATGATATCCTTATTCATATCGAGCCCTTTGGCAATGATGAAAAAGAGGAGGCCGGCATCACACCCAGGGAAGTCCATGAAGCCTACAAAGGCAAACAGAAATGAAGCGATAGCGCCTTAGGACCAAAAGTGATCATTCAGTACCAATCATCATAAATGTATGACAAAGAACATTATACATATTAGAACACTGCTGCTTCTATTGGCAGTCATGGCCCTGCTCCCGGGCTGCCATCGGAACCATTCAGGCACAGAACACCTGATTATTGTACAAACGAGCGATATCCATGGTGCCATTTTTCCTTATGATTTTACTTTAGATAGTGCATCTCAAGGATCATTGGCTCAGGTACATCAGCTTGTCGACTCTCTGCGACGAAACCATCCGGGCGCGCTCATACTTCTCGACAACGGGGACCTGATACAGGGTGATCCCTCGTCGCATTATTATAATTTTATTCAGACTGACAGTATTCATTTGTTTTCAAGGGCGTTGAATTTCATGGGCTATGACGCAGCCACTATGGGGAATCACGATCTTGAGGGTGGGCATGCCGTGTACGACCGGATGGTGGCAGCAAGTCAATTCCCCTGGCTGGGGGCCAATATCCTCAGGACCTCCGATTCAATCCCATACTTCAAGCCCTATCATATCCTGCAACGTGGTGATCTGAAAGTGGCTGTATTGGGACTGATCACGCCACAGGTACCCCAATGGCTCCCATCTTTCTTATATGAGGGCATGTATTTTGATGATATGGTGGCCAGTGCACAGAAATGGGCAGACATTATCGAGAGAGACGAGCAGCCTGACATTCTGATCGGGCTATTTCATGCAGGCGTTGATACCAGTGCGAAGGGATATGGCGCATTTGCCGAACATGCCTCTGCTGCAGTAGCTGCGAAGGTGGCAGGCTTTGATCTCATCCTTGCCGGCCATGACCATCGTGGCTGGAATACCCGCGTACCGGGTCCGGAAGGCGACAGTGTGCTGATTCTGGCACCTGGTAGCCGGGGCAAGGATGTGGTGGTGGCAGAGTTGGAGATACACCAGAAAAGCAAGCAGATTATCAGCAAACATTGGGATGCCAGGCGGGTAAGCCTAGAAGTCATTCCTCCCAACCCGGCCTTCATGAAGCGATTTGAAGCTGATTATGAGAATATCCGTCGCTATGTGGCAGATACCCTTGCCTGGTTGCAGCAACCACTGCCTTTTCAGCCGGCCTTGTTTGGCCCTTCTGCAGCTGTCGACCTGATACATGAAGTGCAATTAGATGCCAGTGGTGCCCAGATATCCTTTGCTGCCTCCATGTCATACGAGGGGTCTCTCGCTGCCGGTCCGGTTTGTGTCCGGGATCTTTTCCGTCTCTATCGCTACGAGAACTACCTATATGTGATGGAATTAAGTGGTCAGGAGGTGGATCAATTCCTTGAATATGCCTGTGGAAGGTGGTATGCGCAGATGCACACAGAGGAAGATGACCTGCTGCAATATCAGTATGACGGAGCGGGCAACATCAGCAGGCGGGGCAAGTATCCTGCCACGGTAGAACCCTTTTATAATTATAGCACTGCTGCTGGCATCAGGTATACGGTTGATGTGCGGAGGCCAGCAGGTGACAGGGTAGAGATTCTATCTTTCGAGAATGGTGATCCTTTCCGCGCTGATGCCAGATACCGCGTCGCCATCAATTCCTACCGGGCCCATGGAGGCGGTGGGCATTTGACACAGGGTAGCGGTATCGTCAGAGACAGCCTCCCTGGCAGAATCGTGTGGAGCTCTGATAGCGAGATCCGCAGCCTGATGGCCGCATGGTTTCGTAAGACAGCTAAGGTTCACCCAAAGGCAAGAGGTAATTGGTCGGTAGTGCCGGCAATCTGGCACAAGGCCGCGGTACAAAGAGAAACAGAGAGATGGTCAATACCTGAATGAAAGAAATGTTGATTGATGACCGAAGACACTTATACAACCCTGGAGGGTCCATCGCAAGGAAGCTATAAAGAAAAAGGAAGCCGTTTCCTGGCTTTTGCCTATCCAGTCTCATCCTCCGAAGAGGCCCAGGACACCCTTCTTGCCTTGCGCAGACAATATCATGATGCCCGTCACCATTGCTATGCCTACCGGCTGGGCCATGATGGCAGTCAGTACAAACTCAGCGACGATGGAGAGCCATCGGGAACCGCCGGAAAACCCATTCATGGACAGCTGTTGTCCTTCAATCTGACACAGGTATTGGTGGTGGTCATACGATACTTTGGCGGCGTAAAGCTGGGAACAGGGGGCCTGATTACAGCATATAAGATAGCAGCACGTGACGCCCTGGAGCAGGCCAAGCTAAAAACCTGCATCATCACATCCATGATGCGGATCAGATATCCGTTCGCCCGTACGAGCGAAGTCATGCGCATACTCAAGGAGATGGAAGTGCGTATCGGGAGCAGCCAGTATGCTAACGACTGCCTTGTAGAGGTGGAAATACGACGCAGAGACCTTGCAACCTTAAAATCCAGGCTGGATCTGTTGTATGATGTTCTGGTTGAGATCGGAGTAGAATAAGAGCCTGTTATCAAAAATACGGTTGGAAGAGATCCAGGAACCACTTCGGAGGTCTCACCGGTTTGCGGTGCAGCAGATCTGTGAAGACAAGCGTTGTTTCACCCTGATTGATCATTGTATCTGATTCATTAAATATTTCGTACCGGAACAACATCCGGACGCCAGGAAGTGCCGGGATGATGGTCTTTATTGTGAGCAAGTCATCATAATAAGCCGGCCACAGGTATTTTATCGAGAGGTTGGCAACAGGCATCAAAATGCCCGAATCTTCCAGAATCCGGTAGGATGTTCCCAATTCCCGGAGGGCTTCGACCCTTCCTACCTCATAATACATGGGGTAATTCCCATAATACATGTATCCCATCCGGTCAGTTTCGGCATAAATGACCCTGCGCCGGGTAATGGAGGTGAGCATATCATGTTGGTTTAGACCTGGCTAAAGTAATACTTCTTTCTTCCGGAAAAAAAATCTTAAGTTTCGTACTCTGAGGCTTGAATTCCTGAGAAAATTTCTCTATTTTTCACCCCTGAATTGAGCCATAATCCCTGATAATTCGGACTTGCAGAAGAATTGACTGATAATCAGTCAACCATGATCAGAACGCTCCAAAAAATTGTCAACCAAGGGCGATTGGCCCCGTTCCAAGTCCGAAACACTAAGTTATACCTAACCAGCGCTTTACCTCATGACAAAACCGAAATACCCTGAATAACAGCATATTACAGCGAAGTCATCCTTGCTTATAGGACAATTTTTCTATAAAATCAATATTGACCAGGCTTTTTTTTCAACCTATTTGCTGTGATATTTGTCTTCCGAACCCGCGCATCAGATTCACCGGTTCGTATTCCTGGCACAAAGCAAGGATCGTTAGGGTCCTGAAATGTTTTCATTTGTAGATCCAAAAGGGTAAAAGACTGTGATGGAAAAGGATTTTATTGGCGTATGGGATAATTGTCTCAACATTATCAGGGACAACATCAGCCACCAGAAGTTCAAAACGTGGTTCGAACCTATCAAACCAATAAAGCTCGAAGAAAATGTGCTGACGATACAGGTTCCCAGCCAGTTCTTTTATGAATGGCTGGAAGAACATTATATCAACCTGTTAAAGAAGACCATCCGCCAGGAGCTTGGACAAGATGGCAGGTTGGAATATAGCATCGTCATGGATGGCTCCTATTCCAGCAAAGACCCTTTCACCATCAAAATGCCCACCAGCGATAAGCCATCGGTGAGCAATGAACCCGTCAGTATGCCCATTGATATTAATAAAGGCCGTTCCAAAGATATCCCTAATCCCTTCATCATCCCCGGGCTGAAGAAGCTCAAGGTCCATTCACAACTGATCGATACCTTGTCTTTTGATAATTTCATTGAGGGTGAATGCAACCGCCTGGCGAGGTCTGCCGGCTACGCCGTTGCCAACAATCCTGGTAAAACAGCTTTCAACCCTCTATTTATCTATAGTCCGACAGGCCTGGGAAAGACGCACCTGGCCCATGCTATCGGGTTGCAGGTCAAAAGTAATTTCCCGGATAAGACCGTGCTTTACCTGGCCACCGAACAGTTCATCCAGCAGTTCGTCGAATCAGTACGCAATAATACCCAGAACGATTTCGTACATTTTTACCAGATGATCGATGTACTGATCATCGATGATATCCACTGGCTTTCAGGCAAAGAGAAGACACAGAATGTCTTCTTCCACATATTCAACCACCTGCACCAGAACGGCAAACAACTGGTCATCACATCCGACAAACCACCGGTGGAGCTGAAAGGCATGGAAACCAGGTTATTGTCGCGCTTCAAATGGGGCCTTGCCGCTGATATGCAGGTTCCAGACATTGAAACCCGTATTGCCATCCTTGATAAGAAACTATATACCAATGGCATCACTATGCCTCGGGATGTTGTGGAATACCTAGCTTACAGCATTTCCACCAACATCCGCGAGCTTGAAGGTGCCCTGATCAGTATCCTGGCCCAATCCAGCCTCAACAAAAAGGAGATCACCCTGGAACTGGCCAAGCAGATGATCGATAAATTCGTCAAGAATACGTCCCGTGAGATTTCCATCGACTATATCCAGAAGATGGTGTGCGACTACTTCAACCTGCCGCTGGAGATGATGAACTCCAAGACCCGCAAACGCGAGATTGTGCAGGCAAGGCAACTGGCGATGTATTTTGCAAAAAAACACACCAAGTCCTCCCTGGCTACCATCGGGCTCAATTGCGGGAATAAGGACCATGCTACGGTTCTCCATGCCTGCCGTACGGTTAACAACCTGATTGAGACTGATAAGCAGTTCAGGATCTATGTTGAAGAACTGGAGAAGAAGATCCGTATCTGATTCAGCACTTACTTGACAACTTTCTTGATTATCTGTATCTTCCCCAATGAAAAAAACATGGAGGTATGAATATACTATTCGTTTGTCTGGGCAATATTTGCCGCTCCCCCATGGCGGAGGGCATCCTAAAACAGAAATTCAGAGATAACGGAATTGCCGGTCTGGTTGAAAGTGCCGGTTTTGAGTCGTATCATATCAACGAACCCCCTGACGACCGTGCCATTGAAACAGCCAAAGCCCACGGGATCGATATCCGTGCCAAACGTGCGAAGCTCTTCTCCAGTGAGGATTTTGACCGCTTCGACCATATTTATGTCATGGATGAGAAAAATTTCCGTGATATTTCTTTCTTTATCAGAAATGATGAGGACAAAGCCAAGGTCGATTTTGTCATGAACCTGCTGGAGCCCGGCAGAAACAGTGCGGTACCAGATCCGTACTACCGCCGCATCGAAGCCTGCGAAGAAGTCTTCGGCGTATTGTCCAGGGCCTGCGACGTTATCATCAATCGGATTAAAGATGGCAGCCTCTGATTATCAGCCAATATGCCGGTAACACAGGATCAAATCCAGACGGCCATCCGCCGCATTCAGCCTTATGTGCATCATACGCCTGTACTAACCAGTGAGTGGATTAACAGGTATACCGGAGCGACGCTATTTTTTAAATGTGAGAATTTTCAGAAAGCCGGGGCATTTAAATCCAGGGGTGCCGTGAATGCCGTATTCAGTCTTGATGAAGCGGACAAAAAGGCTGGTGTCTGCACGCATTCAAGTGGCAACCATGCACAGGCACTTGCCAGGGCAGCCTCGCTACGTGGCATTCCATCGTATATTGTCATGCCCGATAATTCCCCGAAAGCCAAAGTAGCTGCAGTACAAGGATATGGAGGTCAGATTACTTTTTGTCCACCAACCCTTGCGGACCGGGAACGCACACTGGCCCAGGTCAAAGCCATGACGGATGCCACTGAGATTCACCCATACAATGATTACCGCACCATTACCGGGCAGGCAACAGCAGCATGGGAGTTTCATCATCAGATTGTAGATCTGGATATCATCATGACACCAGTCGGCGGTGGTGGCTTGTTAAGCGGAACAGCGCTCTCCACTGCTATCTTACGACCATCCTGTCTGATCTATGGTGCCGAGCCGGCAGGCGCAGATGATGCCTGTCGTTCTTTAAAGGCCGGCCACATAATACCCTCCGAACAACCCAAAACTATTGCCGATGGGTTATTGACATCCTTGGGAACCTTGACATTTCCCATCATTCATCAGCATGTCAAAGCCATCCACACCGTTAGCGAGGAGAACATCATCCTGGCCATGCGTACCATTTGGGAGCGGATGAAAATCATCGTCGAACCATCAGCCGCCGTCGGATTGGGTGTTGTGTTGCAGTACCCTGAATTATTCAAGGGCCGGCGGACTGGCGTGGTTTTATCAGGTGGCAACCTCGACCTTGACCACTTACCCTGGCAATGAAATGAAGAAAGCAGCGCAGCATAAGGCAACCCTGTGGCTCTTGCCCGTCACACTCGGAGATACGCCCGTCGAAACCGTACTACCATCATACAACCTGGATGTCATTCGCTCTTTGGAATATTTCATTGCTGAGGACCTGAGATCTGCAAGGCGGTTTTTTACGCAGTGCCGGCTATCATGGCGACCTGGATCCGCATAAGTTTCAGACACTGAATGAGCATACCAGGGAAAATGATTTCTTTGATCTGGTTTCCTGGATCCAGGACCGTGGAGTGTGCGGATTATTGTCTGAATCGGGATTACCCTGTATCGCTGATCCGGGAGCCAGGCTTGTTCAACTTGCCCGGGCTGCCGGCATACACATCAGGCCATTGAGTGGACCATCTTCCCTTTTCCTGGCCCTGATGGCTTCCGGGTTTGATGGACAGCACTTTACATTTCATGGTTACCTACCCATTGACAAGTCAGTCAGGGCGCAGACCATTCGCGAACTGGAGCGGAATGCCCGCCAGGGAAGAGGAACCCAGATTTTCATCGAAGCACCCTACCGCAACAACCAGATGTTGGCTGAGCTGTTGCGGTTATGTTCACCCGAAACCTGGCTTTGTGTGGCATCGGAACTCACGACTCCCCAGGAATGGATACGGGCAGATGCCATCGCTTCCTGGAAGAAATCCCTGGTTGACCTTCACAAGCGCAATGCTGTCTTTCTGTTAGCGGCTTATCCTCAGTGATGATGGCCACCATGGCCATGCACATGTCCATGGTCAATTTCCTCCGGCGTAGCGGCCCTCACTTCCACAACCTCACCCGTGAAATACAGGTTCTGACCGGACAAAGGATGGTTGAAATCCATCGTAACATATTCTTCCCCAACCTCTACTACGCGGCCGTGCATCAGGTTGCCATCCATGTCGCGCATCGGAAGAAAGGTTCCCTCCACCAGCAGGTCTTCCTCCAATTTACCCTCAACTTCAAATGCCTGCAATGGGATATCGACGATGGCCTCTTCATCTGTTGGACCATAAGCCTCATCTTCTGTCATTCCAAATGAGAACACATCACCGGCTTTCAGGCCGCTCAGGTTTTGCTCGAACTTCTCCAGCAGTACACCTGCTCCAAACAAGAACACGGAAGGATTATCCTTCTCAACTTTTTCTACAATCTCTCCATCCTGATCATCCACATGAAGCGTGTAGGCGAGGGAGACAACGGCATGCTTACCAATTTCCATCTCAGATTCGGTTTATAGGTTAAAGGTCAGCCCTAGCGGCTTTACGGCGTGCAAGGTAGTCAAACTTGGGCGGGGGTGCAAACAGTAAATCTAAAAAGACTTGGGTTATGGCATAATCTTTGTATAATTTTGTCATCAACTTAAATCACCCCATTATGCGTAAAATACTGCAAATCACCCTGGTTATCATATTTCCGCTGGGCCTGTTTTCCCAGGACAAGGTGTTCATGCCCTATCCTGAAGTCATCAATATGCATCCCGATTATCAATATTCCCTGACCCGCCTGTTCAGGACCTATGTCGTGCAGGAAGGCCGGTACGAATTGATCACGCCCGAGGCAGGGCAAGGTTATGCCCCTCCCATCAGTCCCGAAAACGCAAGGGTCAAAGCGAAAGAACTTGGAGCAAAGTATTATCTTATGGCAGAGTTCAACCAGATTTCAGATGTTGTCATCTCCAGTTTCACGATGTATGAAACTGAAACCGGCACGAAGTTCTGGTCAGACATGATGCGGGCGCTCACCCCCGATGACATTGACCCCATTCTGTCACGCCTGGCCCTGTCGATGGGAACAGCCGATAAAGCGTCCAAGAAATCAGACATATACAGTGTCACCAGCTACGATGCCATGGAACTCCGTCAGCAACGTTCACGGTATAACTTCGGCGTTACAGTAGGTGGCGCCCTGCCCTTCAATGCCAATGTGGATAAGCCTTTTGGTGCCGGGACAGGGATCATCTTCTCCTACGATTCCCGAAACCTTATATTTGATATCAAAGGTGAGTACTATTGGAGCGAAGCAGATGTCTACAACATGAGTCTGGATGTGCTTTGGCCCCTTACTGCTGCGTCTGCAACGCCCTTCCTTCAGGGTGGACTCGGCCTTGCCGGCATGGATGTCTTAAGAATGAAAAAAGATGTGGATTGGTTCGGGAATGTATATGAGTACGAAGATTATGAGACCAACGGCGGGCTGATGCTGTTCCTGGGAGCCGGATACATTCTGAACAGAACCAGCGATGTCCACCTCAGGGCCGGTGGCCGCGTCTTTGTGCCTACCTTCAGCGTTGACGACCGCTTCATGCCTGGTCTGATGGTCAATCTCACCATATTATTCGGGAGAAAATGAAGTATTTGATCATTGCCGGTGCGTTATTGATGCTGTTGCTGACATCCTGTGGTTCTACGAGGCTGATAGCTGACAACCAACGTGCTGAAATCTATGTGGATGGCAGGTTCCAGGGTATGGGGACAGCCTATATACCCCGCACAGGTATACCGGTGAAAGCTACAGTCAGCACCTTCATGAAAGGACGTCAGACTGGAGAAGTGGAGATCAAACGTCATTTTACCGGAACAACTTTTCTGCTGGGATGGATCACCTATGGCACCGGTTTTTTTTGGGGGTGGCGTTATCCCCGCGAGATATATATACCTGCCAATCGAAGGTCTGAAGAAGACCCGCAGCAGAATATCTGGATGAAACCACCAGGCAGCCCACGGGAATAAACCACATCAAGCATAACCAGCCAGTTTATAAGCCACCCACCCTATCATCTCATGTACCAGGATACGCCATTTCAATAAGGCATCGGTATCCGGAACAAGCAGATGCTCAAGATCATACCTCCGTGAGCCAACCCATTTATCGGCAGGATAGGTATGAATCGCTATTCCTGCTTCCCGGAAGCTAGCGGCTGCACGGCGCATATGGCTGGCCGAAGTGATGAGTAAAACCGTATCCTGAATGCCTGCCTGCTGCAGTATCATGGCTACATTCTTTGCATTTTCGTATGTATTACGACTAGTCGAATCAACGAGGATGTCATCATGGGGCACCCCGGCTACCAGCAGAAAATCACGCAGCCACGCGGCTTCGAACTCACTTTGATGCAGCGGATGACTTGGGCCCCCGGATAGTATTATAGATAACACCCTATCCTGCTTATAAAGCTCCAGGGCCTGTATTACCCGGTCCGCCGGCGCTCTGAATATCCGCCTATCCGTCGAATGGTCCATAGTAACCATATGCCCTCCCAGTACGACTGCTGCCGCATATACCGTATCAATTTCATTTACAGATTTTAACGGAAGCTCCCATCTGCGCATTACCTCATCAACCAGAAATGAATTCATCAGCAGATAAATCAATCCGAATGCAATCAATGCCCTGCGCCGGATGCGCTCCCGCGACTTTCCCAGCCAAATCCAAAGTATCGCGGCCAGGATCCAGGCAGAGGGCGCCAGAAAGTAATGTAATATTTTGGAGATACAGTAGAACATAGGACGGGTATCAGTAACCGCCGAACCACTTTCGCATAAACCATTCAAGACTAAGCATCAGGAGAATGATGGCAAAGACCCATTTCAGGTTAACCAGGTCATTGAACTTCTTTTGGGCATACTCCACCGGCTTAACTTCATCACGGGTCCTGATCAGCTTCCCGATGTCGTCCATCCTGTCAGGTGTCAGCATTTCTCCGCCACTGCCCGATGCCAGGGCATACAAAAACGCATGGTCAGCCCGGGATGAAGTCAGTTCTGCCTTGACGGGACTTATTGTGAAGCTGCCATTCTTTTTATACATACTGCCTCCCAGACTGGTATTGGCCTCGTAGACATAAGAACCGGGCGCCAGTGAGCCTGCATTAAGATAGTATGCATTGCCCCTTCTTGAAAACTGAAATGGGTAACGTTTACCGTCTTCATCGGCAATCTGTATCTGAGCATCGGGCGTATTGACCAGCTCGTAGGCATCATTATATAATTCTGCCTCAATTACAATCTCCTCATTTTCAGGATAATCATATCTGGCAATCACCCTGAACCTACTACGGTCCTCACGAACCGAAAGGAACTGAACAGTTTTATTGATCCACTCATCAAATGCCTGATGGTTGCCCGCATCCATATAATTCTGAATACGCCATTTCCATATGCCCTCACCGCAGACAATACCGGATCGTCTCTCCGGATCTTTGTTAAAAGCTATCAGGGGATAATCAGATACCACAGTACCCAATTTCTGAAACAACAATACATCTGTTGACGTAGTAATCCGGTATTCAGCAAAAGGCGAAACCAGGGGCGGAAACTTGCGCAGAGATTCCCTCATTCCAGAAGAAATGGTAAACAATGCAAATGCTTCAGATAAGGCAGGCTGAGCTTCATTGATACCCTTCTTTGCCTGGATAATCCGCACGCCAAGGTTCATCTCATTGAAAGCCCGTAAGTCGGTCTGTTGGCCGGTGAACACGAGCAACGGCACTTTTTCCTCTTTCGCCGCGGTTAACACAGATTTTACGGGATACTTCAAAGAAGGCAACTGGTGAAGGATGACGAGATTGTACTCATTGATGCTGGTAACCGGATCGGCTGCCATACGCAACGTGATCTCATAATTCTCGTTGTCTTCCAGGCTCTGTTTGATGGCGCCAATATCAGGGTGAGGCGCAGCGGCAAGGATGAGAACCTTCTGCCTGGCATCCAGGACTTCAACGAACACATCCAGGGTGTTGTTCTGCGCATTCACTTCATTATTCAATACCTGCAGCGCCAATGACAGGCGCATAACCCCACTCCGGTCGGCTTCCATGATAAATGTATGGGCATAGCTAAAATCACGGGAGGAAGCTTTTAAGGTATGGCTATCCATTACCTGACCATCACGGCTGACGGTGAGGCGAAGAGTTTCGTTTTCGCAGTCTGTCGCTCGCAGGATGACTTCGACGGGAAAGCGGTTGTTGAGGTAGGTAATGCGGTTGAAATGGGCGCGGACAAGGATGGCATCTTTCTGGACATTTGTGTCGCCCAGGGCGATGGTATACACTGGAAAGGGGTAGCTCATCCCACTGAAGACCGGGTTATAACCGCGATTCAGGATTCCATCCGACGCAACTATTACAGCACCAATATTCCTGTTAAGGTATCGCGCATCGACCTCATCAAAAACACGGCTGAAATCGGAGTATTTGTCGCCAAAATCTGCATCAGTCCCGTCGCGGAGCCGGTCACCAAACAACACTGGCCGTACTTCATAATTGCCGGATAAATCGCGGATGAGATCTTTCCAACCTTCCAGGAAGGCAGACCGCACCTCATTCGAGTCACGACCGGCTATCATTGAGGCACTGTTATCCAGGGCAAAAACGACGATGGGCTTCTCGGTATAGCGGAAAACACTCCGTATCATGGGAGACAGCAGTAGAAATGACAGGATGCTGACAGCGAGGAAGCGGGCTGTTGCCATCACCCAGCGGGCCCAGAACGGGTAAGGACCCCTTTTCTCTCTGAAGTATAAAATGCCGGCTATCGTCAATCCTGCAAGGAGACAGAATACGATAAACCAGGCCGGGTATGCCGTGATAATCCGCACTTTGCTATGTTTAAATTACTTTAAGTTTAGCGTGAGAAAGAAGTCAACACGCTATAATTCTCCAGTTTACCGTTACTCCCATAAGAAGCCATTTTTACAACCCCGACTCCTTCCGCAATCCATTCTTCAGACTTTGACTTGACCTTCATCAGGAGTTTGGTTTCGGTATCGTAGGCAATCTTATAGCATTCGAAAGTGCCCGCCGGTGTGGTTAGATTCTCTTTCGCTTCCACAACCCGGTCTGATACAACAACTTGCATGCTCATCATCTTCATCCCCTGGTTCATAATGGTAATATTCATCACGCCGCCTTTGAGAACCTGTCCAACCTGCAGACTGGACGGAAACTCGAGTTGGTCGCCATCAATCTGTACTTCCATGCCCTCATATGCACCCATCATGGCAGGTCCCAGTAGTTTTTTCATATCCACCCGAATCAATCCATCCTGGCAACTGATCTCAAAATCACCGCTAAACTGCTCTGCACCTTTATCATCCCTGAATAACTGGGACATAACATACGCCATTCCCCCGTCTATCTGCCGGATTGATTTCACTTTCTGTACCGAAGACCCGGAGAGCTTATCCTTCTTGTCATAATGCCTCATTTCGATTGTAAATCCCTCCTTATAAGGGAAATAGGCATTGCAGTCCTGAGCCACTATCTGCACTGAACCCATAAAGGCAAGCAATAAAATGCCGAACAATAAGTTTCTGGTAGGTTTCATAATTGGAATGATTTTTGGATACAATGGCCAAAGATACGTTTTTCTGAGCGGCCCTACATCACATAAGGCCATGCGGATTGCTACCAAACACATGTATATTTGTTTATTCAAACCCAAATAATATGCATCGAATCCTTCTGTTGCTCACCCTTTTATGTATGTTACTCCTCCCCCAATTCCTGGGTGCCCAATCCAAAAACCGAACCCTGAGCGGTTACGTTACTGAAGAAGGCAGCCGGGAGTTACTAATAGGCGTCAATGTCTACTTCCCGGAAATATCCAAGGGCACCACCACCAACCGCTATGGATTCTATTCCATCACAGTGCCACCTGGCCGTTACCAGGTCATCTTCTCTTATGTTGGATATCAGCCTGAGGTCAGAAGCATCCAGCTTGAAAATGATATGAGTGTCAATATCGCACTGAAATCCAGCATTGAGTTGGAAGGGGTTGAAGTGAAAGCCACACCATATGAGAGGATAAGTGAGGCAATACAGATGAGCACCATCGTTCTGCCTGTCCAGCAAGTCAGGGATATCCCCGCCCTGCTGGGAGAAAAGGATGTGTTCAAGGCGCTTCAACTGATGCCGGGTGTACAATCCGGTTCGGAAGGAAGCAGCGGATTGTATGTGAGGGGTGGTGGACCTGACCAGAACCTCATTATTCTGGATGACGCTACGGTTTACAATGCCAACCACCTCTTTGGCTTTTTCAGCCTTTTTAACGGCGACGCTCTAAAGAGCATTGAGCTGACAAAAGGCGGGTTTCCTGCGCGCTATGGCGGACGCCTGTCCTCTGTGGTAGATATGAATATGAAAGATGGGAATAAAGAAAAGCTGCAAGGTACGGCAGGCATCGGACTGATTTCATCGCGCCTGGTGCTTGAGGGACCAATCGTCAAAGAAAAATCCAGTTTCCTTGTATCGGCAAGGCGAACCTACCTGGACGCCCTGACGATGCCTTTTCAACCTGAGGATTCACGGGGCGGCTATTATTTTTATGACCTGAATGCTAAGGTTAATTATGACTTCGGACCGAAAAACAAACTCTACCTCAGCGGGTACTTCGGAAGGGATAAATTCTATTTCAAAGAAACCTATGTCAATTCGAAGTCACAAGCCGGATTGTTTTGGGAAAATGGCACGGGTACACTCAGGTGGAATCATCTATTCAACAACAAGCTTTTCAGCAATACTTCTCTCATTCTTAGCAACTACCGCCTGAACATATTCACGGAAGAAAAATATAACAACAGTGAATTTGAGCTTTCATATCAATCAGGCATTCGTGACATATCCGTAAAACATGACCTTGATTACAGCCTCTCTCCCAACCATCAGATCAGGGGCGGATTCCTGGTCACCTTCCACAAATTTACCCCAAGTGCCATTGTACTCAAAGACAGTGATGCAGACATCTTCGACCGTAAAATAAAGGCAATCAACAATATAGAATCAGGTATCTATATCGAAGATGAAGCCCGGTTCGGATCAGCATTCCGTGTCAACACCGGCATCAGGGTAAGTGGTTTTACGCATGAGAACAAGACCATCATACGGCCCGAACCCCGTATTTCGATGGCTTATAAGCTACGATCCGATTTATCGGCTAAAGCATCCTTCGCCATCATGAACCAGTACGTACATCTACTCAGCAATACGGGGCTGGGCTTACCGACGGATCTTTGGGTTCCCTCGACTTCAAATATAGGTCCGCAGCAAAGCTGGCAGGTGGCAGCCGGGCTCGCCAGGGATCTCATCAGCAGAAACCTGGAACTGAGCATCGAAGGCTACTACAAGAAAAGCAATGACCTACTGGGATACAAGGATGGCGCTAGCTTCCTGCTGATCGATGACCCGACAGATGCAGAAGAATTTAACTGGGAAGATAACATCACCCAGGGTCAGGGCTGGTCTTATGGTGCTGAAGTATTATTACAGCGAAAAACCGGTAAGCTCACGGGCTGGATCGGATATACGCTCTCCTGGACGCAGCGACAGTTTGATGACATCAACCAGGGCGAGAAGTTTTATGCCAAATATGACAGAAGGCATGACGTATCAGTCGTGGGGATATACAAGATTACAGACGACATCACCATCAGCGGTACATGGGTTTATGGAACAGGAAATGCCATAACCCTTCCATTGGCCGACTATCATGCCATCATCCATAATCCTGTGACTACTGAACAGGAATACTACAACCAATGGTATTATGTAACCGATTACGGTGGAAAGAATGCCTTCCGGATGGCTGCTTATCACAGACTGGATTTTGCCGTTCAATTCCACAAGGAAAAGGAGCACTACAAGCGTACCGTGGAACTGGGTGTTTACAATGTATATAACCGAAGGAATCCTTTCTTTTACTATATCGGGAGCACCGGCGATTTCACCAGCCAGGAGAAGAAAGTGCTGAAGCAGGTATCACTGTTTCCGCTCATTCCATCCATTTCTTACACCATCGATTTTTAAAACAACCGGAGGACATCTATGAAAACCATCATAAAAACATCGATTGCAGGAATCCTTTTTCTTCTGACAGTTGCCTGTGAAAAAATTGTTACCAATGTTGATCTGCCTGATTATGAAGCAAAACTGGTTGTGCAGTGTTTTCTGTCTCCGGAGAATGAGAACATTGAGGTATTTGTCAGTGAATCAGTTCCCATTTTCTCCACGACACAGCCTGGTTCAACCAACAGCATCATCAATGCAACCGTAAGGCTGGAAGGTCCCGGGCAAAATGTGATCCTCCCCTTCAGCGAGGTGAAACAGAGATACATCCTCCCGGCCAGCTCCTTTTCTGTCGTAGGAGGTGAAACCTACCACCTTTATGTCAGCGTCCCCGACGGCCGGCAGGTGAAGGGCAGCACAACAGTGCCGCTGGCACTGAGTCAGAACCTTGAAATAACGGAGCTAGAAGAGTTACCGGGGGGATATGGTGAATACAAGCTGGCGATGCGCATGCAGGATATGCCTGGCGAGGGGAACTTCTACCGCGTCACAGCCTATCAGGTCTTCGAAGACGCATTCATTGGTGGATCCACCTACACCTGGGAATTGTATTTTGATAAAGGGGAAACACTGGTGAGTGATCAGGGTAGAGATAGTTACACCTTCACTTACCGTTCCACTTTCTACTGTCCGGATTGCAAGGAACTGCAAGCCTTACTACTGACCACGGATGAGGCATATTACCGTTACCATAAAAGCGTTTATGGCTTCACCGGAGATGATCCCTTCTCTGAACCCGTTATTGTATACAGCAATATTGAAGGAGGACTGGGTGTGTTCAGCTCCTATCGTCAGTTCAAACTTACCAGACAGCTGTAGCGATGAGCTTTATCAGGTATTCATGGCACCGCAAACACTGATAACCTGACCACTCACATAAGCAGATAGCTCAGAAGCCAGGAACACCGCTGCATTGGCGACATCATCCGGGGTGCCGGCACGTTTCAGGGGAATAGCATTGACCCAGTTCTTACGGACATCATCCGGCAATTTGGCCGTCATTTCAGTTTCAATGAATCCGGGAGCAATGGCGTTGCAACGGATATTCCGTGATCCCAATTCCTGCGCCAGACTCTTGGTAAAACCGATCATGCCTGCCTTGGATGCTGCATAATTGGATTGCCCGGCATTGCCACTCACGCCTACCACAGAACTCATGTTGATGATGGCACCATACCTTTGCTTCATCATAGGTTTAATTGCGGCGCGACTCAGATTGAATGCTGATTTGAGGTTCACCTGGATGACGCTGTCCCATTCAGCCTCACTCATCCGCATCAGCAGGTTGTCGCGGGTAATACCGGCATTATTGACCAGAATATCAAGGGTGCCGAAATATGCGATGACCTCATTAACAAGCTGCTCAGCCTGCGAAAAATCGGATGCATCCGAGGCATAACCCTTGGCCTTGACGCCCATAGACTGGAGCTCTGCTTCCAATGCTTCAGCAATCTCATCATACCGCAGATCTGAGAATGCAATTTGCGCACCATGTTGTGCGAAAGTCAGGGCGATAGCCTTGCCTATTCCGCGGCTTCCGCCGGTAACCAGGGCAACTTTTCCTTCCAGTAGCTTCATTTAGTTGATTGATTTGGTTTGAGTTAGGTTGATATAAATACCTTTTCCCTGCCCGTCTGGCCGTTCTCCCATCCTATATGTAAGGAGGTTTCTCATGCATCAGATCCATCTCACCAGGGGAAAATCCTGGCGATGGGGAAGCTCGGGATGTTTTGGAAACAACCTGAATGCAAAATCATAAACACCTGCCTTTCCGATCGGGAAGGAGCAGGTATAATGCAGATTCCCATCTTTCTCTCTGAATCCCTTGAGCTCTTTTGTAAGGATGATTTCGTCCACTTCGCCGCTGGTATCTTTATTTCCGAAGAGGACTTCTACACCCAGGTCATTTTCGTTGAAGCCGTTGGGCCTAATAATCACTTCAGCCTCAAATCCTTCTCCCAGATCCAAGGGTCGCACCGTGGCGTCAGGTATTCCAACAGAAAGAACTTCAAGTGAGTTCCATTGCCTGCGCATTTCCTGCTTCCATTCAGCGATTTCCTTCACCAGGGCGTATCCATCAGCCCTGAGTCTGGCTGCCCTTCTGTACATTGGCTGATAATACTGGTGAACATAATCATCCAGCATCCGTTTCATTGTGAAACGTGGTGCTACAAAGGCGATGGTGTTCTTGATATTCTGGATCCATTCTTCAGGCAAACCTTCCTGGTTTCTCTGATAGAACATGGGGATAATAGTCTCTTCCAGTGTATTGTAGATCGTTTCAGCATCCAGTTGATCCTGAAATTCCTGATTCTGATAGGTTCGCTCCTCTTTGATGGCCCATCCGGCTCCTTCCTGGTATCCCTCGGCCCACCAACCATCGAGTACGCTGAAATTCAACACCCCGTTCATGACTGCTTTCTCACCTGAGGTGCCAGAGGCTTCCAGTGGACGGGTTGGGGTGTTCAGCCAGACATCCACACCCTGAACCATCCTGCGACCTAACTCCAGGTCATAGTTTTCGATGAAGACGATCTTACCTGCGAATTGCGGTAGCCGTGAAATCTCAATAATCCGTTTGATCAGGTCCTGACCGGCCTTATCACTAGGATGCGCCTTGCCGGCAAAAAAGATCTGAACAGCTTGCCCTGGCTTATTGAGAATTTCAGCAAGGCGGTTAAGATTGGTGAATAAGAGATGCGCACGTTTATAGGTGGCAAACCTTCGGGCAAATCCCAGTGTCAGGGTCTGCTCGTTCATGGTCTCCATCGTCTTCAGGATCAGGCCGGGGCTCTCCTGCCGCCGTGTCATGTCCTGCCCTACCCTGTTTCTTAAGTATTTGAGCAAAGAGGAGCGGTAATAGCACCTCAGATCCCAGATTTCTTTGTCCGGGACATCATGGATGCGGCTCCATAGGGAAGTATCGTCTTGCCGGTTTGTAAAATTGGATGCAAGGCGATCTTCGTGTAACTGGCGCCACTTTCGACCAGTCCAGGTTGGATAATGAACACCATTGGTGACATGTCCGATGTGTATTTCCTCCGTGAAATAACCTGGATAGAGTGTCCGGAACATCTTACGGCTGACGCGGCCATGAATCGCGCTTACCCCATTCATCGACTGCGAAAGTCTGGCAGCCAGAACGCTCATCGAGAACTTCTCCGAGCTGTTACCCGGATAAAAACGTCCCAGGTCCAGGAATTCGTTCCAACTCAGGTTCAGGCGGTCGGCATAGTGAGGAATGTAGGTACGGATCACATCTTCCGTAAAATAGTCATGTCCCGCCGGCACTGGGGTATGGGTTGTGAACAGCGTAGTAGCTCTAACGATTTCCATGGCCTGCGGGAAGCTCATCCCTCTGTCCTGGACACATCGACGAAGACGTTCGACTCCTGTGAATGCAGCATGCCCCTCGTTACAATGGTAGATATCCGGCTTTATTCCAATAGATTCCAGCATCCGGATCCCTCCCACCCCTAGCAGGAGTTCCTGCTTGAAGCGGTTGTCCCAATCGCCACCATACAGGTGATGGGTTACACCCTTATCCTGCTCTTCATTTTCTTCGATGTCGGTATCCATCAGGTACAAGGGAATACGCCCCACATCGCACCGCCACACCTTGGCATGCATGGTGCGGCCAGGCAAAGCCAGTCTCACCATGACCCAATGACCGTCTTTATCGCGAACAGGAACAACAGGAAGGTGACTGAACTTTTGGGCCCGGCTTTCGGCTACCTGATCACCGGTGAGGGATATAGCCTGCTTAAAGTATCCATAGCGGTAAAGCAGGCCAACACCTATCATATCCAGATTATTATCGCTGGCTTCCTTAAGGTAATCACCGGCCAGTACGCCCAAACCACCGCTGTATATTTTAATGGAATCATGCAGCCCAAATTCCATACTGAAATAGGCGACCCTGGGCTTTATTGCTGCAGGCTTCGCCCCCATATAAGCATCAAAGTCAGCTAAAACCTGGTTCATCTGACGCTTAAAGTCCTCATCTTCTGACAGGCTCTGATAATCTTGTACGCTCAGCGATTCCAACAAAGCAACAGGATTACCCTCCGTTTCGGCCCATTTATCCGGGTCTATTCGCTCAAAGAGCGCGCGGGCAGAGGAATTCCAGGTCCACCACAGATTGGTCGACAGCCGTTCCAATCCCTGCACGGATTTAGGAACCTTCAGATTCACTAAAATCTTCTTCCACATCGGCCGCTCATGGGCGAAATCAAAGGACCGTTCTCTGACAAGTGGCCTGGGCAAACCTGTATAGTCTGGTCGACGGCTGCCAACATCCTTGAGCGCGATATCATAAGCCTCGTGATAATGGACCACGAGCTTACTCCAGCGTGCAGAATGAGAGAGTTCGAATGCCTGTAAGCTGGCTGATGAACGAACGGCATCCTCCATTTGCAGGTGTTGAGAAATGATATCCGCTAAACGCAGCGCCACATCAGCATCTTTACCCTCCTCACGCTGCACTACGTGCAAGGCATTCCCCAGTCCGGGATGCAGGTTTTCCATCCATCGTCCGAATCCGGTCATACTGGTCGTGATGGCCGGGACACCGTAGGCGAGGCTTTCCATGGGTGTGTAACCCCAGGGCTCATAATATGATGGAAACACAGAAAGATCAAAACCGGCCAGTAATTCGTAGTAATCCAGGCCATAAATCCCATCAGCACCATTGAGATAGGCAGGCGTAAACAAAGCATATAAACCATCCCTGCCAGTATCGTTAAAACCCATTTGCACCAGCCTGCTGTAGATGGGATCATGACTGGCATCGTGTAGGTGATGCGTCAGTATCTCAGGTAGGTGCTCATCCTCAACCGTCTGACTATTTAACCGGGCTGCCAGAACGGGATTAGGCCCTGTCTGATTGGCCGGAACCATAAAAAACAGGACCAACGGGCGGTCCTGGTTTGGCCTGGCCTGCATAATGGCCATCGCATCAAGCAAGACATCGAGCCCTTTGTTGCGAAACTCATATCGTCCACTGGTAAGAACCAGCATGGTGTCTTCGGGTAAGGTCTGGCCTGTCGCAGCCCTTGCCACCTTAAGCAGACTTTCACGCGCGATGGTGCGCTTCCGCCCGGCCTCGCCAGGATCCGGCATATAAGACTCGTCAAAGCCATTGGGAGTTATCAGATCAGGCATCTTACCCAGAAAATGTCCACATTCCTTCGCCGTAAGCTCGCTAACGGTTGTGAAGGCATCGGCATGCCTGGCAGACAAAAGTTCAAGAGAATATTTGGATCGAACTCCCAAACTGGAAGCCATTGCATCAGGTTTAAATCCACCCATATCGTGATACAAAGGCATACCGTGTCCTGCAATGGAACGGCCCAGGACCGTGGCATGCGTTGTGAATACGGTACCCAGATAGGGTGCATATTTTCTGAGGTACAATACCCCCATCCCGGTCATCCACTCATGAAAATGGGCCACTGCCTGATCGTGGGCGTTGAGATGATTGTGGGCGAACGACTCTATGAGCTTTCCGGCAGCGTAACCAAAAAGAGCAGGCTCAATATAGTCCCAATGGCCGGTGATACTGTCCAGTTCATAGGTCTCCCAGAATTCAGCAAAGATGCTATCCTTCAGGCTGAAGAGCGGCGTGAAGTCAACCAGGATGGCAATGGGTTGCGTGGGGATGTTCCATCGACCGATGCGGCATTTAATACCTTCTGCGTCAGCTCTTTCGCGCCAGACCGGAAACAATGTCTTATCTTCAAGAAAATCAGGGTTTTCCCTGGTTTCCTTCCAGACATCAGGGCCAATCAGGATGTAGTTGTCACCGTATTTTTCCTGGATTCTGGCAGCCTTGGTCGCCAGAACTGTATAAATACCCCCTATTTTGTTGCAAACCTCCCAGCTGATCTCAAAAACAAAGTCAGGGTAGCGCTTATCATCAGATGTCATATAGTTCTGAATAGATGCATATGTGTTTTGAAGGACACAAAAATAAAGCTTTCAGGAATAGAAAAAGTCATGCCCTGGCACCAGGCCGGGGCATGTCGCGCTGCCATCTCAGGAAGGCCTGGTTTTCAGGACCTCATGAACCTCACGGAGTATCGTGGTCCTCGCCTCCTTGATGTCCTTCGACGCCGGATTCTTAAGTCGCAGCGACATGTACTCATTCAGGGGCCTCCGTCCCAGGCACCCAACGAGCCGTTCCTTTGTCTCTGCTGAAGCATCAAAGAGGGCAGTGGCAAGCACGGAGGGTGCTACCTGTTTCAAAGCCTGTTTGAGGTATATCTTGGGCACATCCGGCATGGCCTCCCAATTCAGGCTTTTATCCGCTTGCACAGCGGGGCGTGTGGGTTTGGCTGGAACAGGGCGGTTGCGCTGAACAAGCGTAACCCGCGGCTGTCCTAATACCTGACTTGTTCTGTGCTTTGTATGGGTCTCGACCCTGGCAGTGAAATCAGAAAGGACATTCATATAATTGATAAACGCCTCGTAGGGCGAAGTATATGGATTGAAGTACTTATGTACCTCTCCATCGGAAAACCACTTTGTACACATATAATAGAAGTGGTCGCTGGTCTGAAGGTACTGCCAGTCACGTAAAAGCTGATCGTTGGTAACCAACTCCATGGCTTCCAGAAGACGGTATAGTTTATCAAAAGCCTCGTCCTGCAATTCATTGCCGAGCCAGGCTGTCAGGTCACGCTCTTCATCGGCCCAGCTCACAGCATAAGGCACATCAATTTTTGCCACAGGTTGAAGGGCTTCTCCGATCTGTGAGGGTGTCATGAAGTGAAAACCGGTATCCTTGATAACTTTCTCAGGCATGGAGCGGAGAAAACGGAAAATCCCTGTTTCTTCCCACTGATGCTCCCCAAAAGTCTCATAATCCATAAACAGGTTCACAACCTCTTCCTCAGGGTTAATATCCCTGAGCCAGCTGGCAAACTTTGCAGCGGTAAGTGGCCATTCAGCCCAGTTTCTGGCTGAAAAACGGAATGCGATGTCATCGCTCAGTCTGAAATTCCGGAGCAGCACCTTCAGCTTTGGATTGGCGGGATTATAGTACAGGAAATTAGGACTTCTCCAGCCCAGGATATGCTTGGCGCCTTCTGTCAGCATGGTCGTGAAACCCATATCATATGCCAATTCTCCGATCCGGTTGGAATAGATCAGCTCTGTGTTGCGGAAAGACTTTGGTGATTGCCCAAAGAACTGCTGGATCTTTTCCCTGTGGACATTCACCTGGCGCTGAAATTCCTTCTCATCCCGCATAGAAACGAGTGAATGACTGTCTGTCTCGGCCAGGAACTCCACGTTACCCGTCTCTGCCAGTTGACGGAAACTCTCAATCACCTCAGGTGCATACATTTCAAGCTGGTCAAGGGCCGTCCCGCTGATACTGAAGCTCACCCTGAAATCATCGGGGTACTCGGCAATAAGCTCCTTCAGTATTTGATTGGCAGGCAAATAGCACTTCTGCGCTACCCTACGAATAATGGTACGGTTCTGATAATCATCATAGTAATGATGATCCTTGCCTATGTCGAAAAAGCGGTACGTTTTCAGCCTGAAAGGCTGGTGGATTTGAAAGTATAAGCATACTGCTCGCATAACACTCCTAACTTTAACATTATCACTGTTTATCTCCCCGTTGCCTGACGATAAACCTGCATCACCTTGGCAGCGGCATTCTCCCATTTGAGGTTATCCACCTCATCTTTCCCATATTTTACAAAAGTCTGGGAAAGCGCTTTGTAATGTAACAGCCCGTAAATATCATCGGCAAGTCCTTCGATATCCCAGAAATCGACCTTGAGGGCATGCCTTAAGACTTCCGAAACGCCTGATTGCTTTGAAATGACGACGGGCACATTGGAACGCATGGCTTCCAGAGGGACGATCCCAAAAGGCTCAGAGACTGAGGGCATAACAAAAACATCAGTCATAGCAAACAAGTGATCGATCATATCGCCTCGCAGAAATCCCGTAAAATGAAAGCGGGTGCCCATCCCTAGCTGGGCAATGCGTTTGATCATCTTTTCAAGAAGATCGCCTGAACCTGCCATCACAAAGCGTACGTCCGGATCACGCTGCAGAATCAGGTTGGCAGCTTCAACAAAATACTCCGGGCCTTTCTGGTATGTAATTCTGCCCAGGAAGGTGACCACTTTTTCCTTGATATAACGCTCCTGATCCTCAACAGGTTTGGCATCGGTGGGTTCAACAGCATTGTGCACCGTTATAACTTTATTGGGATCAATACCGTAGCGCTCTATGACGAGATTCCTTGTAAAATGACTTACTGCGATCACGAGATCCGCTTCCTGCATACCGGTACGTTCAATGTCATAGACGATCTGATTGACATTTTCACCGGAACGGTCAAACTCTGTTGCATGCATATGCGCAACCAGGGGCTTGCCTGTTGCACGCTTGGCAGCGATACCAGCATGATACGTAAGCCAGTCGTGAGCGTGTATCACGTCAAAATCGACCTCCTGTGCAATTTGGCCACCCACCATGGCATACCGGGCTACCTCTTCCAGCAGATTTGGCCCATATTTTCCGGAGAATTCATATTTAGCCGATACTACATTCTTCTTCTCCTTCTTCTTCCTCTGCTCAATCTTCTCTTTCTCAACAACATAACTCTCCGGATCCATGTATGGAACCAGCAGTGCGTCCACCTCAAGGTATTTCAGGTTTTCCTGGTAATCCCGGATATTCTCCTGGGTAAAATCAACAGGTATTTCACTGGCATTCAATATCCTGACAGCCTGCTGATCCTCGTCCCCATATGCCTTGGGTACGACAAAATGCACCTGGGCCCCATGTTTCATCAGGCCTTTGGTGAGCCCGTAACAGGCGGTGCCTAAGCCTCCGGAAATATGGGGAGGAAACTCCCATCCAAACATCAACACTCTCATCTCTTTACCTGCTTTGATATTATTTCCTGACTTTGTCTGTGGTGTCTGTCTTGTCGATCAACCATTTCAGACGTAACAACTCCGCCACAGAAGGGGCATAAGAAATGGCGCCACCCGGCCGCTGTGGCGGGTCCCCGTCGTACACCTCCGAAACAGTGCCGATGCCGGCTTCAAGCACCGCAGGTTCAAAACCATCGAACAAGCGGCGCAACTGACCGAAACCACTCTTCCCATATACCCGCAAGATGGCATCTGCAAACAACCCGATTAACCATGGCCAGGCTGTTCCCTGGTGATACGCCCTGGCTCTTGAGGTCTCATCACCATGGCAATCACCCAGATAGGCCGGATTCTTAGGAGAAAGGGTTCGCAATCCGCGCGGTGTTAGTAGCTCTTTGCTAACCACATCCACCACCCCTTTCTGCTGTTCTTCATCCAGCATGGTGTATGGCAGCGCAACAGCCATGATCTGGTTCGGGCGTACGGCGAGGTCGCGGAAATCACCATTCACATAATCAGCCAGATATTTCTTGTCATGGATCCAGAAATCCCTGATAAAGGCCTGTCGTGTCTGATCCGCCTGGGTTTCCCATTGCGCAGCCAGCGCGCCATCTCCAGACATAGATGCCAATTCAGCTGCAAACATTAACGCATTGTACCACAAGGCATTAACTTCGACAGCATACCCAATCCTGGGCGTAACCGGCTGACCAAGAGCGCGCGCATTCATCCACGTAAGAGCATTACCAGGCTCTCCGGCATATACGAGACCATGCTCCATCATGCGGATATTGTAAAGGGTGCCTTGATGAAAGCCTTCAATCACGCGTTGCATGGCAGGCCCGAACCGCTTCCAGACATCGCCGGGGTTACCACCGGCCATCAAGATGTACTGCTGTAGCGACCAGAAAAACCATAAGGGTGCGTCAGCAGCATTGTAGTAACGTGCACCTCTTTCCCCATAAACGGGGAACAACGGTCCTTCCATATCATCTACCAGATGCTGCAGCACCTGCATAAAATGTTGAGTATTCCCAGATGTGAGGAACAAGCCCGGTGATGATATGAATGATTCACGCGAAGAAGATGCATACCAGGGAAATCCGGCCACAACACTGACATGACTGCCTCTCTCGATCAGGAACTGCTGGGCTGAATTGACCAGACAGTGCTCAAAGCTGTCTCGCGGGATGCGCCTGGATACCTCCAGGTTGAAGAGCCGCTTCAGGCTCCCCGGAGCAACCTCGGAGGTCCCTGCTGAAAAAATAATGGACTCCCCTTTCTTGATAGGCAATTCAAAAAATCCGGGGACGAAAAGGTCCTCCTGATGAGCATAACCTCTCTCCTTTTCTTTTGAATACTCAATGTCATAATACCATTCGGGTGCATGGGTGTATTCCACGGGTCTGGAAAACTGCATATAAACCGGCGTGTAGCCCTGGTAAAGGCATACCCGGATTCCCTGCCGAGACGGCTCATAGCCTGTATCGGCATCCACATTGGCACGGGTCAGGGTATGGACGTTTCTAAAAGCAAGAAAAGGCTTGAATCTGAGCGTTGTGGGGGAATGCGCATCAACGAGGGTGTAGCGTGTTAAGAGGCGGTCGTCTTTTTGCGAGAATAACTGCTCTTTGGTCAGAACAACACCCCCAACACGGTAGGTAAGCTTAGGGATAGGATCCGAGCTCAGGTCCCGCAGGTATTTATGACCACGTGGAAGATAAACCTCGCCTTTGAACTTATGGATACCAAGATTGAACTCAGCTTCATGCTGTATCACCGTCTCGTCGAGGGTGGAGAGCAAAACATGATTCCCGCCATCCACTGCCGGCTGGGGTGAGATCAACAGACCATGGTATTTCCGGGTATTGCATCCTATGAGGGTTGTACTGGCATAGGATCCGGCCCTGTTGGAACGCAGAAACTCCTTGTCCAGCATATACCCTAGGTTGATCAGTTGGCTTTTATCGTATTCAATGTAACTCATAAAAAACTGATATAATGCACCTTATCTTGTGAATCCGGCAAATGAAATGACGCTGCAAAATTAAGGCACCGGTTAATACCGAATGCATCTAAATACACAAATAATAAAAATTTAACACATTAAAGATAGAAAGGTTTGGTCAGGCAAAAAATTAAATGACAGTAAGTTATTAAAAAAGTTACAAGGTATTCATACTGAACGGATAAAATCATTGGGCAATAAAGAAGCCCTGATAACGTATGTAACAGGTTATATGTAGTTTTGTGCACAGATGCAGAATAAATTATTCATCGGGTTCGTGGCATTGATTTGGCTGGCGATGGCAGCATCCTGCCGTAAAGATGACGACATCAGCCAAAACCCTGATTTTCAATTACGTTTTTCTGTGGACACCCTGCATTTTGATACAGTGTTCACCTCCGTAGGCACAACTACTCAATGGCTTAAGGTATACAACACCAGCGACAAAGATATTCGGATTCAGTCAATTGGCATTGATGGTGGCAATGCATCCCGCTTTCGCATGAATGTCGACGGGATTCCTGGCGTATTTGTTCAGGATGTGGAGATTGAAGGAAATGACAGCATCTTTATCTTCGTGCGGGCCACCATAGATCCCAACCAGGCCAACACACCCATGGTTATCGAAGATGCCATCCGGTTTACCCTCGATAACCGCGAACAAAGAGTGCCCCTGGTGGCATGGGGACAGGATGCCTACTTCTACCGCCGGGCCATACTCAGGTCTGATTTTACCTGGTCCAACGACAAACCCCATGTCATCTATGATTATGTGCTCGTGGACTCATCCTTCAGACTCCAGATAACCGAAGGCACCACTGTTTACATGCACGCCCACAGCGTTTTGGCTGTTAACAAGGAGGCGACGCTCATTGTCTCCGGCAGCCGCGATAACCCTGTGAAATTCCGGGGCGACCGGCTTGAGAAAGCTTATGAAGATATTCCAGGTCAATGGGGCCGGATCTGGCTCTCAGCCGGGAGTATCAACAATACCGTTGACTATGCCATCCTGGAAAACGGACAGGTTGGACTTCATGTAGACACCCTGGGCAATTCTGGTAACCCGACGCTCAGGATCAGCAACAGCATCATTCGCAACATGAGCTCCTTCGGCATGCTGCTGCAGGGCACCTGGGTGGAAGCCAGCAACTGCGTGATCAGCGATTGTGGGGAATTCAGCCTGGTGTTGAACATAGGCGGGAAATACGACTTCCGGCATTGTACTGTCGGGAACTACTTCAGCATGGGCATCCGACAGACACCTTCACTCGTCCTGAATAATTACTACATATATAATAAGGACACCATAGCGCGGCCACTCACGCAAGCCTATTTCAGTAATTGTATCATCTGGGGCAGAAACAGCGAAGAGTTCCTGATGGATAAAACCGGCAGGGCCGCCTTTGAGTATCAGTTTGACCACTGCATCATACGGTCAGAACAAACCCTGAATGATCCGCAGCGCTTCATCGCCTGCCTCCGCAATGCCGACCCACTTTTTGTTGATCCCTATCAACAGGACCTGCGGCTGAAAACAGGCTCACCTGCCATCGGAGCCGGGAACCAGCAAACTGCCTCCGGAATTCCTTTCGACATCGCAGGGCAAAGTCGCCTCCCTAACCCTGACATCGGCGCATACCAGTACGTCCCCGACCCTGTCAGAAAATAGCATTTCTTTTTATAACGATCTATTAATCATTAATATAAGAAATATTCTTCTTAGCAATTAACTTTTTAGTTGCATAACTAAGATATTAGTTATAAATTTGTACAATAAAGAACTAATCTTTTAGTTTATAAGTACAGCTGCGACACCATGAAAACCAACAGCAAAAAGTTCAACGAGCTCACACGCGCAGAAGAACAGGTGATGCACATCCTTTGGGACCTGGAAAAAGGATTTGTGAAAGATGTGGTGGAACGTTTCGAAGAACCCAGGCCTGCCTACAATACAGTATCTACGATCATCCGGATTCTCGAGAAAAAGGGCTTTGTATCATATACGCCATACGGAAACACCTATGAATACTATCCCCTGATCAGCAGGGAAGAATACACAGCCTCGTATTTGAATCGTTTTATCGGCAGATATTTCAGCAACTCATACAAAGAACTTGTTTCCTTTTTTACAGCCAACGAGAGCCTGAGCATTGGAGAGCTCGAGGAGATGAAGCGGCTCATGGACGAAATGATTCAAAAAAAGAAAAAACCATGACACCCCTAGCTACCTATGGTTTGCAGGCATTCCTCTGCTCCCTGGTGTTCTATGCGTATTATCGCTTCTTCCTCTCCGGTAAGACGCATTTCCATCTCAACCGCATCTACCTGCTGTTGATCATACCTTTATCGTTGCTCATACCTGCCGTTCACATTCCGGTTAACATGCAGGCCACGGCAGTTGAAGGCAAGGTACTTCTTCCACTGATTCGCATCGGTGATCAGCCTGCTGATGCAAGAGGCTGGATCAATCCCCTCCCCTTTCTCCTGCTGATCATCTGCGTTTCAGGCAGTCTGTTCTTTCTGATTCGCAGCATTCACAGCCTGACATACATCAAGAAGATCCGAAGACAGTCACAGATCACTAGAATGCGAGGCCTGACCCTGGCCTGGCACCACCTGCCCATCGCCCCGTTTTCATTTGGACAGACCATTTATATGAATGTTGCTGTACGCCAGCATCCCGGATTTGAGAATATTCTGCTTCACGAACGCACCCATGTGCGCCAGAAGCATACCCTGGATATCATGTTCGTTGAATTGTTATGTATCCTGGGTTGGTTCAATCCCATACATCATCTGATAAAATCATCCATCCGGGAGCAGCATGAGTACCTCGCCGATGCAGCCGCTTTATCCCAACAGGATACCGGTGAAAACTACCTTTCCCTGCTCTTTGGATCTGGATATGGGCTCCAGCCGATTATCGCCCATCACTTTCACATCTCACTCACCAAAAAACGATTTACAATGGTAACAAAACATTTCAACCAAAGGTCCGGGCCCTGGGCAGCCCTACTTTCGCTGCCCCTGCTGGCCTCATTGTTCCTGGCCTTTACCTGCCAGGTTGGCCAGGCCAATGTGTCGCACACCGCGGTATTGCCATCCTCCTCACAGGTTGTGATCACCAGTCCCGACGCGAATGACTTTCCTACCAACCCTGCTGTTCAGGATAAGGATGGCTTTCAGGCTGTTAAAGTACAACCGGTATATCCCGGCGGACACGAGGCGATGGTGAAGTACATCATAAAGGCCCTGAAATACCCCGATCTTCCAAAGAAGAAAGGCATAGAAGGCACCGTGTACATCCAGTTCACCATCACTGAAACAGGCAAGGTGACAGATGCCCAGATTGTTAAATCTGTTGACCCTGAACTGGACAAGGAAGCCCTGAGGGTGATATCCGCCATGCCCCACTGGACCCCGGGCAAAAACGATAAAGGTCAGGCTGTGGCAGTAAAAACAACCCTTCCGGTGAAATTTAAACTCACCAAAGACAAAGAATAGTCACCAACCTAAGCTGTTTACCGGTAAGTGCCATGATCAACAAGGCTGCATGACCAAAACGCTTACCGGTTTTTTATTGGGTATCAGAGAAAGAAGGTCAAGGATTCTAATTATTTGCCACACTTCAGGTAACGCCATAAATAAGGACGAATCAAGACTCAGTTCATCATCCGGGCCAGGGGAAAAATTCAATCATGTAATGTACCTTTACAGGGTTATTTATTGAAGGATGCGCAACCTATTCATCATACTTGCCCTCATCACCAGCTTGCCTCTGTTTTCCCAATTTAAGCGGGAAAGCGAAATGGACCTGTCCTATGCCATGGGAATGACGGCCCCCAGGCACAGCAAGGTAGATACAGCCTTTGTTCCATCCTGGCGGTACGGACTGAACATCGGTTTTTATTTTGCCAATCAGAAATCGGCCGGTTTTTACAGTGGGAAAGAAGGTAACGAGAACGAAATCAGCTTTATCCTCGCCAACAAATACCGGTATGACGAAATCCGTCAATTGCTTAAAGCTGACACATTTATTCTTAGAGAGCTGCCAGCCCGGATGAGCTATGATCCGGCACTGATGGTCGGCTTTCTTGCAAAATATCAATTCGACAGGCACCTTGGCTTCATTTTTCAGTTTAACTATGTCAAGCTCAAAGCCACTGACTTCTTTACATTGGAGGTGGATCCAATGCCCTTCCTGACCCAGCCAGACATCAGGTTGTATGGCATCGTGGGGGAAGAGGAGAGGGTGAATGTGGAGCTGGGACTCACAGCCCAGTACCCTATTGGCAACAAAATCAACTATTTCGTTGAGGCGGGACTGAACATCAATGACTCGGAGGCCAGGGAAAACAAGATCCAGATCGAAGGCATGGAATATGATATTGTGAATATTTACGGAAGTCAGAATTATGTTCCCAACACCAGTCTGCAGACCTATGATATCCGCCAGGGTGGCATAGGTTTTGGCATCTTCCTGAACACAGGAGTGCAATTCATCTTCAATGAAAATCTCAGTCTGGACCCCAGCGTCAGCCTGTGGTGGAAGCAGATAAATTTAGCGGGGTATAATGCCTATACCCCGCATTTCTCAATCAACGTAAGGTTTTTGTTTAAGGATCTGCTCTGAGGCCGGGATTATTTCCCGGTTTCCTTTTCGTTTCCTTCCTTGGGCTTGGCCCCACCAACAGCCGGAGGTACATCCGCAATGGAATCCCGCATTTTGGTGTCAGCCTGAATATTCTGGAAACGGTAGTAGTCCATGATCCCCAGCTTACCTGTCTGGAAAGCATCGGCGATGGCCCTGGGAATTTCGGCTTCGGCTTCGATTACCTTGGCACGGGCTTCCTGCGCTTTGGCCTTCATTTCCTGCTCAGTGGCAACAGCCATGGCACGGCGTTCCTCAGCCTTGGCCTGGGCAATATTCTTATCTGCATTGGCCTGGTCCATCTGCAGGAAAGCACCGATATTCTTTCCAACGTCGATATCAGCGATATCGATCGACAGAATCTCGAATGCCGTACCCGAGTCGAGGCCCTTAGACAATACCGTTTTCGAGATACTGTCCGGATTCTCCAGTACCGTCTTGTGGGAGGCAGCAGAACCAATAGAGGAAACGACGCCTTCCCCTACCCTGGCCAACACTGTTTCTTCACCGGCTCCACCGACGAGCTGTCGCAGGTTGGCGCGCACCGTGACACGTGCTTTGGCAATGAGCTGAATCCCGTCCTTGGCCACAGCAGCCACCGGAGGGGTGTTGATAACCTTTGGATTGACGGACATTTGCACGGCTTCGAAGACATCGCGTCCGGCGAGGTCGATGGCGGTAGCCATTTTGAAGTCGAGCGGCAGGTTAGCTTTATCCGCCGATATCAGGGCATTGATCACCGTTTTAACACGGCCACCTGCCAGGAAATGGGCTTCCAGCTCATCCCTGGTAACAGAAAGACCGGCCTTCGTGGCATTGATCATGGCTGTCACAATGACACCTGGCGGAACCTTACGCCAGCGCATGAATACCAGCTGGATCAGCGAGATCCGCACCCCTGATAAGAGGGCAGTAAACCAAAGCCCTACCGGTATGAAATAGAAAATGATCCACAGTCCAAAAAGGGCCGCGATTCCAATGGCAATAATGAGAAAGATCTGAGATTCCATATTAGTTGTTTTTACGTTTTACAATGATACGGCTATGATCGATACGCACCACTTCGATGTCCACATTCTCATCCAGAAAACCCTCCATCGAGTGCACTTCTGTAATCACCCCATTGATCAGGGCCTTGCCGGCGGGTGCCAGCCTTGAAATGGACTGGCCGGTATCTCCGGTATGGATGCTTTGTTCATCAACAACATTCACCTTACCGTCAATATTCTTCGATAGCATCATCCTTTTCCAGGTGCGCGACTTCAGGCTGAAGTATAGTACCAGGACCGTAGCAACGACTGTACCTGCAAGGACGAGGTGACCCGCTGTGGTACCGTAGAGGGCATAGGTTTCATAGATGCCAAAAACCAGCATGGCGAAACCGGCGATACCTACCACAGTGGTGCCTGGCACGACGAGGATCTCCAGGATGAGAAAAAGCAAACCCACTACGATGAGGGCGAGGATTAATGTCCAGGGCATAATTATCTGGGTTTATAGTATTTTTTGGCTTCGGGCATAAACTCACGCAAGGCTTTGATACGGTTATCATCGCCGGGATGCGTACTGAGGAATTCCGGGGGTTTCGGGCCACTTTTGGCCGCCATGGCTTCCCAGAAGCTGATGGCCCGTTCCGGATCAAATCCGGCCATGGCCATGAAAACCAGGCCCATTTTGTCGGCCTCATATTCATGCTGCCGCGAATAGGCCAGGGTTCCCAGTGTCGTTCCCACACCGTATAATGACATAAAAAGTTCCTTGGTCTGCTGAGGCTTTTCCTTCATGGCAACATCCAGGGATACAGCGCCCAGGGCAACTGCCAATTGCTGGCTGAGCCGCTCATTGCCATGACGTGCAATGGCGTGCGCCACCTCATGGCCCATCACCACGGCCAACCCACCTTCGTCTTTAGTAACAGGCAGGATACCGGTATAAACCACGATCTTGCCTCCCGGCATACACCAGGCATTAATGGCCTCATCGCGTACCAGGTTAAACTCCCACTGATAACCTTTAAGCTGTTTGGATAAGCCCTTGCTCTTCATATAATCCTGAACCCCGATGGCGAGTTGATGTCCCACGCGTTTCACCATGGCAGATTGCGGATCCGAGGAGGGCAGCGGAGGATTCTGACCTAGAAATTCCTTATAGCTGGTAAAGCTGAGGCTCAGCATCATATTATCTGGAACAACATTCAACTGCTTGCGACCGGTTACCGGTACTTTGGAGCAGGAAGAGAAAGAACCGGCAAGTAAAGCCAGACTTATCCCCAGAATCATGAAAGAAATTACCCGTCTCATAACATCTTAACTTTGAACTTCAACACTGAGTCCGCGCGCCTGTAGGCGGACAGCATAGGGCTGCAATATTTCATAGCTCCCTGACATTACCGGACATTTCCCATTGTAATGGGCCACCATGGCACATTGCTCAGCCTGCATCGGTTCATGCTTACAGATATCGATCAAACACGTGATGACATAATCAAACGTATTGACATCATCATTAAATAGAATCAGATGATAACCCAGGCTGGATTCCTGGTCCTGCAGATGCTCCGGCTGTAATTGCTGACCCATCAGGCATTGTCTTTAACCTACAAATGTAATCATTGCGCCGGAAAAACCATCATCAACCCTTCTCTAAACTTTCTGTTGTCCCTATCTCTATCCCTCTTCCTCTTCCTCTTCCTCTTCCTCTTCCTCTTCCTGTTCCTATCCCTTCCCCTTATTCTGCTCCTAAACAACTGCAGACAGAGTTTCTACTTCATTTCAATTAGCCTTACTCCGCAGATAAAAAATTCACTTGCTTTATATGTGAATGTTTTGTATATTGTTCGGCTATTATTTGCACATTACCAATAATGGCTATAATGAAGATAAATGATAGGGTCATGTCCGGTTCTTTAAGTTCCACCAGGGAGATCGGTATTTCAAGCTTGCCGGCAGGATTCTATGTCTTGTTATTGGAAAAGCAAGCTTTCGTATATAAATTTGTAAGATAATCATAGATGGGAAACGCTTCATTTAAAGGTATATCCATGAGAAAAGTCTC
>JAGNHN010000060.1 GCA_018001695.1 Lentimicrobiaceae bacterium
GTCTGGGATGATCAGTTTTTGCTGCAGTATAAACCGATTATCCCCGAAACAATCTTTGAACCCTATTCAGACCGTTACACATACTGTCACGAATAAACTCTGTGCTTTTTTGAGGAAGCCCTATGTATAGCTTGTTCTCATAAGCATGCGCTTTGAAAGACAGCCAGTTATTGCCGCAGTTGGTCAACTGCTGATGCTTCAGCAATTTGCCGGCATAGGCAGGCGTGCCGCCAGGTTCGTACTTCACAACATACACATTGTCTTTGGTGTGAATGGTACTTGTGGTCACCATGCCTCCTGTCTTCTGGGTGACGTATTCGGTAAGTCCCTGTTCGGCCAACAGCCAGAAACCGCCCTGCCCGTCAGGAATCAATGGCATCAGTTCATAATGATACTTTTCGAAATCTTCCCTGGCTTTAATGTCTTCCTTCATCCGGGCAGCCATCCTTTCCGAAGCGCCTTCCACGATGAGGGCCTTCTCAAAGGGATGGGTTTCACGGGAAAGAACCTGACCGGAACGGGCATCCAGCGTGAACAAACAGGTGCCCAGCACGCTCATGGTCCCTTCAAGCGAATAGATACCGGCTGCAAGGAGGGTATCCCCCTTTGGCATTAACTTTAAATCACGCACAAAGAAATTGGGCAATTCAAATGTAAGGGCCTTTGTTTTATCCGTTTTGTCCATAAAGCTCACCAGGACAATGTCATAGACGGGATACGAAATCAGACGTCGTTTGGTGAGTGATTGCCGTTTGATTTTGGAGGCATATTTCATCTCTCTCTTGCTGTCGTAACGCAATCCCAACATATGCACCTCGCCCCGGTTGCTGATAATGTAATCAGTTATGATAACGAATCCTTCGGGCAATTTGTCTCTGTAAGTATTTGTGTTCCATATTTTTTGCATCTGGTGGTCCAGTACCAGCAATTCCATGCCCACCAGCTCCCCATCCTTGTCGGCAAGGCTGCCCAGGATTAAGATATGTGAACTGTCGGGGGATAAGCGGTATTCGAACCAGGCGGTTTTATACTTATCGGTATTGGCATAGTCCACCTCGGCAAGAAATTGTGTTTTGCCTTCCGGCAAGAGGGTGGTTTTGTTGTATTTGCGGTAGAAGAGAAAGTGTTTCTTCTGTTTCATGTTCTGAAAAGAAAAGAACACATAGAGTTCTCCTTTCAGGAGCGTGGCAAACTCAACCACCATGTCCTTTTTCTCTTCTTTCGTCTCAATCGGGACATAGGTGGTCTTCATGCCCTTGTCCATCTTACCCAATGTATTGCCACTCTGATAGTCGACAACGTCGTGCATATAGGCATTGGGTTCGCTGGTCGCCAAAAAGTAATAATCACCCCCAACCATGCCAAGGGGTTTGTGTACAAAGATGCGCTCGGAATACTTGTGTTTATTCAGTCTGCCGCGCGTGATGTCCACATCCGGGGTGGTCTTTTGAGCGAACCCGCTGAAGGACAGCAAGGTTAAACAAAACAGTAAGCAGGGATATTTCATCTTCGAAGAATTAGAAGGTATAACCAATATGAATATGTATGGGCAGGTAGATGTTTTTGGATTTTCCTCCCTCCGGATCAGGGTCGATGAGGTAGTGTATCCCATCTGAGTTTTCTTCAATCCGCATTCCCAATCCAAGGCCCCCCACCAACAACCAATGATGTCCAATAAGCTTTCTTATTCCAACATTAATCTCATAGTCGGAAGTGGACAGTTCCGGAAAGCTTCTGTATTTCCAAAGGAGGCCAAAAAAATAGGCATGTCTGATATCACCCATGTATATTTTGGGATTGAGCATCAGGCTAAATCCTGAAGAGGGCAGCTCCAGATCTTCATTGTAAAAAGCATTTTCAATTGAGTACATCAGGTAGTCGAAGCCTTTGCTCAGGTAGCCGGCGCCGATGTCAAATTCAAACCAATCATTATATATGTTTTGATAAATAAGATGATAGTCTTTCTGAAAAAACTGCAGGACATTGATCTTTATGGCCTGATTGGACTTGCTGATGTCCCCGTCATCAAAATAGGAGGCGATATTTGTGGTATCCTGTGCCCGGAGTTGGCCAAACAGCAATAAGCCTGATGTTAGCAGGAATGTCACCTTGATCAGATGTTTCATGATGTTTTATTATCTGCGTCCGAATATGAGGTAAATTTATATAAATGAAAAATGATTTTTTAAAATAATTTCTTTTTCTGGTGAATTACTTATTTTCAGGTCCTGTTTTGACAACCAAGAAGAAACAATATGGAGCGCACCAAGCTTGTCTGGTATTTGTCCCTGGCATTTGGGATCAGTTGGTCACTGGCCTTGATATTCTGGCTTATCCGCGACGCATTCGAATCGGTATCGCTGCCCTTTATGTTCATGGGTGTTGGCTTTATGTTTGGTCCCATGGTCAGCGTGATCATTACTGAGAAACGATTTGGCAGCGGAAGGATTGGGCGCCTTTATCCCTTGCAGTTCAAATGGAATACGTGGTGGACGATTGCTTGGTTGTTTCCGCTGGTGATCAGTCTGGGCAGCTTGCTGGCCGGCCTGCTCATGCCGGGCACATCCCTGTCTCTCGAAATGGAGGGCATGTTCGAGCGTTTCAAGGATACGCTCACACCGGAGCAATTGGAGCAGATGAGGAACACCCCTATGCCGGTGCATCCATTTTTTATCACCATACTGCAGGGATTGGTTGCCGGGATTACCATCAATGCTGTTGCCGGATTTGGTGAAGAGCTGGGATGGAGGGGGTTGATGTACAGAGAATTCAAAACGATGACGTTCTGGAAGGCCTCAGTGATTATTGGGGTCGTTTGGGGGATATGGCATGCTCCGATGATCCTGATGGGCCATAATTATCCGCAGCACCCTGTGGTTGGGGTATTGATGATGACGCTTTTCTGTATCCTGCTGGCCCCGCTTTTCAACCTGGTCAGGTGGAAGAGCCGCTCGGTCCTGGCAGCGGCCATTTTTCACGGCAGCTTCAATGCACTCTCGGGCCTGGCCATTATGCTGATCAAAGGTGGAAATGACCTCCTTATCGGGGTGACCGGCCTTGCCGGGATGGTCGTTCTGGTGCTGATCAACCTGGTCATCTGGCTTCGTTATCCTGAAACCACCAGGCATAGCCTTGAGGAGCTGGACCCCAGCCTTCGGCCAGTCGCTGCGGAGCCAACGGATTCCGCTGCAACGGCCTGAAAGGCAGACCTCCTGTTTCCGGTATTTTGGTTAATTTTGCAGGCTTCTAAAGTACTGACCATAAGGCCTTTTTTGAATGAATAAGAAGTATAGTGAATATAAGCAGCTGGAGCTCACAAAGATAGCATCAGAAATCCTTCGTTATTGGGATAAGGAAGACATGTTCAGTAAAGGGCTGGAGCGTTCCCGTGAGAAGGAGCCGTTTATCTTTTATGAAGGACCGCCTTCCGCCAATGGCATTCCTGGCATTCACCATGTGATGGCACGGGCGATCAAAGACCTGTTCTGTCGTTACAAAAGCCTGAAAGGTTACCATGTAGCCCGCAAGGCCGGATGGGATACGCATGGTTTACCGGTGGAGATCGCGGTAGAGAAGAAACTGGGTATTACCAAAGAAGACATTGGCAGCAGCATCTCGGTAGAGGATTTCAATGCCGAATGCCGTCAGGAAGTTATGAAATACAAGGATGAATGGGATAACCTGACGCGGCTCATGGGCTACTGGGTTGACCTCGATCATCCATATATCACATTCGACAATAAATACATCGAGAGCCTGTGGTATCTGTTGTCGCGGCTTTACGAAAAGGGATTGCTATACAAGGGGTATTCGATACAGCCGTATTCTCCGGCCGCAGGTACCGGATTGAGTACCCATGAGTTGAACCAGCCGGGTTGTTACCGGGATGTGAAGGACCAGACCGTTACGGCCCAGTTCAAGGTGATCAGGAGCGGCCTTTCAGAAAAGCTATTCCTGAATGCCCATGGTAATGTTTATTTCATGGCCTGGACCACAACGCCCTGGACCTTGCCTTCAAATACAGCCCTGGCTGTCGGCGCCGACATCAACTATGTTCTGGTAAGGAGTTTCAATACATATACCCATTTACCCATCAGTGTTATCCTGGCTGAGGATCTTCTGCATAAGTACTTTCCTGAGCAGAAAGAGCCCATCTCATTGCAGGATTATGTGCCGGGACAAAAGAACATCCCTTACGAACTTGCCGGTACGTTCAAGGGCCGGGAGCTGGCCGGGATCCGTTATGAGCAACTGCTGCCGTATGCCCAGCCTGATGATGGGGATGCCTTTCTGGTTGTGACCGGGGATTTTGTTACAACTGAGGATGGAACAGGTATCGTGCACATCGCACCCAGCTTTGGGGCGGATGACTTCCGGACAGCCCGTGAGCATGGTTTGGGATCCCTGACGATGGTCAACCGCAAAGGGATGTTTGTGGAGGCCATGGGGGAATTTGCCGGCCGGTATGTGAAAAACGAATATGATCCGGCCTATGATCCTGAAAACCCGCGAGATAGCGTTGATATTGACATCATTGTCAAATTAAAAAAAGAAAACAAAGCTTTCAAGACGGAGAAATACGAGCATAGTTATCCCCATTGTTGGCGGACAGATAAACCCATTCTTTACTATCCCCTGGATTCCTGGTTTATCCGTACGACAGCCTTCAAGGAAAGGATGCTTGAGCTGAATAAAACCATCAACTGGAAACCGGCTTCAACCGGGACAGGACGTTTTGGAAACTGGCTCGAGAACCTCATGGACTGGAACCTCAGTCGCTCGCGTTACTGGGGAACGCCACTGCCAATATGGTCGACGGAGGATGGCAGTGAGCGCATCTGCATTGGTTCGATCGCACAGCTCAAGGAAGAGACCGATAAGGCTTTAGCGGCCGGCTTAATGAAAGAGGATCCCCTGCATGGATACGTTCCGGGGGATTTATCCAATGAGAATTACCAGAAATTTGACCTCCACCGGCCTTTTGTCGATGACATCATCCTGCTATCTCCTTCGGGCCAACCCATGCACCGGGAACCGGACCTGATCGATGTCTGGTTTGATTCCGGCGCCATGCCTTATGCCCAGTTCCATTATCCTTTCGAAGAAAAAGATCACCTGGACAGTTATTTCCCGGCAGATTTTATCGCAGAAGGGGTCGATCAGACCAGGGGGTGGTTTTTCACCTTGCATGCCATCGCCGTGATGCTGTTTGATTCCATTTCAAACCGGACCATTGTCTCCAATGGGTTGGTATTGGACAAGAACGGGAATAAGATGTCGAAACGCCTTGGCAATGCTGTCAATCCTTTTGAGGTGATTTCCAAATACGGCCCGGATGCACTGCGATGGTATATGATCACCAATTCACAGCCCTGGGATAACCTGAAGTTTGATGAGGAAGGGGTGGCTGAGGTGCAGCGCAAATTCTTCGGAACCTTATACAATACCTATGCTTTCTTTGCTTTGTATGCCAATATTGATGGCTTCAAATATGAGGAAGATGAAGTGGCATGGGCAGAACGCCCTGAGATTGACCGCTGGATACTGTCGGAGCTGAACTCCCTGATCATGCGTGTTGATGAGGCCTATGCTGCCTATGAGCCCACCTGGGCCGGCCGGGCCATCTCTGAGTTTGTATATGATCACCTCAGCAATTGGTATGTGCGCCTGAGCCGCAGGCGTTTCTGGAAAGGGGATTATTCCAAAGATAAGATATCTGCCTACCAGACGCTTTACCGCTGCCTGGATGTGGTGGCACACCTCATCTCTCCTATTGCACCTTTTTATGCGGACCATCTCTTCCTGGATCTCAACCGGATCACAGGCAGGCATTCGGTGCCCTCGGTTCATCTCTCAGATTTTCCTGTGGCAGAGGCGGCATGGATTGATAAAGAGCTGGAAGAAAGGATGCAGCTGGCGCAAAAGCTGTCGTCCATGGTTCTGTCTCTGCGAAAACGGACCAATATCCGTGTTCGCCAGCCGCTCAATGCCATCATGGTTCCGGTTTCCGATCCCCGTTTTGCAGCCCAGTTGCACCTGGTTGAAAACCTGATCCTGTCAGAAGTCAACGTGAAGAAGATCGATTACGTGACCGATGCTGCCGGCATCCTGGTGAAGCGGATCAAACCCAATTTCAAAACACTGGGCCCGCGTTACGGAAAGCTGATGAAAGAAATCAGCCAGGCCATTGCAGCCTATACCCAGGAGGATATCCGGAAGATAGAAACGGAAGAGCAGGCCTTGCTGATGATAGGCGGCCAGGAGGTGGAAATACGACTTGAGGATGTTGAGATCATCACCGAGGATATCCCGGGTTGGGTCGTGACCAGTGCGGGATCTCTTACCGTTGCCCTGGATGTGAACATCAGCGAAGCGCTCTACCATGAGGGGATTGCCCGCGAGCTGGTCAACCGTATACAAAACCTCCGCAAGGAGAAGGGCTTTGACGTGACCGATAAAATCATACTTGAGATAGAAAGTCAGGATGATATCCTGCCTGCTATCAATGGGAATATTAATTATATTTGTACCGAGACCCTGTCTGAAACACTGGAGCTTGTTAGGCAAATCACACATGAAGATGCGAAACAGGTCGAGCTGACGGAAGAACTGAATACGAAAATCCGTATTAGCAGGGTCTGATGAAGCAATATAATGATAACCCAGGGCTTCATAACCCTGATAAAAGCGACCGGGCCATGAGCGAGAAAGAAGTTACCAAAAAGAACAGGTACACCGATGAGGAACTTGAAGAGTTCAAGGAATTGATTTTGCGCAAGCTGGAAAAAGCACGCAATGACCTGGAGTTGCTTACTGAGGCCTATACCAACAGCAACGAACATGACACCAATGATACTTCACCCACTTTCAAGGTGTTGGAGGAAGGGTATCAGGTTCTGAGCAAGGAGGAGAACAGCCGCCTGGCTGCCCGGCAGCAGAAATTCATTCGCTCTCTTGAGAATGCGCTCATCCGGATCGAGAACAAGACCTATGGTATTTGTCGCGCCACCGGTAACCTCATATCCAAGGAAAGGCTGCGCATCGTGCCCCATGCCACCCTCAGCATCGAAGCCAAGCTGAACCGCAAGCCGGATGAAGAATAGCCGATTCTGTAACCTGTTACAAATCACGTAGCACGATTGAAGAAGCCGATTCTTATTATCCTTGTCATTCTGATCCTGGATCAGATCTTTAAGTTTTGGATCAAGACGACCATGTACCTGGGGCAGGATATCCCTGTCTTTGGGAATTGGTTTATCCTGCATTTTACTGAAAATGAAGGCATGGCGTTTGGCATGACCTTCGGTGGGGAATGGGGGAAGCTGGCCCTGAGCCTGTTTCGTATCGTGGCCGTGATCGGTATCGGCTGGTATATGGTGGTGCTAAGTAAGACAGACCATAAACCAGGCTTGCTGTATTGCATGGCCCTCATCTTTGCCGGCGCCACCGGCAATATCATCGACAGTGCGTTTTATGGACTGATTTTTACCGACAGTTATGCCCGCGTTGCTGAATTCCTTCCGGAAGGTGGGGGATATGCCAGCTTCCTGCATGGCAAGGTGGTAGATATGCTTTATTTTCCTGTTATTCAGACCACACTTCCGGAGTGGTTTCCCTGGCAGGGTGGACGGGAGTTTGTCTTTTTCCGGCCTGTTTTCAACCTGGCGGATGCTTCCATCACAACAGGGGTATTATGGCTGATCGTTTTCCAGAAAAGGTATTTCCCCAAGAAGGAGGAGGTATCCCAGCCCAAACCGGAAGATCCTAGCGCAGATCCATCAGAAGTTTAACGATCTGTACCGCGTTGGTGGCGGCTCCTTTCCGCAGATTGTCCGATACAATCCACATATTCAGACCATTGGGAATGGTGTCGTCCCGCCGGATGCGCCCGACAAAGACCTCGTCCCTGCCTTCGGCGAACAAAGGCATGGGATAAAGATGCGAAGCCGGATCATCCAGCACCACGATGCCGGGTGCAGCAGCCAGTCTTTTCCTGATATCCACGATATCGAATTCCTGCTTCAATGCCACATTCACCGACTCTGAATGCCCCCCTCTGACCGGTACACGCACAACGGTGGCGGTCAGTCGTAATCCGGATTCACGTAGTATTTTCGCCGATTCGAAAACCAGCTTATCCTCTTCTGAGGTGTAGGCATTTTCCAGAAAATACCCGCCTTCGGGGATGATATTCAGGTCAATCTGATGGGGGAATGCCCGTACAGCCGGCTTTCCACTTCTTTCGTCCTCAAGCTGTGATATGCCTTTCTGTCCGGCACCGGTGACGGATTGGTAGGTAGATACAACCACCCTTTCCAGACCATATGCCTGTTGCAGGGGCGCCAGGGCCATTACGAGCTGGATCGTGGAGCAGTTAGGATTGGCAATGATACGGTGATGGGTATTCAGTATATCCCCATTGACTTCGGGGACAATCAGGGGAACCGAAGGATCCCGCCTCCATGCAGAGGAGTTATCGATCACGGTGCAGTCCAGCTCAGCGAATCGTGGCGCCCAATCAAGGCTTACCTGGCTACCGGCGGAAAACAAGGCTATGTCGGGCTTCTGGCGGATGGCCTCCGACAAGGTAATAACCGTGATAGTCTTGTCATTCCAGCTCAGGCGCTGTCCGGCTGATGCCTCCGACGCCACCGCCAGGATCTCAAAATCGCTGAGAACAGAAGCAGGGAATGAGGTTTTGATCACTTCCATCATGGTCCTGCCTACCAGACCCGTTGCACCTACGACAGCAATTTTCATGTCCTTTTTCCGATTTAGGCTTTAAAAACGTATATATAAGGACAAAGGTAGGGATAATGCGGAGGTGTTGGTGGGTTTGTGTGGTGATGATGATGGTCCTGACGCAGGTGGATGGACAGGTTGCTGAGAATTTCGGGGACGGGGAGCTGCATCATAATCCGGAATGGATGGGTGATACAGGCAGTTTTTCTGTGAATTACCTGAAGGAGCTTCAGTTGACAGCGCTGCTGGAAGGTGAAGCGGGGATTTCGACAGGCAATGTGTTGCTGGACAGCACGGAGTGGTTATTTCGTATCAGGCTGGGATTCAGTCCTTCGTCGAATAACTTTGCCCGGGTGTATCTGGTATCTGACACTTTTGTGTTCAATGGATCTGTGAACGGGTATTACCTCCAGTTCGGGGAGACGGGATCTCAGGATGCCCTGATGTTGTTCAGGCAGGAAGGAAGTGTGCATACGATGGTCTGCAGGGGAGAGAGTGGCGCGATTGCACAAGCCTTTGATCTGAGAATCCGGGTGACCAGGTCTTCAGAAGGGACATGGGATCTGTATCTCCGGGACGATTGGGAACCTTCGTTTCGCCACCAGGCCACCGGCACTGACGCATTGATCACTTCCACCCGCTATATCGGATTGCTGTGTCGTTATACTTCCAGCAATACGCAGAACTTCTGGTTTGATGATATTTATGTACAACATATTTATAAAGACGTGCAACCACCAGTGCTGTCCAGTCTGGCAGTCCTGGATGCGTACAATATTTGCCTGACGGCCGATGAAGCTTTGCATCCCACCCCTGCACTGGATCCGGAGAACTATGTCCTTCTCCCTGATAATAGGGAACCTGTGGAAGTCCGGTGGGGCAATGGGCAGCAGAACCAGGTTATCCTGGTATTCGGTCAGGCTTTTCAGAATCCTGGTCACTATCAACTGGAGATCGGTTCCTGGTGTGATACATCCGGCAATTGCAGCAATAGCCTGTCCGACAGTATGATATATGTCCGTGCGCGGCGTTGGGATGTGATGATCACGGAGTTAATGGCAGATCCTGATCCTCCACCCTATGGCCTTCCGGCTGTGGAGTATATCGAACTTCATAACCGCAGCGCATATCCGGTATGTCTGGCAGGCTGGAAATTACAGATAGGAAGCAGCATACATGTGTTAAAGAAGGACACCCTTCATCCCGGGGAATACCTATTGCTCACGAACCAGACGGAAGCCTGGCCATTTCCAGTTAGAATTCAGCAGATCAAATCGTTATCATTACCAAATACAGGAGCGGAGCTGGCTTTATGGGATGAGCTCGGGACGCCAGTCGCCTGGATGGAATACCAGGTTTCGTGGTGGGATGATCCTTTTAAAGTGGATGGTGGATGGGCCCTCGAGATGATCGACCGGCAGCAGGCCTGGCTGGGCGCCATGAACTGGGATGAAAGCAAGGATCCTTCAGGAGGCACACCCGGGCGTATTAATAGCGTGAGCGGTATCTCAGATGATAGCATAGCACCTTACATTGCCTATGTTGCCCTGGACGATCCTCATAACCTCACCCTTGCCTTTTCTGAACCCATGGATCCAGGGACAATAGAGAAATTGGGGTTAGCGCGGCTGGAGGCAGATGACAAGGCACCGCTTCATGTTGCTATTGATGAGCCGTCCTGCCGCAAGGCACACCTGTATTTTGAAACGCCATTTCCCCCGGATCTCATTCATACCTTGCTGATCCCGGCAGGTATCATGGACCCATCCGGAAATGTGCTGACAGAGGAGCATGTTCAATTTGGAGACGCGCAGCAAGCCATTGAAGGCGAACTTGTTATCAACGAAGTTCTGTTTAACCCCTGGCCGGATGGTGTCGATTTTGTGGAGTTATACAACCGGGGTAGTCGCTGCATAGACCTGCGTACACTGCGTCTGTGTGGGCTGGATGCGGACAATGGGACTGTCAAATCGTCCATTGCCATTACAACCTTACCTTATTCCATCCTCCCGGGAGCATATTGCGTTCTCAGCACAGATGGAAATACAGTGCGAAAACAATATCCATACACACCCTCAAAATCTCTGATGCCTGGCATATCATCATTCCCGTCCTTACCTGATGATAAGGGAGGTGTTGGCCTGGCATTGTATACCGGAGAGATGCTGGACCGGATGCTGTATCAGAAATCTATGCATTCTCCTTTGTTGATGGATCAGGAGGGGGTGAGCCTGGAAAGGTTAAATGCCGGGGTTTCAGGATTGATAACCTCCAATTGGCATTCAGCTGCTGCTTCTGTTGGATATGCCAGTCCGGGATTGCCCAATTCCCATAACATTGGCACGGAGATTTCCATGATTGATTTTCAGCTGAGTCCCAAGGAGATCAGTCCGGATAACGATGGCTTTCAGGATATCCTGTTCGTCCATCTGAGGCCGGAGAAGCCTGGAACCTTGGCCAATCTATGGATATTCAATGCGGTAGGACAGGTGGAGAAAACCCTTTGCCGCGCCCTGAGTCTCGCTGGTGAGACTACCTTAAGCTGGGACGGATACCGTGAAGACCAGCGTCCGTGTGGCTCCGGTTTGTACATAGCGTTGCTGGAGGTCATGTGCGAGGATGGCAGCAGCACCCGGAGAAAAGAGGTGTTTTATATCGTTGATTACTAGGATTATCTCATCGCACAGGCAATAGTGGCGACGCTCACAGCCAAAGCGCCGGCCTGCAGCAGTGCCTGTGCGCTGGCTTCCAGGGTTGCCCCGGTAGTCAATACATCATCTATCAGAATGATATGCTGATAGGTTATTTCGTCTGATTTCCTGACATGAAACTGTCCTTCCACGTTGATCCACCTGTTGTATCTGGATTTTTTGGTTTGCGAATCTGTAAAGGCTTTTCGGGTCAGGATATCGGTGCGTACCGGGATGCCCATGGAGATGGACAGGCCTTCGGCGATATAGTCACTCTGGTTGTATCCCCGTTTCCTTAGCTTGCGGGGATGCAGGGGTACGGGCAGTATCATGCGGGCTTCCCTGAAGCCTTCGACATCCCTGATCAGGATGCCAAGCTGCTTGCCAAGGAATACACCTGCCTGTGTTTCTCCTTTGTATTTCAGGTGGTGAATGAGTTTCTGTACCAGGTTTCCTTTGCGGAAGAAGAAGCCGGAAGTGGCAGCCTCGAAGTGGATCCTGCCCCAGAATATCCTGGACACCGGATTATCTACCTGTTTTTCAAAATGGGTTTTTGGCAAATGATGAAGGCAGGACAGGCAGATGATCTCTTCGGAACGATAGAGGCTTTGCCCGCATCCAAGGCATACCCTTGGATAGAACAGGGCCAGCAGATCAGAAATGATGCGCATGTTTTCTTCGTTTACTTAATAGACGAAACTCACACCCTCAAACGGAAATGTCTGGTGTTTTTTCTCAGCCCTTGTTACCTTCGTGACCGTGAATACTAATACAATTCCAATATGAGAATTCTGATTCTTTTCCTGCTTTCTGTTTTAATGGGTGCCACCGCAGTGGGGCAACAAAAAATGCTCACGCCTGAGGATGCTGCCGGACTGAATCGTTCGCTGATTCCACAACGGCTCAGAAACCTGGGTTGGGTGTATGGGACGCATGATTTTGCATATATAGAGAACGAGGCGCTGGTAAGGGGTAAACCGGGACAGACGCTCCGGGACACCCTGCTCCGGCTGGCAGACCTGAACAGGATGCTGGAGCCACATACCAGCAAGGCTCTAAAGCGTTTTCCCGGGATTCAGTGGGTGGCCGGACCTATGATGGTCTTTCACCATGACAATGTGTATTATGCATACAGCCTCTTGAATAAGAACCTCATTAGAAAAGCAGTTTATCCTGAAAATGCTGCCCGTTTCAGTCCCGATCCCAATAATACATCCCTGGCCTATACTGTTGAAAATAATCTCTTTATCGCTTCACAGGAAGGTATGCATGAGGTTACAAAGGATAGCGATAAGGGGATTGTAAACGGACAGGAGGTGCACCGCAATGAGTTTGGCATCGACGGGGGAGTATTCTGGTCACCGGACGGAAATAAGCTGGCCTTTTACCGGATGGATGAACGCATGGTCAGTGAGTATCCACTGGTTAACATTGATACCCGCGTTGCCAGCCTGTCCACAGCGCGTTACCCCATGGCCGGTGAAGTGAGCCATGAAGTGAGCCTGGGCGTTTACGACCTGAACCAGCGTAAGACCATCTTTTTGGAAATAGAAGGCCCCAAAGATCAATACCTGACCTGTATCACCTGGTCGCCGGATGGAACCGCCATCTACGCAGGCATCCTGAACCGGGATCAAAACCATCTGGTTCTGAATCAATATGATGCATTGACAGGTAAATATGTGAAGACCATACTGGAAGAAAAACACCCCAAGTATGTGGAACCAATGCATCCCCTGTATTTTGTCCCCGGGCGCAACGATCAGTTTATCTGGATGAGTGAGCGCGATGGATATAACCATCTTTATCTATACAATACCAAAGGAGAGTTATTACGTCAGCTAACCCAGGGACCATGGGTTGTTAAGGATCTTCTGGGATTCAGTCCGGATGGCAAGACGGCCTGGTACACTGCCACAGCCCAGGGACCCCTGGAAACCCATGCCTATGGTGTGGAGTTACGAAACGGCCGTTCTTCCAGACTGACCTATGCCGCCGGAACACATGCGGTCAGCATGGCATTTGATGGCCGGTATCTGATTGATATCTACAGCAGTATAATGGTGGCAGGGGAGACGCTTTTGCTGGATGGCAAGGGTAACCTCGTTGAAATCCTGGTTGAGAACAAGGATCCGCTGGAGGAATATAATCTGGGTGAAACAAAACTGTTTACATTGAAGGCAGAAGATGGAACTGATCTACATTGCCGCATGATTCTGCCGCCGCAAATGGACGAAAGCCGCAAATACCCTGTGTTTATATACGTTTATGGTGGTCCGCATGCGCAGTTGATCACGAATTCATGGCTGGCCGGAGCGGGTCTTTTCCTGAACTATATGGCACAGCAGGGCTTTGTTGTATTCACGCTGGATAACAGGGGCTCCGCCAACAGGGGTAAGGCATTTGAGCAGGCGATTTTCAGGAAGCTGGGGGATGTGGAGGTACAAGATCAGATGACCGGCGTGGCTTATCTGAAAAACCTGCCCTATGTAGATGCTGGCAGGATCGGGGTGAACGGATGGAGCTATGGTGGTTTTATGACCATGTCGATGATGCTCAAAAACCCGGGTGTTTTCAAGGTGGGTTGTGCCGGTGGACCGGTTACCGACTGGAAGTACTATGAGGTGATGTATGGGGAAAGGTATATGGACACCCCGCAGGACAATCCGGAGGGTTATGCAGCGTCGAGTTTGTTAAACAAGGCCGGCCAACTGGAAGGTCGTTTGCTGGTGATACATGGCACCATGGATGCTACTGTAGTATGGCAGCACAGCCTGGATTTCATCAAGAAATGCGTGGATGCCGGCAAGCAGGTAGATTACTTTGTTTATCCGGGGCATGAGCATAATGTCAGGGGCAAGGATCGCGCCCATCTGAACCGGAAGATTGCCGAGTATTTCCAGACCTTCCTCTGACAAGGGGAAAGCCATCCCACACTCTTCCTCCACACTTCAAACTGCTTTGGGGGAGTGGAAGAGGAAGAGGGAAAAAAATTCGGAGTGTGATGAAGGCTGGGACCAATGATCCCACACTCTTCCTTCACACTCCAAACTAATTTGGGGGAGAGTTTGAGGAAGTGGAAGAGAGGGTGTTCGATTAACTGTGTCAATTATACAAAACGTAAATTTGACAAGTTATGGCAAAACAAATTAACTGGGAAGAGTTTAGCAAAGAAGCAGCTAAACAAATCCGATCAGGAAAACCTATAAC
>JAGNHN010000061.1 GCA_018001695.1 Lentimicrobiaceae bacterium
CGCTCTTCAGTCGTAGTGATCTACTCTGAATATCAAGCGCCATTTCGATTTCCCTTTTCAGAATCATTTGTTCATTTCCTTTAGTGTGCATTACAAATATAAACTATTATATACTGATAATGCAAACATTTCTTCGTTTTTCCTTCCGTAAGCCCCCGCTGCCCGAAAAGGTCCTCGCGACGGACATGCAGGAAAAACAGTGTGAGCGTGAGAGCGAGAGTGAGTTTTTCCTTCATCCCTATCCCTATCCCTATCCCACTTGTCTGTAAGCTTTGGTTGCAGAGCCTGATCCGAAGACTACCAACCCCGTGAAACTCAGTTTGTTTTTCTGTGGTACTGTGTGGTTAAATAATATCTCGATCAGAAACACATCCTCCCGATACGGGACTCCGCCTCACCTCCTTAGCCATTTGTCAGCCTATTGCAAGGGTTGGGTTGTTTAACCACAGTTACACCGAATTATAAGGAGTTGCACATCGTTGTTCTCCCTCTCCCTCTCCCTCATCCTCATCCTCTCCTCACTACGCAGTGTGAGCATGAACGCTAACCAAGAATATCCGTTTATCAGGCGAAGAGCATCTGCTCAAACGTATAGATCCCTTTTCTGCCGATCAGCCAGTGGGCTGCATCCAGGGCGCCTTCTGCCAGCATATGACGGCTGTTGGCTTCATGGATGATCTGGATTTTATCATAAGGTGATTCCCAGATGATGCTGTGAGCGCCCGGGATTTCACCGTTGCGCACGGATTTGATGGGGATTTTGTCTGGTCCGGCTGCTATTCCTCTTTCCCATCCATCATAGCGGGAATGACAGGCTGCCAGGTCATCCGCCAGCTTAATAGCCGTTCCGCTGGGAGCATCGAGTTTGTGAATATGATGGTATTCCTGGATGCTGACATTGTAGGCAGCGTGCTGGTTCATCTTTTCAGCCAGCCAGCGATTGAGTGCAAAAAGAAGATTGACACCCTTGCTGAAATTGGGGGCATAAAGCAGGCTTCCATCCAGTGCTTTGGCTGTGGCTTCTATCTCCGGGAGATGATGATACCATCCTGTCGTGCCACAAACAACAGGTATGCCCAGATTGAAACACATCAAAAGGTTCCCTTTAACAGCTTCGGGTTGAGTAAATTCGATGGCGACGTCAGCGAAGGACGATGGCTGCATGTGTTCCCAATCTTCCTGATGATTGATGACAGCACTGATCTCATCACCCCTTTCCCGGGCCATCTTATCAATCATGCGCCCCATTTTACCATAACCAATGATCAATATCTTCATAATGAGAGTTTTAAAAACGCAGTGTCAGGCTCAGGCTGGCCCGGGGGGCCTGCCCTTGAGCACCTGGGATCAAGCCTGGCTGGATTTTCAGGCTCAGATCCTCACCAACGTCAAATTCAGTAAGATGTGCATCCACTGTGGCGTCGAGAATGTTCAGGATATATAAAGCGGCTGAGAGAATGTAGGTCAGCTCCATATTCCTGCGATAATAATTGCGGCCCTGCTGCAAGCCGCTCAGGGTATACCGGCTCACATAGTCGTTATTGATGGGAATCGTATCACCGGAAGATACGTAGTTGTAGGCATCCCGGAATTTGTGATACTCTTTGGTATTGGTGTGTATGAAATAGCCGAGTGTGGCAAAACCACCGTAGATGATGGGGATTTTCCAGTACTTACGGTTATAGGCCTGCCCCAGCCCCGGTAGGATCGCAGAATAAATGGTTGCCTTATGGGGGCTGTGTGCAGATGTAATGACAGTATCAGTTTGCCTGTCTTGCTGAGCAAAGGTAGGGGAGTGGCTCAGAAACAGAAATCCACACAATATCAGGAATGTATACGATAAAAACACCACCCTGTGTGCCGGGCGGGTCCTCTTGTCCATCGCCACTGGAAATGGGTATGGCTGTTTGAAGGACATCGCAATCGGCCCGTTTACTGGCGTAGTTTTTCAACCAGGTGAACCAGGTCCTGGTCTGAGTTAAAAGCAAGCGTAATGCTGCCTTTGCCATTGGGGCTTCTGCGGATAACTACTTTATTGCCCAGGCTCCTGGACAGTTCATCACGCAGTTCTTTGAATGCTTTGGGAAGGGATTGCGGGGTTTTGGTTTTGACTTCCTCTTCTTTGTTAAGATTCCTGACAATCGTCTCCACTTCCCTGACGCTCAAATCTTTTGCTAGAATGTTTCTGAGAATGGTCAGCTGGGTCTGCTCATCCTCAATGTTCACCAGGGCCCTGGCATGACCCATGCTGATGTGTTCATCCCTGATAGCGATCTGTATCTCAGCAGGTAAGCGTAGTAAGCGTACATAATTGGCAATGGTAGCCCTTTTCTTCCCCACCCGTGTGGCCAGGGCCTCCTGGGTAAGGCTGCATTCCTCCATGAGGCGATGATAGCTGATGGCGATTTCGATCGCATTCAGGTTTTCCCGCTGGATGTTTTCCACCAGGGCCAGTTCCAGCATTTGCTCGTCGTCGGCCTCCCTGATATAAGCCGGGATGGTGGTCAATCCTGCGATTAAGGCCGCTTTGACACGCCGCTCGCCGGAGATCAGCTGGTAGGCATTGCGACCTGATTTCCGTACCGTAACAGGTTGAATCACACCCTGGCGCGCTATGGAATCTGCCAGCTCACGCAGGGACTCTTCTTCGAAATGATCCCTGGGCTGGAAAGGATTGGCCTGGATACGTTCAAGGGGAATTTCAGCGATATGTCCAGCCTGGTTCAGACTGGTTTTCTCTACTCCGGCCTCTTTTCCCGTATCCTCGAGCAAAGCGCTCAATCCCCTGCCGAGGGCCTTTTTTTTAGCGTTCATCCGTGATCTCTATGGTTTTTTCAGAACTGTCCATGGACGTCATCTGATTCTTTTGTAGAATTTCCCTTGCCAGGTTGAGGTAATTGGTAGCTCCCTTGCTGTCCGCATCATGCATGATGATGGTCTCACCAAAGCTGGGCGCCTCCCCAAGCTTGGTGTTGCGATGGATAACGGTATCAAACACCATCTGATGAAAGTGGGCCCTGACCTCTTCCAATACCTGTTTCGACAATCGCAGTCGCTGATCATACATGGTCAGCAGTATCCCTTCAATGTCGAGGCTGGTGTTGAGTCTTGATTGCACTATCTTAATGGTATTGAGGAGTTTTCCCAAGCCTTCTAGTGCAAAATACTCGCACTGCACCGGTATGATGACTGAATCTGCAGCGGTGAGCGCGTTGACGGTAATGAGGCCCAGTGAGGGTGAACAATCGATCAGGATGAAGTCATATTGATCCTTGACCTTCTGCACCACACGCCGCATCTTCATTTCGCGGTTGGGCAGGTTGATCATCTCAATCTCTGCACCAACGAGATCAATGTGGGCAGGGATCAGGTCCAGATTGGGTGTATTAGTCGAGACGGTGATATGACCTGGCTCCACATCATCAATAATACACTCATATATGCTTGTCTTGACGTTCTTGGGCTCAATTCCCACCCCTGAAGTGGCATTGGCCTGAGGATCAGCATCTATCAGCAGTGTCTTGTACTCCAGAACGGCCAAAGCGGCAGCCAGGTTGATCGCAGTGGTCGTCTTTCCAACCCCTCCCTTCTGATTTGCGATCGCGATGACTTTTCCCATATAATCTTACGTTGTATCCTGTTTGTTAAAGAAAAAATATCCTTCACCAGCGCTATGTCAATCGTAACAATTGAATCTTGCCGGCATGGAAAAACGGGCACCCTGAACGGGTTTTATGTATTAACTTTTGGTATCCTTCCCAGGGGTTTCCAGATCGTCAAATGAAAGGTCATTGTCGCGATCCCTGTGCAAACCGGGCGGAAGTGGCGCCTGATTTGCTTCGATGTACTCCATTACTTCCTGCAGCCCACGCGTAAACTTCTCAAAATCTTCCCGGTATAGAAAGAGCTTGTGTTTTTCGTAAAAGAATTTACCCTGGTCGTTGCTGAACCTGCGCTTGCTTTCTGTGATCGTAAGGTAGTACTCATCCTGCCGTGTAGCCTTGACGTCAAAGAAATACGTGCGTTTGCCTGCCCTGATGGAAATGGAGTGGATTTCGTCCCTTCTGTCTTTGTTGTCCTGTTCGTCCATGCCTCTTGCAAATTTGGTACGATTCCTCTTGCTATAGCAAAAGTAAGAATTAACCAATACCATACATCAATAAAATTTCTTAGTGCGCGCATAATGCACAAGGGTGCATATCCCGCTCGCATGTTGCGCAAAATAGACTATTTTTGCTGCCCCGATTTGAATTAGAACGGCAGTTATTTGATATAGATATGCTCAGCAGAAGGCACTTCCGGATCAAGGTAATGCAGGCCCTGTACGCTTTTTATCTCACTGGCGAAGATAGATTGGATGTTGCAGAGAAACAGTTGAAAAGAAGTTTTGACAAACTTCATGAACTATATATCTATCAGCTTTCACTGCTTGTTGAGCTGGCCGATATGGGCAGGCTTCGTATGGAGGAAGCCAAGAAGAAGTTCTTCCCGACAGAAGATGAGCTTAATCCGAATACCCGTTTCGTTGACAATCCGGTAATCCAATGGATTGCAAATCATCCGGATTATCAAACATATATTAACAGGTACAAGATCAACTGGGCAGATGACCAGGAGATGATCCGCAAACTATGGGTCACCTTTAAAGACACCCCTGAATATCTCAACTACATACAACAACCAACCACAGGCCTCGAGCAGGAGAAAGAAGTGATCAGGGATCTGATCCGCAACTACCTTGTGGAATCGGATATTCTTCGGTTCTTCTTTGAGGAAAGAAATATCCTGTGGATTGATGATTATGATACTGCCTTGTTGCTGGTAATGAAGACCATCAAAGGTTATACGCCGGGTGTCGATTCAAGTCTTCTTTCGCTGATCCAGGATGAAGAAATTGACGAGATGAAGGATTTTATCCTGCCGCTATTCAGAAAAACCATCCTCCACGGGGATAAGTATGAGGCCATTATCGCCAAACATGCTGAAAACTGGGAGTTTGACCGCATCGCAATAGTGGATGTCCTGTTAATGAAGATGGCAATCTGCGAACTGATTCATTTTCCGAGCATCCCCATCAAGGTCACCATCAATGAGTATATTGAAATCTCCAAGGAATACAGTACCACTAAAAGCAAGGTCTTTATCAATGGTATGCTGGATAAGATCGTTGAGATTCTTAAATCAGAAAACCAGTTGAGGAAGTCGGGAAGAGGACTGCTTGAGAGTTAATCCGGGAATATCATGGAGTTGAATCTACCATCCGGACTATCCATAAGAGAGATACAGGAAAGCGATATTCCTGCTGTCCTTCGGGTATGGGAAGAAACAGGAATGGGCGGTGTGGCCAGGGGAGACGGACCAGAGGTTATCCTTCGCACCCTGCGTCATGGTGGTGTAATGTATGTTCTGATAGCACAGGAAGTCCTGATCGGTACTTCATGGATTACGAGTGACGGCCGCAGGCTTTACCTCCATCATTTCAGCATTCGGCCAGCCTGGCAGGGAAGGGGTTATGCCCGGTATCTCCTGAATGCTTCCCTGGCGTTTGCAAAAAGTATGAAGATGCAGATCAAGCTAGAAGTTCACCGGAATAATGACATCGCCGTGAACCTTTATAAAAAGGCAGGGTTTAACTATCTGGGCGATTATGATGTATATATTATCAGAAATATTGATCAATTTGAGATTCAGGATGAGAGGACTTAGTATACCTTTTTACCGTGTAACCTGGAAGGTTGCTTTTGCTACGCTGTCATTGGCCTTGATGACTTTCATATCTTGCAAACCAACCGGTGATAAGAACAAGCTGCCTTCCAGCATCGTTGAGAATCCGGCCACCGCGGCGGGGTCTGTGAAGGCGGATGATATGCCCGTGATGAATTTTGACAAGCTTGAACATGATTTTGGCCGGGTCATACAGGGAGAGGTGATCACTTATGCTTTCCGTCTTGAAAATACAGGCCGTAAGCCTCTTGTGATTGCCAGTGTCAGTTCATCCTGCGGTTGTACGGTTGCCGATTACCCCGCAGGTGCCCTGGAACCGGGAAGTGAAGGTTTTATCAAGGTCACCTTTGACAGCAACAACAGAAGGGGTTTTCAAAGCAAGACGGTAACAGTGCTGGCCAATACTCAGCCAAATTCCGTAACATTGCGTGTGAAAGCCCAGGTGGTGTCATCTGCGGATTAGTATTTTGCATATCCTTAATAATTAGACTATTATGACTGATCTTTTTGTATTGTTGATGGCTCCGCCCGAAGGAGGAAATCCTGGTGGCGGTGGTTTCGGATCCATGTTGCCTTTGCTGGCTGTCTTGGTAGTATTCTACTTCTTCTTTATTCGTCCACAAATTAAGAAGAGCAAAGACCAGCGGAAGTTTCGCGAAGCCCTGAAGAAAGGGGATAAGGTGGTCACCATGGGAGGTATCCACGGCAAGATCCTGGAGGTACAGGAAACGACGGTTATCCTTGAAGTGGAAGGCCTTCAGCGTCTGAAACTCGAAAAATCGGCGATCGCAATGCAGGCCGCTGATTCCGGAAAACTGGAGCCGGTCAAACAATAATACCATGATCCGGGTTGGGCTCACCGGTAACATCGGGTCCGGCAAATCAACGGTTGGTAGGATTTTTGAGGTGCTGGGCGCTCCTGTATTCCATGCGGATGCGTCAGGAAGGTCTGTCATGATGCGTGATGATGTGAAACACGCCATTGCCAGGCATTTTGGAGATCACCTGGTCGATGGTACCGGACAGATCGATAGAAAAGCCCTGGCCGGTATCGTCTTCAAACACCCTGAAGAACTTGCATGGCTCAATGCGCTGATACACCCCCTTGTCCTGGAAGAATACCGTATCTGGCATGCCCGGCAGGATGCGCCCTATACGATCCACGAGGCAGCCATAGTCCTGGAGCATGGACTGCAACACTGGTTTGATAAAATCGTCCTTGTCATAGCCCCTCCAGCATTAAGGATGCGCAGGGTGATGGCCAGGGATGGCATGAGCGAGGCCGCTTTCCAAAGCAGGGCCGCTATGCAATGGAACGAAGACCGGCAAGTCCCTTATGCTGACTTCCTGATAAACAACGACGAAATGCAAGCACTGCTTCCTCAGGTGCTTGCGGTTCATAACGCCTTGATGAGCAGCACCTAAGCTGTTCTGATGTGGCCGGATTCCCTGCATTCGCCGAACAAAGCACGGGCAGCTTTGTCATCAGGAACCAGACGAAGGTAAGATTCAAACCCTGCCATAGCGATTTCTACCTTACCTGACATCCATGCCTGTATGGCAGATTCGTATTCCTGACGGTGTAAGGTTTTTTGATGCTTCAACATCTCAGGCTCGCCATCGAGCAGCTCATACACATAAACCGGTTCTGATTTTCCTCTCAGTATCCGGCCTCCCAGGCTTCTGACCTGGAATGCGGAGGGATTCTGAAGGCGATCCAGCGCGTGTTGACTTAAAATGACGGCAGAACCGAATTTCTTATTCAGCTCCTCGAGTCGCGATGCAATATTGACGGCATCACTGATCACGGTTCCGTTCAACCTGCCTTCCGTGCCCACAATACCCATCATCAAACGCCCGGTATGTATCCCTATTCCGGTCTGTATACCAAAGCCTTTGTGTTCCATCGACCATGCGTTGAAATCTGGAAGGGCATGACGCATGGCGATGGCGGCATTCAGCGCATCATCCGGCTTTTCAGGAAATACTGCCATGATGGCATCCCCGATGTACTTGTCGATGAACCCGTTATACTTCCGGATTTCGGGTTCCATCCAGCCAAGATAAGCGTTGATATAGTCGAAGCTCTCTTTCGGACTCATGCCTTCCGATAAGGTTGTGAAGGACCTTATGTCGCTGAACAGGACGGTCATCTCCCCTTCTAACTGATCACCCAGGCGGATTTCTCCATAGTGCTGGCGTCCAAGCATGTCCAGGAACTGCCTGGGAACGAACTGACTGTATGTTTTGTTCAGAGCCGAGATGTCATCAAAATAGGCCTTCATTCTTTCCGTCATCTGGTTATACCCTGCTGTCAGTGTGCCGATTTCGTCGTTGGTCCTGACCATGGCATACTGTCCGAAGGCGCCCTGGCCGGTGCGATCCATGCGCTCCAGGAGTTCCTTTACAGGACTGACAATGTCTTCCGTATTCCATCTGACATAGAAGAAAATGTAAATAAAAGAAATCAGAACGCCGGTAAAGATGCCGGTGAGCATCAGGACACTGTCGATGGCATTCACGTAGAAGAAATTCCGGGCAAACTCGGCTTTGGGGATATTCCCAAACATCTGCAGGTACTTCCCAAAAAGCAGTCCGGCCTGCTCTTCGGTGATTTGGTGTATGCCGAGTTCAGCGATACTCGAAAGGCTTAGAAATAGGTAAAAGATCACGATGGAGAGGGGGAAAAGACTGGTCATGGCAGCAGAGGTCCACAGCCTACCGCGAATCCGGCTGGGTTTGCGTCTGAACATCCTGGTGCGCAGCTCTTCATGACTAAACATATGTTCGATATACCTCAGATGAACACGGTGCTTCTGCCACGAATAAACCAGGATAAGAATGAGTGTGGCTGCCACCAGAGAAATGTAGAAGAACTGCTCGTACAAACGTTTTTCTATCTCATCAGGACCCGAATAACTGGTTCCATATACACGGTATAGTATGGAAAGATGAATAATGAGAAATCCAATGCCCAGTATTCCGGTATGCATCCAGGGTGTTGCCAGAAGATACTTCCGGCAGATGCCCTGAAGAGAACCTGGGTCCTTACCTTTCTTCTTCTTTTTGAAATACCGCTTGAAGGGCATTGACAAGGCATAGGCAACCACCGTGCTCAGCAGAAGGGTATAAAAAGCAAGCCGGGAAATCGCTGAAAAAGAAACATTAACCCTGTGTCGCTGCCCTTCATTTGCGTTTTCTCCCGGAAGGATTACCTCAAACTTCAGGGATCCATCTGAAGCTGCAGCTACTGTGTCCTGAGGCCTAAGGGTGTCCAAAGCACCAGGGGTTGTTGTCTCAAGTCCTTTTTTACCCAGCCAGTCAGGGCTGTGTTTGAGCCAAAGTATCATACCGGTGGGAAAGACGAGGAAGTAGTACAGCAAAATGGCGGTAACATACTGTCGAAGCAGGTGGTAGGTTGGCATGGTCGGATACATGGATGATGAAACCACACAAAGTTACATATCACATGGATACGCAGCTTAGCGATGATCCGGGGATTGGCCCCGGAAATAAAAACAAAAAAAATTGACCGTGACTGTTTTTGTTTTTGGAAGAATGCTTAGTTGTGTTATATTTACTGCAATTAAGGATGCTCTGTCGCTATTACCCCCCTTTAAGAGTGTTGGCCTGTTGATTGCACCATACCCCAGGGTGCATGCTGACAGAAGTGGTTGGATTGAATGCTTTTTTGAATTGGCTTACAGTGTTTTGCATAGTCTATATAATGTAAGTATTTGATCAGTTTCCTTCTTTAAAACAACCACGATGAGAAAGCGTGCATGTATTGCCATCATTGGGATTATGATGCTAATCCCAGCCACTACTTATGTCCAGGAGGTCTTTACTTCCGGTGGGGGATATTTCATCCATGGAAATTACTCCTTCAGCGCGACAGTGGGAGAGCCCATCACGGAGACATTCACATTACCGGGTAAATTTTTCACCCAAGGTATGCAGCAGCCGCATACCCGCGCCTGCGTCAACCCCCTGGATGGTGGCCGCATCGGTAATCCTCAGGTCAGTTGTGGGGATTTTAATCCGGACCCTGTATCCAATGTGGAACTCCCCCGGCACTACTTCGGGGCCCTTGAGTATCTGTGGGTGTATTCAACCTTGGGTGAAACGGGGCCTTTTGACACTTTGACGCTGGCGAGGGATACAATTTATGACCCGCCCCTGCTCAGCCAGACCACCTGGTTTAAGCGCCTGTCGCGGGCAAGATGCATGCCTGATTGGTCAAAAGCCGCTGAAAGCAATGTGGTCATGATCACCGTGCACCCCTTGCCCACGGTAGCTTTGAACCTGGTTCAGGATGAGCTGTGCGAGGGGAGTGCCGGCCTGTTGCTGGCAGGTGGCACACCAGCCGGAGGATCCTATACCGGAACATACATTATAAGTGGCAGCTTTTACGCCGCCTTTTCGGGGCCGGGCAGTTTCCCCGTTACCTATACATATAAGGATATGCTTGGTTGCGAGGCCCAGGCCGTTCATCATATCACCGTTCTGCCCTTGCCCGTGGTAAGCCATCCTGCATTGTCGGTATGCGTGGATGCGCCTACCCTGGTGCTCAGTGGGGGCAACCCTGCCGGGGGTACCTATAGCGGGAGTCATGTGAGTAGCGGGGTTTTCCAGGTCGCGACGGCCGGGGTGGGAACACATACCATCAACTACGCATACAAGGGAGCCAATGGCTGCACCAGGATAGTTCCTTTAACGGTTAGCGTTCATCCGCTGCCCGTTGTCACCCATGCTCCCTTGCCGTATGTTTGCGAGAACCATGGCTTAGTAAGCCTGGGGGGAGGTGAACCTGCCGGGGGTACCTACAGCGGCAGCCATGTGAGCGGAGGTTCTTTCGACCCGGCCGCGGCAGGCCCCGGACTGCATAGCATCACCTATACATACAGGGATGCCACCACTCAGTGTGTCCAAACCATGACCCTGAGCGTGGAGGTGAAACCACTCCCACAGGTAAGTGTCTCGGTTGACACGGCCATTTGCCTGGGAGCCTGTGCTACACTGAGTGCATCGGGTGGACATAGCTACCTCTGGAGCACTGGATCGACGACGCCGGTTGTCACCCTCTGTCCTGCGACCTCCCGGAACTTTCACATTACCATCAGCAATAGCGATGGCTGCGCGGTGGCGAAAACCATCCATGTCGAGGTGCTGCCTTTACCCTTGCCCGTTGTGACATCCGACACCATTTGCCAGGGAGAATCAGCCATGTTGGTGGTCTCAGGCGGTGTCTCGTATGCCTGGGACAATGGACTGACTTCTCCTTCCATTCAGGTCAGTCCGCTGCAAACCTCTCAGTATTCCGTGACCGTGACGGCCGCAAATGGCTGCAAAGCCACAGCCAGCGGGGTAGTGATGGTAAACCCCCTGCCACCTGCAGATGCCGGGGCTAACCAAAGTATTTGTAAAGGCGACTGCACCATTCTCACGGCCTCGGGCGGCGTGAGCTATTCCTGGTCGGGTGGGGGTGGACTACCGATATTGGAGGTTTGCCCTACTTCAAGTACAACTTACACGGTCACTGTCACCGGTAGCAATGGCTGCAGTGCCAGCGACCAGGTGTATGTTGAGGTTCGTCCGGTGCCCCTGGCCAGCGCCGGCGCAGATCAGTATATATGTGAGGGCCTGGGGGCCACGTTAACCGCCACGGGAGGGCTGAGCTATGCCTGGAGTTCCGGGGATATCACCCCTTCCATCAGCGTGACTCCACTCATCACTACTCCTTACCAGGTCACGGTGACAGGAGCAAATGGATGCAGCACCACGGCCGGGGTCCAGGTCATTGTATGGCCTGCTCCTCAGGTGCAAACCAACAGCGATACCATCCTGCAGGCCGGAGGCACTGCCACACTCACAGCCCAGGTCAATGCAGGGCTGCCGCCTTATACAGCCCTCTGGACACCCGGTCCATACCTGAGCCAGCCCAATAGCCTGCAAACCATGGCTAACCCCATTAGCCCGACCCTCTATCAAATCCTGGTCACGGATGCCAGTGGCTGCACCGCCATGAATCAGGTGGCCGTGGGGATTGATTGGGATGATAACGCTGTTTTCGGACAGGTTTTTTATGCCAACAGCCTGCAAACGCCTTTGACTGGCGTGACCGTGAAGGCCGAATCCATCCTTAAAGCGGCTGCAACTACCCTGAGTGATGCCCATGGCAACTTCCTGCTTCAGGGGCTAAGTGATGGCAGTCATTACATCACCGGTATGTCAGATACAGATCCCGCTTATGGCATTGTTAACTCAACGGATGCCATGCTGGCCATGATGCATTTTGTAGGACTGGCGCCCCTGGAGGGTATCCACTTAAAGGCTGCTGATGTAGGCAATGACGGGGCCGTCAATACGACCGATGCCCTGCAGATCGCCCAGTATTTTGTGAATGCCATCCCTGGCTTTGACGCAGGAAGTTGGGTTTTTGAGCAGGATGAGATCATCCTGGCAGGAGATACAATCCTGGAACATAATGTGGCTGGTTTGTACGTGGGCGACATCAATGCATCCTTTAACCCCGGGATGAAAGCAGGTAACAGCCTCTACCTTTTGCAGGTGGGAGAGCTTTTTGCCGATGGGGAAGGACGGGTTCACATTCCCATCTCGGTAGACCAGGTGGTCAGTCTGGGGGCAATGTCATTGGTCATTCATTTACCGCAAGGATTGGTGGTACATGAGGTTAAAAGCAGTGAAGGATTGCTGGAATTTGCGCAACAGCAAACCCAGTTGCGGATCGCCTGGGCCAATCCCACAGGCCGCCATGCACGCGCCGGGGAGGAAATCCTATGGCTCACTGCTTCCCTGCGGACAGACTTTCAAGCCCGTCCATGGACCCTGGGAGAGCAGAGTGAATTGGCTGATCCTGATGGTCGTAAACTTGAGCAGATAGGGTTGAACTACCCGGCCATCAAGATGGACCAGGCAGCAATTGGTCTGAGCGCCTGGCCAAACCCTGGCCGCAACCTGATCGATCTTCATTTCAGGATCCCTGAGGCTGCTCCCGTGCTGCTTGAAGTGTACGATCAGCAAGGTCGCCTGGTAAGCACCCTCCTGGAGGGCATCCTGGATAAAGGATCACACCGTGTTAGTGTTAATGTATCTGACTGGCCTGCTGCAGTTTACCACTGCCGCCTGGCATATCTCCCGGAAAGCGGGCCGGTTGTCCGCAACCTGAAAATCGTGGTCATGCCGTAGCATTTAATTTACAATTATACAAACCTTGAAACCGGAATAGCGATGAAAAATCTGATCGTTTTGATAGCAATCCTACTGGGTGCCAGCCTCCACGCCCAGGTGCCCCAGGGCATTAAATACCAGGTAGTGGTAAGGGATGCATATGGAATTCCTTTAGAAAACCTGGCAGTTGGCATAAGAATCAGTTTGCTGGAAGACAGCGCCACGGGGGTCGCAGCCTATGTGGAAACCCATGCCGTGATGAGCAATGCCATGGGACTGGTCAACCTGGTCATAGGCCAGGGCAGTGTCGCCAGTGGCAGTTTTGCCGCCCTGGCCTGGCACAGCCATGAATACCACGCCAAGGTTGAAGTAGATACCGCAGGCGGCAGCAGCTACGCTCTGCTGGGTATCTCGCAACTGCTTACCGTGCCATACGCTTTTCACGCAGGTAGCGCGGAGCTGCCCAGCATGACCCAAAGCCAGCGCGATGCCATCCCCAACCCTGCCCAGGGCATGCAGCTCTTCAATCTCACCACTTATTGCGTGAACCTATACATCAATAACCATTGGAGGGAAATGAGCTGCACTCCACGGCTCTGTGGTGATCCACTGCTGGATGAACGGGATGGCCAGGAGTACCCCACGGTGCAGATAGGCACCCAATGCTGGATGGCGAAGAATCTGAACATAGGTATCATGATCGATGGCTCAAGCAATCAGGCAAACAACAGCACTATAGAAAAGTACTGTTATAACAACGATGTAAATCATTGTGCCACCTATGGTGGTCTTTACCAATGGGACGAGATGATGGGCTACACTACCACTCCTGGTACCCAGGGCCTCTGTCCCACGGGATGGCATGTCCCCACGGATGAGGAATGGTGCACTTTAACCACAAATCTGGATCCTACAGTGGGCTGTAATGTCTGGGGATTTAGCGGAACGGATGCTGGAGGCAAGATGAAAGCCACAGGTTTTGATTACTGGCTCTCACCCAATACCGGTGCCACGAATAGCAGCGGCTTCACTGCTCTGGGAGCCGGCACCCGTTACTACAATGGCGGTTTCGGTACTCTCAGGTACTACGCCTGCTTCTGGTCGTCTGCGGAGTATTCCTCTACACTTGGAATCCCCCGTTACCTCAGTTATGACGGCACCAGAGTACGCCGGGACTTCTACTTTAAGACGAGTGGCTTTTCGGTTCGTTGCCTAAGGAATTGAGAATGAGTTGAAAGTAGAAAGTAGAAAGTAGAAAGTTAAAAGTGGGTGTATGGGCGTAAGTAGGTTTGAGGAGTTGATAGCCTGGCAGAAGGCTAAAGTGCTTTGTATTGAGGTTTATAAGGTGTTTGAGGGGAGTGCTCACTAAACTGTGTCACTGTCATTAATCCTGCTTTCAAAGTAAATAAATAGTTGGTTTACTATCGTTGGCCAGCCAAGGATTTTGGTTTTCCACCGTTTCTGGAACTGCAGGGTAGCA
>JAGNHN010000062.1 GCA_018001695.1 Lentimicrobiaceae bacterium
TCTCGTAACAATCACATTATCAGGGCGCGCCACCCGTACATATATGGTCTTGGGGCCTTTCTCGATGATTGGGTTCTCACTCAGGGTAAAGAATACCTTAACGGCATCTACCCTTCTGGCCTTGAAGGTGATTTTCTCATTATCCTCTCCCCTGATGCGGGCACCCATGGCCGAGATGTTGTAAGCCTTTAGTATGGCGGCCTGGGTTACTTTTTCCTCCAGCATCTCCTTGTCTTTCTCAAGCTCCATAGAACGTGACACCTGGCGCTCAAACTTTTCTGTTAGAACGACATTCTCTTCCTTCAACAGACGGTTGGCTGTGTAGAGGGAATCAATTTGATTAAGGTACCCCTGCGTTGTCTTTCGAAGCAGATCCAACTTCTTCCTGATGCGGTAATAGTCTGCCTGAGAAGCAATCAGCTTCTTGATCTCGTCGGCATTGGCCTGAATAAGGCTGTCCTTGGTACTGAGAGAATCGGTTAGTGCGCCGTATTCCAGTTTAATGAATTCATGCTCTTTCATCAAGGAATCCAGCTCGGACTGGAGGCCTACATTTTCTGTCAGCTTTTGTTCAATTTGAACACTTTTACGCTGGTTGGTCATAAAAAGGGCGATAATAAGACCGATGATAATCAACGCCATGATCACGATGATGGTCTTATACCTTTTTTCTGCAGCGGAACCGGAAAACTGAACCTGATCGTTCATGTCAATGCGATTTATGTGAAATATTAGGATTGGTACTTCTCTATTTTAAAATAACAGGCCAGACAATGATAAATTGTCTGGCCTTCAAAGTTATAAACGAAATGTGGATTGAGCAAGGATTGTCAGAGAAGTATGCTCATGGCATCAATGACCTCCGGTAGGAACTCTCAGCTTATCGCCTGCATCTTCTGCGATTCTGCGATTCCATTTGTCTCCATATCCGGGTTGTGAGACCTTGGGATTACGGTTTTCAGGATCCACTTCCTTGATATTGCCATCCATAAATTTTACAAACAAATGGCGATAGAAATCATTCCACTTCGACGTCAGGTCATTACCGGTTTTCACAGAAAAGCGGGTGATATAATCGATCGCACGTGCCTGGCTGGCAGCATAGAGCGCAGCTGCCTCCTGATCGATGGCCGGGAGGGCAGTTACATAGCCTGTTTCAAGTTCATTCTGATAGCGTGCAATCTCAGGATGTATGGCATTGTACCTTGTATATGCGAAATTGGATACCTGGTTAAAAACCCAGAAAGCAGCATCCGGGCTGAACTCCATCATACTACCGTTGCCAACGGCGAAGGCATGGGGAACTTCTGTCATACCGCAGTACATAGGTGAATAGACCGCACTGCCGGCATCATCCACACTGAACCAGAGCACGCCACCGATAGGATTGGGCAACCATGAACGGGATTGTGAGATGAACGAAAAGCCTGTCTGCTGGGTAACAACTGCTCTTTCATTACAATAGGTTGCGCCATCTACTTTAAAGGTCAACGGGCGCCAACGATAGGGGTTTCCATAAGGACCTGCACCGACATCAACGGTCATATCCAGGGGAGTTCCCTGATAATAATCCCGCATAAAAGCGAACATATCCTGAACACTTATCTTGCGGTCAGGCTTGATCCACAGCGGCATGCGGTTTGTGAGGTTATGACCCATGGCATAATCCAGGTGTTTGTCCATATCCTTGTTAACCTTGCGGAAGATGGCCCAAACACGTGCTTCGCAGAAGCGGGCACCACCGAAATCGATAGGTGCATAGACATCGGAAAAGCTGAATTCTTCGTCTTTTCCACTAAACCAGCCTTTGGAGCGGGCGAAAGAGACGACATCCGGTGAATAAAGGCAGTTTTCCTTATCCTTGAGCGGGAAGGTCGTGATTCGTGCATGGTTGGCATGGCCGCTGATGTAACCATCAGGAATACGTAAAGCAACCCAGACAGCACCCTTCTGCCCTTCGCCTTTGCCAATCATTTCCATGATCCACACTTCATTGGGGTCAGCAATGGAGAAGGATTCACCGCTGCTGTAATAGCCATACTCAGCAACGAGCTCCGTCATAATCCGGATGGCCTCGCGGGCAGTCTTTGCACGCTGCAGTGCTACATAGATCAAGCTACCATAATCCATGATGGCGCCGGTCTGCTTGCCAAGTTCTTCCCGGCCACCAAAGGTGGTTTCTCCGATGGCCACCTGGTGTTCATTGATATTCCCAACAACATTATAGGTCACCGGAGCTTGCTTGATCTTGCCCAGGTATTTTCCCGTATCCCACTCATAAATATCCAGCATGGTCCCTTCCGGGTGCTTGCCGGCAGGCCAGTGATAAAGTTCACCATAGAGCACGTGGGAGTCTGCAGAATAGCTGATCATGGTGGAGCCATCCGTAGATGCTCCCTTGGTGATCAGGAAATTGGTACAGGCTTCTGTTCTTGATGGTGCAAGTATAACCAGTGCCAGTCCAAGCGTTAACGCCAGCATTCTTCTTCTCATATCAGGATAGTTTTAGGTTTTTACATATGCGCATGACAAAAATAGGGCATTTTTCTGAACCTGAATGGAAAACCGCATTGCACAAGGGAGCCGGAAGGGACTTTATTGCTGATCAGCATGGGAAGGGGTCACTTATTTGGATATTGTTTCAATGATGGGTGGATGACCGCCCATGAAACCTGCTTACTTCCGGCCAAAATCTGCCGGTATTTCTCCCCAGGCTGCTGTATTCCACTTGCGGACCGGATTTTTCCAGGTATTGTTGTGAAGCCAGGTTTCAGCCCTGGATATGAGCTTGAACAGATTATCGTTGAGTTCCGAACGGGGCAGGCGGGTATTGGCACGCTTGTCTTTGACCCATTTAATGGCCGTCTGGCTGTCAGAATACACCGGCAGGTTGAGATCTCTCTCCTTTAGGAATGCCAGCCCATGGACGATGGCCAGAAACTCTCCGATATTCACTGTGCCCTCTTCGAAAGGTCCAACTCGAAAAACTTCTGCCCCTGTCCCTGTGTCTACGCCTCTATACTCCAGTCGACCAGGATTTCCGCTACAGGCTGCATCCACCGATAAGCTAAGGGGATCAGGCGCGCCAGCCTCCTGGGATCCTGATCTGGACCGGGAAGGAGACTTTTGCTGGCCAATATAGTTCTTGGGGCCCTGTTCAAAGGCATTCAGTGCATCCTTTCGGCTCTCGAAACCCTTGTAGACAGCACCTGTGAAGCCTTCCACCTGTGCTGCGCATTCCTCCCAGCTATCATATACCCCTGGCGCTCTGCCATTCCAGACAACGTAGCAGCAATATGGATTTTTCCTTCCCATCCCTGCAAAGGTAAAGGCTATTTCGTCCCTGCCTCTCTCCATTACGGTTGAATCGAAAAAACTGTCATTTTCGCTGATGAGCGTATCTTTGTCCTTATGAAATCAAGGAACATCCTCCCTTTGGCAATCCTGGTGCTGATCACCATGGCTATTATTACCGGTGCATGCAGTCGCGCCCCTGTATTTGAACAATATCAACGCCTCTCTGACAACAACTGGATGCGTTTTCATACTCTTTGGTTTGAACACACGCCAAAGAAGTCAGATAGACCCATGCAGATCGAACTGGTCATCCGGTACAATGAGGCTTTTAAAGGCAACCGCATTGATCTGATGGCCACGATCCATACCCCGGGTGGAGAACAACGTTTCAAAGAATACCACCTGACGGTCCGCAATAATGAGGGTAAGATACTTGGACAGGCCCCTGAAGCGGCAGGAAGCCCCCCGGCATGGTATGAGGATGTTATCGTGCTACGCAGTGATTTTGTCTTTCAGGAAGAGGGGCAATACCGTTTTGAGATAGAAAACCTGATGAGCAAGTATGATAATCCGGGCATTTTAGAAATTGGGCTAAGGATTATCCGCGCTGAAAAGAAGAAAGAAAGTCAGGAGTCTTAAGGCTCACTTATCCAATATAGCCAGGGCAAGGGCCTTATCCTGCTCCAATTGTGCGGTCAGTTCCCTGATACTGCTGAAGCGCTGTTCATCCCGGATGCGGTCCACCCATTCAACCCTAAGCGAAGCCCCGTAAATATCCCGGTTGAAATCAAACAGGTTTATCTCTATCGTCACATCCTTCAGGTTGATAGTCGGCCTGATGCCGATATTCATCATGCCCTTGAGCACCTGATCTTCCAAGTAGACCCTGACGGCATAAACACCCTGGCCGGGTATCATTTTATCAGGATCTTCGGGCTTAATATTGGCTGTTGGATAACCAATGGTATGTCCGATGCGGTTGCCCATGACAACCCTGCCCTGAAGTGCATAAGGATAGCCCAGCATGTCCTCAGCCTGACGTATCATACCGGTTTCCAATGCTTTACGTATTCGCGTGGAGCTAATTATTTCTCCCTGATGGAAAACAGGGGCCACTTTTGTGACCGTAAATCCAAGTTCGGATCCCAGTCCTGACAAGGCCTCCATCCCTCCTGCCCTGCCACGGCCAAACCCGTGATCCTCACCGGCGAAATATGCCTGCATATGAAGCGGCTTCCAGAGATATTCCTTTACAAAACGCTCATAATTCAATGTTGATAAGGCCTGGGTAAAAGGGAGGATAACAAGGTGGTCTATCCCGCTGAGGGCAAAGCGTGATTTCTTTTCCTCCAGTGTTGTGAGAAGGTTCAGGTTGAACGCCTTGGAGGGTTCCAACACCCTTCGTGGGTGGGGTGAGAAGATTACCACCATGGTCTGGGCACCGGCACGACGCGCATGGAATTTCATTTGCTCCAGGATGGCCTGATGCCCCATGTGCAGGCCATCGTAGGCTCCCATGCTTACGAAAGGCCTGCAGGCCAGACAAACATCTTCGGTATGGTAATGGATCTTCATCAGCCAGATATCCTGCAATTCCTTCATCAAAACAGGGTGGGCAAATTTACGCTTATTTGCCTGCCTGCTGTCAATGCAACGAAATGTAGCCTGGATTAAACAACTCCGGGGCATTTTTGTTATGCCAGGGTCTGGATATGCAAAGTCCGCTCATGCCAGCACTGCCCTTTACAAAGGAAATCATATCTTTGCGGCCTGTTAAGATTATTTACTGACTATGCCTGAGAACACAAAAGGTACCATTGCGCAGATCATCGGAGCTGTCATCGACGTAAGTTTTGCTGAGGAAGGTAGCCTTCCCAGGATTTATGATGCACTGGAAGTCCAGGATGACTCCGGTCGTGTCGTTGTATTGGAATGCCAGCAGGACATTGGTGAGAACACCATGCGCTGCATCGCCATGGATTCCACCGACGGGCTGCGAAGGGGTATGCCTGTGATAAATACCGGCAAATCCATTTCCATGCCGGTGGGAGAAGCCATTAACGGCAGGCTTTTTAATGTGATTGGTGAGCCCATCGACGGACTGGCCGCTGTTCCGAAGCTAAAGTCATATCCAATACATGCCGAACCGCCCAGGTTTGAAAACCTCTCTACCCAGGAGGAGGTACTTTACACCGGGATCAAGGTCATCGACCTGATTGAGCCTTATGCCAAAGGCGGGAAGATCGGACTCTTTGGTGGTGCCGGTGTAGGAAAGACCGTGATCATCATGGAGCTTATCAATAATATTGCCAAGTCGTACAGCGGATTATCCGTATTCGCCGGCGTTGGTGAGCGCACCAGGGAAGGCAATGACCTTCTAAGGGAAATGATCGAAAGCGGTGTTATCAAATATGGTGACGCCTTTCTCAAAAGCATGGAAGAAGGCGGTTGGGACCTGAGTAAGGTGGATTACGAGGAATTGAGCAAATCCCAGGCAACACTGGTTTTCGGCCAGATGAATGAGCCCCCGGGAGCCCGTGCCCGCGTTGCCTTATCAGGGCTTACGATGGCCGAATATTTCAGGGATGGCGATGAGAAGAGTGGTGGTCGCGACATCCTTTTCTTTATTGATAATATCTTCCGTTTCACCCAGGCCGGATCAGAGGTCTCCGCCTTGCTTGGACGTATGCCATCGGCCGTAGGGTACCAGCCTACCCTCGCCACGGAAATGGGCCTGATGCAGGAGCGTATCACCTCAACCAAGCGCGGTTCCATTACTTCCGTGCAAGCTGTTTATGTGCCGGCCGACGACCTTACAGACCCTGCACCAGCCACAACATTTGCCCACCTTGATGCTACGACTGTTCTCAGTCGTAAGATTTCCGAGCTGGGAATTTATCCGGCGGTTGACCCCCTTGATTCCACCTCCCGTATCCTTACGCCCCAGGTGGTTGGCGAATTGCATTACCGCACAGCACAGCGCGTCAAGGAAATCCTCCAGCGTTACAAAGAATTACAGGATATCATCGCCATCCTGGGTATGGATGAGCTCTCTGATGAAGACAAACAGGTGGTGCACAGGGCACGCCGGGTACAGCGTTTCCTCTCCCAGCCTTTCTTCGTAGCCACACAGTTCACCAATATCCCTGGCGCCTTCGTGTCTATCGAAGATACCATCAAAGGATTCAATATGATCATGGATGGTGAGGTCGATGAATATCCGGAAGCGGCATTCCAGATGGTGGGAACTATCGAAGAAGCCATTGAAAAAGGCAAGGCCTTGCTGGCACAGCAATAACATCAGGCCATGAACGTAGAAATCATCACACCAGATACCACTTTGTTCAAAGGAGAAGCCATCCTGGTGCAGTTGCCCGGGGCTGAAGGATCTTTTGAAGTGCTACAGCATCACGCTCCGCTCATTGCTATCCTGCAGCAAGGCAGGATCAAACTGCAGCATCCAGAGAAGAACCTCAGTTTCTTCGACATCAAAGGGGGTGTTGTGGAAGTCCATGATGATAAAGTTCTGATACTGGCAGAATAAAAAAGCCCGGCTGTTTTAAAACAGCCGGGCGATCGCCTTCTTCAACCCTAATCCTTCTCTATCAGGCGATTTCTATACTGCGTTTCCAATGGGCACGTGCCTGCTCATGCTTGGGCAACATCACTCTTAAAAGACCATCACGGTAATCTGCGCGGATCTGCTCCCGGTTCACGGTCTCCGGCAATGAAAATGAACGGCAGAACTTGCCAGGGGCAAACTCCCTGCGGTTGTATGTGATGTTTTCCTGCTGGCCGGCTTCCTTATCGGAAGAAATGGTCAGCACATTTTTCTCCAGGTCAATGCGGATGTCTTCCTTGCTCATCCCCGGAATGGCCATCTCCAGTTCATACTGATCATCCTTTTCAATGACGTTGGCAGATGGGGTATGGCAGGTACCCTGCGTATGGCGTGCCGGTGTATGCATGGGACCTTGCTGCATCATGTGGGCCAAACGGGCCGGCGAATAGAAACGGATCATGTTCATCTTATGTCCTCCTTGTTTTGTTGATTATCCAGTGTTCTCAAGATTTATGAAAACAGGGTGTCAACTCACATGCCAGAAGAAAACGGATGCTGTTTTATATAATAAATGCGCCATAATGGCGGCTGGAAGAATCCAACCCTGTCATTATGACGCATTTTTCTGATGAAGTATGTTATCCGCAGTGGAAGTATTGGTTGACCAACTCCATCAGTTTTTCCTTGTTCTGGCTCACTTCAGCACGGAGGTTCTGATCCTGGTAGCTTCTCAATTTTCTGGCAATCTGCTCAAGCATTCCTTTAGGAAAGACGTTATATTGTGTGTAGATATCCATCTGAGATTCCAGGCAGCCGGCGCTTTCGTGACAGGAAGATGGCAAATGGCATAAGCGTGATGCCATCTCTTTATGCGCTGATTCAAAAATATTTACATCAACGTATGTTTTCTCTGCGTACTCCAAAGCGTTATTCATGGTTAACCCATGCCGTGCAGCAACGGTAAGGCCCGCCAGCAGGAGGTAGATGTCCGCCGAGCCGTCCGGAGCACGGAATTCAACGGTTTGTTTGGATGAAAAATCGGTAGGGGTGCCCTTTTCTATTGGATTGGCATCATGAATCATGTTTTTTGCACCACTCCAGCCCAGGGGTACCCTGACAAGTACGCTACGGTTCCTGTCTCCCCAGCAAATATTGGTAGGCGCTTCCTGATGCGGTACCAGGCGGAAATAGGACATGGGATTGGTATTGCCAAAAGCTGTCAGCGAAGGGGCCAGGTCGAGGTAGCCGGCTATGGCTTTCCGCGCCACATCGCTCAGCTTGCCTGTAGCATCCACCATAACACTCCTTCCGTCCTTCACCAAACGCGTATGCACATGCATCCCACTTCCGGCTTTGCCTGCCGTGATCTTAGGTGCAAAGGTCACTGTAACACCATAGCGATATGCCAGGGTTCGCAGTATCCATTTAGCGATAACAAGTTGATCAGCCGCATCCTCCAGAGTAGTCGGAAGGAATTCAATCTCATTTTGCTCGTATTCCAGATCACCCAGCATGAAGTTACCCACTTCTGAATGACCATACTTGATCAGGCCTCCTGTCATTGCAATGGCTTTCATGGATTCGGCCCTGAAATGTTCCCATTTTGTAAAAGGGGTCGATTCGTGATATCCTCGCTGGTCATTCGCCAGGAAATCATCCTCCCGCTCGCTGATCACATAGTATTCCAGCTCACCCATGACCTCAAAACTATAACCAGTCTGGTCCTTCAACGCCTGATGTGCCTTTCTCAGCACATTTTCCGGCGCACTGCTCATTGGGTTGCCATCCTTATCATAGAAGGAACAAAGGATATCCAGCGCCGGAATTTCAGAAAACGGATTAACAAAGGCAGTCCGGTACCTCGGTATCACATACAGATCGCTGGAACCTGCCTCTATGTGGGCAAACAGACTGGAACCATCCACACGTTCACCTGTGGATAATATAGTCTCAAGATGCTCGCGACTGTTGATCACAAAATTGAGGGTTTTCAAACGGCCATCCCCGGCAACATAACGGAGATTCACCATCTCAATGTTATGATCTTCAATGTAATTGATCAGGTCTGTTCTGGTGAACTCCGCCGCCGGCTTGTTCAGATACTGCACCAGGGGGTTGGGATTTAGCTCTACAATTGGTTTCATATAAATGTTTTTTATCTGTGTCAGCCTGACGAATGTATAAAGGGCATCAAAGCTAATCAAATTGGCATCCACTTCCAAGGACAAGCCATTGTCCTGATGAAAGTTCAAAGAGCCGGAGATGTTTCTTTTCTAACTTTGCACCGCCATGAACCACAGCGAAATCATCTTCTTCAGCACCTTTCTTGTTGGCATTCTTGCCATTCTTCTTTTTGACCTCGGGGTGTTCAACCGGGAAAGCCATGTCATCCGCTTCAGGGAAGCCTTGATATGGACCATTATCTGGGTCAGTATTTCCCTGGGTTTCTATGTGTTGCTGATGTTCTTCGGGGACAGGATCCATGGCATCGAAAATGGGGATATCGACAGGATCAGGGAGCTGGTTGCATTATACAAGCACCCTATCCGCATCGAAGGACTGGATTTTGAGGCGGCCTTGCACGTTTATCGGCAGAACCTGGCCCTGGAATACCTGACCGGTTATGTGATTGAATACGCTTTGTCGGTTGACAATGTATTCGTCATGATCATGATATTTTACGGCTTTGGCGTTAAAGAGAAGTACTTCAAGTGGGTGCTGTTCTGGGGTATCCTGGGCGCCATCATCATGCGGTTCCTGTTCATCTTTGTCAGTTCCGCCCTCATCCATCGCTTCGAGTGGATTCTCTATATATTCGGTTTGTTCCTGATCTTTACCGGTCTGATGATGTTCCTGAAGCGCAACAAGCAGGAACAAATTGATCCCGGCAAACACCCCGTTGTGAAGTGGGTAAGGAAATTCTTCTCGGTATATCCCAGGAATGTCGGCCATAATTTCTTTGTGAGGGTTGGTGGCCGCAAACATCCTTCCTCCTTGACCAGAAAGGGAAAAATCTATGTTACACCCCTTTTCATTGTCTTGTTGGTGATTGAATTCACGGATGTGATCTTCGCAGTGGACAGTGTTCCTGCCATCTTCTCCATCACCAAGGATCCTTATATTGTATTCTTCTCCAACATATTCGCTATCATAGGATTACGATCGCTGTTCTTTCTGCTCATGAACGTTATGAACCAGTTCCGTTTTCTGAAGACAGGCCTTTCTGTCTTGCTTGTTTTCATTGGCGCCAAGATGCTTGTACATGATGCACTGGCAGAGGCTGGATTCCGCACCGTTCATTCCCTGATGGTTGTTGGAGCCATATTGGCCGTCAGCGTACTGGCCAGTATCCTGTTTCCCGGAAAGTCTCAATCCATTCCTATTCCACACAAGGAAACGGAATAATTAACTAGACGGAGCGGTAATATAAATCGATGAGATGTTGTGCGGCAGCGTAGGCGCTCAGTCGTTGATGCAATACAGCGTCCTTGACATCCGGCAATTTCTGCCGAATGCTTTCATGTTGATAAAAGTGATCCAGGAGTTGTTGCTCGAGTGCAGAAAACAAGGTTTGCAGGTCCTGATCCTTGCGCTTCTGGCTGAAAAATCCATTACTCCGGGTATGCGTGATATAATCCAGTATCGTTTCCCAGACTTCCGGAATCCCGGAGCCTGTCATGGCCGAGCACAGTCCTACACGGGGAGCCCAACCTGAGGGAGCAGGTGGAAACAGGTGCAATGCATTGGTATACGCGGCTTGAGCCCGCGTCGCAGCAGGCATATTATCCCCATCCGCCTTATTGATAAAGAGGCTGTCCGCCATCTCCATGATACCTCTCTTAATTCCCTGCAATTCATCTCCTGCGCCGGCCAGCATCAGCAACAGAAAGAAATCTACCATGCTATGGACGGCAATTTCAGATTGGCCAACCCCCACCGTTTCAACAAAAATCACATCGAACCCTGCTGCTTCGCAGAGGATGATAGACTCCCGTGTCTTGCGGGCCACGCCCCCCAGTGATCCGGCGGAGGGAGAAGGTCGGATGAAGGCCCTGGCATCGTTGGCGAGTTGCTCCATACGTGTTTTGTCTCCCAGAATGCTTCCCTTGCTACGGGCACTGCTGGGATCGATGGCAAGCACAGCCAGTTGATGGCCCTTGTCTGTGAGAAAGCTCCCCAGGGCCTCGATAAAAGTGCTTTTCCCTACCCCGGGTACTCCGGTGATACCAATACGCACTGAATCACCTGCATAGGGAAGGCAGCGTTCGACGATCTCCTGGGCCATGGGGTGATGGTCGGGGCGGGAGCTTTCGATAAGGGTGATGGCACGACTCAGGATACCCCGGTCACCTGCTAGGATTCCCTGGGCATATTCTGCGGCATTCAGGGTCTTTTTCCGGCGCATGCGGATGCGCTCGGCTGCATCCATATTGACCGCCTCGGGGGGCTCAATCCCCCGCTGTACATGCAGTGCCGACGGCATTTGGTCATTGGGTCCGGTATCCATCACCTGGGATCTTTGGCTTCCAAAGTTACCTAATTATCGGCCCATATAAAACAGGGAGGCTGCTCCGAACGGAACAGCCTCCCTGTTATTAACCAAAGAAAAAGTATCAGTTGGCTGTCAGCCATTCGATGGAGTTCACCAGCAAAGCTTTTGAATACCCATAATTATGAACACCATAGCTGTGGTCTCCATAGACGAGTTTGTAGTTGAGCAGGCAGCCTGCCAGTTGCTCTGAATAGGTACCCGGAATGGCCCTGTCAGTCGTAGCATTCAGTATCCCTTTCGCAATAAGGAGGGTCCTGAGGTCATCGATCAGGCCTGTTATTTCTGTTTGTACCCCGCCAATATCAAAGTTGGTTGCACCTGCATGGCAGCCTGTACAGCCTGCCATATTCGGGGTGGTGCCGTTGCGCATGCCGAAGGTATGTCCGCCTGCTTTATTTCCGATAGCGCTGGCCATATGACATGAAACACAACCATCCTGAACAGCATTGCCATGTTTGGCAGGTACGTTATAGGACATTGATCCTAACAGCTCATAGCCACCTGTTCCAGCCATGATGGCTGTTTGTGCGCCATAGTGCACACCCCAGGTCGTTGAGGCGATTGTTATTCCTCCTCCTCCAAGTGTTACATTAGGACTTGGAATACGCGGCTGATGGCAGTTGGTGCAGAGGTTCCCCTGACCCAGGTCAATGGACTGTCCATTGAGCCAGAGTGTGACCTTCTTTGTTGTCGTTAGCTCATAGTCAGCCTGCGTAAAGGTCGTGTGGATCTTGTGGCAGGTACGGCAGTTGACCGGTGTGGGATTGCTGATGGCAGCAGCCGTGGCCATGGCGCCGGTTTCAAGGACTTCCATAAATCCTTCATGCGTATGGCAAGGTGCGCAACTGGTACCATTGCGGTCAAAATTACCTCCAGTGTAGTGTGTGGATGCCTCATACTGCATGATTTTCGCATACAGATCCGTGCCAATATTGTGGCAATTGCCACAAATGACCGAGCCATCGCCGCCAATGGGTCCTTGCGGTCCTTCAGGTCCTTCCTTGGTGCAGGAGGAGAAAAGTAGTCCGCTTGTCAGTAGTATGACTACTGTCATCATCACAACAGAAAATAATGATCTTTTCATATGGCTTTTGGTTAGGTTATGCAAGATAACAATTTGTACAAATATTGCAAGACTTATTTCTCAAACGCTAAAATACCGTATGACATGTCTGCCCTTTTACGGTTGATTTAATCAAGTAATTATTGATATAAATCAATATAAACATGTCATTAGGTGGCTGCGTCTTGCTTGTGTTTGCCTTCCCTGTTAATGATAATCATTTGAATGACAGCATATATATAATGCCCCCAAACGCCACTTAGGAGGATGATCAACACCACGATCATCCAGGTTGGTGCCATTGAGGTCCATAACTTCCCATCATCATTCGCAAGATAGTGTGGGATAACGCCCCAGGGACGCGTCTCGAAAACTTCCACTGTTCCGTAATCATCATGGTCGACAAACCTGGCATAAATACCTACGATGCCTTCGCGGTTACCCGGAATGTCAGCCGGGAAAGTGATCTCACAACTCCCATCCTCCAAATATCCATCAGCGATCTGCAGATAGCTGAACAAGCCTTTTACATATAGGAATACATCCTCTTCTGTAACAGGAACAGGTATTCCGTCCTTATCGATCCAATAAGCCTCTATCAGGGCTTTTCGCTCTCCGTCCAGCTCATCCAGGGTCATTGTCAACGTAAGCTCACGGACGCTCACTTCCGCATAGGCAGCTTCGAACTGCTCATTCCCTTCAAATTCAGCTGTAAATTGAATATATGCCTCATCGTTGCGAAACAAGGTTATGCTATTGTCGATCTGGACAATGGCATTTCCTTCAGCATCCGTATTTACCATCCCTATCAGATAGGGCACACTATCAGTCGCCATATAAAACGAGACCGGGATGCCCGTTACGGCGAAATACCCTTCCTCATTGGAAGCTTCGGCATGTGCTTTCAGTGCAATGATTCCATTGGCTTGCTTGGTGTATTTCAGGTTGAAATCCATGGCAAGCGGTTCATCGGCATCCTGCGCAAAGACCGGCGAGGTCATCGCCAGTAGGATTCCTGCACAGAGCAGATGAGCCATAATACTGGCTAGAGATCTGTTCTTTTTCATCACCCGAAATAGGTTTTAGGCGTATTTGTGTCTGAGGATGCGGACTTGATATCTTCCATTTCAGAGATATCGATAGGCGGCACCAATTTTGTCGCAAGCGTAAACAAGAGGCAGAACAATGCTATTCCCCCCAGCGTTAATGAATACTCTACCCAGGTTCCGGAATAGCTGATCCAATCCGGGCGGGTGTCCTGAATAGGCAGGAAGGGAATCTCCAAAGTAGGAACAACGATGAGGTAACGGTTAAACCAGAGGCCAAGAACCGAAATCACAGCAGCGATGGTGATGCTGGTGATGGATCTGAACTTCCTGATGCCAACAATAACAATTGGTACCAGGATGGATATATAATTGGCAAACAGGAAAGTATAATAATAATCATTAAAAAGATGGTTGAGAAGCTTCGAGTCCATCTCCTTTTGTCCATACCACTTTGTGAGATATTCACTGAAGGTAAAGTATGCAAAGAACATGGCCAGAACCATCATCACCACACCGATAGAAACAAAATGCTTCTTGGTGATATACGCTTCAAGATGAAATATCTTCCGGTATAACCACATTATAATAA
>JAGNHN010000017.1:0-38134 GCA_018001695.1 Lentimicrobiaceae bacterium
CACTGAATGCCCGATATAAAACTTATCAGCTGATGCATTGTACAGGATATAGATATAGTACATCTCTCTGAGCATTGAGAATTCACCACTCTTAAATGCAAAAAGCGGCCATCAGCCGCTTTTTGTCGCTCCCCCTGCTGGACTTGAACCAGCGACCCTCTGATTAACAGTCAGATGCTCTAACCAACTGAGCTAAGGAGGAGTATTCCAGTATTTCAATCTCCCTGACCCTCTGATTAATCCCGCAAGTGCGGGACGCTAACCAACTGACCTAAGCAGGAGTATTCCAGTATTTCAATCTCCCTGACCCTCTGATTAATCCCGCACGTGCGGGACTCTAACCAACTGACCTAAGCAGGAGTATTCCAGTATTTCAATCTCCCTGACCCTCTGATTAATCCCGCACGTGCGGGACTCTAACCAACTGAGCTAAGGAGGAGTATTCCAGTATTTCAATCTCCCTGATCCTCTGATTAATCCCGCAAGTGCGGGACTCTAACCAACTGACCTAAGCAGGAGTATTCCAGTATTTCAATCTCCCTGATCCTCTGATTAATCCCGTACGTACGGGACGCTAACCAACTGACCTAAGCAGGAGTATTCCAGTATTTCAATCTCCCTGACCCTCTGATTAATCCCGTACGTACGGGACTCTAACCAACTGACCTAAGCAGGAGTATTCCAGTATTTCAATCTCCCTGACCCTCTGATTAATCCCGTACGTACGGGACGCTAACCAACTGACCTAAGCAGGAGTATTCCAGTATTTCAATCTCCCTGACCCTCTGATTAATCCCGTACGTACGGGACTCTAACCAACTGACCTAAGCAGGAGTATTCCAGTATTTCAATCTCCCTGACCCTCTGATTAATCCCGTACGTACGGGACGCTAACCAACTGACCTAAGCAGGAGTATTCCAGTATTTCAATCTCCCTGACCCTCTGATTAATCCCGCAAGTGCGGGACGCTAACCAACTGACCTAAGCAGGAGTATTCCAGTATTTCAATCTCCCTGACCCTCTGATTAATCCCGCACGTGCGGGACGCTAACCAACTGAGCTAAGCAGGAATGCATTAAGCGGATGCAAAAGTATAATAATTTCTTTATCCAGGCAAGTAGATAGAAAAAAAAACATCACAAAGCCGGAATGGAATATTCAGCGATATAAATCACAGGAATATAGATAATATCCAGTATATTTGGCGTCCTGGTCGAGAATGAAACCCTTGCATGTCAATCACTATACGCATTCAACTCACATGAAAAAGTCTTACCACTTGATCCTGACGGTATTGACGCTGTCAATCCTTTCTGTTTCCATGTTATTCGCGGCTCAGGGGGGCCAGGAGATCCGCTATCAGGACCCCTTGAACAAGGCAGGTTTTGAGTTGCTGAAAAGCGATGCCCAGGGCGTCACCGTGAGCTTCTCACTTCATGGCTTTTCGATAACCGAGATCGACATCCACGGAACGCGGATGCAGAATATTGAGGTACCGGGAATTTTCCTTCCCAACGATGCCGGAGCTCCCAATGTGCCTGGTTCAGGTCGCATGATCGCGCTCCCACGCGGTGCCACAGCCCGTCTGGAGATCGTCAGCATGCGCACCGAAACCATGCAGAATATCCTGCTGGCACCCGCACCCCGCATACCGCTCGAAAATGAAGATGGCCTCATTTACCCAATCAATCAGGAGATTTACAACACCAATGCAATGTACCCCGCACAGGTAGCCCTGCTCTCCGATCAATCCAGGATCAGGGGTGTTGACGCTGTCACGCTTGGCATATCGCCCTTTCAGTATAATCCCGTCACCAAAGAGCTTCGTATCATCCGGGATATCACGGTCAGGGTCATCTTTGAAGGAGGTGAGTCCCTCTTCGGCGAAGACCGCCTTCGCAGCCGCTGGTGGGATCCCATCTTCCGAGATGTCTTTCTGAACTCTGTTGAATTGCCCGCCATTGACTATACTTCCCGTATTACCGGCAATGAAACTGGCTACGAATACCTGATTATCTGTCCGGATAATCCCGCCTATCTCAACTGGGCTGATACCATCAAAAACTGGAGAACCACACAGGGTATTAAGACCGGAATTGTCACCATCAGCACCATTGGCGGTAATACAACCTCCCTGATCGAGAGTTATATAAACAATGCCTATAACACCTGGAGTATCCCCCCTGCTGCAGTTCTGCTCATGGCTGATTATGGTACAAGCACAGGAAACGCCATCATGTCGCCCACCTATAACAATTATTGCATCTCCGATCATATTTATGCAGATGTTTCCGGTAACCACCAGGCGGACATCGCGTTCGCACGCATGACAGCTCAGAGTGAATCGCAGCTGGCCATCATGGTAGAAAAAATGCTTTCCTACGAGCGACAGCCATCCATCAACCCGAACTTCTATAACAACCCCATCACGGCCATGGGTTGGCAGACGGAACGCTGGTTCCAGCTCTGCTCGGAAATCATCAATGGATTCTTCCAATACGGCCTGGGCAAATCACCGGTCCGTGAAAACGCCATCTACTCAGGGACTCCCGGCGGCAACTGGTCAACAGCCACGAACACAACCACCGTTGTAAACTATTTTGGCCCTTCAGGGCTCGGATATATCCCAGCCACCTCTTCCCATCTTACCGACTGGGGTGGCAATGCCACCAGGGTCAACAATGATATTAACAATGGTGCATTTATCCTGCAGCACCGTGACCATGGATCGGAGACAGGCTGGGGTGAACCAGATTATGGCACTAATAATCTCAGTGGACTGAACAACAATGACTTACCCTTCGTCTTTTCGGTCAACTGCCTCACAGGAAAGTTCAATTACGCCTCTGAGACCTTTGCTGAGGCTTTCCATCGTTACCCTAAACGCGCCCTGGGCATTATCGCTGCAACCGAAGTGTCCTATTCTTTTGTGAACGACGCTTATGTATGGGGGTTGTACGACAATATGTGGCCCGACTTCATGCCGGCATACGGCAATCCGGGTCCGGCAAAACTGATGCCTGCCTTTGGCAATGTGGCCGGGAAATATTTCCTGGAGCAGTCAAGCTGGCCTTACAATACCAACAATAAACAGGTTACTTATTACCTCTTCCACCATCATGGCGATGCTTTTACAACCCTGTTCTCTGAAATCCCTTCACTACTCACCGTTGTACATGATCCCATACTACTGGCAGGCGCCAACCAGTTCCAGGTCAGTGCCGACTCTGGCTCTTTGATCTGCCTCAGTGCCAATGGGAACATCCTGGCCACGACAACAGGAACCGGCAGTCCCATTGCCCTCCCCATCGCTGCTTTGCTTCCGGGTGATATATTGATGGTTACCGTAACCAAACAGAACCATTACCGCTACTCCCAGCCCGTGATGGTCATACCACCCGCCGGACCTTACGTCATCAAAGATGTATATACCATCAGTGATGCCAACGGCAACGGACAAGCCGATTATGGCGAGGAGGTTTATCTCAACCTGCAGCTCAAAAACGTTGGCATCCAGCTTGCCTCTGCTGTCCAGGTTACACTCAGCACTAACAGCCCTTATATTCAAATGCTGGATGATACCGAGGTATACGGTGATATCATGGCCGACAGTGTGGTACTGAAGCCCAATGCTTTCCGCTTCCGTGTCGCGGAGAACATCCCCGATCTCAGCCCAGTCGTCTTCAATATCATAGCCCAGGATACTGGCCAGGCATGGAACAGTCAGTTCTCTCTGATTCTTCATGCTCCTGTGCTGAAAGTCAAAACTATCAGCGTCCTTGACCCGGGTGGAAACGAAAACGGAATCCCTGATCCTGGTGAAACTGTGACCATCCAGATCCAAAGCAAAAACGAAGGAACCGCCGCTGCAGGTACCAGCCTGATCCATCTGGTGTCTACGAGCCCCTACATCACTATCCAGGGAGCCAATTCACAGACCTTCTCTGCCATCAATGCCAATGCCCTTGTAACCGGTTCATTTACAGTGCAGATTGACACAGCGACGCCCAATAGTTATGTGCTGGATTTCATCTCCCGTATCGCTTGCGGCCCCTACAACGAAGATCGCGCCTTCCTCTTCCCAATCGGCGAGGTTCATGAGGACTTTGAGACTGGCAACCTCAGCAAATTTAACTGGGTCAACAGTGGCAACGGCAACTGGTATGTCACCAACGTGAGTCCTAATCAGGGAACCTATTGCGCACGTAGCGGCAGTATCGGTAACAATGCCAGCACTTCACTGTCTGTGACACTTGAAGTCCTTGCCAATGACTCCATCTCGTTCTTCCGCAAGGTCTCTTCCGAAGCGAACTACGACTTTCTGAAGTTTTATATTGACAATGTCCAGATGGGACAATGGGCTGGCACTGTTCCCTGGGGCAGGGTAAGCTATCCTGTGAGCGCGGGCACGCATACGTTCAAATGGACGTATATGAAAGACACCTATATGACAGGGGGCAGTGATGCAGCCTGGATAGACGATATCACCTTCCCTCCCGTCCTAAGTCAGGGGTCCAACCTGGATATCAGGGCAGTAGCCCTCTCTCCTGATATCTGCGAAGGTGAATCTACACCCTTGTATGCTGTGGTTACCGGTGGTGGAGCACAACCTTTGATCAGCTGGTCTCCGGTAACATCTCTGAATGACCCAACGGTCTACAACCCTGTAGCCAGTCCGAACAACAGCACGCTTTATCAGGCTGTCGTTTCCGCCCCGGGTGGAACCGATACTGCCTGGGTGAACGTGCAGGTTAATCCATTGCCCGAGATTATGCTGGGATCCTCAGATACCACCCTCTGCGCCGGTAACACCCTCGTATTAGATGCAACTGTTTCCCAAGGACTTACATACCTATGGGAACCCGGTGGCGTAACGACTCCGGTCATCCAGATCGATACCAATGGCATCGGGATAGGGGATGTGACATTCCAGGTAGAAGCCATCAATGTCTTCGGTTGCAAAGACCAGGCCAGTATCCATATCACTTTCCTGGATTGCACCGGTTTGGAAGAACTCAGCAGGGAAAGTGGTATCACTTTCTATCCTAATCCGATAACCAATGGTCAGTTGCATCTAATGCTCAAGGACATCCGTGGGAAGACCAGCCTGAGGCTTTACAATGAGCTTGGTGTATTGGTCAAAACCTGGCAACTTGACAATCAGACAGAGGCCGAGCTTAGCCTTCATGGCTTGCCTGCCGGTCTTTACATTCTCCAGGCCAGTGGTAACTGGGGGCAGCAGAGTGGAAAGCTGGTTCTGAAATAAAGAATATTTGTCTGTATTTCAACAACATAAGCCATGAGCACTTCTTTAACGGAACGCTTCAGTGCTGACATCCGTGCTGGTTATGTTTTCAAAGGTGAAGCCCTCCTGCTGGGGACCGCCATGCTAGACCATAAAGCCCTGGCTTCCCATCCGGTTTCCATACCCTTACGTACCCTGAACCGTCACGGCCTCATCGCCGGGGCCACAGGGACCGGTAAGACCAAAACCCTGCAGGTCATAGCGGAAGGCCTCAGCGACCATGGAATCCCAGTGCTGATGATGGACGTCAAAGGCGACCTGAGCGGGCTGGCTGCACCCGGAAGTCCTCACCCTAAGATTGAAGAACGCCATCAGATGATAGGAACACCCTGGGATGGTAAATCCTACCCCGTGGAGCTCCTCTCCATTTCTAATGAACCAGGCGCCAGGATGCGTGCAACCGTCTCCGAGTTCGGACCTGTTCTGTTCTCCAAAATACTGGAACTAACCGACCTCCAGAGTGGAACAGTCGCCGTGGTGTTTAAATACTGTGACGACAACAACCTTCCCCTTCTGGATATCAAGGACTTCCGCAAAGCCTTACAATACCTTAGCGCCGAAGGCAAGTCTGAAATAGAAGCGGAATTTGGCCGGCTTAATAGCGGTACGGTAGCTGTTATCCTCCGCAAATTAACGGAATTGGAGTCGCAGGACGCTGAACTGTTTTTCGGGGAACGTTCTTTCGAGGTTGAAGACCTCCTCAGGCAGGACAGTAAAGGCAGAGGTATCATCCATATCCTCCGGCTCACAGATATTCAGTCACGGCCCAAACTGTTCTCGACTTTCATGCTCTGTCTGCTGGCAGAAGTCTATGAACGCTTTCCGGAAGAAGGTGACCAGGACAAGCCCAAATTGATTCTCTTCATCGATGAAGCCCACCTCATTTTCAAGGAAGCATCCAAAGCCCTGATAGACCAGATCGAGACCATTATCAAACTCATCCGCTCCAAGGGCGTGGGGATCCTGTTTTGTACCCAGTCACCCGTAGATATCCCCAATGCCGTGTTGGGTCAGTTGGGTTTGAAGGTGCAACACGCCCTCCGTGCCTTCACCGCCAAGGACCGCAAAGCCATTAAGCTTGTTGCCGAAAATTATCCCATCACGGATTATTACATTGTTGATCAACTCATTACCTCTCTAGGTACTGGAGAAGCCTTTGTTACTGGATTGAATGAAAAGGGGATCCCCACACCTTTGGTCCATACTTTACTGCGTGCTCCGCAATCGCGAATGGATATCCTGAGCGAGGATGAGATAGACAATCTGCTCAGACAGGCTGCCCTCATCAGGAAATACAACCAGGAAATCGACCGGGAGAGTGCTTACGAGATATTGGGTGATAAACTCAAACGTCTTCAACAGGAACAGGAAGAATCGAAGGTTCCGGAGAAGGCCTCTCCGGCGCGAACAACCAGCCGCAAGGCTCCTCCAAGCGGGGTGGAGAAAATCAGCAAGAATCCCTTGGTCCAGATCGTGATGCGTGAACTCACGCGCGGCATTCTGGGAGTATTGGGGGTGAAGACAACACGGCGGCGTTAGAAAAAGGGTTGTAGATTATCGTCTTTAAAACAGATAACCCAGGTTGATATAAAGTCCTGACTCACCATCCCTCTTTGACCAGGCCCGGCCATAGTCGACTGCAACGATGAAATTCTGATTCATCGCGATGCGCAGGCCCATTCCCGACGACAGGTGAGGGCGATCGGTCTGCTGTTCCCACTTCAACGCAGCGGGCATGGCACTCATGCTAACATCCAGGGGGTCAACCACCATACCTGCATCCGTAAAGAGGTTCAGGGCCAGGTAGATATTTTGCTTCCACACTGTGGTACGCAGGAATTTCCATCGCAGTTCGGCATTGCCATACGCCATGCCATCACCCACAACCCGGTTGCGCAATACCCCTCTCAGGGTTCGCGCCCCGCCGAGGCCATCGCGGTTGGTGGCTTTATCGAACGAAGACTGCATATAAGAAAACAAATAGAAGGGATATTCCCCGGCCAGCGTACCCTGGACTCCCAGTCGGCAGGCCAACGACAGCACTTCCTTCTTCAGGGTCACATACTGACGGTGTATCAGGGTATACCTAACGAAACTGAGATTATGACTATTTCCAAGGGCCGGTGAAGCCAGCAGCACTGCTTCCGTCCATACACCCCGCATCGGATTGGGTTCATTGTCACGGGTATCATAGATCAGGCCGGCTTTGAACATCAGATGAGATCCGCCCTCGGCCTGATCAGCAGGCAGGACTCCCCATTGAACGTATTGGTCATATAGAAGGGCTGTATCCGGGAGCAAGTCATCTGCGTCCTTGCCTTTGTTTAGCCGTGAAATGTCGACCGTACCCAGGCGGGTATCAAACCAGCCGACGCCGCCAATCCAACGCCAGTGCTCCTGCAGCTTTCCCTGCAGGTCAGCCTGTAAGCGGGTCATACGTCGCTGGTGACGATAATACATACGGGATATATAATACGGGTGATCCGGATCTTCCAGCTCCGGTTGATACACAGCCTCCCGGCCATTGAAGCCATAAAAGTCCAGGGCCTTCTCCGTGAGATAACTCAAATCCGCCGTGAGCCGAAGATTATGCGGCAGGAGGTGCGGTGCATCGAACAACAGCTGGTTGATCGCCCCACCCCGTGTCTGCCGCGACCATTCTGCATATACCATGTAACGGTACTGCGGATAATAGCTTCCATCACCATAATTGAACAGGTTAAGAATCGCCCCGTACTGGAACCCGACATCGCTGTCGAACATCACCGAAGGCAGGACCCCCAGGTTCCAGCCCGATTTATTTTCCTCCTTTGTCTGAGCCGTCAGCAGGACAGTTGTCAAGAGCGTGAGCAAGAGAAAATACAAACGTTTCATGGTTCAGGAGTGGCAGGTAGTTTGAGATAGCGGCGGGCAAAGCTTTGTACCAGCACTAGTGTGATGGCAGAAACAAGGATGGAAGCTATTGATGCTTCAGGAATGAGGTACCCCAAAAGATATAGGATGAAGATGTAAACCACACCGGATATGAAGCTGGCCATTACCGCCATTGGGTGAAGGCGGACATGGAAAGAAGCCACCGCCGCCGGGATGATGGTGAAGCCCATCCCTGTGATGAAGACAATGACAGCGATGAGATCGCGGAAAAAATAGGCCAGGGCGAAGCCTCCCATGGAGAACAACAGGATGAAGATGCGGGTCATCCGCATGAGCTGGTGCTGGTCGGGCGTCTTTGTTCCGATATGGCCCCAATAGTCTTTGGCCAGACTGCTGGCCAGTACGAAAATGATGGTATCAGCGCTGCTCATAATGGCCGCGAAGATGAGCACCAGACCGATCCCCAGAAAATGCGGAGGAACAAGGATGCGAAGGCCGGTAGCAAAAGCGTTGCGTGCCTCGATTCCTTCGGTGGAGCGTGCAGCAAGGCCCACCATGGTGATGGCCATACCGGTAATGACGACCAGTATAGCTGAGGCGATGAGACCCTTCTTCACGACATGGGCATCACGGGCAGCATACACGCGTTGCCAGTACTCAGCCGACTGGAAGATGATGAAGACCCCGAACGCGATGAAGGCAATGGTCATGGCCGGATCCATCATACTCAGGTCAAACATGCCAACGGCCAGCTCGCGATGCTCACCCAGCATGATGATGCCCAAGAGGAAGAACAGCACAAACAAAACGATATATTGAAAGATGTCGGTGCGGATGACGCTCTGAAATCCGCCTGCCATGAGGTAGATCATGATCACGGCCGAGCTGAACAGCAGGCTATGCTCATAACTCCATCCACTGATATTGGCCAGGATCGTGCTGCCCGCGATAAACTGGTTGAGCAGCATTCCGAAGTAGACCACGAAAAGAATGAGGGCCGATGCCAGGCCTACACGGTACCCATATTTGTAGTAGAACCAATCGGATAAGGTATGGAACTCCTTTTCTGTGCTGATTTTTCGCAATTTGAGTGCATAGGGCACAAAGACCAGAAATCCGGCAGCGGTGCCAATGAACACCGCAAGGGCTGAGATGCCAAACTGAAAGACATAGGCGGCATACGCCACAATGGCGGCCCCGCCAATATAACTGGCCACCACACTAGCCATAAAGCCCAGCGTATTGAGATTGCGACCAGCTATCAAATAGTCCTCGTCTTTTTGCCGGCGGGAGGCCCGCCACCCGATTAAAAGACATACCAGCGTATACCCTGCCAAAAAGGAGATATCAATCCAGGAGAGCTTCATACAACAACGGCTAAAAAGCTAAGTTAAGCCTTTTACCGTTCCAAAGAATTAATGAAATGGAATGTACGTCAGGAGTTCAACCAAACCCGCTATTATTCGTCAGTAACACAGCAATGTTAATCAGGTGGATGTTGTCTTGCTTCGTGCAAAGGCCGCAGCACTGATCCTCCGGCAATACTGTCTACCTCCACCGCGATGGTTATAATACTGTTAATCATGGGTATGATGATGATTGCACCTGAAAGAAAGCGGACGCAAGCGTCAAGGTTCTATTTCATCAGCTTCTCGACAAAGTATCCATCTGGCGTCTGAATACCGAAGAAATAAAAACCGGATGGATAATCCCCCAATATGTCTCCTATGGGGAATACATTGCTTCCGGACAGGCCATTAAACACCTTCTGTCCCAAATGTTTTCCTGCAAAGTCATAGACAGTTACCACAACGTTCCCGGCCTGCGTTAGATTCAGATTCAGCCCGGAGGCCGGGCTGATAGGGTTGGGATAAACCGACCCATTGTCAGCATTGCGATCCCCCGTCCCTGTGATGGTGTAACTTCGCATGCTCGGGCATTGCAGGAAAATCCCTGAGTCAAATATCATATCTCCAGCATCAGCGATAGCCATCTTCAAATGATAGGTAGCCAGGGGGACTACCGGAATAGTAGCGGTGAGCACCGTGGTGAAACCATCAAAAACTATGGTCACACCACCCACATTGTACACATAGTAAGCATTGTTCAACATAAGATTAATATTGTTGATTGCCACCGGCATACTTGTTCCTGGTACCAGAGCCACATTTGTATTCGCATACAATCCTCCGGCCGGATTGAGACCTGTAATGAAGAAGCCAAAAACATCATTAAAGGATGAGTTGACATATTCCGGGTATTCTTCAGAGGCAAAGACATATTCAAACAGCAGAATATTCCCGGCAGGAACCAGATCGAACTCCAGGATGCTGGCATCATAGGTGAGGTAGCCAGGAATCAAGGTATTCAGCAGACTGTCGCCGAGTGCATTGTTAGCGGAATTCGAGAAGTTGCTGGCTTGTGACCCAATAAATGGGGGTACTGTCAGGTCGCCTGTAGTCAGGACAATCCCTGAATTGATTCCAAGATTGGTGCTATTGCCACCGGAGAAGCCGCCCAGCGCATTCGTATCTCCTGTATATTGAACATTGGAAACTGTAACACCGGATTGTATGAAGCTATTTACCAGTGCCGTTGGATCATTACTGGGTGTCACAACCAGCTGACCGTATATCGCGGAAGCAACGAAAAGAAAGGCTGGAATTAACAGGAAGAACTTTCTCATAAACAGGAAGATTAGTAGATGGGTAAATATAGAAAAATATTCAATGGGAGGCTTTTAAGGATTTCCAATATCACTGTATTCCCTCAATTGGTCATGGGTACGCCATTGAAAATGCTTACCTTGCTTAGCCAAAGCACAGGCTTCATCATTCATTGAAGCGAACAGGCATGCAGCTATGGCGAAAAATGACAATCATCACTTCAGTTTAAACCTGAATGTCAGGGGGTTAAAAACCTCTGCTACCCTGGCCATCAATGAAGCAAGCCATGCCCTCCGGGCTGCCGGCAAAGAGGTTTTTATGCTTGGGCTAGGGCAATCGCCTTTCCCTGTTCCAGGTCATGTGACAGAAGCTTTGCGCCAAAATGCCCACCAGAAGGACTACCTGCCCGTAAAGGGTTTGCCTGCCCTCAGAGAGGCGGTGGCGGCATATAATCTTCGTACCCAGCAGGTGCATACCGACCCGCAGGATGTACTGATCGGACCTGGCTCCAAGGAGCTGATTTTTATTTTACAATTGGTGTATTACGGGGATCTGATCATTCCCACGCCGAGCTGGGTCTCATATGCACCTCAGGCTCAGATCATCGGGCGGCATGTCCATTGGGCTCCTACCCGTGAAGACAATTTCTGGCGTCTGAGCTATGAGGATCTGGAGGCCTTATGTCAGGATGATCCTCACCGTCCTCGCATTGTCATCCTGAACTATCCTTCCAACCCCACCGGCTACACCTACCCCCTGGAGCGGTTGAAGAAGCTGGCACAGGTGGCCAGAAAATACAATGTCATCCTGGTATCAGATGAGATCTATGGCATGATCCACCATCGCGGACAGCATGTATCCATTGCGCGCTACTATCCGGAAGGGACCATCATTTCGAACGGATTGAGCAAGTGGTGTGGCGCCGGCGGCTGGCGTCTCGGGACTTTCTCCTTCCCTCCAAGTCTGCGTTGGTTGCTGAAAAGCATGTCGGTGGTTGCCAGTGAAACCTACACATCCACATCAGCGCCCATACAGCATGCCGCCATCACCGGCTTTGCCGACAGGCCTGAGATGACAGATTACCTGCGTCATACCCGCTGGATTCTGCGCAACATTGCACACAGCCTCACCGAGCGACTTCACAGGATGGGGCTTAACACGCCGCTGCCACATGGGGGGTTCTATCTCTTTCCCAATTTTGAGCCTTACCGGGAGGCCATTGAAAAGCATGGCATTCATGATTCAGCCACCCTTTGCCAACGCCTGCTCGAGGATACAGGTGTGGCCATGCTTCCCGGCAGTGATTTCGGACGGCGACCAGGCGAGTATACTGCTCGCATGGCCTATGTCGATTTCGATGGTCAGGCTGCTTTGCTAGCCAGTCAACAAAACCCGGTATTGAATGGTTATGATGCCGGTTTCGTGCAAACCCATGCACCCAGGCTACTAACAGCCTTCGATCGTATCGGTCAGTGGTTAAGTGAATTATAAGTCAAACAACTAGAAAGATATGGATAATGCCAATGTATGGATCGCCTTGCTTCTGACGGTTTTTGCAGGGCTTTCAACAGGGATTGGGAGTGCGTTGGCTTTTTTCTCACGACGGACCAACACCCGTTTTCTCTCACTGGCACTGGGCTTTTCGGCTGGGGTGATGATCTATGTTTCCTTTGTAGAGATCCTCAGTAAGGCCCGCCTAAGTCTGGTAGAAGGTATGGGTGAGACAGGCGGCTACTGGCTGACGGCAGCAGCTTTTTTCGGTGGCATATTGCTGATCGCATTGATTGATAAGTTTATCCCTTCGGCTGACAACCCCCATGAGATCCGCATGATAGAAGACATGGAGGGACAAGGGGACCAGCATAAACGCAGGCTCAAGCGCATTGGTACCCTGACGGCCCTTGCCATTGCCATCCACAATTTCCCGGAGGGCATGGCCACCTTCATCGCTGCCATGTCGGATCCGGGGCTGGGTGTGGCCATTGCTGTAGCCATTGCCATCCACAATATACCTGAGGGCATCGCGGTATCGGTGCCCATCTTCTATGCCACGGGCAGTCGCAGAAAGGCTTTTTGGCATTCTTTTGCCTCAGGCCTGGCTGAACCGGTTGGTGCTATTGCTGCCTACCTTTTGTTGATGCCATTCATTGGCCCGCTTACATTTGGCCTACTTTTCGCCGGTGTGGCAGGGATTATGGTCTTTATCTCTTTGGATGAGTTGCTGCCGGCTGCCAGAGAGTTCGGGGAACATCACCTTTCCATCTATGGATTAATTGCCGGCATGGCCATCATGGCCATCAGCCTGTTGCTGTTTGTCTGAAACAGAAGACAGCGGAAACGTGAGCTGTCGCTTTGGCCATAAAGATATGCCTCATTCAAACCAAAGCCCAGGCAGGCTGGATTAAATTTCACATTTTAGTACAAGTACCGGAGTATTAACGCGGATCGTATGCCCAGCGGACATAGGTTGCTCCCCAGGTGAACCCAGCTCCGAAGGTGGCCAGGATCAGGTTATCGCCCTTGTGCAGCTGCTTCTCCCATTCCCATAGGAGGAGCGGCAGTGTGGCAGCGGTGGTATTCCCATATTTTTCAATGTTAATCATCACCTTTTCTTTCGGGAGCTTCATACGGCTGGCCACGGCTTCGATGATGCGCATATTGGCCTGGTGTGGTACCAGCCAGTGCAGCGTGTCGTTGGTAAGTCCATGCCGCTCCATCATCTCGACAGATACATCCGCCATTTTCGAGACTGCCCATTTGAAAACGGCCTGCCCTTCCTGGTAAATGAAGTGCTCACGGGCCAGAACGCTGTCGATGGAGGCAGGCTTGACCGATCCACCGGCTTTCTGATGGAGATGGATCCTTCCGGACCCATCAGACTGAAGGATGCTGTCAATCAGTCCATATTCCTCATTGGGCTCAAGAAGGACACATCCGGCGCCATCGCCAAAAATCGGGCATGTAGCCCGGTCACTGTAGTCTACGATACTGGACATCTTCTCAGCACCAACGACAACAACCTTGCGGTGCGTTCCGGATTCAACGAATTTGGCACCAACTGAGAGGGCATAGAGGAAGCCGGAGCAGCCGGCATTGAGATCGAAAGAAAAGGCATGACGAATACCGACTTTATCCGAAATAATGTTGGCAGTAGCCGGAAACTGATGATCCGGTGTCACGGTAGCACAGATAAGCAGGTCGATTTCGTCAGGATGTGTACCTGTCTTGTCGAGCAGTTTCTTCACGGCAGCAGCCCCGACGAAGGAAGCACCTTCTCCGGCTTCCTTGATGATATGACGTTCCCGTATACCGATACGTGTCATGATCCACTCATCGGAAGTATCGACCATTGTACTGAGCTCTTCGTTGGTCAGTATATAATCTGGTACATAAGCTTCCACACCGGTTATCGCGGCCCTGATCTTACCCATAATCGCTTGTGTTATTGTTCCTGTTCTGTCCGTCCTGTGTAGCCTGACATGGCTTGCCGGATCTTTTCTGTCAGCCCGGCTTTGTGTATTTCAACAGACAAAAGTATCATATTTTTGATTGCGCGGGCATTGGATATGCCATGCCCTACGACCACGCTGCCGTTGACGCCCAGGATCGGGCTTCCGCCATAGTTCTCATAGTTGAAGCGGGCAAAATAGTCATCCATCAGGCCTCGTTTCGCCATCATACGAAAGAATGCTTCTGTGTGCTTAATGACGATATTCCCTGTAAATCCGTCAGTTACAACGACATCCACCTTGTCCTTGAAGATATCCCTGCTCTCCACATTGCCGATAAAGTGGTAGTCTGTAGAGTCTTTCATCAGCCGGAAAGTTGATTGACACAGGAGACTGCCCTTTTCTTCCTCTTCACCGATATTGAGCAGTCCAACCTTTGGCTGTTCGACACCGAGTACCGCCCTGGCATAAATATTTCCCAGCAATCCGAACTGGTACATTACATCCGGTTTGGCATCGGGGTTGGTTCCAACGTCAACCAGAAGGTTATGACCGCCATCCAGGCGGGGAATCAGGACGAGGGTACAGGGACGGATGATACCGGGAATGGTATGCACGGCATACATAGCGCCAACAAGCATAGCACCTGTGTTTCCGGCACTGGAGAATGCATCGATGTCTCCTTCTTTCAGCAACCTGAACCCCATCGCGAGGCTGGAGTCCGGTTTTGAGGTGAAGGCACGTATGGGTTGATCACCCATACCGATCACATCCGGAGCATGAATAATGGTAAGCCGGTCACCCGCAAGGTTACGGATATCCTCAGTGGCTTCAATGAGCGCACTATCCCCAATAAGCACGAGGGAATCTTCCCCATCCATTTCGCGAAGGGCCAGCAAGGCACCTTCCAGGGTGGCAGCGGGGGCAAAATCCCCGCCCATTACATCGAGTCCTGCCCTCATCAAAGAGACTGAATAAGGGAGGTATTAAGCTTCCTGGTTTCCTTCCATCACCAGTTTCCCTCTGTAATAGAGGTTACCATCAACCATATGGGCATGGTGATACTGATGAACCTCATTGGTAACAGGATCCTTGGCAAGGGTCGGAGCTGTTGCTTTGTAATGTGTTCTGCGCTTATCCCTTCTTGTGGTAGAAGTTTTACGTTTCGGATGTGGCATAAGGCAATCGTATTAAAGTTATTCTTCAAGTTTATTCTGCAAATCCCTGAGAGCATCCCAGCGGGCATCTGTGCCTTCGGGGGTCTGGTGCCGGTTTAGAAGCTGGAGCATAGCCGGATCACATGTGCTTTGACCCTTATCGTCTTCCGGATGGATACGGCGGTAGGGTAGTAGCAGGATGAGGAACTCATAAAGATAAGGGCGGACGTCGAACTGATAAGCTTCCCGCGGGAGTATGATGATGTTATCATCTTCCTCCTGGTAGACGTCTCCGAACTTCAGGAACAACTCGCGGGTTCCGGTAACCGGCATCATGAACATCTCCAGACATCGGTCACACTCCACTTCTACCTGACCCTGCATCGTAAACACCAGGGTCATCATGCGCTCCTGCTTATCCAGGCTCAGGTTGACATGAACCTGTCCGCGCTGTATCTCAGCATACTCCAACTCTTCAAAGAACGCATCATCTATTTCAAAATGAAACTGATGCACCTCCTCGGCCAAACCCTTGAACGGAATAATGTAATCATCCAACGGCTCCACCTGCTCAGAATTTTAGGGCCTGCAAAGGTATAAATTAATCCTATGAATAACAAATCTTTATTTCTGCTGAGCAGCCTATTTGAAAGCCTTTTCCAGCAGACCATCACCCTGATGCCCGAGTTGCTCGAAGTAGGCAGGGACCTCCTTCCCGGTTTTCCTGTCTACATAAAGTTTAGCCAGGTACTGCCCGAGCATAAAACCTTGTCCGCGCATACCAAGGAATAAACCCAGGCCAGGGTCAATGTACATCCGGGGCTCGATGTAATAGCCGGCCCAGACAGCCTGGAAGCCTACACTGGAGAGCTGCGGAATCCAGTCAACAAAGATCTCAGAAGCTATCTCAATGAATTCTTTTGAATTAATTTTCAGGTTCTTATCTGTCTCGATCGGTTCGACAGCAGGAGAAGCACACCCGATGATCTGACCGGTCTCGGCCAATTGCTGTCCGTATACCGCCGTAAATCCTTTGTAGTGCCGGCGGTCGATGAGCATGGGAAGCGGACTTCCGTCTTTACCCAGCCAAGGCAGGCGACGTGTGATGAATGCCTGGTGCTTTACCGGGAAGAGGCCTGTTTCGATGCCAAGTTTACGGGCAAAAGCTTCACCATCAGGGCCAAGCGCATTGACAAAGTGATCACAGCGTAATTCTATATATTGTTTATCATGATCCTGGAGCAGAGCAACCACCTGGTCATGGTCTTTGAACACATCGATGAGGCGGCAATCTTCACGCAATATACCACCTTGCCGTATCCCGATGCGGCGAATAAGATCAATGACGCGTCCGGGCGTCGCCTGCCAGCAATCGTGGGTGATCAGTGCGGAGACGTATTTGGTAAGATCGGGGTTCATGAAAGGGGAAATCGACTTCCTGAAATCCGCAGGGTTTATCATGGTGGCATCCGACCAGGCCATGGATGCCTCCAGGGCCTTATAAGTCTTCTCATCATGGGCAAAGGTGACATAGTCGATCGGGCGGTAGTCTATGTTCTGGATACCTTGCAGTTCCTTGAAGATGTCATGGTTATGCCTTGCAATCTCTGCAATTTCAGGGAGCGAGAATGCGGTACGACCGCCTGCAATATTGCGCCATGATGCGCCCCTTCCGGCATTGATAAGAGTCGGCTTTTCCCCTGCTTCAGCGAAATAGCGGAACAGCGCACTGCCTCCGATACCACCACCGGCGATAAGGACACGGGTACCTTGTTTCTTCAGTTTCTTACCATTGATGCTGATAATAAATTTATCGCGATATTCCCTCGGAAATACTTCAGCCATGGCCACCTGATTGGACAGGGGGCCACGCGGAGTAGCTTCCCCGACAACCGAGATACCCAAAGGCCGTAGCATCAGCTTAAGCCTTGGTATACAACGCTTTCCACGACATGCGCCCATACCCAGACGGGTGGTGTGCTTGATTTCATCTACAGAAATAAACTTGCGGTCACCGACGACCTGGAGGATCTCTTCCAGGCGTACGTCATCACAATGACATACGTAGGTCTCTGATGCGATGCTTCCTGTCATGGCGTCGAGGACAACCGGTTCCGGGTATTGATCCTTAACGATAAAACCACGGACATCCATCAGCGCTTCGCCCTGCAAATCTGTGCTCTTAACCCTGGCAATGTTCGTTTTATTGGGTTTGAGCAAGACCTTCTCAATCATCCCCTCTCCGAGGATTTTACCATCGTTATCGACAAGATAGACTTCCTCCCCTGCTTCCACATCGTATTCAATCGGCAGGAACAGCCAGTCTTTCTTTAGGTTGTATCCAAAAATGGCCAGTCCAGGGCATTGGTAAACGCAATCCATGCAGCCTATGCACTTGCTGAAGTCGATCTGTGGTACTGTGCTGGTTGATGTCTTGGTAATTGCACCGTGCGGACAGGCGAACTCGCAGGGATTACAGGCAAAACCATACAGGCAGTCGATCAGCACAAAAGGTTTTTCGTTCATCCGCTGGCCATTTGGGCGGTATGGCGCTTCGATCACCTTGAGGGGGTGCTGCTGGGAGTCGATATATTCCTTGGAGACAGCCAGAAAATCGCCGTAATCAAAGCGTTCATTCATGTCCTGGATGATCTCATATGCCACCTGCTTTCCACGCAGAACGGCACTGGTACCTTCTCCGATCCTGATGGCATCTCCAGCCCCAAAACACTGGCGGCCAAACACTTCATTTCCTTTTATCAGCAACTGATCATCCTGAACCAATCCGGTGCAGATATTGATGGCATCGATGCCATAAAGGATACGCTCTGTTCCGGGTATGGGCTGGAAATTTTCAGAACGGGCAATCACAGCTCCGATGATACCATCATGCCGTTCATTCGGGATGGCTTTGAGCAGGAGATGTGAGAGCAGAACGGGAATACCAAGTCGCCGGACCCGGTTGGCCTGTACCGGAAAACCGCCTTCCCTGGGCTGGGCCTCGAGGATTGCCCTGACCCGGGCGCCGGCCTGCATCAGCTGATAGGAGGTCAGATAACCAATGTTCCCGGCTCCCACCGTCAATACATTCTTACCCAGCAGGGTGAATTCCGTGTTCATCATTTTCTGGACCACAGCAGCGGTGTAGACCCCAGGCAGGTCATCGTTTTCGAAGGTTGGCATAAACGGAACTGCGCCAGTGGCAACAACCAGGTATTCCGCATCAACGAAATAGATCTCATCTGTCTTTATATTCTTAATAGCCAGACGTTTGCCTTCCAATACATCCCATACGGTGGAATTCAGGAAGATACCTTCATGGCTCTTCCCCGCCAGGGTGCGGGCAATGTCAAAACCACGCATTCCGCCAAACTTCTTTTCCTTCTCAAAGAAGAAGAACTGATGTGTTTGCATCAGGAACTGGCCCCCAATATGGTCATTGTTGTCAATCACCAGGTTATCAATGCCATGCTCGTTCAGCAGCTCACGGGCAGCCAGTCCTGCCGGGCCTGCTCCGACAATGACGACTGTTGTCCTGAACACCTTGTAGGGATCGATACGCTCGGGGACGATGATACCCGGCGTATAATCCCTGGGAATTTCCTGCACTTCGCTCACCAGGTCCACCTTGGTGATGCAGATACGGCGGATCTGTCCATCGACCAGCATCTCACATGCGCCACATTTGCCGATACCACATTCAAGACTGCGTTCCCGGTTGCGCAGGCTATGGCTGTGCACCGGATATCCTGCCTGATGCAGTGCAGCCGCGATAGTGAATCCTTTCTGACCTACAACCCGTTCTCCGTTATAAAGAAAACTGACTTCCTCCACCTTGGGTACCTCGAGGATGGGATGCTTGTTTATACCGTGCATTACTTGTTGATTTATAATGTTTTGTGATGTTTTTCCAAATTTTTACTCTTTTGTTAACACATTAACAACAAAGTGGCGCAAATTTATCAACAAAACCATCATCCTGATCCTGCCCGCATTGTTTTTGAGGATGTTCTGTCTTATTTATAATGAATATAGAATGCATTCAGGCAGTACAACTCCGTCTTCTGCAGCGGCCACTAATCGCATTTCGAGTCAATTATAACCAGATCAACAGGTATAAGTTGCTGAAAAAGTCGACAATGACCGTTTTTTTTGTACTTTTGTGCTTCATTTTTCAATTTGCTGTTGCTCTTCTTTCTATGAAAAAAGCCAATGTCCTTTTTGTATCGCAGGAAATTACCCCTTACCTGAAGGAGACTCCCCTGAGCCTGATAGGTAGGTACCTGCCCCAGGGCATTCAGGAGCGTGGTAAGGAGATCCGTACTTTCATGCCAAGGTATGGTAGCATCAATGAACGCAGGAACCAGCTCCATGAAGTAATCCGACTGTCAGGGATGAACTTGATCATTGATGATGCAGATCACCCGCTGATTATCAAGGTTGCCTCGATACAATCGGCCAGGATGCAGATCTATTTCATTGATAATGAAGACTATTTTCAACGAAAGGCTTTGATCAGGGATAAGAACAACCGTTTCTTCGAAGACAATGACGAACGGGCTGTGTTCTTTTCCAGGGGCGTGTTGGAAACGGTAAAAAAACTAGGATGGGCACCTGATCTGATCCATTGCCATGGCTGGATGACCAGTCTTATCCCCCTGTATGTAAAAAAAGCCTTCAATGAGAATCCGCTATTCTCAGAATCAAAAGTGGTCTATTCCGTTTATAATGACCAGTTTAACGAAAAATTCGGAGACCATTTCGCAAAGAAAGTGAAACTGGAAGGTATCGGAGAGGATGAATTGAAATACTATGCCAAGGGAGATTACGTTCATATCACCCGGGCTGCGATCGATATGTCAGATGCCGTGATCATCGGTAGCCCGGAGATTCATCCGGAGATTCAGGCATATCTCGAAAGCTGCGGAAAACCTGTCCTGGGATACCAGGATGAAAATACGTATATCGAGGCTTATGATGCATTTTATAACAGCCTGCTGGAAGACAAGGCCTCCTGAAAAGGCCTTCATTGTTGATTCATATTTTCATCCCGTCATTTTGAAAGCAGTACTCCCCCTCTCACGCATGCATATCTGGATGATCCTGCTGGTCCTGCTGGCAATGGCAACATCCTGTAAAAAAGACCCACTGGAAGTCGGCCTCGAAGTACAACCAGTAGAGGACAGATTTAACTTTAAATTCAGCGATACGACCACCGTCATCCCCTACTCCCTGGCCAACGATTCAGTTCGTACCGATGAAACCTCACTCAATATGGCCGGAAGCTATGCTGATCCGGTATTCGGATTGACGAATGCGAGCTTCTACACCCAATTCCTCCTCTCCAATGTCAAGCCCGATTTTGGTGCATCACCGGTTCTCGACAGCATGATCCTCAGCCTGGCCATCGCCGGGTATTACGGGGATACAAATCAGCCTATGACCATCCGGATACACGAGGTGACGCAGCAACTCTACGATGACAGTAATTACTACAGCCACAGCCATCTGGAATACGACCTTAATCCTATTTGCACCTATACTTTTTACCCAAGACCCAACGATAGCGTGATGATCGACAGTGTAAAATACCCTGCCCATCTGCGCATCAACCTGGGTCAGAATCCGGCCTTTGCAAATAAGATCCTGAATGGATCAGAGCTTAACCTTGCTGATAATGAGAACTTCGTTCAATTTATCAATGGACTGTATATCACTACCGATCAGGCTGGAAGTGGTGGCAGCATCCTCTATTTCAGGTTATCCTCCAGTCTGAGTAAGATCAGTTTGCATTACTCCAACAGCGAAAATGACTCCTTGTCCTACACCTTCCGGCTGGACGAATCCTGCGCCAGGTTTAACCGGTTCACGCATGATTACGGGTTCGGAAGCCCTTCGCTGCAGGCACAGGTTGTAAACAAAGACACTAGTCAGGGCCTTCAGGTCTTTTATCTGCAGTCAATGCAAGGCATCAATGCAGTGGTTCACCTTCCAAATATTCTGGGCTGGAACCAGGGTAAAGGGATCGCACTCACGATGGCAGAGTTGGTGCTGCCGGTCATACCAGACCGTCAAAACTACAGTGCACCGGGACAATTGTTGCTTGGGTTGAGACAGGACGGTGATATCGTACAGATCACTGACCAGTCGGAGGGCTCTACTTTTCTCGGGGGCACGTATGATTCTACCCGACAGGAATACAGGTTCCGCATCACGCGGCATATGCAGAAAGTATTGAGTGGCAGTATTGCTAATGATCCCTTGATCGTCCTGGTATCCGCCCGGGCCATACAAGCCAATCGCGCCGTCATTGGAGGGCCGCTTCAGCCGGTTCGTAAAACCAGGCTGGAAATGACCTATATGGAGCTGCCTTAAAAGCACTCCTGTAAAGAAACACATCACGAAGGAGTTACAATATGTGTGGAATCGTTGCCTATGTAGGCCCCCGTCAAGCTTACCCTATCCTGATCAAAGGACTTCGCCGGCTGGAATACCGTGGTTATGACAGTGCCGGGATTGCCATTCTCGACAAGGAGCTCAAACTCTATAAGAACCAGGGCAAAGTAGCGGATCTGGAAGTCTCGCTCGAAGACAAAGACCTGGCAGGAACTATCGGCATCGCTCATACCCGTTGGGCGACGCATGGTGAGCCGAATGATGTCAATGCTCATCCCCACTATTCTCCAACCCGCAACCTTGCCATCATCCACAACGGCATAATAGAGAACTATGCTTCACTAAAGGAAGCACTCGTTGCTCGTGGGTACCATTTCATCAGTCATACAGACACAGAAGTTCTGATCCACCTTATCGAGGATATTCTTCTGAATGAACAGGTTGACCTTGTTGAAGCTGTTCAGGTAGCCTTGTCACAGGTGGTCGGAGCTTATGCCATTGTGGTGATTTCCCGCAACCATCCCGACACCCTCATCGCTGCCCGCAAAGGCAGTCCGCTGGTCGTGGGCATCGGAAGGGATGAGTTTTTCATTGCATCAGATGCTACGCCCATTGTGGATTACACCCGCAATGTGGTCTACCTGGATGATGAAGAAATAGCCATTGTTGAGCGGAACAAAGACCTCAGAATCAAGACCGTTTCCAATGTCGACAAGCGTCCCTATGTTCAGCAGCTGGAGATCAGTCTGAGTGCCCTGGAGAAGGGCGGATTTGATCACTTCATGCTCAAGGAGATTTATGAGCAGCCGCGATCCATCCTCGACAGCATGCGTGGCAGGCTAAACGCCCAGAAAGGTATTGTATCCCTGGGAGGCATTATTGATTATAAACAGAAACTACTGCAGGCCGACCGTATCATCATTGTCGCCTGTGGTACATCCTGGCATGCCGCCCTGGTGGGAGAATACCTGATAGAGGATCTTGCGCGCATCCCGGTGGAAGTGGAATATGCTTCCGAGTTCCGTTACCGGAATCCGGTCATCTACGAAAAGGACATCGTAATCGCCATCTCTCAATCCGGGGAGACTGCCGATACATTGGCTGCCATTGACCTTGCCCGTTCGCGGGGTGCGACGATCCTGGGCATTTGCAATGTGGTGGGTTCCTCTATTGCAAGGGCCACACATGCGGGGAGCTATACCCATGCCGGTCCGGAGATCGGGGTGGCTTCAACCAAGGCTTTCACAGCCCAGGTAACAGTGTTGACGCTCCTGGCGCTGATGATCGGGCATGAGAAAGGAACCCTCTCCACCAGCCGTTTTCATCAGATCGTGCATGAGCTGGATAAGATACCAGCCAAGGTGGAAAAGACGCTTCTGGTGAATGATAAGATCATCGAGATTGCCCATAAATTCAAAGATGTACGCAACTTCCTTTACCTGGGAAGGGGATATAATTTTCCCGTAGCACTGGAAGGGGCCTTGAAGCTTAAGGAAATCTCTTATATCCATGCAGAAGGTTATCCTGCAGCTGAGATGAAGCATGGCCCGATTGCGCTCATCGATGCCAATATGCCGGTGGTTGTGATAGCTACCAATAAAGGGACCTACGAAAAAGTCATCTCGAACATCCAGGAAGTCAAAGCCCGCCAGGGTCATATCATCGCCATCGTCACAGAAGGTGATGAGACCGTTAAGAAGATCGCGGAAGAAGTGATTGAAATACCGGAGACGGAAGAGATGCTGGTTCCCCTTCTTGCAACCATACCTCTACAGCTCCTGTCCTATCATATCGCCGTGATGCGGGGCTGCAATGTAGACCAGCCGAGAAACCTGGCCAAATCAGTCACGGTTGAGTAGTGTATAATTTATCTTCCAGCCCTGAGCAGTGAGGGATAGTCACCACCTTCACGAAGGATTTCCACAGCTTTGAGGAAAGTTTCGTCCTGTTGGTTAAAGAGTTTGTAAAATCCTGCGTCGTTGAACAAGTTGCGGGCGATGTAAGCCTTCATAAGTCCCTCGATCTTGTTCCTGGAGAAGGACATTTCATCATCAGATGCTGTAATACCCTGACGGGATGCTTCATTTACTAGTCCCTGGAACACATCAGACCCAAGCTTGTAACGCTGATCAAAATCTTCAATAGTCGGAAAAGCCCGAAGGCGTTCCCTTTCCCTGTCGGTATAATCAAAGCAGTATTGATACAAAACACCACTGTTTACTAAAGCATTATAGTAACCCAGGCGCTCATCCCGTTGGATCCCGACAAAGACATCGGGTGTGATCCCGCCTCCACCATATACCGTTCGGCCGGCCACGGTTTTATATTTCAGGGAATCGGGAAAATGAATACTGTCAGCTGATTCCAGTTCTCCTTTCTCCATGCGGTCCATAAAATCATGGAAATAGGCTTCACGTCCGTTTTCATAAGGGCGCTGAATACTACGTCCGGAAGGGGTGTAATAGCGGGCTACCGTCAGGCGGATTGCTGAGCCGTCCGGTAGCTGAAGCTGCTCCTGAACCAGCCCTTTACCGAAGGAACGTCGACCCATGATCAGTCCATTGTCGTTGTCCTGTATGGCCCCGGCCAGTATCTCGCTTGCAGAGGCAGAGCCCTCATCGAGGAGGATCACCAGGGGCCGGTTTTCGAAATTGCCCTGGCGGGTAGCGTAAGAGTATCGTCTTGGCCGGGAACGGCCTTCGGTATATACAATCAGCTGATCCCTTTCCAGGAACTCATCCGCGAGGGAAATAGCTGCTTCCAGGTAACCACCAGTATTCCCACGCAGGTCGAGAATCAGGCTGGTGGCACCCATGCTTATCAGTTCAGTAAGCGATTCCTTAAACTCCCTGGCTGTCGTGACAGAGAATCGACTGAGACGGATATAGCCTATTCCGGGAGCGGCAATATAAGACACATCAATACTATAAGTTGGAATGACATCACGGATCAGCGTAAAATCGCGCAATCCGGCCACACCCTTTCTGGCTACGCTTACAACGACAACCGTGCCCTTAGGCCCCTTCAACCTTCGTACAACATCTTTGCTCTTGAGGCCAGGACCCGTCATGGTGTCCCCATCCACACATATAATGCGGTCTCCCGCCAGAAGTCCGGCTTTCTCTGAAGGTCCACCCGGGATGACCTGAACGATCAGTATTGTATCTTTCATGACATTGAACTGCACCCCTATCCCTTCAAAGCCGCCCATCAAAGGGTCGTTCATCTCGGCAAATTCCTCGGTACTGATATACTGTGAGTGAGGGTCCAGTTTTTCAAGCAAGGCACGTATCGCGTCATCGGTCAGGGCAGTCCTGTTCACTGTATCCACATACTCTTTATCAATAAACCCAAGAATCTCACGGAGTTTCTGGTATGAAGCGCCGCTTTCCCTGACAGGGCCAATGACAGGCTTGCCCAGGTAACGTCCAACAAGGATACCGGCTGCCAGAACCAGGGCAAATACGACAGGAAACCAGACATGACGGGGTATACGGGGTTTACGATCTTCCATGGTAGCATTGATTTGAATGAGAACTTAACTCTTTTTCATTCAATTTATTATAAATACAGACAGGAACGACCGGCAGGCCGTCCCTGTTCTAACACCCCACAAAGTTTACAATAAGTTCTTAACGAACCGCGCCAACTCAGGATTTTCTGCTGCGCAGGAATGCAAATACAGCCAGGACAAGAGCAACGAGCGCCAGAATGAGGCTCCAGGGGAATGCGCTGTTTCCCGTGTTTCCTTCATCCGTTACCTCCACGATGCCTTGCATATAGGGATGTGGTGTGCACATATAAGTGTACTCCCCTTCTTTATCAAAGGTATAGCTATAACGCTCTGCATGCGCCATGAGTTCAGAACCGAAACGCTCTGGCCCTCCTGAAGCCACAACGTTATGTATTCCCGAGAACTCGCCCTCCATATAGGAAAACACATCCTCATTCACCCAGGTAACCTTGGTTCCAGGGTGGATCTTTATACGTTTGGGATAGAATGCATTCCCTTGAATTCTGACGATGACCTCTTCATCCGGACGGTAGGTGAAATAAGGGTCTACGTCCAGCGTGCCAGGCTTGTAGGGTGAAATGGTGCGGATCGACTTTGATGCATAGTTTTCCAACTCTTCGTCTGTGAATGCCTCTCCATCAGCCAGTATACGGGCAGGGGTGGGTGCTTCCCTGTCACACACCAACAAACCGATGGCCCCTCTGTCAGTCGAACCGACAGCGTGCGAGAGCATCAGATAGCTTCCCTCATCCGGGGGCATGCGGAATTCAATGGTCCAGGAATCCGAAGGGCCTGCCGTAACTGTTTGACCACCTGTGAAACGATTCTCCGGGTGGCCCTGCCAATACACATAATCCCAGATAATCCCGACAATATGAAAAGTAGATACCAGGTTAGGTCCGATATTCAGAAAATGGATCCGGACGTAATCCCCGGGCTTGGCCTTGATGGGTGCCTCAACATAACGGAAAAGCTTGCCATTAAAGGCTGTATACATGGGTTTTCCCTGCCCCTCAGTGGCATCTTTACCATGCGCATAATACTCATGTTGAATAAGATATAACTCAAGATCAGGTCCCTTACCCAGTTGCCTCTCCAGCTCAAACTGCTGTTTTTTGGGTTGGACGACAAACATACCATACTGTCCGAAGATGATATGCATGGGGATAGCGTGACCACCGGGGGCACAATGATACATATACACACCTGGTTGTGTCACCCTGAATGTGATGCTGGCGCTATCTCCGGGCTGAATCTTGCCCAGGTATTTGGAAGTCTGGGTATAGGCAGAATGAATGGATGCGCCATGCGGGATGGTCTTGCTTTTGTTGACGATGGTGAACCTGACGATGTCGCCTTCCGTGAGGACAATCGTGGGTCCAGGTATGGTGCCATTTGTAGTAAAACCACTGTATATCACCCCATTACCGATGTAAACATCCCTTTCTTCCAGGGTAATGGTAACCGATGTGTCAGGTGTGATCCCCTGAGGAACATAGCTCGTTTGCCTGACTGGCAGGCGTTCATCACGCCGGAGGATCTGAACAAATTCCTCCTGTGGAAACCTGGCAGCCAGACTGCCTGTGGCGGATGCACTGCGTTGAGGTGAAGCAGCCTGAGCCTTGTCAGCAGGCGCCAGAACTTCTGCTGAAGACGGTTCCTGCGCGGCGATGGCAGCAAGGAGCTCATCAGCAAGCAGTGTTCCCTTGCGTTCTGCCAGCAGGGATTCCCTGAAACGTTTGTTGCAGTACGCACAGGCGAAGAGCTCAGGCAGGATGAAGATGCCAAGAAACAGCCACACAACAAGCCTGCGGGTAAAGGCTGCGGTTATCTTCCTGGAATTAAATAGGGAATCATACGTGTTCATGGGCATAGGGTATAAATAAATAAATGTGTTATTGATCCAGTGAACGGATATACTCAAAGATATCCAAGGCCTCATCCTGGGTAATGGCCGGGACAGGCATAGGCACTTTGTATTGCTCAAACAGGGCCTTGGCATCAGGGTCCTTCTCACACATTTCGGTTGGATTGACGATCATGTTGAGGATCCATTCAGGTGTGCGCTTCTTTGTAAGGCCTGCCATTTGCGGACCGATATGCGCTTCTGCTGCTTTATGACATGTAGCACAGACAGCATTGAATTTAGCCTCCCCTTTTGCCACACGATCCATATCGATAGGCCCCAGGTTGACCTGCCCGAATGGACCGATCCCCTTATTCCCTGTCTTGGTTTCACTTTCACCCTGGCCACTGCAGGCAGCCAGCGCCATTGTCACTACAACACTCCAAAGTAATAAAGCTCTCATTGATGTTGATTTTTAGTGTGTTATCCTGTGTTAATTTTATGGTGGATATTTTTATCCACTATTCACGGATCAAATATATATCACTTTTTGTCTATTTGGTATTCTAATACTTAATTTATTTAAAATAATTTTTGTGAAAACGCAGGACCTGATGCATCCCAATGGCAGTTAAGACATCATTACTAACCTGTAAAACCCTAAAATTATGAAAGCAATATCATTGATTATCTGCATTTTAATCTTGAATCTCCCGTTACGTGCGCTGGACGAAAAGGTGCTTACGTCGCGCATCAACCAGGTCACGGTATATACCAGTTCGGCACAGGTAAACCGTGAATCGTCGGTGCAATTAGGGAAAGGGACGGCCATCCTTGTAGTGGACGCCATCTCACCCTTCATTCTTCCTGCCACCATACAAGTCAAGGGCAAAGGGGAATTCATCATCCTGGATGTAAAATACCGTCTGAAGCAACCTGAGCCGGTCATTCCTGAAAACAAACCGCTTCCTCCAGCCATTCAGACCCGCATACGCGTGCTATCAGATTCCCTTATCTATCTAGGATTTGAGATGGATTACCTGCAACAGCGCAGGGATATGCTCGAACTTGAGAAGAAAGTACTGGCGAATAACAAGTATATGAAGGGAGACCTGGACACCATCTCGCAGCTTCCGTTTGCAATGGATTATTTCAGGCGACAGATGGATAACATCCATTCGGCGCTTATTAAATTAAAGCAGGAAGAGTTCCATTTGAACCGCATGCGCACGGGCATGGAAGAGAGACTCAGTGCACTACAGGCATACAATGCCCATGTAAATCCCCCGGAACCGGGAAAACCAAAGCATCAAATCCTCATAACAGTATCATCCCAACAGCCTGTTACAGCCGGGTTACAGATCAGTTACCTTGTCAGTCAGGCCGGCTGGACGCCTGCTTACGACATCCGGGCTTCAGATCAGTTGTCGCTTCAGCTGACCGGGAAGGCGATGGTTTATCAGAACAGCGGCGAAGACTGGAACAATGTCCGTTTGCGGCTGTCGACCATCACCCCACAGCAGGGCTACGCGCTGCCACGACTCAACCCATATTATGCCGGCCATCACCGCCCCATTAACAGACAACTCAGTATCATGGAGACTGCAGTTGTATCGACGAGAGAAAGCAAAGCCATCCGTGATGAATACGAGGACGCAGGAGTCCCTGCAGCACAGCAGGCATACCAGTACACCATGGAGAGTGCCACCCTGACCAATGTGGAATATGATGTAGATCTGAGCTACAGCATTCCCAGCAATGCAGAATCACAGGTGGTGGCATTCCTCGAAAAGAAGCTGCCAGCATCTTTCTGCTATTATTTAACACCGAAAGTGGACAAAAGAGCTTATCTGACAGCCAGGATACCTGACTGGAACAAGCTGGAACTCCTGCCCGGAGCGGCCAACATCTATTTTGACGGCAGCTTTGTGGGATCGACACAGTTAGGTCAGGGACTTACCGGCGACACGCTGGAACTTGCCCTGGGCCATGACCGTAATGTTGTAATGGAACGGAACAAAGATAAAGATGAAGTCCGGAATGCCGTTTTGGGCAACAACGCCGTACGGACCCTCACCTACAGCATCAAGATCAAGAATAGCAAGTCACGGGAAATCCAGGTCAGGGTATTTGACCAGATTCCCCTGGCGGCCAGTGCCGACATCAGGATCAAACCCCTGGCTTTGTCAGAGGCCGAACATGACGAAAACAATGGTTTACTGACGTGGAAGATGGGCATGAGCCCTGGTCAAAGTAAAACACTATCATTTAGTTACACCATCGAATACGACAAAAGCAAACCCATCACCGGTATATAGTGAAAATACAGGCGATGTAGGAATAGCTATGGATATCATTGGAGTAAGGGCAAGCGAGAAAAGGTACTCGTCTTGTCCTTACTTTTTCAGGGCTGTTTTCAGACTGGATCTGTCTTTAGAAGGCATATTTTAGCCAGGAATCATCATTACGAGATCTTTCAACTATATGATTATCATCCCAAAAAGCAATACCCCCCATCAACTGAAGAATATCCTTTTGCAGCGTGGCTAAGCCGCTCTGGATGAGTCCGGGATTGAAGCCTTCATGTCCCAGGTCATTCAGCATTTCCATGCTAAAAATACGGCTGAGAACACGGCCCAATTCCACCATCTTCCGCTGAGGCTGAGGAAGGTGCAAACGGAAATCCAACACCTCACGCATCATTTCAGCAGCTTGTCGTGCAAGAGGGTGTTGGCGAAGAAACGGGTATAGGTTGTGTTGTTCCTGCCGCTTCATTTGCTTGACGACCTGCTCTGCCACCTGATTATATAATATATCATTGGACCCTTCAAAGATTTGAAAGGGGCGGCTATCGATGATACCCCTTCCGGCCACATGACTCAGCTTATAGCCCTTGGCACCAACAAGTTGCACCAGTGACTGGGCAGCCTCCTGCATCAGGTCAGTGATAACACTTTTCATTGTATTTGCTTCCAGAGGCAGGCTGGAGAGGTCCTTGTCCAACCCGGCCATCTTGCTGCTTCTAAGGCACATCGCAGCGCAAACAGCATAAGCTCCCTGAAGTCTTGACATCCTTTCCTGCACCATATCATAACTCAGCAGGCTCCTTCCGCCCACCTGGCGCAGCTGACAATGCGCGAGCGCTTCGTCCAGGATACGTTCGATGAATCCCAGGGCCATACCGGGAAATTGCAGCCGGCTTCGGTGCAGGAGATCCAGCATCATCTGGACCCCTGATCCAGGTGGAATGAGCCGGTAAAGCTTCGGAATATGAACATCCAGATGATTCCTTCCATATGGGATAAAATACAGGCCGAGGTTGTCGAAGTACTCCTCAACAACAATTTTTTGATCATTTTCAGTATTGTCACAAATGAAGAAATCAATATCCCGCTGCAGGTCTCCACTTGCTGTTTTTCGCCTGGCAGTGAGCAACCAATACTCAGCCATCCCAGTGAGTCCTGCCCAGTGTTTTTTCCCTACCAGATGGTAATGAGTTTGGTCTTCAGTATAATAAGTTCTCATATGCAGTGCATCACTACCGAAGTCTGGCTCGGTAATCATGAGTCCTCCCATCAGGTTGTCATTGAGAAATCGTGTAAACAATGGCAGTTTGATCTCTTCCTGTGCATATTTGGCTACGGGCTGCAGGAACAGGCCCATGTTGATTCCAAAAGCCAGCGACAATGGCAAAGAATGGTAGGCAGCCAGCGAGAGAATCGCAAGTGTTTCATGAACCAGTCCCCCTCTCCCACCATAGCTTTCAGGAATGGCTACCCTGAAAGGCTTGGCCTCCATGATCATCCTGAGCATATCAGGTGGAAATCCGCGCTGTTGATACATGAAAGCATTATCTTCCTGATTTTTAAATGCTTCACTGATATGGCTTTTTACCTGATCAAAGAAGACTGTGAAAGATTCTTTTTGCATGTATTGGGGTTGCATCTGCTGGCAATGTTATAAAATTATTCATCTATCCTGGAGAAGTCAAGGGGAAATCTGCAGCCTGCGAAGATATATCTATCTTCTTGCATATGCAGTATCAGACAATAAATAATACTGCCAGTGTCAGCGATCAGGAATCAGCGGGTTAAACTGTCACATATTAGCCTAAAAACCAGATCTATCAATCAACAATCTATCATGATGGCAGCAGCCGGGTATTAATTCCTGGAGTGGTCATACATTGGGAGATTACAAGGCTCTGATTTACAGGTGGGCTTATTGGATTAATATTTTGTGAGAAGTGGTCCATCTTCCTGTTCTGATTTCCACAAGATAGTATCCGGGCAGTACATGGGCAATGTTGATTGGGATGAGGTGCTGCCCTACCGGAAGTGACTCTGTATTCATTACCTCTATTATCCTGCTACTCATATCTATGAGGCGAATTTCCAGTGCTGCATCTTCCTTTAAGTTGATGGAAATCTGTACCAGATCATGTCCCGGATTTGGGAAAACCTCTGTTACAGGCTGTTTGTAAGGTTCGGGCTTTAGCTGCCCGGTAAGAATCACCGGATCGCCAAGGAGGGAGTCAAGGAAGATCAGGGAGCGGGAGTTGAAGATCCCGGGCGGATTATGCCCTCCCGTATGCGGCAGCCATTGTATGTCGAGACCATTGGCCAACATGGTATCAACCAGATCTTTCATCGGCTCAAACTGATAGAATTCATCCGCAGTTCCACAACTCAGAAGAAATGATACACTGTCTGATGGGCTGAGTTGTTGGATGTTCATTTCAGCCGATTGTGCATGAATTTTATTCCATGTAGAGTCGATGATATTGGCATATGCATCAAAGGGATAATCCACTACCTGTGGGTTGATGTACGTCTGCGTGGTGTTTGGATTGGGAGAGCAACCTCCTGCGAGCAGGAAAAAACCCCTTACATATAGCTGCTGAGTGTTGCCATAATTGTAGAAATAGGGGGGATTTCCGGCAAATGAGTTATTTATGAGGGCTTTACATAGGCTGTCATAGTGGTAATAAGATCCCCCGCCTGCATGTCCTGCCGCTGCACGATAGAGGTCAGGGTGAGCGATGGGCAGAAAGAGGCACCCATAAGATCCCATGGATTGCCCCAACAGTCCCCGGTGGCTTTTCTAGGGAACTGTCCGGAAGGTAGAGTCCACCCATGCCACCAGATCCGTTGACACGTAATCCTGGTAGTTTCCCCAAAGAGAACTGTTCATATACATACTTCCTTCAAACGGGCTGCAATAGGAGCTGGGAATTACCATAATGAAGGGTTGGATGGTTCCGCTTGCGATATACGAATACATATAATTTATATGAACAGTGCCCGAAGTATGATTTCCCATCCATCCATGCAGGTAATAGACGACAGGGTAGTATTTGTCGGTGTTTTGCTGATATTCAAGTGGAAATACTACCCGCACATTCTTGTTCATATTCAGCGAGGGACTGAACATCAGGGTATCAAGCATCGAGACCTGGGCTTTCGATGTGTTTGCGGGCATCAGGAAAAGCCACCCTATAACCGGCAACAATAACATTGATTTTCTCATGGGATATAGATTTTATGATTTAGGTGTACACCAATAACATATATATTAATAGATATTAACAGAGCAATGCATGAAGCCGTTTGTAATACATACAATTTTTATACAAATGTCAATACTTTGTCAAACAATCATTTGACGTGACAATCCCGTTGTTCGGCATGTGGTTATGCCTCCCCTTCTTTGTTTCAGATGCGAATGCCCCCAGTTACGTCGTTGTCAGCGTATTTGAGAGGAAAGCGAGCCGGGAGAATCCAAGACGTATCCATCGAAATCCCAGGGATTTCACTTGTGTGTTTTGTAATTAACTGATTATATTTGATGAAATGAACCCCAGGACGGCCTTGTTTTGCCATTGGGGAATGACCTGATTCGTTCAAATACATACTCTTATGCGCTGGAAAGGAAGAGAACAAAGCACCAATGTTGAAGATCGCCGCGGAATGAGCAGCGGTAAGAAAGTGGCAGGCGGAACCATAGGCACATTGGTGATAGTCTTGATTGTATGGCTATTGGGAGGCAATCCATCTGCAGTAATAAACCAATTGCAAACAGAGACGACCACAGAAGCGGCCCCTGCAAACTATTCTGCAGAGGAAGAAGAGCTTGTCGCTTTTGTATCAGTGGTGCTGAAGGATACCGAGGATATCTGGAAAAAGCTCTTTGCCCAAAGCAATGAGCGTTACCGTGAGCCAAAGCTTGTCCTGTTCAGCAGTGCGGTGGAATCAGCATGTGGTTATAATTCAGCTGCCACTGGTCCATTTTATTGCCCCGCAGATGAAAAGGTCTACATCGACCTGAATTTCTTGATCCAGCTGCAGGAAAGGTTGGGCGCAACGGGTGATTTTGCCATGGCCTATATCATTGCCCATGAGGTGGGGCATCATGTGCAGAAATTGCTGGGTATCATGGATGAGTTTCACCGCAACAACGCCAATGTGAGCAAGGAAACTTATAACAGCAATATGGTCAGGCTGGAGCTGCAGGCCGACTTCCTGGCCGGAATATGGGCCCATCATGCGCAGCGCACAAAGAACATCCTGGAACCCGGTGATGTGGATGAAGCGGTGAATGCAGCCGCCATGGTGGGCGACGACCGGCTGCAGATGAAATCACAAGGTTATGTGGTGCCGGATGCCTTCACCCATGGCACCTCCGAACAACGCAGCCGCTGGTTTCTCAGAGGTTTTCAGACAGGCGACCTGGGACAGGGAGATACTTTCTCTGCACGGGTGCTTTAGCACCATATTACTATTGACCCAATGTCAGGCTGACCCTTCATCCCGGACTTACCGGACCATCACTTTCTTCACCACCCGCTGATCTCCCTTCCGGATCGAGATGAAATATATCCCTGTAGTGAGTGCGTTGATATTGATTTCCATGATGTTATTCCGAAGGTGCATGGGTATATCTAGCCGCCTGCCCAGCATATCCTGCATATCGACAGTAGCCATATGCAGATCTTTACCAGATATCATCAATTGCCCCTGAGCAGGATTGGGGTATACCTCCACCTCAAAATCCGGCAAATGCTCTTCGATGGAAGTAGGATCCAGGGTCGTAAAGCTGTAGGTAAAACCTCCTCCGAAATCGGGCTGAAATGTTTTGAAAATGTTGCCGCTCATATCCCTGAGTATCATATAACCTGTACCCTGGTTTGGGTTGGCCCACCATTGTATTCCATCTCCGCCCGTATCCCAGACCTCCAGGGTATAACACCCATTCAAATGAAAAGTGTCTCTGTACATGGTATTTGCAGTGGATAAGCTGCTGGTGCCTGGCAGAATATTTCCATTTTCGTCGTAGATCTTATAGGAGTTCTGGAAAGGATAATTGTTGGTTTTAAATTCAACGACGATGTTCTGAGGAATCTTCTCGGTGAGCGTGAAAGGAGAGCGGTAAACGTTGTTGTATGGATAGTTATCGTCAACATCATTTACCTTATCCAGTGATACATAGAAGATGTTGTTGGTGGTCTGGAAGGCATGGTCCCATAACCCGGCCGTTGGAAGCATGATCCGGGTTGTGTCCATGTAACCAAGATTCCCGGTCCATGTATACGTCTGTTTCGTGGTGGCATTATTGAGCCAATAAGAAATCTCCAGCTTTGTTACAGGATTTGCGCCTGTATTCTGCACCAGGACAACAGGGTTGGCACATATAGGATTTTTCCTGGAATAAACGACTTTATCCGAAGGAGCGAGCACGTTCACTACATGGGCATCCAGATTATGGTTAGGTCCACCATATGTAACAAGCTGAAATGCTGCGATATAGCGATAGTCCCCGGAGGGATTCATGGGTGGAGAGCAATTATAATCCAGACTTGCGTTCGTTCCGGGTGTGACCAGGGGTGTGATATCCAGCTCCTTTGTCAACGAATACTGACCGGGACACCAGCCCTGGCGGTCATAAACCCAGGTACCTCCCTGCGGAAAGACCGGCTTCATGGAGCATTCTTCGGTGATTTGCCAGGAAAAGGAATTCGTACTGCTATTGACCAGGAAATAATGGTTCACGATGCCTCCATTCTGGTGAAATTCTCCTTCGCTTCCATGCCCCGTAATGGTAGCCCGGATTTTAAAAGCTTGTCCGCTGGACAACAAAGGAGCCACAACAGGAGGGTACCTGACGTTATTGACGATGCCTGAAATGCTGGCCTCACCGGCGCGGGCCGAGCCCTGCCACAACTGCTCGAAGGCCAGAATGTTTCTGGGGGGCGTTCCCACGATAAAGAGAAAGTCAATGTCCATGTCTTCCTGGTAAATCCCTCCTGTCATCATGATTCTTTTCTTCCCTTTGAGCAGCGGCATAAAATCGGAAACATCAAAAAACCAGGATTTTCCGTTGATCCCCAGGTTCAACCCTTTTCCATATGGCGTCACGAAGGACATGATCTCGTTGTAATAGGGAAAGCGTTTGTAGTAATTCAGGGTGTTGACCTGAATAGAATCATCCGCTACTAGTGGGATGGTTGAGATCAGGGTATCCATGTCTCCATCCATGATCCGCTGCGGAGTTGTATGGTAATAGAGATGGGAAGAGATCAGTGCAAGAGAGTCATCTTTCAATACCCCCGGGGTTGCCGGTACGATGGCGTATTCCTTGACAATATTAGGATTTCTGCGGAGCGAATCCATTGCATAGACCAGGGTAGTATCCAAAATATAAGTACCCCTTAGTAATGCTATGGCTGGCCGTGTCGACATCTCATTAAAAACCAAACGCAGCGCATCTCCCCGCTCATAAGTCCAAAGGAAGTCGGACCCAACACTTGCCAGTTGGTGTCTGCTATCCACCAGGGTAAGCCCGACTCCTTCATCCATTTTATAGTAAGCCAGCAGGTTGGCATACGATGTATGTGAAGCATCCAGTGATTTGTTCTTATAGGCCTGTATTTCTGTCAGGCTGAGCGCTTTATCCCACACGCTCAACTGATTGATTTTCCCTTTGTAATTGGCTGTCCGCGAAGGATTATTACCCAGAAACATCTGTTTGAGAGAGATGGCTTTGGTTTTCCCCGTGCCAGATTGCCACAGGTTTCCATTGAGATAAATGCTCATGTTTCCGGTGGCTGCATTTTTGGTAAACACCCAATGATTCCATTGTCCTTTCATCTCTTGTGGCAGGGCTGCCTTTTCAATGCGGTCATAACCACCCGAATATCCACAGTCGAAGATGACATTGCCATTACCCCAGGGCAAATGGACATTGACCTGGCGTTGATTGGATAGTCCGGCGAAGCCATAGGCGATGGTGGTATTAACAGGTAGATCCGCATATCCGTAGGCCCAGAATCCCAGAGAGAATTGGCTGCTGATACTATTGAAATAGGTGCTGTCCAGATAAACCAGACCAGAACCGCTGAAATCGAGGGCATAGTTGTTGTTGGCACTCAGGCTGCTGATGTGAGGCGTAGTGCTGCCCATAAGCACTACAGGATTTCCGGGTATTGTATTGGTGAAGGAGAATTCTATCAACAGATTACTGGTTCCATCCCAAACGAATGGTGTATAAAACTGTATCCGGTTACTCCCCTGGCTGAAAGAATAGGTGTTATTATAAACGGTTGTGAACCCGGATAGTGCGACCGTGCTTGCTGACAAGCTACCTGCGCTGGTATGCTGTATGCCGATTTTCAGGAAATGTGCAGTGCCGCCGGTATTGGCCACCTCCAGCCTGATGCCATCGATGGCTCCTGCGCTGAACCCTGCTGCCAGCAATTCGGCAGCCGTATAGAGCATTTGGGACTTGCCTGATCGTTCGTCTGTTTTGAGCACATGACCTGCCTGTGCAACTCCCTGTCCAACAAGAGTCTGCGTTTCCTGAATAATGCTATCAACCTCCACAAGGTATTGTCTGAAGCGGTAATAGTCAAAAATGGGCGCCAGACGATATGGGAAATTTGTGCCTGTAAAATGAGAAATGGTATGAGAAGGATGTGTCTGCAATACCTCTTCTATTTTTGAAGAATCCACAATGAAGGTATTGCAGGAATAGTCCCATTCCCCGCATCCCTGGTTGGGTGCCGACTGTGTGGATACGAGTCCGTTTTTGCAGCGCATGCTGTACTTCATGATGACCTTCTCAAAGCTGATGTTACCGGAAGTGAAGGTAAGCACCGTATCCCTGACGCTGCTGGTATAACTGAAGGCGCTGACCACGATGGTATCACCTGGCTGTTGGCCAAAGATATTACTGGCATTCAGCGCAATCCAGACGACAAAGAGTAGAATTCTCTTCATAGGTAGAGGGGTTAATATTTACCAAAGATAGACAGGAGATCCTTGGTTGCATGTTGATATGGCAACAAAAGCGTGAAACAGTTTAATTTGGAGATTCAGGGATATTTATCACAGACTCAGCAGGAGAATGTGCGTTTAACCCCTTGGTTGTTCAGGTCGAATTTTTGAACCTGTCACTTGTCCTGTGGGGATAGTTTTATATCTTTGTCGTCCTCTTTTGGAGTTGTACGGGATGTAGCGCAGTCCGGTTAGCGCGCTTCGTTCGGGACGAAGAGGCCGGAGGTTCGAATCCTCTCATCCCGACAACCAAAGTCCTGTTTGCGAAGCAAACAGGACTTTTTATTTCCGAGCGTCGAATGCTTGCATTCGAAAGCGAGGGAATAAAAAGGCCGAAGCCGCACGCAGTGCGGCAGGGATTTGGTTGAATCCCCCCCACAATGGATCACGCAAGTAATCCTCTCGATTCAGCCCGAACTTGTTCGAGGCTGTAGGATATAAAAAGACCGACCGAGCGAAGCGAGGAAGGGGATTTGGTTGAATCCCCCCCACAATGGATCACGCAAGTAATCCTCTCGATTCAGCCCGAACTTGTTCGAGGCTGTAGGATATAAAAAGACCGACCGAGCGAAGCGAGGAAGGGGATTTGGTTGAA
>JAGNHN010000017.1:38234-58042 GCA_018001695.1 Lentimicrobiaceae bacterium
TCCCCCCCACAATGGATCACGCAAGTAATCCTCTCGATTCAGCCCGAACTTGTTCGTGGCTGTAGGATATAAAAAGACACACCGAGCGAAGCGAGGAAGGGGATTTGGTTGAATCCCCCCACAAAGGATCACGCAAGTAATCCTCTCGTCATCGCAGACTCAAGCGAGCGGGTAAATGAACAAGCCAAGGACACGAAGTGGCCATGGCTTCCCTTATACTGAAACCACCCCCCCAGGACTCCCGCCAGGGAGTCCAACAGCGGTAACCACGGATGAAATGACCAACAGGAAAATCAGATGCGTCAGGACTACCTTCTTCCGTCATGAATCCGGGGTATAACCGCCATGCTCCCCTACCCCCCCCAGGACTCCCGCCAGGGAGTCCAACAGCGGTAACCACGGATGAAATGACCAACAGGAAAATCAGATGCGTCAGGACTACCTTCTTCCCTCATGAATCCGGGGTATAACCGCCATGCTCCCTACCCCCCCAGGACTCCCGCCAGGGAGTCCAACAGCGGTAACCACGGATGAAATGACCAATAGGAAAATCAGATGCGTCAGGACTACCTTCTTCCCTCATGAATCCGGGGTATAACCGCCATGCTCCCCTACCCCCCCCAGGACTCCCGCCAGGGAGTCCAACAGCGGTAACCACGGATGAAATGAATTGCCTGAAAAACAAGACTACCACAAATAGCGTTCATCGTATTCGATATCATGTTCTTCCAACAACGCAATCAGCTCCTCCTTAAATGTTGTATTCCTGTGATGTTGCTTCTGATTCTCAACATAAGGAATCAGTTTCACCAGCGCTGATTTGGAATAGGTAAAACTACCATAACCCTCCTGCCACCCTCTGAATTCTGGAAAAATCCCACTTTTTCTAATAAATATCCCCGATGCGATCTTCATGTCCTTAATCAATCCAGAAACATCAAGCGCAGGTGGTAAAGAACTAACTATATGTAAATGATCTTCAATGCCGTTGATTTTGTGTACATGGCACTTCTTGTTTCTTAAGATTGAGGCAATGTAAGCATATAATCGATCTTGGCCTTTGTGAGTCATCACCGGTTCACGATGTTTTGTTCCCCAAACCCATTGATACAAATGCTGTGAGTAGACGTGCATGGCTTTTTCTGAGTATATACGAATCGCAACCTTAAAATGGAAGATTCAATCGATAAGATTTTCGTGATTTTTCTTTATCTGCTTCTTCCTTAATTGCTTAAGGCTTTTACCTGTTGGACTCCCTGGCGGGAGTCCCAGTGGTATTGGGTTGGGGTTCTGCTCCCCGGGTTCAGTAAGCTGGGCAAAGTTAGGTGGCTGTGGCAGACATCCTGTACCCTTACTTCACCCGGGGTTACCCTTGTTGGACTCCCTGCGGGAGTCCGTGGAATCAAACCTTGTATCCACGCAATGTCGTTCAATAATTCTATTGTTATCCGCGGAGCGGATAAACCCTTTTTCGCAGGATCATTCGAAAAAAGCGCCCTTTCTTTGGTTTATTTCTTTGGGCGAGCAAAGAAATGAACAAGAAGAAATTCCCACTAGATCATAGGCAGGTTGATTGATACCAATGACAAAGAAGAAAAAGATGATAAGGGACAAAGGCTTTAGGTAAATTCAATGATTATCAAGTCCGTAGCGTGGACGGTACGGACAGCGAGGGATCAGCGATCAGTTGACAGCGATCAGCAATCATTCGTAATTCGTAATTCGTAATTACCTGATTATCAAGTTGTAATTCGTAATTACCTGAGTCCTGATTCCCAACTACCACTGGAACGAATACTTTTTCACTCATCCGGATAATAAACACTTCCTGACAGATGTAGAAAACACGACAAGTATCTGTTAACTTTGTTTTGAATCCGAAGAGTGCAAAACACACTGATGTCGACTCAACTGTTTTGCTAAAAGTGTCCAACTAATAGGGGGTAGCTTACTGCATGTACCGATTGAACCAGGATAGCTTACCTGCAAATAAACGTATGTCAAGCTTGTCCATTCTGTGGCTAGTTTTGGCTTTCATGCTGGTACGCGCTGGCCCTACCCAAACCCAGGTCCCCTCATTCAGACATCTTACAATTGATGATGGATTATCACAAAACGCTGTCTTTGCTGTCCTGCAGGACAAGACAGGTTTTATGTGGTTTGGAACCAAGGATGGGTTGAACAGGTACGATGGTAGCACGTTCACGGTTTATCAGCATAACGCCTTTGACAGCACCTCTTTATCCTCCAACTTTATCACTAATCTTTTCGAAGACAGCCGGGGTCGACTGTGGGTGGGTACCCTGGATGGTGGATTAAGCCTTTTTGATCATCACACCGAAATCTTCCATACTATTACACTTGGCCCTGAGGTCACAGGCCTTCGTAACACGTTCGAGATCAAAGCCATTACGGAAGACAGGGATGGCAATGTATGGATAGGAACAAGAGGAGATGGGCTATTCCGGATTAATGTATCGGCTGGTGATGAACCCTATGGTCTTATAGATCGGTTTCTGCATGAGCCTGGTAATACGAATAGCCTCAGCAGCAACAGCATTCTGGATGTATTCGCTGACCATGATGGAACCCTCTGGATTGGCACCACGGATGGCTTGAACCGCTTTCATCCACCTTCGGGTCGGTTTACATATTTTCGAATCCAATCAAAAAACCCGGCTGCTCCAGCCCATCCATTTGAGGACGGGGTCTCTAACGTATTAAGGTCCAGTGATGGCAGTTTGTGGCTGGGGACCCTGAGTGGACTACTGAAATTCGACCCGGAACAAGCTAGCTACGAGCGTTATCCTCATCATTATGAGATATATAGATTCGGGTGGGGCAGTATTTCCAAAATCATCCAGGATCACGAAGGTTTTCTTTGGATCGGCACAGCCAGTATGCTGATGCGGTTTGATACGAAGGAAAAGAAGTATACCTATTTCAGGCATGACCCCTCGAATCCCCGGTCTTTGAGTTATCATGCCATCTCCAGTTTGTTCATCGATAAAACACGCATTCTTTGGATAGGGACTGCTGGCATGGGAATCAATATATACGACCCGAAAATGCAGCGGTTCGGTTTATTCCAGGTCAACCTAGGATCTGAATCCCGGTTATCCGCTTTTAGTGTTCGCTCCGTTGTAGAAGACGATTACGGAGACATATGGGTATCCTCAGACGTATTATACAAATGGGATCGACAAACAGGCACCATACGCAGCTTTGAAGGAAGCTCGAACAACCCTACCGCTTTCGGTAATACCGGCGCCTGGTCCATGATCAAATCGAGCGACGGTCATATATGGACAGCTACCTCGGAAGGATTGTCGCGCTACCATCCGGCTAGCAAGCAGTTGAAGCAGTACTTCTGGAGCCCGTTGAATCCCGCCGGCCTTCCCCAGAAGCAATGCTATGCTGTTTTTGAAGACAGGAATAAAGACATATGGGTAGCTACAGAAACTTATATCAGCAAACTGATAGATGATGAGAAGGGCATATTTCATTCAATCCGATATACCTTGGGCCCAGGCTATGGTGAACAGGTCAGGCCGGTTATCTTTCAGGACTTTCATGGTATCATCTGGATAGGAACGCGAAAAGGGCTCTTGAGGATGAATGTAGACCAAACGTCATTTGATACCCATCAAAACAACCCAGCTTTGGCTGAGAGTCTGAGTAATGATGTCATAAATTCCATCTGCGAGGACCCTCTTCAACCAGGAAAATACCTTTGGATTGGAACCAATGGCGGGTTGAACCGTTTGGACATGGAGACCGGCAATTTTAATCATTTTACAGAAACTGAGGGATTGCCCAATAATGTGATCTACGGTATCCTGCCTGACGAAGCCAACAACCTCTGGCTGAGCACTAACAAAGGCTTATCGCGCTTCAATCCCCGAACACTGACGTTTCGCAACTTCGATGTCAGGGATGGTTTGCAGAGCAACGAATTCAATACCGGAGCCTTTTTCCGAAGCAGCAGCGGAGAGCTGTTCTTTGGTGGGATTAAAGGCTTGAACTACTTCTTCCCGAGTAATATTAAGGACAATCTATTCGAGCCCAATATTGTCATAACACAAATCAAATTGAGTGATCGTTACATCTCGAGAAAATCAGATCCGCGTATCTTCAGGCATGAAAAAGGCAGGAAGGAAAGAATCGTTCTATCCTATAAGGATAATGCTATCACGTTTACTTTTGCCGCACTGGACTATTCCGCTACTGAGAAGAACCAATACGCCTATAGGCTGGAGCATTTTGATGCTGGCTGGATCTACACAGGGCATTCACGAACAGCCACCTACACGAATCTCCCGCCGGGCAAATATACTTTCAGGGTCAAGGGATCAAACAATGATGGGGTGTGGAACGAGTCGGGATTGTCTCTTGATTTGTTAATAAAACCTCCTTGGTGGAGGACCATCTGGGCATATCTGGTTTATGCAATCATAATATTCTCAGCCCTTATCCTTTTAAGAAGGTACGAGTTGAAAAGAATCGAACTCGGGAACCAGTTAAAGTTCGAAAAAGTACAAACAGATTCACTTCGAAACCTGGATCAAACCAAATCGCGGTTCTTCGCCAATATCTCACATGAATTCCGGACCCCACTCACTCTTATCCTCGGACAATTAGAAAGTGCTATGTCCTCAGGTATCGGTGTGGATCCTAAACGGAAACTAGTCATTGCCAAAAGGAATGCACAACGTTTGCTTATATTGATAAACCAACTACTAGACCTCTCGAAGCTTGAGTCTGGAAGCATGGATATTCATGCTAGCCCGAACAATATCGTGTCATTTTTGAAGGGCCTCTTCTATTCATTTGAATCCCTGTCTATCGCGAAGAATATCATTCAGCGGTTCGAGTCGGAATCTGAATTTATCCCGGTTCTTTTTGACTCGGATAAGCTCGAGAAGGTGTTTTACAACCTCTTGTCGAATGCCTATAAATTTACTGAAAGCCAGGGTAGCATTATTGTCAGGATCAAGCGTCGGGAGGATGCTTTCGTTGAAATCAGCGTGGAGGATAGTGGACTGGGTATCCCTGCTGATCATCTTCCCCATATTTTTGATCGCTTCTATCAGGTCGACAGTTCGATGACGCGGGCCTTCGAGGGGAGCGGTATCGGCCTTGCCCTGACCAAGGAGTTGGTTGAACTTCACCAGGGAACCATCAGCGTGGCGAGTCATGCAGGGGTTGGTACTATTTTCACAGTTCTGCTTCCGGGAATGGTTCAATTGGATCCGATCGTTGAAGAAAGAAGTGCGGAAGAGAAAATAGATATGGAAGCAGAACTGCATCTATACGATCAGGAAAGCCCCATCCATGATAAACCCACGCTTATCTCACCCGTATCTGAAGGGAAGGATATCATCCTGATCGTGGAAGATAACCATGACTTACGGTCTTACATCCGTGAGCATCTGGAATTGAATTATCATGTTCTAGAGGCCAGGAATGGGATGGAGGGGCTTGATGAGGCCAGGAAGTCGATTCCGGATCTCATCATCACCGATCTCATGATGCCTGAAATGGATGGGCACGTCTTCTGTCGGGAAATTCGCAAGGATGAGCGCACGAGCCATATCCCGATCATCCTACTTACAGCCAAGGCGGGTTTTGAGGACAGGTTAGAAGGCTTCGAGACAGGCGTGGATGATTTCATCACCAAGCCATTCCGGGCCAAGGAGTTAAAGATCAGAACCCGTAACCTGATCGATATGCGGAAATTGCTCAGGAGTCGATTTGCATCGGCCACCTATATTAAGCCATCGGAGGTCAGCGCCATTTCTGCTGATCAAGCTTTTCTCGAGAAAACCATCCAAGCGATTGAAGCACATTTCGAGGACGCTGACTATTCCATTCATGCTCTCGCTAGCGATTTAAATATGAGTGTTTCTCAACTTAACAGGAAACTGAATGCCCTGATAAACCAGCCCGCCGGCCAGCTCATGCGCTCACTTAGATTGCAAAGGGCTGCTGATCTCCTTAAACTAAGAACGGGTACGGTATCCGAGATATGCTATCAATTAGGCTTTAGTGACCAGGCTTACTTTTCCCGTGCTTTCAAGAAGCAATTTGGACTAAGCCCGAGCGAGTACATGCGATCCGAGGAGAATCATACAAATTGAAAATCGAGGGAGATTTTTCTATCTGGTTGGCTTGCTTGCGGATTGCTTTTCCTGTTATCATCCCTGGAGATAGAATATGGAAAGCAAAACATCAGGCTTCCACGAAGTACATGTCTATGTCGCCTATGTTTTTCGCATGGATTTTTCCCCTGTAAAAACAGGCATAGCGATCCTTGACAATCTCATAGGTAGCTTCTGATATGTTCACCCTACCCGGCTCTCCATTGCTTTCCATCCGGCTGGCAATGTTAACCGTACTCCCCCATATGTCGTACGCATATTTCTTCTTTCCTACCACACCTGCCACGAGGGGACCGGTATGGATCCCTACCCTGAGCTCCCATGTGAATAATCCCAGTTTCCGCCTCTCATCATTCATTTCTCTCATATATGCCTGCAAAGCCAAGCCGGCGTCGATGATGTTCCCGGGGTGAGTAGTGTTAGGCGAAGGGATACCACCTGCGCACATGTACGCATCTCCTATGGTCTTGATCTTTTCGAGATTATGCCGCTGAATGATGTCATCAAAATCACTGAAAATGCGGTTAAGTTGCTCCACGAGAAGCTCTGGAGAAAGACCTTCAGCTATCGTAGTAAACCCTTTGAAATCAGTAAACAAGACGGAAGCACTCTCATAATACCTGGGTGTTGCGTTGCCATCTCTTTGCAGCTCACGTGCCACTTCCTCAGGTAGGATATTCAGCAAGAGCCCTTCAATTTCCTCATTCTGCCTGTCGAGAAGTCGGTTGGTTTTAACCTTGATGCGATAGTTTCTGAAAAGGATAACTGCGATGATTATAATCAGGATCAACCCGAGACCAAATGCATTCTTTGCTATGCGTTGGCGATCCAGCTCCACCACCTTAATTTCATTGTCTTTGACCAGAAGGTCTATCTCCTGCTGTTTCTTCTCCATCTCAAAATTCAGCAACAGGCCCGAGAGTTTCTTATCTGTTTCAATGTTATAGAGGGTGTCCTTGATGGCTGAAAACAGGAACTGATATTTATAAGCGTTTTGATAATCAGAAAGCTTGGCATATGAAATAGCTAGCCCTTCATAGACACTTTTTAACTCGTAGCTGGCACCGATTTCAAGCGCGAGATTCTTTGCTTCAAGATAGGTCATCAAAGCTCTTTTTTGATCGCCCATTTGAACGTAGGTCTCTGCAAGCGTGACCAGAGACCTCGCCATATCAAGTTTTGCGCCCAGCCCCCGGGCGATCCTGATCGCTTCTGATTGGTATTCAACAGCTCTCTTGTAATCACCCCATCTGGCATATACCTTGCCAATATTTGCAAGAGAATAGGGAAGGTTTGCTGACCCCTCGTATGCTAGCCGCGCTTTATCAAAATAGAACAAAGCCAAACTATCCTGCCCACCTTCAAAGTATATTTCTCCCAGGTTCACGGCACAGGTGCCAATGGCATCCTGGTCCATTAAACTTTCAGCGATAGGTAATGCCATGAGGTAATACTTCAAGGCGAGGTCATGGGTGGCGGGTTTGTTAAAATATACGGCGCCAATATTTACCAATACTGTCACGATCCTGAGTGAATCCGGGATCGACTCGGCTACCCTCAGTGCTTGTAAATAATAGTCCAGGGCGTTGGCATCGTCACCTTGATTAAAATGGACGGCACCAATATTGCTGAGCATATTAGCAACACCGGCATTATTTCCCAGCGTGTTAAATAGTTGCATCGATCGTTTCCAGTAATTCAGGGCCTCCAGGTAGTCGCCCAACACGTAATATGCTAGTCCGATGCCCTTCAGCGCATTGGCCTTCCCATCCATGAAATTGAGCTCCTGTGATAAGATCAATGCTTCTGCAGCCATCGTCAAAGCTTCTTCGGGCTTGGATCCAAGCAGACTTGTACTCTCGGTGATCAGTAACCTGACCTTGCTGGTATCTGATCGTACCTCCGGGAGAACCTTCCTCGGGCTTTCCGGTTGAATGGCCAAAATTTGAGCAGGGATGACCAAGATGATGACCCAACCCAACGATAATAATCGTATCAATCTTGAAATGCTCATTAACTGATAACCAGCATTATGAATAATTATGCATATTACTATTGTCCTCGACCAAAATAGAACAAAGAGGGGCATGCATGGCGCTCCCCTCTTGTTAATAAGATGTTATGATTAGTCCTTTACTTCTTGATTATCCTGTGCGTACTAGCCTTCTTGTTATCCCGCACGAGTCGGATCATGTAAACACCTTTACGTAACGACGATAGATCCAAGACTATCTCTGTCCCGCTGGTCATGGAAGAGATTGGGATTAAGCATTCCCTGCCGTGCACATCTAACACCTTGATCTCTGAAAAAATCACCCCTTCGACCTGTGTTGTCAAAGTGACCAGGTCAGCAGTCGGGTTGGGGTAAAAGTTTAGATCCGGGCTAAACGATGTCCCGTCATTCATGGCTGATTTCCCATTCTGCGATCCATAGCAACGCTTGGAATTAGAACTTGCCTGACTCGCAATGGCTGATTTCTGCTGGTTCAAGATCGTAGACAAGGTCCAGCTTAGCTGTGATCCATCGAAGTAGACAGAAAACGACCCGCCACCTGGAACGAAGAGAGTTGGCGGCGATCCGCTATATGAACCGCTCGTAATAATTCTGTTATCCGATCCAACGGGAACAAAGACAGCATCGTTGTTCTTGTTCATATATGAGAAATGTGCCACGTAACTGAACCCCGAAGGGTGGTTGGACAGGGCCTCCACGCAATCAAGAAAAGGCATAACTCGCTTTGTCCCTGGGCCATAAGGATTCACATAAAGAGTACCCCATACGTACTGAATATTGTAATTCATGAAAGGCAATAGCAAAGCTGAAGGTTCTAGTCTGTATATACCAGCAATGCTGGTATTTCCATGCACGGTGTATGCAGGCCCTGAGATGATCGTTGAATCATCCCCGTTAACAAATCCAACATAGGTTGATGTGAACATTGGTAAAGGAGCACCCTGGTTCATGACCTGGTCGTCAGCGGTAACAATCAATTCCGCCCTGTGAACATCGAGAAGTCCATTTACAAATACCGCGATATAGTTAGAGGGCTGGACAAGATCGAGTGCCGTTGGGACGACATAATAAGTACCTGCATTGATAGCACCGTTCACGGTTTGGGTCGTGGTTGTATCAATCAGTATAAATTGAGGCGGGGAGGCTATTACACTGCTATCGACATCATCATATTGATACCCAGCGACATGATAAGTGTAAGATGGGGATTGGCCGTAGGTTATCTGTAATGTGTCGGCACTTACAGTAAGTGTTGCTGGCAGTATGGTAAGGTTCCCGATACCATAGGTTATGTCGAAATTATTGGACAGCATGGCGCCTGGCACAATGGCATGGGTTCCAACCTCTGTGCCTGTAATCAGGTTTATTGATTTAAACACCTCCAATGTATCATCTGCCGGGGCATAAAAATCTTCTTCATCAATGATGACAACGGTAAATGAAGTGGTAGTATCCTCGCCAAGTTCGCTGTTCACTAAAGCACGGCCATTCACCAAGGCACGGCCGTTGACCAAGGCACGGCCATTGACCAAGGCACGGGCATTCACGAGAGCGCGTGCATTCACGAGAGCACGGGCACTCACGAGTGCTGCCGTATCTGGGTCATCCTGGAATCCAAATATGGATTGGGTTGCCACATCGACTAACCAAGATGTATCATAAATTGGCGCTGCATTGACAAGGGCACGTGCATTGACCAAGGCCCTCGCGTTGACAAGCGCACGAGCGCTTACCAGGAAACTGAGGTTCTCGAGATCTGCATTCACCAATGCCCTTCCGTTCACCAAGGCACGAGCATCTACCAAGGCAGTTGCATGAGCCAAATCATCAGCGTGAGTTGCTCCAATCAGAGAATGCAAGGACGACCTGTCGGTCGGATCCACCAGGGAATCATCGATGCGATAATCGAATGAAAAGCCATCCAGCCTATCACCATACGTGATAACCGTATCCCGAGGTGTTATAGACAGGGGAATCTTATTGATGAACAGTAAGCCATCCTCGAAATGATAGCTCAAGGTTTCAATCAGCGCGATATGGACACTATCATTCGGGTCAAGTGGGTCCATGTAGGGCCGGATAAAGTAAATGCCTGCATTGCTAAGATTCGTGGCAGGAGAAATAAACTTGATGTCCTCCAGGCCGAGATCTTCCAAAGTGTAGCCGGAGGTGGCCAATGGGATACTGTCGACCCAAACACTGACTGAGAAATCTGGGATTTTCTCCCCATAGCGCTTGATAACCGTGTCGGCTTTGACTAAAACCTTCTTTTTGACGGGGCTAAAAAAGAATAAAGTATCCGAGACGCCACCATCCAAGCCACTGGGAGAAAACGCACTGGTGTAGATCTGGATAGCTGGATTCCCGGTGAAAGTCGGAATGGTAGCGATCAGCTCCTCCGAGCTAAGATAGGTTGTGGGAAGCGAATCGCCTCGGAATAATACAACAGATTCTTCGGTGATGTAACGACCTTTGACAATGACATCAAAGGGGGTAAGTCCTGGTACTATTCCTGAGTCAGGTAATAGTAATGCCAGGATTTCCGGTTTGGGTGCTGCGAAAGTCATCATCGCTGCCGCCGGTTGAATAAATCCATACCCTGTTGTGAAATCGAAACCGGGAGCATTCATATCCAATGCGGTGGATTGAAAAAGAGATCTCAATTCGGCAGGGCTGTATCCAGAAGCGTAATACTTGGCACGGGCTTCCTGAACCAAGGCAGAAGCAGCAGCAGCATGAGGAGCCGCGGCAGAAGTTCCAAAGAAATTAGGGAAAGCATCCCCGTCGATATTTACTCCACCCATGAATACGGTGGTATTAACCCCATTGGGAGCAACAAAGTCGGGTTTGTTCCGGATAATCCCGTTAACGGGTGTACCACCAATGGAAGAGAAAGAGGCAATGGTTGGGGGATCCACCCCAAATGGTGGGGTGTTCGAATATAAAACCGCGCCTACAGTCATGGCACCCTCAGCATTAGCCTGGCCCACGATTGTTGAATATCCAGTAGCGTGTTCATTAATAATCATTTCTCCCCTGAATACAACATACTTGATCATAGCGCTACCTGAGCCTGATGACCTGATAATCATAATATTAGCTCTAGCAGTATCATGGTTCACGGTAAAAGGCAATACTTCGATAGGGTCTCCTCCGATGTTATTCCTGTTGAACCCAAATAGAGAATTACCCTGATCATCTGCCAGGTAAATGTCGTAATCACTTGTTGCACCTGTACTTGTTTGTCCGATCGAGTAGATTGAGTCGGCCCATTGCAATACGATGGTGTAGGTCCCTGGAGGTAGGGTTACACTTTGAAGGACATCACCCCCACCAAAATCATGCGCGTGACCAGTTTGTCCCCGTGGGGTAGCAGCCGGGTTGAAGTATGATTGATAGGATTTGCTACCGTAATTGCCCGCGGCCGTGAAATAAGAAATGCCCTGCGCCGTCACCTCATCCACCGCCTGGGCTACTTTGCCGTCAGTGAAGAAGGGCTCGGTAATGTAAGTGATATCATCCACGATGATGTTACATCCTTCATTTTTAAGCTGGCGGATGCCTTGGGCAAAATCACCAGCACTAATGAAACCTGTCCTGAAACCCAGGGTTGCGCCAGGTGCAATGTCGTGAATGATTTGCAACATGGCTCTACCTTCATCGGTTCGACGACCATAGGGATAATCCTTGAGTACGTGAACAGGTTGAGAATTAATAGGATTACCCAGGCCAGGGAGATCCCCGTTGAGCACATCAGTTTGTGCCGGGTTGCCGAGGATGGTGTTATAGCTATCGGATAAAACCCCAACCTTCAACCCATTTCCAGTTACATCGTACCCACCCCGTACCAGACCACTTCCCATGGACACATCTCCCTGGGTATAGGCTACACCACTATTGAAAACAGGAGAGTAAACAGGCCTGCAATACACGATAAGCTGGGGAAGGCTATCCAATTTGGGCAGGTTAGTAATGGGATATTTACCTGTGATTATCAATGTATTCGGGCCATTATCAATAAAATCAGACATGCCATAACCAGGACCCTGCAAAAGGTTTAGCAATGTCTGATACATGCCACTCCGGGCAATAACTTCTATCCATACACTGTCGTTGCTAATCCTGTATATATGTTCCAAGGTGTCAACACCTGGAACATAGTTGGTGAATAATGATGTTAACTCAGACCCAATAAGATCATCCACCTTTCCTCCTGCTGGCGGGGGATAATATGGGTCTATTGGAGCAGTACTCGAACATAGCTCGGAAGTCATACTAGCCGTAACCTCCTTTAAAACAGTGTTCCCAACACTTATTCTCCAGGTAACTTCATCTCCTGGCGAGAAATCAACATGAAACACGGAATAAACCCTGCCAGGATCAAACAAATGAATGGCAGGACTCGTGGATACCATGCCCGTCTTGATAATGACGCTGTTATTGTTCCCAATGGCTACAACATGACCACTTTGGTTATCATAACCAAAATAAGCACGGTAATCACCACTATTCAACAACTCGACACATTCAAGGATAGGCGTTACCATGGTAAAACCTTGCCCAGCTGACCGGAATGAAACCGCAGATAGAAGAACGAGCGAAAATATGAGGGGTAGTAAAAAAGAATGTCTCATAGTTGAATTTTTGTTAGTAATTGCCGATTGCGAGTTGTTGGCAAACATACATTAACTGGATGCTGAACTTATTGTAATTTCCCCGCGATTTCTGGTACTTTCTGATCGAATTACGCTTACCACATGCCAGGCAATCCATACATAATAAGCTGTTTATCTGACTATTAATGTCAGAAATCCATAGCTTCAGTTCGTAGTGAGCCAGAAGCTACATTTTCTTATACCACATATACCAGCTCGCCCGACGAAGATCTGTTCTCTTGGAATTATCCAGCTTCTCAGCCTCCTTCATGCTCGACGGACTATGGATCAGCACCTCGCTCCCAGGATGCCAATCGACGGGTAGCAACACATCATGCCTGTCTTCCATCTGCAGCGCCAAAAGTGTACGTTTTATCTCTGCTATGTTCCGACCAACATTGGCAGGATAATGAAAGAATGCTTTAATGTTGTTTTCCGGATCAATAAAAACCACGCCTCGGATATCCCTTTTGGCACCTGGATCTGCCTGTAACAACCCATAACCGCGGGATATGGCAAGATCTGTATCGGCTATTAATGGAAAATCAATCTTTATAGCCCTGTTGGGATTTTCAGTTATATGACCTGGAAGGCCTTGATAAGCCATATCTTCCATCGACTTAACCCATGCGATATGACTACTCAATCCATCGGTAGATAGCACCAGTATTTGGGTATTCAACCCTTGAAACTCATCCTGACTAGCAGCCAATGCCAGGATTTCCGAGGTACATACAGGAGTGAAATCTGCAGGATGACTAAAAAGTATCTTCCATTTACCGAAGTAATCATCTGGAAACACTATCTCTCCCTTGGTAGAGGTTGCCCTGAACGCAGGTGCTGGCCCCGAAGTGAGTGGGCCACAGGGATAGCTTGATGGTTGCGTGTAACTAATTAGATAATTCATACCGAGCAACATTGCTAAAAACAACCACTTTTTCATAGAACTGTTATTATCTTAGTTATTCATTCGTTAAAAATTGTCTAACCACGGACTTACCTAATTCCTTTTTTTTAATGGGAGCCCATTGAGCCAATTCTGTCATTAAACATCATTGACTTACGGGAGCAAAGTTAGAAACCGACGAAGGGAGAAATCTTGCACTATTTGACCCTTTTCATGTGTTTTTTAAGCACCCTGTGCACTAAAAAAGACGAGTCATGAAATTCTTTTCCAAGCACACATTACTTCCAAAGGAGAACAGGCAATTGCTCATTATTGGTCATGAGTTATTGATATATAAATAGACGAATGAGCCTGCCCGTTTCGGACGTACGGGAAAGTAAAAATCTCAGAAGAAAAGGACAAAGTAGAGATACAACCTGGAGTGAATAGGATGTAAAAGCCAGATGCCTTTACTGGCGAACGCCGGATTCGTTATAAACGATAATGAATCTGTCCAAGGTAAACAGGATTAATGCAGAGCACGGGAATCTGAGCCGTATTGAACATGAGCTTCTCACTCCAGCTGCTGTTGTCGAACCCCGGATTATCAATCACGCTATCGGTCATCATCATGATCATGTCCGCGTTTCTAGAAACCGAGAAATGCAGTAACTGCGATCCAAAGTCAGATGTATTCTCGGCCTTGGTTATGCTATGCCTGACCCCGTGCTTGCGGAATTCTTCCTGTATCTGTGCAGTGATGACATTCAATTTTGTCACCTCTCCAGGTTCGCGGCTAAGTTGTACGAAAACCATGATCTCACTTTGGAAGAATCCATGGCTCAGGACAGCGTAAAGGACCTGCTGACGGGCTTCGGTGTGGAGGCCGATAGGGAATACGATACGCTGGAACCCATGCTCGGGAAAAGGTTTCTCCTGGACCACGATAACCGGGCAAGGTGACTGGGAGATTACTTTGAGGGCATAGCTCCCGAACAGGTATTGCAAGCCCTTTTTTCCATGTGTTCCAAGCACCATGAACTGTGGCTTATACTCTCTTGCAACCGCCTCAATCATATCGAAAATGCTCCCTTCGCGGTACAAGCATATTACCTTCAAATTATCTCGTGACAAGACCTCATCAGCCAGGACTTTCAACTGCTCCTCCACCTTGGCCTCTGTGTTATCCTTGCCCACCTTGGACCTTGTTTCCCTGTTGATGACGTGCAAAAGAATGATTTCCAGGTCAAATGTTTTTGCAACCACTAAGGCATGATTGAGGGCATTCTTGGTAACTGGTGTGAAATCCGTTGGAACGAGAACAAATCTATTCGTGTGACTCAGGTTCATAAGTTTCCAATTTTTTATGATGACCAAGTAGAGAGGATGGAACTTCAAACGCTCCTCCGAAGTATGCAAATATATACTATTATGTAACCGATTTCAATCGTTGCTGATGGGATATAACAATAGCTTAGAAATTTCATCGGCCACAGGCCATTGAAAGAATGCCAGCTCGCGCCTTCCAGCCATCAGTTGGCAGCGATCAGTTGACAGCAATCAGCAATCATTCGTAATTCGTAATTACCTGATTACTAATTCCTAACTCCTAATTCCTAATTCCTAATTATCCCCCCTACGGGGTTGGGTGCACCAGCGGTCAGCCATCAGCAATCAGCAATCAGCAATCAGCAATCATTCGTAATTCGTAACTACCTGATTACTAATTCCTAACTCCTAATTCCAAATTCCTAATTATCCCCCCTCCCCCTGCCCCCCTCCCAATCACCATCAGCCAACTATCATCGCCGGTCATGGGAGGGGGCTTGATTCTGTGTTTATTCCGCCGGGCTACCAATATGCCACCCCTACGGGGTTGGGTGCACCAGCGGTCAGCCATCAGCAATCAGCAATCATTCGTAATTCGTAATTACCTGATTACTAATCCCTATTTCCTGATTCCTAAATATTCCCCCTCCCCCTGCCCCCCTCCCAATCACCATCAGCCAACTATCATCGCCGGTCATGGGAGGGGGCTTGATTCTGTGTTTATTCCGCCGGGCTACCAATATGCCACCCCTACGGGGTTGGGTGCACCAGCGGTCAGCCATCAGCAATCAGCAATCAGCAATCATTCGTAATTCGTAATTCGTAACTACCTGATTACTAATTCCTAACTCCTAATTCCTAATTCCTAATTATCCCCCCCACGGGGTTGGGAGCCTTTGGCCTGTAACCAATTTGCTGATGGCTGTAAACTGAAAAACAGCGTGATCGCGAAAGCGATCAATAAAAAGAAATAAAAAGTGTGAGTTTGAGAGTGAGAATAGAGAAAACAGAATGAGCGTGCTCGCTCTCGCTCTCACGCTCACTCTGTTTTAAGTACCCGGGGCCGGGATCGAACCGGCACGAGCTTGCACTCATTGGTTTTTGAGACCAACGCGTCTACCAATTCCGCCACCCGGGCATGGAGTGTAGAATTGTGAAGCGCAAAGGTAAGACCTTTTCTTATCCATTCGACAGGAAAACCCATTGGAAATTAGCAAAGAGGTTTTGCCATTGCGTTAAAAGGTAGCTCAGATTGGAGCTTGAACAAATGGACGTGTGCACATGTGCACGTACGAACATGTGCACGGTACGCGTGATCACGTTAATGCGAACAGCGGTATAGCCTACACCTTATCAGGTCCGCAGGCACAGCCTACGGACAACTGGACCGCAGAGTTAAAGGAGTACAAAAGTGGGTTGCACCATGGGAATGGGAAGGGGCCGAGTTCGAAGGTGCCTGAAGACGATCGCTAGCGGAGAATTCAAGGTTTTTTTATGTTCCTTTCTTTGCGCGCCCAAAGAAAGGAACCAAAGAAAGGGCGCTTTTTTCGGAGGGATTTTTGGTTCGCTCCGCTCACCAAAACCATAGGGGATTGGCTAAATTTCCTCCAGGGCTTCGGAAATTTTTAACGCCAATCCCCTATTATCCTGGCGAAAAAAGGTTTAATTTATCCATGGTGAGTAGTGCATATCAATAATCAGCCAGTATCAAGCTATCTTCTAAAGAACCACGCCCCGCAGGTGCGGTATGTTAATAGCAAGATGCGATACACAAAAACCATATCCCCCCTCCCGGACAAATGCCAACAAAATCGACAAATGCTTGCAAGGGAGGGGGTTAGGGGGAGGGAAGGTCGGAGTGGGAGGCATAGCCTACACTTTATCAGGTCCGCAGGCACAGCCTACGGACAACTGGGGAAAGTTGGAACGAAGAAAAGCTATATTTCCCGACTTGAAAATGGCAAATGCGATATTCAGCTTTCGACACTTTACAGGATATTCGAATTCGGACTTGGGAAACGCGTTAATCTGACAATCGGATAACTACGCAACTATCTGTAGTTCCACCCCATTAATTGGTTGATCAAAACATTAACAACGCATCAAACTGGCGGTAAAACCCCCATTGCGATCAGGCTGGCGCATTCCGGAAGAATTGTCTACCTTTGCAGCGCGAACCCGAACGGGAAAAAGCTCACCCCATGACTTCAAAAGTCAGAATTTTTTCAGGCAGGGCGACGGAATACCTCGCCAAAAACATTGCATCCAGTTTCGGACAGGACCTCGGCAGGGTATCCCTGCAGGTGTTCTCGGATGGTGAGTTTCAACCCAGCTTTGAAGAGAATATCCGCGGCCATGATGTCTTTATTGTGCAGTCAACCTTCGCCCCCACCGACAACCTGTTCGAGCTTCTGATGCTGATCGACGCGGCCAAACGGGCCTCCGCCCGCTCCATCGTCGCAGTGATCCCCTACTTCGGTTTCGCCCGCCAGGACCGCAAAGACAAACCCCGCGTATCCATCGCTTCCAAGCTGATCGTGGATCTGCTCACAACAGCCGGCGTAAACCGCATCATCACCATCGACCTCCACGCCGACCAGATACAGGGTTTCTTCAATGTGCCGGTCGACCACCTGTTTGCTTCTTCCATCTTCATCCCCTATATCCGCAGCCTTAACCTTCCCAACCTCATCCTGGCTTCGCCCGATACAGGTGGAACAAGGAGGGCAGCCGCTTACGCCAAAATCCTGAACACCGGCTTTGTCATCTGCTATAAGCAACGTACCAAGCCCAACCAGGTAGAGGAAATGGAGCTGATCGGAGATGTGGAAGGCAAAGATGTGGTGCTGGTGGATGACATCATCGATACAGGAGGTACCATCACCCATGCCGCTGAACTGATGGTCAGCCACGGTGCAGCCAGTGTGCGGGGTGTTTGTACGCACCCTCTGCTGACAGGTCAAGCCATCGAACGTATCAACAATTCCCATTTTACGGAAATCCTGGTTACAGATACCATTCCCCTGAAGCAGGAGTCCGACAAGATCAGGGTGCTGAGTACTGCTGATCTGCTGGCTGATGTGATCGGCAGGGTGGTGAATTACGAATCCATAAGTTCATTGTTCAAATTCTAATAAACCATTATCAACCAATCAATTATTAACCATGAAAACAGTATCTATGAGCGGCTCTCTCCGTGAGAGCGTAGGGAAAAAAGATGCTCGGAAAAACAGGCAGCAAGGCCTGGTGCCCTGTGTTGTCTACGGTGGCGATGAGCAAATCCATTTTACCCTGGATGAAAAAGAGTTCGGAAAACTCATCTTCACCCCTGAAGTTTACCAGGTCAGCCTCGAGCTGGGAAGCAAGACAATCAACGCTATTCTGCAGGATGTTCAATACCACCCTGTCACTGACAGCGTATTGCATGTCGATTTCCTCCAGGTTCTCCCCGGCAAACCGGTGGTCGTGGGCCTTCCGCTGAAAATCACCGGAACAGCAAGGGGTGTGCTGCGTGGCGGCAAGCTCGTCAGCAAATTCCGTAAGGTAAAAATCAAAGGTCTCGTAGAAGACATTCCTGACTTTATCGAGATCAATATCACCAAGCTGGATATCAACGGCAGCATCCGTATCAAGGACCTGAGCAGGCCAAAGCTGAGCTTTCTGGACCCGCAGAACAGCGTGGTGGTTACCATCAAGGCTACCCGTGCCGGCGCACCAGGTGCCCTCCCTAACGATGAGGAAGAAGCATCAGCTGAAGGTGAAGCCCCGGCAGAAAACTAAGACGATCTCACTTTTTGATACCGGCGGCTTACCCCGCCGGTTTTTTTTATCCCACCTGGAAGCAGGTGCGCATGGTACGGCTTTTCAGCACCTTGAAAAGCCGGCCCGATGGTATCTTGGGAAAGAAAATGTAAGTTTGTCTGTTCGGTTGTTTAGTACCGTTCATCTTATTTAACGCTATGAAATACCTGATTGCCGGCCTCGGAAATATCGGGGCAGAGTATGATAAAACGCGTCACAACATCGGTTTTATGCTGGCCGATGCCCTGGTAGCCGCTGGCAGTGGGACATACAAACCGGATCGCTTAGCACAGGTCAGCCGGCTGAAATATAAGGGTCGTATACTTGTCGTAATAAAGCCTACTACCTACATGAACCTCAGCGGGAAAGCTGTAAAATTCTGGCTTACCAAAGAAAACATTCCGCTGGAAAACCTGCTTGTACTGGTGGACGACCTGGACCTGGAACCAGGTGTGTTGCGCATGCGCGCCAAAGGAAGTGACGGAACCCATAACGGCCTGTCTGACATCAGTGCCCAGCTGGGTACCCAGGAATATGCCCGGCTACGTTTCGGCATCGGCCGGGATTTCCCACAGGGATACCAGGTTGAATATGTCCTTGGAAAATACAGCACTACCGAACTAAAAAACCTGGAACCGCGCATCCAGCAAGGGGTCGACATGATCAAGAGTTTTGTGGCAATTGGTATTGAAAGGACAATGGGGATGTACAACAATAAATGATAAGGTAACCTCCGCAAGGATTGTCCTCCGAAAAAACATCACCTATAAGAACCAGGCCACCCGGACAATTTTTTAAAACAGCAGTCATCATCCCTTGAAATAGCCTATCTTGTATTTACTATTGGCTGATAATGGATATTTCTGTAACCAATGGACAGTTTTTGTATGACCTGTGCTACCTGGGTGCCTTTTTTATCCTAGGCTCCTTCTTTTTACGCCATTGTCATCAAAAGAAATATC
>JAGNHN010000018.1 GCA_018001695.1 Lentimicrobiaceae bacterium
TGACGTCGTCTTCGAGGCGGGTAACACCGGCGATAGCTACGTGGGAAGAGATCAGGCAGCGTTCCCCGATCACGGTATCGTGACCTACCTGGACGTGGTTGTCCAGCTTGCAGTGGTTTCCGATAGTAGTATCCCCTGAAACGCCTTTATCAATGGTACAACAGGCACCGATCTCCACGTGATCACCGATTACCACACGGCCACAGGACTCCAGCTTATCGAACCTGTCCGGGCGGCGTTTGAAATAAAAGGCATCTGCACCAATCACAGATCCCGAGTGAATGATCACATTGTCACCAATCACACAGTGGTCATAAATCGTCACATTGGGATGTATGATGCAGTTCTTTCCAATTCTCACATCCGGCCCTACCACGGCTCCGGGCTGAATATGCGTTCCTTCTCCGATCTCAGCCCGGGGGTCAACCATGTCCCAGGAAGGCTGAAAAGCACGGAAACGGCGTACCAGACTGACATAGTCGCGGAAAGGATCGTCGGAATACAAGAGACACTTGCCATCCGGGCTGGCCACTTCCTGGTTGATGATAATAACTGAGGCCGCAGACCGGAGTACCTTGTCATAATATTTGGGGTGGTCGACAAACGTCAGGTCACCGGGTACCACCATATGGATCTCATTGAGTCCGCTTACCATAAATGCAGGATCCCCCTGCAGGCGCGTGTTGGTCCATTCAACAATTTGCTGGACTGATACAGGAAATTGGAGCTTCATTTCGTAATAAGGATATGGTTCCGTTATTTGACGCGTTCCGCATATTCAAAGGTGCGAGTGTCTACCCTGATACGGTCACCGGTATTGACAAACAATGGAACGTTAACGATGGCTCCGGTTTCCAGTGTGGCCGGTTTAAGGGTGTTGGTTGCTGTATCACCCTTCATTCCTGGCTCTGAGTATGTTATCTCTAGTTCAACAAATGGGGGGAGGTCGCAGGACATGGGTGTGTCATTTTCAGCATGGAACATGATCTCCACTTCCTGACCGTCCTTCAGCAAACCGGGGGCGTTGATCATGTCTTCCTCCAATGTGATCTGTTCATAGGTCTCCAGGTGCATGAAATGATAACCCGATTCATCCTTATAAAGGTACTGGTAAGGTCTGCGCTCAACCCTGACAATGGTGATTTTAGCACCTGCCGGAAAAGTGTTCTGCAATACCTTGCCTGTGGTCAGGCTCTTGAGTTTGGTTCTGACAAAGGCCGCTCCTTTGCCAGGTTTGACATGCTGAAACTCTACAATGGTGCACAGGTCATTGTTGTACTCGATACATAGCCCATTCCTGAAATCTGCTGTTGTAGCCATAGAAAAATGAATATGAAGTATTTACAAAAGGCGGGGCAAAGGTAAGCTAAAAATGTGAAGCAAACAATCCTGGGTAGTAGATTAGGAATTAGGAATTAGGGATTAGGAATTAAGAATTATGAATTGCGAATTACGAATCAATGGTCAATTGTTAATGTGTTTATTAAGAATGATATATGAATTTATTTTCTTGTGAAAGAGGTCTATTAATACTGAGTTTAATTGGTATTGTAGTTTTATAATATTAAATTATAAAATAGAAAAAAGATTGATAAAGTAGTTTGTAATCAATATATTAAAAGGAAAAAACTTTGTAAATGATAATCATTTCTGTTGAAAGACAATATGGTCTTTAGTTTCTTGGGCACAGATTATGTTTTATATTGATGAATGTCAATATGTTCCTGGCAGTGACGGATTTCATCTTCCATGTGATTGGAGCTTATGATCACCAGGCGGTTGTTTCTGTATTGATTCAACAGCTCATCAAACCATGCCCTGCCGGCAGCATCGAGGTTCATGCAGGGCTCATCCAAAAGCATAACATCTGTATTGCTCAGAATGGCCAAAGCTTGCCTGACTCGTTGCTTCATGCCGGAGCTGAAGTAGCGTAATGGCTTGTTCTTATGCTTGTCCAGCTGACAAAGTGCGATGATATCCTCGTCCCTCAGGCCCGGGAGAAAATCCTTAAAACGGCGCTGAAACGCGATGCTTTCGCGCAGGCTGAACTCCCAGATCAGGTCCTGGTATGGCAACCCCAAGCTGATATACCGGTAAACTTTATCGACAGGAATGCTCTGATTATCTCTGCTGTAAGTGATGTTTCCTGCCGTGGCCTGCATACTGCCGTTGATCACCTGCAGCAGGGTAGATTTACCGGATCCGTTGGCGCCCAGGATCGCATAAGCCTTGCCTGAATGAAAGGTATAATCAAGGTTGCGGAAAATCCATTCCTGGTTGAATTTCTTGCCGGCCTGCCGAAGGATGATCTGCATGTCATGCGCGTTCTCAGGAATACATGCCGGCATAACCCCTCATGATGCCGCGCTTGGAGCGACTGATGAAAGCCAGAATGTCATCCCTTTCCGGTGTTGCCGGCAACTCGGCTTCAATGATCTGAACAGCCTGCGTGACATTGTATCCTTTCACATAAAGGATGCGGTAAATATCCTGAACCTGGTTGATTTGTTCCGGTGTAAACCCACGACGGCGCAAACCAATGCTGTTGATCCCAACATAAGACAAGGGCTCACGGGCAGCTTTTACAAAAGGAGGTACATCCTTGCGAACCAGGGCGCCACCAGAAATCATGGTGTGGGTGCCGATATGAACAAACTGATGCACAGCGGCCAGTCCGCCCACAATGGCCCAGTCTTCTATGGTGATATGCCCGGCCAGCGTGGCTGCATTGGCAAGAATGACATTGTTGCCGATGATACAGTCGTGCGCAACATGCACATACGCCATCAGCAGGCAGTTGTTGCCAATCACCGTCTCGTTGTTGGCCTTGGTGCCCCGGTTGATGGTGACAAACTCACGTATGGTCACATTGTCTCCGATACGGACAAGGGTCTCCTCGCCTGCGAACTTCAGATCCTGCGGTATGGCCGCCACCACAGCACCGGGAAAGATCTTACAGTTTTTGCCTATGCGGGCACCTTCCATGATCGTGACATTGGAGCCAATCCAGGTGCCTTCTCCAATCTCGACGTTTTTTTCAATGTTGACAAAGGGCTCAATGACCACATTTTTGGCCACCCTGGCCTGGGGATTCACATAAGCAAGCGGTTGGTTCATCGGTCTATCTCTGTGCGTTAAGCATTAGGTTTGCGTACGATCTGAGCCAGCAGTTCGGCTTCCATGACAACCTTGTCTCCGACATAAGCCTTGCCCTCCATATGGCAGATACCCCTGCGGATGGGCGCCAGTAAATGCAGTTCAAATACCAGGGTGTCACCGGGTACTACCTTGTTGCGGAAACGTACTTTGTCAATCTTGAGAAAATAGGTGATGTAGTTTTCCGGATCCGGGATGGTCGATAAAACCAGCATACCGCCGGTTTGTGCCATGGCTTCCACCTGCAATACGCCAGGCATGACAGGCTCATCCGGGAAATGTCCTACAAAAAAGTCTTCATTCATCGTGACATTCTTGAGGCCAACCACATGATGGTCGCTGATCTCTAAAATTTTATCGATCAACAGGAAGGGTGGACGGTGGGGCAGTATCCGACGTATCTGATTGATGTCAAATACCGGTGGCTTGTTAAGATCCCATTGTATACCCTTGTTCTCCTTTTCTTCCTGCTGCATCTGCCTGCGGATCAAACGTGCAAACTCAACATTGCTGTAATGCCCTGGCCGGTTGGCAATAATATGTCCCTTGAGAGGTTTGCCAACCAGGGCCAGATCTCCTACCACGTCCAGCAGCTTATGCCGTGCCGGCTCATTGTTAAAATACAGATCAATGTTATTCAGTATACCTTCTTCTTTAACCGCAACACTGGGTTTGTTGAAGAGCTGAGCGAGCTTGTCAAGCTCCTGCTGGGTCATCATACGGTTCACAAAGACGATGGCATTGCTCATGTCTCCGCCCTTGATGAGGTTATTGTGCAGCAAATACTCCAGTTCATGCAGGAAGACAAATGTCCGACAGGGGCCTATTTCGACCGGGAAATCCTTGATGTGATGCAAACGGGCATGTTGTGTTCCCAGGACCCTGGACTCAAAATCAATCATTACCGATAATTCATACTGCTCAGATGGAAATGCGAACATCTCCACTTTCTTTTCAGGGTATGAATAAGTGATGTGCGACTTGATCTCATAGTATTCACGAGGGGCTTCCTGGGCCTTCCTGCCTACAGCCTGAATGGCTTCCAGGTAGAAACGCGCACTGCCATCAAGAATAGGGGTCTCAGGCCCGTCTACCTCGATCAGTGCATTGTCGATCTGCAAACCTGTCAAGGCGGCCAGGCAGTGCTCCACTGTGCTTACCCTTGCTCCGTTTTTTTCGATCGTTGTACCACGCGATGTGTCAACGACATTATCGACATCGGCATCGATAACAGGTCGCCCTTCCAGATCGGTTCTGCAAAACTTGAAACCATGCCCCTCCGGTGCTGGCTGAATGACGAGATTGACCTCTTTGCCTGTATGAAGCCCTGTTCCCTGTAAGCGAACAGGACCTGCTAACGTATGTTGTTTTTCCATCTTGAGATGCAAAAATAAGGAAATGAATGAATTGTCAGTGCTTAGCTGTCAAGCCGGTATTATTCTTTATCCCGCATCAACTCATTAAGCCTTGCTTCCAATGCATCCAGCCTGTCGATGTGCTTCGACAGATTTCGGAAATGAATATAGGCTTTGCGGTATTCTGTCAGGTCGAACGAGGGGCTTCCCATCTGGAGGCTGCCTTCTTTGCGGACGGCCGAAGAGATGCCGGATTGTGCAGCAATCTTTACATTGTCCGCAACCGTGATATGACCCGTGATGCCAACCTGTCCGGCAATCATGCAGTTACGGCCCACCTTGGTCGATCCGGCGATGCCGCTCTGGGCCGCCATGACGGTGTTTTCACCTATCTCAACATTGTGCGCTACCTGGATGAGGTTGTCCAGCTTTACACCGCGCCGGATGATGGTACTACCCAGTGTGGCCCTGTCAATAGCACTATTGGCGCCAATCTCGACATCGTCTTCAATCACGACATTCCCGATTTGCGGCACCTTACGGTATTGCTCTCCCTGCGCCGGTGCAAAGCCGAAACCATCGGCCCCAACCACCGTGCCGGCATGCAAGGTGCAACGTGCGCCAATCCGGCAGTCAGCATAGACTTTCACTCCCGGATGCAGGCTAGTTCCCGATCCAACCACCACACGATCACCGACATACACTTGTGGATAGATGCGGGCACCGCTGCCAATTTTCGCATTAGCTCCAACAAAAGAAAATTCTCCGATGTAAACCCCATCCTCAACTGTCGCATCCGGATGTACATAAGCCAATGGGCTGATACCGGCTGAAAGCAGGCTTTGCTGGTGGTAAGCCTCCAGCAGGGTGGCAAAAGCAAGGTAAGCATCCTGCACCCTGATCAGGGTGCAGGACAAGGCCTGCTCCGGCTGAAAAGTGTGGTTGACCAGTACCACTGAAGATCGTGTGCTGTATATATAAGACGTGTATTTTGGATTGGCCAGAAAGGAGAGGGCACCTTCTTCACCTTCTTCTATCCGGGCAAGTCGGTATACTTCTACCTCAGGATTACCGGTGACGACCCCGCCAACGAGGGCAGCAATGTCTTTGGCTTTAAATTTCATTCTTATGGTATTACTTGACAATGAATGCCTTGCCTCTAAGCAGGGTGGCAGATCTCCACTTTTCATTGGGCCCCGAAAGATAGGTAAAAAAAGTGCTGAATGCTGCATGTCCCTCATGCTTCACCCATTGCCCGGTTGATGAATCACCGGCTTGATAACCGCTTTCGTGCAGCAGACGGTTTTTTGGCTACCGCTGCTTTCTCTTCATTATCAAGATAAATCAAGCTCCTTGGGATAGCTCAGAAAATATTTAGTGACCTTATGGCTCAACACGGAGATGTTGATCTGATCAGAGGCCTCGGCGATATCCACCAGTTTACCATCACGGTAAAGAAGCCAGATCCTGTCTTCCTCCGGGTTGTATGCGTTATTGGCAATCTCCCCGGTAAATACCATCATTCCCCCCAATCCGGCGTCCAGTCCAAAATGTTGTTCCACCTTGCGCCGGAGACGGCACAGACTTTCTTCATCCGCAGGCTGTCCGGCTATTTCGGTCCTGAAAAGCTGCCGGTTCACCAGGCGGCGGCTTAAGACAGACAGCAAGGGATCATGATGATCCTGCCATACCTTGATGGAAGTGAAAATGTCGAAATCATCCAATCGGGCAAACGTATCCAGCAGATCAGGCTTTTCCTGAAAGTCGGTAGCATGACAAGTGCAACTTAGAAACCGCATCAGCGCAGGTGTGGCAAAAAGCGGTTCTCCTGCAGCGCTCAGCATTTGTGCCCGCCGAAGTATGTGGATCAGCAGTTGCTCGGCTCCCAGCACGGTGCGGTGAAGGTAAACCTGCCAGTACATCAGCCTGCGTGCGATGATAAATTTCTCAATTGAGTATATGCCCTTGGCCTCGGCTACCAATTCATCCTCAGCCACCTCCAACATATTGATAATACGATCCGAATTGATCACTCCCTCCGACACGCCAGTGAAAAAACTGTCGCGTTTCAGGTAATCCAGCCGGTCCATATCCAGTTGACTGGCCACCATCTTGTGCAGGAAGCGCTTGTGATAATGCCCGCGAAAGATGGCCATGGCGATTTCCAGCTTCCCTCCGCTCTCAAAGTTCATTCTCCGTATAAAGAGATCCGAAAGGTCCTCATGATCCATCCCCTGCACAATAGAATGCTCGAGGGCATGTGAAAAGGGACCGTGCCCTATATCATGCAGCAAAATCGCAAGGGCAGCACCCTCCGCCTCCTCAGGGGAAATATCATGCCCCTTGTTACGCAATACCTGGATGGCTTGCAGCATAAGGTGCATGGCACCCAGGGCATGATGAAAACGGGTATGCAGGGCCCCGGGATAGACCAGATGGGTCAGCCCCAGTTGCTTGATCCGCCGCAGACGCTGAAAATAACGGTGCTCAAGGATATCGAAGAACAGATCTCCCGGAAGAGTGATGAAACCATGCACAGGATCGTTCAGGATCTTGCGCTTATTGAGGATGTTTGGGCTCACTTTGATATAACTTTGCAAAACATGGCCATAGGCAGGAAATTCTCCCGCGAAGGCAATATTAACCAATATTACAACATTTATTAAGCAGGACCATGGCCGGAATTACCGGCATCCCTGAATATATTCACCCTAATACACCACGTATGACCAATGCACACATCCTTTGGGTAGATGATGAAATAGACCTGCTTAAACCTCATATCCTCTTTTTGGAGCAGAAAGGATATCAGGTGTCGACCTCCAGCAATGGAGACGATGCGCTGGAGCTCCTTGATCAGGAAACCTTTGATATCATCTTCCTGGATGAAAATATGCCCGGCCTCACGGGTATCGAAACGCTGGAGAGAATCAAAAACCTGCAGCTCAACCTCCCCGTTGTCATGATTACCAAAAGCGAGGAAGAGAGCATCATGGAGGATGCCATCGGATCCAATATCTCCGATTTCCTTATTAAACCGGTCAACCCTAACCAGATCCTGCTCTGTCTTAAGAAGAACCTCGAAAACCGTAAGCTTGTCAGGGAAAAGACAACAAGTGCTTATCAACAGGAATTCAGACAAATAGGAATGGAAATATCCTCCCGGCTTAACCATGCGGAATGGATGGAGATCTACCGGAAACTTGTTTATTGGGATCTGGAACTGGAGAAAAGCGGGGATGAAAGCATGAATGAGGTCTTGAAACTGCAGAAAGATGAAGCCAACAAGGTATTCAGCCGCTTCATCCAGGACCGTTATCTGAGTTGGTTACAAGGTACCCAGGAGCGACCGGTGCTTTCACATACACTACTTAAAGAGAAGGTGTTCCCACTGTTCAATGGAAAGCCGGTGTTTCTCTTTTTGGTGGATAACCTCCGTTTCGATCAATGGAAAACCTTGCAGCCTCTTATCGAACAGGATTTCCGCATCACTGTCGAAGAGATGTATTACGCCATCCTGCCCACGACCACGCAGTATGCCCGCAACGCCCTGTTTTCAGGGCTGCTGCCATCAGAAATTGAAAAGAAGTACCCGAAATGGTGGTTGAATGAAGGCGATGAAGGGACCAAAAACCAATATGAAGGGGAATTGCTGGGCGAGTATCTCACCAGACACGGACACAGGCTTCGCACGTCTTACAATAAGATATTGAACATCACTGCAGGTAAGAAACTGCTGGACAACTTTGCCAACCTGATGACCAACGATTTCAATGTCATCGTATACAATTTTGTAGATATGCTTTCCCATGCCAGGACCGAAATGGAGGTGATACGCGAGCTGGCGGAAGACGAGCCGGCCTACCGCAGCATTACGGAATCCTGGTTTGAACACAGTCCGCTGCGCGATATGATGCGCTTCCTGGCTGAAAAAGATGTGGAGGTTATTCTGACCACCGACCATGGATCCATCCAGGTGAAAGATCCCGTCAAGGTGATCGGAGATAAAGCCACCAACACCAACCTGCGCTACAAAACAGGTCGTTCACTGAGTTATGACAAGAATGAGGTCTTCGAGGTCTCCCGGCCTGAGCAGGCTTTTCTGCCTCGTACCAATGTCAGCAGTCAGTTTATCTTTTGCAGAGGAGATGACTTCTTCGCCTATCCCAATAACTTCAATTACTATGTGAAGTATTACCGCAATACTTTTCAGCACGGTGGCATTTCACTCGAGGAAATGCTGGTGCCCTTTGTCCGTTTGAGAAAGCGATAACCCAATACATTGACCTTATGACGCATCCGGCATCTTTTGGGATCTTGCCCCTTGAAAACCAAGCGTTTTGTTCCGATGTACACGAGCTTGAAGCGCTGGCTGGACGCATCCTGGCAAGTAGTCAGGGACAGCATATTTTTGCATTGCAGGGTGCTATGGGTGCCGGCAAAACCACCTTTATCAAGGCACTATGTAAAAGTCTAGGGGTTACCGACAATGTTACCAGCCCTACTTTTTCACTGGTAAATGAATACCGGGATGCTGTAGGGTCGCCTATATATCACTTTGATTTTTATAGGATTAAAAACATCCAGGAAGTGATGGATATGGGGTATGAGGACTATTTTTTCAGCGGTCATCGCTGTTTTCTGGAATGGCCCGAGCTGATACCGGAACTTTTGCCCACCAGTTTCGTATACATAAAAATAGTTGTACAGGAAGATGAAGTCCGGCAGATAACCTGGGGCATCATGGGCTGATGCTGCCGGGATTTTATTGGTTTAACCTGGAATCATCGCTTATGGACCAAGATACCAAGACCAATGCCATGCTGTCACAGGGTACACGTCTGATGACCCAGCCTGAGATGCTGGAGAAAGGGCGGCAAGCCAGCCAGCTTTTGATCGGTCTTCCCCGGGAGACCTCCTTCAGTGAGAAACGCATCACCCTGGTCCCCGACGCCGTCCGGTTACTTACCGACACAGGCCATGGCGTGATGATTGAGAACGGGGCAGGGAAGGAAGCCGGCTTTACCGATCACCATTATGCTGAGGCAGGAGCACAGATTGTATACAGCCGCGACGAGGTGTATAAAGCTGAGCTTGTGCTTAAAGTGGCGCCTCCGACTAATGCTGAGATCGCCTTGCTTCGGCCCCGACAGGTCATCATATCCTCGCTTAACATCTCCGTCCTTGAACGGGATTTCTTCGTTAAGGTGAGTGCCCGCAAAGCGACAGCCCTGGCCTTTGAATATATTCACGATAGCAGTGGCTCCATCCCCCTGGTACGCGCCATGAGTGAAATAGCCGGCAATGCAGCCATCTATATCGCCACCCGCTACCTGATCGAAAGGGATAACCAGGTTGGCGTGATGCTGGGTGGCTTCTCAGGTATACCTCCCACCGAGGTGGTCATCCTTGGTGCTGGCACTGTGGGAGAATATGCCGCCCGTGCTGCCCTGGGCATGGGCGCTCAGGTGAAGATCTTCGACAATTCCCTCTATAAGTTGAGACGAATACAGACCAGTTTGCAGAACAGGGTGTTTACATCCATTATCGACCCCCGTGTCCTGCGCAAAGTCCTCGAAACAGCCGATGTCGTCATCGGTGCCGTGCATGCCACGGAAGGACGGACACCTTGCTTCATCTCCGAAGACATGGTCAGGGGTATGACAGAGGGTGCAGTTATCATTGACCTGAGCATCGACCATGGCGGATGTGTGGAAACATCAGCCATTACAACACATGAGCAGCCTGTGTTCAGAAAGCATGGCGTTGTCCATTATTGTGTGCCAAATATACCTTCTATGGTCTCCCAGACTGCTTCCCAGGCACTTAGTAACTTCTTCTGTCCGCTGCTCCTCCAGATTGGCGATGCCGGGGGGATGGAAAACCTTTTAAGACAGGATGATGATCTGCGTAAAGGGGTTTACCTCTTCAATGGTTCAGCTACCAACCGCTTCATCGCCGATTATTATGAGCTTCCCTTTCAGGATATTGGGTTGCTGATGGCTGCTTTTCGGTAAGACAGGCCAACAGGATATCAAATTAAAAGCCCGGACCTGCAGGATCCGGGCTTTTTCTATCATGGTGTGTGATACTTACTCTACCCTGGCGTTCGGATTCCTTGCTTTTTCCATTTGATAGGAGGTCATCATCTTGGATGTGGTAGGCTGAACGATGACGACATCATAGGTATAGCTGTTAGGATTACCGGTGAGGCCGGAGACAGTCACAGTGTATTTTACATCACCAGGACCGCTGGTATTGATGTTGTCAGGTTCCCAGACAATCGTGTTGTCACCGGCGCCTACTGTGGTCTTATCAATCACATCGACCGTAACATTGGCGCCGCTGGCATCTTTCATGCTCACACTAGCATTGGTGAAGTTGACATTGGGCTTACTGAATGACCAGCGGTCAAAAACCAGGGGTGCAGGGAAATATCCCTTGGCAGGATAGGCGATGAATTCCGGTGTCCCTGCCGGGGCACTGGGCAGCCAATCCCAAATCCACAGTGCATTGGTGTTGGGGGTGGATCCTTCACCGATGGCATTGGCCTGGGAATAAAGGATCCAGCGACGGTGACCTACCGGTTTGTTGTTCGCTCCGAAATCGTCAATGTAGGCAGAGACAGCATTGACAGAGTGGAAACCGATAGCAATGTTGGATTTCCCTGCTGCCTCTTCACCGTTGGCTGTAAAGCAGGTCCATGAGGCCGGAGGATAGTGGCTGATGGTATTGTTGGCCTTGAACATCAGAGCAGCCTCCTGGCACTTGGCACTGTATTCCTGCTTCATGACGATATTGTCATGCACCCCTACCAGCCTTCTGAAATAATTCACCCTGCGGGTGACCTTTTCATAGGTGATCTGGGTGATGGTCCCGGCATTGCAACCGGCAACACTGCCTGTCCAACCCACATCACTATGCTCGGTTCCAAGGTAGTTGTCTTTGAAATCCTGAATAATCTTTTGCCTGTCAATCTCGGTATCTCCTACAACTGATGCCATGGTGGAGGCAAAGTCAAGGCCGGCATTGGCTACCACAAAAGCATGCCCTTTGGAAACGCCTTTGGCAACACCTTTTTCATCGATGGTGAGAACGGCTGTGTTGTTTGATTTCCATTCCACTTCGCTGGTAACATCCTCATTGGTGCCATCCAGGAAATAGGCGATAGCCGTAAATTGCTGTGTGGCACCTGGAAGAAGGAAAGCCGATGTCGGCGTGATCTCAAGATAGTCAAGGTCTTCCAGGATGAGAGATTCCTCTTTCTGGCAAGCATAGAAGGCGATCATGGTAAGCACCAGGGTTGCCAGGAGGGCCGCAATACGCATTTTCATAGGAGTTGGTTTTTGATTTTGCCTGCTTGGATCTCGTGAAAAATCCGTCTCAAATTTACAATAATTATGCATGCCTTCGCAAAACCTCTTTTCGGATCAGGCTTAATTCACGGCCGGTCTGCCCGGCAATGGAAGTGTTTTCTTCTGCCCTCCGGATAAGGTAGGGCATTACGGATTTGACAGGGCCGTAAGGCATATATTTGGCCACATTGTAGCCTTCATGGGCCAGATTGAAGCTGATATGGTCGCTCATGCCGTATAACTGGGCAAACCAGATGCGCTTGTCATCCCTGGCCAGCCCTTTCTGGTCGATCAACTCAGCCAGGAGGGCTGAACTGGCTTCATTGTGGGTCCCGTTGAAAATGCTGATGTTTTCGATGTGATCCATCGTATACCGCAAGGCATCATCGTAGTCACGGTCCGTGGCAGCCTTATCGGGCTGGATGGGATCAGGGTAGCCGCGCTCAGCAGCCCTTTTGCGCTCTTTTTCCATATAGGCACCCCTGACGAACTTCACGCCATAATAATATCCCCCTTCAACAGCGGCCAGGTGGGCACGCTTCAGGTAGGCGAGGCGGTCGTGCCGGTACATCTGCAATGTATTAAAGACGATGGCCTGCTCATGGTTATACTTTACCATCATACTTGTCACAACCTTATCCAGGTAATCCTGATACCAACTGTCCTCAGCATCAATCAGGATAGGCAGGTGAACCGCGGCTGCCGCCCTGCATAAGGTGTCTACATATTCCTCAAATTGCTGTTTGATTTCTGCTTCCTTCTGACTCAATGCGCTGCCCTGACTGATCTTTTCCAGGACGGCCGGGGGTGCAAAGGCGGTGGGTTTGAAAACGGCAAAGGGCACGTTCTCATCCGCAGCTGCATGTTGAATGGAATGCAACACTTCATCAAGCACCATGCGCGCATGACGACCATCCTCTGAGCCCTCAACACTGAAGTCCAAAATAGCCCTGACGCTGTATTGCTCCAGCCTTCTTACAAAAGGTTCACAGGCCTCAATGGTCTCACCTCCCACGAAATGTTTGTAAATGGTGGGTTTGACGGCCCAGTTGATGGGCAAACGCAGACGCAGCGCCAGATTTGTAAGTACCTTGCCGGCTTTTACCAGACCCGGATATGACATGACCTGGAACAACAGCCTGGCACGCTGCAATTCACGGTCACTCTTCATGCCAAAAGCAATGGCCGTATCTTCAAATAACGCAGTATGGGGCATAATACCTTTGTTGATAAGAACTTACTATTCCCAGCCTGAGGCAAGGATGTCCACCAGGTGGATGGTTTTTAGCGGAAGGTTGTGCTTGTTGATATACCCCTCCAGGTGCATCAGGCAGCTGATATCGGTGGATGTGATGTAGGCCGCACCGGTGTCCAGGGCGTTCTGGATTTTCTGCTCTGCCATAGCTGTGGAAATACCTTCATGCTTGACGGAAAAAGTGCCGCCAAAACCACAACATACATCTGCATCCTTCATCTCCACAATTTCAAGTCCTCTAACATTGGAAAGCAGGACCCTGGGCTCATCCTTGATGCCGTATTCCCGCAGGGCGGCACAGGAATCATGATAGGTGACCTTGTGCTCGAACACAGCGTCTACCTGTGTGATCTTTAATATATTAACAAGAAAATCAGAGAATTCGTAGATGTTCCGCTTAAGCTGGCGGTATTCGTTGTGAAGGGCACTGTTGTAAAAAAGTTCGTCGTAGTAGTTACGCACCATCCCTACACAGGAAGCAGATGGCGATATAACATAACGGTCGTTAGGGAAGTCACGGATGAATTTTTCACCCATGGCCTTGGCTTCGTCCCAGAATCCGGCATTGAAGGCTACCTGCCCACAGCATGTCTGGTTGGGATTGTAATGCACCCCAATCCCCAGCTTCTCCAGGATCCGCACCATATTCATGCCGGTCTGTGGATAGAGCTGGTCAATATAACAGGGAATGAAAATATCAACGATCATGGCATGGACTTCTACCTTACAAAAGTATTAAAATGGCCGATGCAATGCGGCCCACTTTCGAAATCTTTAAATGCCTCACCGCTTTTAACAGTTCTTAACATAAAATTCAGATTTTCATGAACAATAAGGCCCCTGCATTGTTCGTTTTACATACACAGTTTCCCGGGGATACAGGCGTTTCCTTCCCTAAACTACGGCAGAGTTGATCTACAAAGTCCTGTATCTCCGGGAAATTTTTTTACCCTCCCCACAGTACTTACTCATACTTATCAAAGAGTTCGCATCCGGACCAAGGTCCATTGCTTTGCATTTTTTCTCTTTGAATTAATCAATTCTGGTGTTATTTTGTTCTTTATTTATGTATATTTATAAATTCTCAGATAATAATTAGTATTGATTACAATGAGTTGTAAATTAGTGCTTTAGTATTATTTGAGAAAAAAATCTAAGGGTAACCAGATTCGGAAGATGTATCATTAATATAAAACCAACTTCAAAATGGAAAACACGAAGAATGAAGGGAAATGCCCCGTGACCGGTGCCACACATGCACACGCCAATAGTGGCAGCGGTACGAGAAACCGTGATTGGTGGCCCAATCAGCTAAATCTGAGTATCCTGCGTCAGCATTCAAACTTGTCTAACCCCATGGACGATCAGTTTGATTATGCTGAGGAGTTCAGGAGCCTGGACTTCGCAGCCTTGAAGAAGGATCTGCACGACCTGATGACCGATTCCCAGGATTGGTGGCCGGCCGATTTTGGCCATTACGGTCCATTTTTCATCCGTATGGCATGGCATAGTGCCGGGACCTACCGGAGCGGAGACGGACGTGGGGGTGCCAATACCGGTGCGCAGCGTTTTGCTCCCCTGAACAGCTGGCCGGATAATGCCAACCTCGACAAAGCCAGGCGACTCCTATGGCCTGTGAAACAAAAGTATGGTCGCAAGATATCCTGGGCCGACCTGATGATTCTCGCCGGTAATGTGGCGTTGGAATCGATGGGTTTCAAGACCTTTGGGTTTGGTGGTGGCCGCGAAGATATCTGGGAACCACTGGAAGATATCTATTGGGGATCCGAAAGCAAATGGCTGGATGACAAGACGCGATACAGCGGAGAGCGCGACCTTGAAAATCCTCTGGCTGCTGTGCAGATGGGACTGATTTATGTCAACCCGGAAGGACCGGGCGGCAACCCGGATCCACTGGCAGCGGCACATGATATCCGGGAAACCTTCGCCCGCATGGCCATGAACGACGAAGAGACCGTGGCTTTGATCGCGGGTGGACATACCTTTGGCAAATCTCATGGCGCTGGCGATCCTGCGCTGGTGGGACCTGAACCTGAGGTGGCAGAGATGGAGGAGCAGGGCTTGGGCTGGAAAAGTAAATTCGGTACCGGGAAGGCCGGCGATACCATTACCGGTGGACCGGAAGTGACATGGACCAAAACGCCTGCACGTTGGAGCAATGACTTCTTCGAACATCTTTTTGGTTATGAGTGGGAGTTGACAAAAAGCCCTGCCGGCGCTTATCAATGGGTTGCCAAAGGAGGAGCCGGCGCCGGGACCATACCTGATGCCCATGATCCCGCTAAGCGCCATGCGCCTGCCATGCTGACGACCGACCTCTCCCTGCGCTTCGACCCGGCTTACGAAAAGATATCCCGGCGTTTTTACGAAAACCCGGACCAGTTTGCCGACGCCTTTGCAAGGGCCTGGTTCAAGCTGACCCACCGTGATATGGGGCCACGCGCCCGTTACCTGGGCCCGGAAGTGCCCGCCGAAGACCTGATCTGGCAGGATCCTGTTCAGGCTGCCGATCATCCTCTTGTCAGTGATCAGGATATTGCCCTGTTAAAATCCAAAATCCTGGGATCCGGTCTCAGCATTGCACAGCTGGTGGTCACGGCCTGGGCTTCCGCCGCTACCTTCAGGGGTTCTGATATGCGCGGAGGTGCCAATGGGGCCAGGATCAGACTGGCACCGCAAAAAGACTGGCCCGTGAACAATCCGGATCAATTGGCTAGGATTTTGCAGGTTTTGGGCAGCATACAGCAGGAATTTAACCAGGCTCAATCAGGAGGGAAGAAGGTCTCTATGGCTGATCTTATCGTTCTGGCCGGCACTGCCGCTGTCGAGAAAGCAGCCAGGGATGCCGGATATGCATACGATGTGCCTTTTATTCCGGGACGGACAGATGCTACGCAGGAGCAAACAGATGTTGCCTCCTTTGAAGTGATGGAACCTGTTGCCGACGGCTTCCGCAACTACCTGAAAAAGAAGATGGCTGTATGTGCCGAAGAAATGCTGGTGGATAAGGCCCAGCTGCTAAGGCTCACAGCACCCGAAATGACCGTACTGCTCGGCGGTATGCGTGTCCTGAACGCCAATTACGACCATTCCGGAAACGGCATACTGACGGATCGTCCGGAAGTCCTTACCAACGATTTCTTCGTTAACCTGCTCGATATGCGCACGGAATGGAAGCCCACCTCTGAGCACCGCCAGGAATTTGAGGGTCGTGACCGCAAAACGGGTGCAATCAGATGGACGGCCACCCGCGTAGACCTGATCTTTGGCTCTAATTCCGAATTGAGGGCCCTCGCTGAAGTCTATGCCAGCGCCGATGCCGGCGAGAAATTTGTGAAGGACTTTATCGCAGCCTGGACCAAGGTGATGAACCTGGACCGGTTTGATCTGGCATAAGAGCAGTTCCGGGGTACCAAGGCAAGGACCTTTGATAAGTTTATCAGGGTGGTTCAATTCCGAACCACCCTTTTTGTTTTCACAAGATTACCTTTGTTGTTAAATCAGCTCATCAATCATGGCCCTGAAATCTTATAAATGGGTTAAAGGAAGCCGGATCAGGCAATTCGCCATCAGCCTGGGATTAGTAGTCAGTGTCGCGGTATTCTGCTATCTGTTTTCAGGTTATGTGGGATACAGGACAGTTGCGCTAATCCTCCTGGTGACGGTTTCATTTCTGGCGATGTTTTTTCATATCCTGCCTGTGCTGACAGCTGCCCTGCTGAGTGCCCTCGTATGGAACTTCTTCTTTATCCCCCCACGGTTTACCTATACCATCCACAGTGCAGAGGATGCCCTGATGTTCCTGATGTATTTTATCATTGCCATGCTGAATGCCATATTGACGCATAAAGTAAGGCAAATCGAAAAGGCCAATCAAAGCAGGGAAGAAAAGGAACGGACGCTGCACCTTTACAATACGATGCTTCATTCGCTCTCCCATGAGCTGCGAACACCTATCAGTACCATCATTGCAGCTACGGATAACCTTCAGAACAACGGCGACAAGTTGAGACCAGAAGATACAACAGCATTGGTCTCCCATATCTCAACTGCTGCCTTTCGGCTGAACCAGCAGGTAGAGAACCTCCTGAATATGTCCAGAATCGAAGCAGGTGTGATCAAACTGCGGAAAGACTGGTGCGATATCCCGGAGCTGATCTATGAGACAGTGAAGTCGATAGATGTTACTGGATATGAGCAAAATATTTGTGTGGAAGTAGATCCTGCCATCCCAATATATAAGCTGGATAAAGGCATCATGTGGCATGTCCTCCATAACTTGCTGCACAACGCTGTCCTGTACACCCCGGCCAACACAACCATCTGCATCAGAGTCATGTCAGTAAAAGATGGACTAAAGCTGGTTATTGAGGACGACGGACCAGGTTTTCCTGAGTCTGAGATAGTGCATGTCTTTGAGAAGTTCTACCGGATTGCAGATAAACAACCTGGAGGGACCGGCCTTGGGCTTTCCATCGTAAAAGGTTTCGTTGAGGCCCATGATGGATGGGTCAGTCTGGAAAATTGCTTACCACATGGTGCCCGCTTTACGGTATTCATTCCGGCAGCGTGCGCCAATATTAATGAATGGAAAGATGAATAATCCCGAGATACTGATCATTGACGACGAAGCGGCAATGCGGAAATTGCTTGAGATCACTCTACAGAGCAATGCTTACAGGGTTTATTGCGCTGAGAATGCACGAGAGGGTCTGATGATGGCTGTGAACAAGCCCCCTGACCTGATCCTGCTGGACCTGGGCCTTCCAGATGAGCCCGGACAGGAAGTGTTGCAAAAGTTGCGCGGATGGTATACACACCCGGTCATTATCCTGTCGGTGATCAATAGCGAAGAGGAGATCATCCGCGCATTGGATCTGGGTGCCAACGATTATCTTACTAAACCCTTCAGAACAGGGGAGTTACTGGCACGTATCAGAAGTGCCTTGCGCACACAATATGCCGGGGAAGCAGAGCCGGTATTGGATTGCGAAGATTTTCAAATTGACTTTTCTGCCCGAATAGTTAAAATACATGAGGAAGTGGTTCGACTAACGGCCACAGAATATGCCCTGTTGACCCTGCTTGCCAGAAATGAAGGCAGGGTTTTGACGCATCCTTATCTCCTCCGGCAGGTCTGGGGACCAGGCCATGTCGAACAGTCCCAATACCTGAGAGTTTATATCGCACAATTGCGCAAGAAACTCGAACCTGATCCCAATCACCCACGGCATATCATTACAGAAAGTGGCATTGGCTACCGCTTCGTTCAATCCTCTTCTTGATATTTTCTTTATGCCTTAAGTCGATCTTTTAATGCATTCTTTACGAAAAAGCGGCTTGCTTCGCGGCCGGAATGATGCTGGGTGTTTTATCCCCTGCAGCAGCATTCATGCTCAGAATGAAAGTAAAACCGGTTTTAGGAGTATTGGCTAAAGTGTTGATTATCATGGCCACATTCATGGCCACCTCGCTCGTTTGGGTGTTTTGGTACCACGAAGCAGGGCTTCTGAAACCATGGATCATCACGATTATTTTAACCCTGATCCCAGGCCTCATCCTGGCGGCAATCGTCAAGGGTCAGCCTGATGGATTAAGAATAAAGGAGGGCTACCTGACGGTTACCCTGGCATGGTTGCTGATGGGCATAAGTGGCAGCCTGCCTTTTATGCTTACAGGAGCTATTCCTTCCTTCATCGATGCTTTGTTTGAATCTGTATCCGGACTGACTACAACCGGATCATCCATCTTAACAGACGTTGAAGTGCTGCCGAAATCACTGCTGTACTGGCGCAGTCTTACCCACTGGATAGGAGGCATGGGGATCATCGTACTCGTTATTGCCATACTTCCTGCTCTGCGAATTGCCGGATATCATCTAATTTCACTGGAAACCTCGGCCAAGGATCCGGAGAAGATTATTCCCAGAACCTCTGATACAGCCAGGGTTCTTTGGTTAATATACATTGCCATGACGGCGATTCTGGTCCTCCTTCTGGTTGTTGGAGGTATGGAATTCTTTGATGCTATATGTCACGCATTCGGCACGGTCGCAACCGGAGGATACTCCACTAAAAACGCGAGCATTGGATATTACTCTCCATATATTCAATATGTCATAATGGTGTTCATGCTGCTGGCGGGCATCAATTTCTCCCTTTATATCTTCCTGATCAAAGGCGACTTTCGCAGGATATTTCGTAATTCAGAACTCAAGGCATATCTTCTGATCATTTGTACGATTGGACTGCTCATCGCTACCATTATTTATCGGTCTAACGTTTATACCGTAGAAGAATCCATAAGAGCTTCCTTCTTTCAGGTGATATCCATAATCACAGCAACCGGATTTGCGACCGCTGACTATATGAAGTGGCAAGAAATGGCATGGATGCTGATACTTTCACTTATGTTTATCGGAGCCTGTGTTGGAAGTACCGGCGGGGGTATAAAGGTGATGCGACATGTCATCGCCTTCAGAAATATTCAGCTTTTTTTTACCAGGCAACTTCATCCCAAGCTCGTGAAACCACTCCGGGTTAATGGTCTTGCAATGAGTGAGGACAGGGTGAATGCCACCGTTACATTCGTTTTTCTGTATCTTTTTATTGCCGCACTCAGCGCCTTGTTAATGGCTGGTCTGGGATTGGATCCGCATACATCCCTGGGTGCTGTTCTTGCGACAATGGGGGGCATAGGCCCGGGCATTGGAATGGTCGGACCAGCCGGAAATTTCTCCTTTATTCCCGAGGCAGGTAAACTCTATTTATCTCTGCTGATGATCCTTGGCAGGTTAGAAATCATGACCGTGCTCGTCTTGTTCTCTCCTTCATTCTGGAGGAGGTAGATGCGTGGTTCACTTCCGCAAGCTGGCTTTCGTAAAGATGTGATTGGGAATGGCAGCATCAAACTGAATGCTCCGGATATTGAATTCTGTGCCATCTCCTTGCTTGAGCATGTCTTTGTATAGCATTGTCATCGGGAACCATCTGCCTTGAATCTGTGTTATATTGCTCATCTCCAGTTTTTTAAGTAGCTTTCCGCTCTTTGCGTATAATTCCTGTTTTAATGGAACATAGCGTACAGCATCCACCCAGAGCTTCTGGCTGTGGTAGGCAAGGTCTGCTGCCTTGGCTGTGAGCTCCAGGATGACCACCGCCTGGCCGTTTATTTCTCCCCGGCCACTGATAACTGCAGTGTACATCTCGCTGAGGCTGCGGTCATCCATCATGTCCTCATAACTCAGGTCGCTGCCCATCACCGATTGCCGAAGCATATGCCCGCTCAACTGAATGGTGCGATCTGTGCCAGGATCAAAGATCCAGAGCTGCTTGTCCAGCTTGAGCATTTTCGTGCCTTTGTCTGAAGCAGGAGCAAGATACTCCGTGAACGATTTCTGATTTCCTTCGGCATAGCTCCGTGAAGAAATGGTGCGGCTGCCACGCCGGCTGTGGATGGTCATGTCCGACTCAAAAACGCGGTTGCGGCTGGAGAGGTTGGCGTCGATTCGTTGCAGGATGGTGGCGGCATCCTGTGCTGCCACCACAGGTGTCAGAAATATCGCGAATATCACTACCAGAGATCTCATATTTTTACAGGATTTCAAAAGGGTTCTTGAACAACTGACAGATTTAAAGTTCGTTATGTGATGATTAAAGAGGCCTATGCCTCTAATTCCTTAAAAAGGCTGGAAGTCTGGCGTTTGAAAATTCCGATGCCTGATAACAGCGTTCCAAGTACAGTGGATATCACACCAGGAATGAATCCGAGATAGAAATCGACCGGGGTAATGCGTGCCCGTATCTCGCCCGGCATCATCAGGCTGGCCCCCTGCATCATGCCGGAAATGTCGATGCCATATGTCTGAATCAGCCAGGCAAAGAATAGGCCCAGGGCAGTGCCCGCAACCGAACCCGCCAATCCGATCAGAATGGATTCATAGATCATGGTTTTATATACATGTAGCTTGGTTTCACCTATGGCCAGCCGGACCCCGACTTCACCATACCGGCGCAAACCACCCAGCAGACCAGCGTTCCATAAAACAAGTGACATGGCCAGGATAAAAATCAACGAGACATAGCCTGACCATACTTTCGACATGTTAACATATTGGCTCATATGGCCCTGTTGACTGAGGGCATGCATGACCGGACTGAATTCTCCATCCCCGCTGCCCGGCGGCGGTACGAAACCGGATGACAGCTCCCGGGCCTGGTCATCATCATAAAATCCGGTATGGAAGAAGCCCAGGATCTCACTGCTGGCATTCTCCATATCCAGGGCAGCCCTGACATCTTCCAGATCGGCGATCATACTGCCCCGGTCAAGGGCTTCCACGCCAAAGACCAGGGTGCCGGACAGGATGAAATTGTGGAACGACATGCTGCCATACATCGTCGATCCGAGCAAGGTCATGGTATCCCCCGGTTCCAGACCCAACCGGAGTGCGAAAGCATCGCTGATCAGCACTTCCCCGGCCCTTTGCGGCATAGCTCCCCTGGCAATGGAGGATGCCAGCCCGTGTTTCACGACCTCGTCCTTCCTTTCACCCAACAAGCGCATGCCCATCCCCATCACGGGCCCCTGTGACTGCGTTTCTCCTTGTGCATCAGGAATATCCACCAAACCACCGAAGGTAATACGTTCCGACCACGTCAGACCAGGATATTCACGTTCCAGGAAGGACATGATCTCATCCGATCCTGTAAGGGCCAGATCGATGGGCATCTGATGGGCATTTTCAGCATAGGCAGCCGTCATGACCTTCATATGACCATGGTTGAAACGGGCATTGATTTCAATGGCATCGCCCATGAAGCCGTTAATATAGGCGTGCATCAGGACCGTCAGCATCACTCCCAGACTGACTACGATGATGGGTAAGCGACTCCGGCTTTTATCCCGCCATAAGCCTTTAAATATGAATGACATCATTGTAGTTTCCCCCTTAATGCTTCTGTTGGGTTCATCTTCGCGATTTTCCTGGCTGGTAGGTAACTCACAATAATTGTTGTGATGAAAACCAGCATTATCGTGCTCAATATCAGTCCGATAGTATATATCGGATAAAGGGTCTGGGCAATGGACATACCAAATTCGCTGACATCAACGGGCATCGTCCAGCCTGCCCTGGCCTGCCATGCCAGGAAAGGAAGACCATATGCCGTGGCAAGTAAGGCTGCCAGCACCGCATGCATACTGCCCTCCACCGTAAAAAGCCCCACTACCTCCTGACGTGTATAACCCAGTGCTATGTATGTTCCTATTTCTCTTTGCCGCCGGAAAATGGATAAAACCTGGGTGTCAAAAATGGCCAGCATGGCGAGCAGCAGCAGGATCAGGTAAATGATAGACTGCCCGGTGGATTTGGCTTTGATCACATCATCTACCTGCTTTGTCAGCACTGATTTAGTCTTCAGAACCCATCCTTCCACTGCTGCCCTTTCCCTGTCCGGATCCCTGAAGCTCAGAATAGTGGCCTCTCCCGGCAATGACATCATTTCCTGCAGACGCTCAAGGGAGAGATACACCTGCCCCTGATCTATCGCAGGTACAGTTGAGGTAAATATCTCGCAGATTTCCAAATCCGTGGCGTCAAAAGTGCCACGCTTATCGCGCCAGCGCAGGGTAACGATGTCTCCCTTCTCCAAACCCATATTGTGGGCCATCAGATACCCTATCATGGCAGGTATGGCCTGAACTCCTGAATCCAGACATGAGGTGGGCAACTGAAAAAGGCTTTGGTTCGGATCAATCCCCCTGATGATCACCTGCTGCAAACGGCCTTCCGGGTACAAACTCCCCTGAGCCAAAAGTTGGGGGACCATGTCACCTTGTTGAACTTCTCCGGCGAATTCATCCGGAATAGGCGCGTGGCTGTCACCAAGGCTGAGTGGATCATAAGGATCATAAGCAGCCTGCCAGTATTGGCCTCCGCCTATCTGCCACTCAGTCATATCCTTTTTTGCCTGGTGATCCCAGCCTGTCATGATGCCTTTCAACCAAATGATGATCACAAACGAGAATGAAAGTACCAGAACACTCAGCCATGTCCTGAGTCCGGCGCCCAGCAGGTTGCGCAGGGCCAGTGTAAATGCGGTTCTCATAACGATGCTGTTTCAGGTTCAAGGATCTCTTCTTTGTCTACCCTGCCATCTTTCAGGTATATCTTGCGGCGCAGGTAAGAGATGACTTTCTCATCATGGGTGGCGAAGAGAAATGTGGTGTTGAGCTCTTTGTTCAACTGGACCATGGTCTGTAGTATATGGTGGGAGTTGGCCGCATCGAGGTTGGCCGTTGGTTCGTCGGCCAACACCAGGGAAGGGCGTTTTACCATGGCGCGGGCGATGGCCACACGCTGGCACTCGCCGCCGGAGAGCTGCGGAGGTTTGGAACGTGCTTTGTCAGTCAGGCCTACCCATTCCAGTGCATCCATCACCATCTGATGACGCTCTGTACGTGGGGTCTTTAATAAGAGGAGTGGGAATGCCACGTTTTCATAAACCGTATGAACGGCCAGCAGGTTGTAGCTCTGAAAGATAAAGCCAAGGTTGACCTTGCGTAGCCGGGCAGCCTCCCGGGCGGTCAGCCTGCCAATGGAATGACCGAGCACCTCGACCTGGCCTTCTGTAGGTGTGTCCAACGAACCGATGATGTTCAGCAAGGTGGTTTTTCCGGATCCACTGGGGCCGATCAGGCCTGCAAACTCTCCCCGTCCAAAGCGTAAGTGGATGCCATCCAGGGCAGTGAACTCCCCTTTTCCCATTGGAAAGCGCTTGATCAGACCCTGTGTCTGAATGATGGTTTCGTTTTTCATAAAAATGGTCTCAATATTTGATCAATGATGATAGACGAGCATGCATTGTAATCCTCTTCCTGCGAAAACTGCGCCGCCATCCTGTTGGGTGGGAAGCAGGTATTCCGTTGGGTTCCAGTAGGCCATCAGGTGAATGGCCCATTGGTCATACTTTCGGTTGATATTGATAAATGCGTAACTGTGTTGCGACTTCTAGTCATGGAAGACCATGGTTTGAACCTGGTCGAGAAGACTCAATGGATAGGATAAGGAAATACCACTGAACACCAGCGATTGTTGGAGGGACGCCTTGGTGTCGAACATGCTGGCGATGAGGTTTTCGTTTACGACATGCAGACCGTTCCCCAATGAAAAAGTATAGTCTACCCCGAGGGTCAGCAACACCTGATTGCGCAGGACGCCCAGGGGGGCGGCTGCGTGCGTCCAGCTGGACTCCAGCCATAGTCCGGCCATCGCGTCCCATTTCGCATCCAGGCCAAGCCGGTATTCCGGGTATTCTTTTTTGTGATTGACAGCCAGTGTGTTATCCTGAGGATCTGCCATGCGCCAATGGGTGGTAAGGCCGAACTCTCCGCCGGGCAGTGGGTGCTGAAACCGCCCTCCGATTTCCGGGATTTTGCTTGCACTGGGGGCCCACTCCCAGGATTTTGGGGATGAGGAGGGCCATAATGTCCATAACCATAGGTTTGCATTGTTCAACCAGTAATAGCGCCCCATCAGGCCCCAGACGCCATCGGTCATTTGCAGCGGATCGCGGGGATCGATACGGTCGAACCACATCAGTGGCCTGAGCATGACCGCCGATCCGAAGCTGATCTTCTGCAGTCCAAGCCGGAGTTCGGCCTGATCCCAGGCGTAACGCGCCCAGGCCCGGTAGGGTTTCAGCCGACCGTCGATGCTGATACTGTCGCAGCAGCGCCCCGCCGCAGAAGCATAGGCGTTGGCCGATAATTCAAGATCAATACGGTGATGTGGTTTCTTGTATTCATACTGCAAAGCAGGAAGGTACCTCAGACCCGCTTCCATTGGCAGCACCTGTTGAGTTCTATAGCCCATCCATCCTGTGATCTGCCCGCTCCACAAAAGGGTATCTCCTGATTGCGCGGCCAAAGGCAAAAAGAAGAGAAATAGCGACCAAATGACGGATGCGGTGCGCATGGGAAAGCTTAGGTATCAGGGGTGATGTGGAGAGCAGATGCCAAAGGTCAGAAGGCGCGTCATTTCCATCACGACCTTCTCTGCTGATCCTAAAAGCTGCAGCAGATAAGGGTCATTCAAATGGTCGGTGAACCGCTGTGTCATGTACAGGAGGAATTGGGGATCAAAGTCATCCCGAAAGATCCCCTGCCGCTGTGCCTGCCGGAAATCCTCCATGATGACCTGCCAGGTGGCCGCCGTCTTTTCTTCAATATGGGCCTTCAGTCCTGTATCGCGGTCATTATAGAAATCACGCAGGAATTCAGGACTGATACCATGAACCGACTCTGCCTTCATCTTCAGCATTTGTTCTACTTTTTCCCGTGGACTGAGATCGGAATTGAGGATATTTCTGAATTTTCGAAGGCCTTCGTCTATCTGGATGTCGTAAACGAACCTTGCCAGGCTCAGTTTATCGGGAAAATGCCGGTAAAACGTCATCTTGCTTACCCTTGCTTCGCGGCATATTTCTTCGATGCTGACCCGCCTGAAACCATGCTTCCAGAACAGGCGATGCGCAGTTTCCATAATGGCACGTTGCTTCTCGTTGATGATACTGTTGTACATAATGTAGACTAAATCCGGACAAATATACAAATAACGTAACAATTTTCCATACATTGTTATAGAATAAATAAAAAAACCACCGCACTCAGGATGAGGCGGTGGTTTGGGAATTCAAGAACAGCCCTTGGTAAGTTTTCCTGATAAGATTATAACCTTAGGGAGTTACATAATCATACTCCATGATTTCCGATGGTTTGAACACTGTCATGTTCTTGGAAACCATGATGTCATAGATCATGGCATTGCCACCGAAAAGCAGTGATTTGGCGTCGTAACCCAGGAGGCGCAGGTATGCAGCCAGGAAGGAGCTGGTCTGGCCGGTATAGCAATACAGTACAATGGGTTTGTTGGTCGGCAGGGTTTTGAGATCTGCAGCCAGCTTCATGCTTTCTTTGGGCGTATACTGCATGGCACCGGGGATGTGACCGGGATCAGCATACTGTGCAGCAGGCCAGTAATTTACGATGTAATACCCTGCCAGGTTGCCAAAAACGGCAGTATTGGCCACGCGTGCCGGAGTATAACCTTCAGTCAGAAGGGCAGCTACACGGGCTTCCAGGATTTCTTTACCTGTGGTCTTTCCGGTGCTGAGTGTGGGTAGATTGCCTTTGGCAGCCTTGTCAGTGGGTGTTGTCACAAACTGTGAAGCATAGGCATTGCCATTGGCGATGGCGTTGTTCCATGGCCCGGCGAAGGTGCTGTTCCAGGAGCACATACCCCATTTGAGCGAAAACACCTTTTCGTATCCCATGATTCTCATCAGAGAGGTAGCAAAGGCTGATGTTTGTCCAGAATAACATACGATGGCTACTTTGGTGTAATTGGCCATGTTCAGTCCTTTAACATGGGTCAGTAGATTCGCAACCGTCACATTAACAGCATTTTCAATATGGCCATTGGCAAAATCTGCGGCATCACGGATATCGATGATGTATGCTTGTCCGGCTGTGTTCAGTGTTTTGAGTTCTGAAGCGGAAATGATGGAGGGCATATCGGTGGCCACGTAGTCTTTTCCGTAGGGTGAGTTGGTGGATTCCAGATATTGCACAAGAACCTCTGACTCATTAATAACGACTGGTTCTTCAGTCTCATCCTTTTTACAGGAACTAACGAAGATGAAGGCAAACAGGATGCCAAGTAGAAACAGGTTTCTGGTTTTCATGTTGTTGATTTGATTTGGTTTGACTTATTCAGGATTAACGGATTATTTATTGAACCAGGATGCCGGAAGCTTGCCATCAACTGTGATCGGCCCTGTGGCACCTACCTCCCATGCCAGCAGGTTATCTATAAACAGGTAAAGATCTTTGTTGACGAGTGTCCCGTTCTCATTCCTTATGTGGCATTCAGAAGCGCAGGAAGCGCCCGGGGCAACATCGGTTCTGGAAGTCCAGCGCAGTATGTTGTGAGGGGTGGTATAATTATAGGTAGGGAAGGCATCGAAGTTGGCGTACTGCATGATGCCATACTCACGCCAGTTGTCTGGTGCAGCCAGGGTGCGGCGAACGAGGGCAAAGTTGTAAGCGGGGAAGATATCAGGCAAGGGATTGACGGCGATCTTGAAATCCATATAAGCCGGAATTCTCGCACCTGAACCATGGATGTGGCAACTGCCGCAGTTATTGTAATCCTGTGAATGGCAGACCTGGCAATTGAAATCATCGTAATGCACAGAATGGTAGGTATTGCTGTTCTGCAACCCTGTATGACAGGTCGTACATTTGGGCAGCTTGCTGTAGGCATAGCGCTGCTCTACCTTTTGACCGTCACCATGCAGTTCTTCACCGCTGTGGCAGTCGCCGCACTTGAACTGCTGGCTGGTGAGATGGACATCAGGACGGGTTCCGGCGCCTACACCCATATAGGCATGTCCACCCCTGGAGGTATGACAGGCCACGCAGACGGTAACCATATCGGGTGTTTTATTGAAATTATGCCCACTGGCCAGACCGCCACCGGCAATGGGAGGGCGAACAATATGACAATTGCCGCAGGTACCGTGACAGGTGGCACAATTCTTATTGTATCCTTCAATCTGGTGTTCAGGCAGGTATTTGAAATAATCCACACTGCCGAAACCACTGCGCATCGCCACCTTGCGCATCTGGCCAGTGCCGTTGTGTATGCTGGTCTTAAAATTGCTTACGATCGACTGGTGACATGCACCGCATTTGTCGGCATATTGCGAAGAAGGATGTTTGATGAAATCTCCGGAATGGGCCAGCGCCTTGTCACCGGTATTGTCAACACCGTTGTGACATCCCGTGCAGCCAACACTGTAGTGGGAGGATTCTTTAAAAGCTTTGTATCCTTCACCCCCCATAAAAACGCGGTCGTAAGGTTCGTAATGGGGCGCTTCGCCGCCGCAACCTCCGGCTGGAGGCGTGGTGTCGGGAGAGTAAACGGCCTGTAAATGTGCATAATCCGTATGACAACCTTCACAGGAGGCCGTGGTGATCTTCTCCGGCATGGTTGGATGGTCTTTCATGCAACCGGCAAAAAAAACAATCCCTGAAACGAGCAAACCCAATGTCAACTTAACGGCGAAACGTGTGTTCATGGCTACCTATTTAGAATCTTACATTCGAGATGTGAAATTCATGGTTTTCTTCGACCTGGCGCACCATGATTCCATGACATTCACCCCAAATATCCCTGAAGCCAGACAAGAAAAACATTGACATGGATCAAGTTTTCTTCTGATATTTATGTACTTTTGTTAATGTGTTAAAGGATAGATGGTGATGTTTAACAGGGATCAGTTTACCAGCTGTACGATCAGCGGCCACCGTTGCAGGTGCTTTGAGAAGCTCACCGATGACGAGCGGCAGCTACTGGACGAACGCTCAGTTGTGGTGAAATACCCCAAAGGTGAGGTGATCTGCAAGCAGGGCGGATTGGCTGCCAATGTGATGTTCATGGAGAAGGGACTGGCCAAAGTCTATATCGACAATGGCGTGAATACCCTCGTTCTGAAAATCATTCCTGAAGGCAACCTGCTTGGACTATCTTCGGTACGGGAAGACAACAACACTTTCCAGTATTCTGCCATGGCCTACGTCGATTCTGAAGTCAAACAAATCGATATCCACCTCTTCCGCCAGCTTCTGAACCAAAACCCGGCTTTCAGTAAGGAGATCATCGACATATTGGGCGCCAACAGTGCCCAGATCTACGGCCGCTTTTTCTGCCTGACCCATAAACAGTCCTACGGCCGGCTCGCGGATATCCTGCTTTGCCTGTCAGACCGCATCTTCAAAAGCCCTGAGTTTGAGCTGCCTCTTTCTCGCAAAGATCTTGCCGAGTTGTCGGGGATGAGCCCGGAGACAGTTACCCGTATGCTGCAGAAATTCAACGAAGAAGGCCTGATTGAACTGAAAGGGAAGAACTTCAAAATACTTCAGTACGAGCGCCTGAAGAAAATCTCGGAAACGGGATAAGCCTACCGCAAATTTCATTGTTAAGGTGACCTGTGCGCCACCTTTTTTTTGGATCAAAACCCAATTCAATCTTTCTTTTCCGGCACTTTTTCGTTGAAGATATAGATCAGACGAAATGTGATAAAATTATTGTACTGATCTCTGACCGTATTGATTTTTGGAAATTCCCTGGTTCTGATCTTAGCCAGAGAATACGTATAACGCAGATTGAAATGGAAGCGATCATGCAGCCGGAAGCGGAGATCCCCCATCCAGGCCACATCGTTACGGCGGTAGGGCCCATCAAGGGTGGTCGTAGCAACCCGCTGCCCATGCTCGGCTTCTTTAACCCTGACCAGGCGCCCCCAGCTTAGCCCCATGCCCGCAGTGATAATGTCCTTATCGGTATAATGCAGCAGCACAGGGACATCCACATAGTTCAACTGTAGCCGGTATGATCCACTCAGGCTGTCATTGAATCGCGGTCGCTGGTAACTGCCCCGCTGACTGAAGTTGTTCTCCAGACTCACTGTAAAATTGTTTCCCAGAGGAAAGATGGCAGCCGCCCCTGCCGTCCATCCGAACTTATGAAAACCATATACCTCATCCCCATCCACCTGACTGAGATTAATCCCCCCCAACACAGCCCCCCGGATAACCTGGGCCTGACTTACGCTGGATGAGAGCAATATTAGGAGGATTGTGATGTGTATGTGTTTCATTGTAAGATAATTAGGAATTAGGAATTAGGGATTAGGAATTATGGAGTTTAGATTTTATGGTACGTTGTATGGCTCCCAGGATATTACTGATTTCTTGGGCCTCTTCCAAAAGGTTAGTATGCTCTTTGGTCTGGAGGTAGTTGGTTGCAAGAAGAAGTCTTATCCAATAAATCGTCTCCCTGCTTTCTTTATATGAAAGGCTAATTTTCGAATAGAAATCCCGTTCGGATTGACATCCTATGGCTTCTTCAATATTTGCTCCGATAGAAGTACCGGCACGCAATAATTGTTTAGAAAGTACAAACTCTTTCCGCTCTTCCATAAGGTATTTGGTCACTTCAATGATTTTGACGGCAAATGCAAAAGACTTTTCCCGAATAATATTATCCTTTTTCATTCCTAATTCCTCATTCCTCATTCCTCATTTCTAAGCTGTTCCCTCCCTCTCCTTTTTCATCGACAATTGTATTCGTTTTCTGCCGGTATCGACAACCAGGACCTTGACGAGCACCTGCTGGTTCAGACGTACAGCTTCGTTGGGGTCTTTGATATAGTGGTCTGACAGCTCGCTGATATGGACTAGTCCATCCTGGTGAACGCCGACATCCACAAACGCGCCGAAAGCGGTAATATTGGTGACGATACCGGGCAGGAGCATTCCGGGTTTTAGGTCTTCGATGCTGCGAACATTGCGGTCGAATTCGAAGCGGGAGAATTGTTTCCTGGGATCGCGGCCCGGCCGCGCCAGCTCCTGCAGGATATCCAGGATGGTCGGGAGGCCGGCCTGATCAGTGATGTATTTCTCGGGCTCAATGCGTTCACGCAGCTTTTCGTCGCGGAGCAGGTCAGCGATGTCACACCCCAGGTCAGTGGCCATCTTTTCGACAATGGGATAGCTCTCGGGATGTACGGCACTGGCATCCAGGGGATGGTCCCCTTCCCGGATGCGCAGAAAGCCCGCCGCCTGTTCGAAAGCCCTGGCCCCGAAGCGTGGCACTTCCTGCAATTGCCGCCGGTTCCTGAAGGGGCCGTTGGCATCACGGTAAGCGATGATATTGGAGGCCAGCGTGGGCCCTACGCCTGAGACATAGCTCAGGAGCTGACGTGAAGCCAGGTTGACTTCCACCCCAACAGCATTGACACAACTTCCGACTTCTTCTTCCAGGCTGCTGCGCAACATGGTCTGGTCCACATCATGCTGGTATTGTCCAACTCCGATGGACTTGGGATCGATTTTTACCAGCTCTGCCAGGGGATCCATGAGGCGGCGCCCGATGCTGACGGCACCCCGGACCGTGACATCGTAATCGGGAAACTCTTCCCGGGCAATATCGGAGGCCGAATAGATGGAGGCTCCGCTTTCGTTGACCATGATCGCCGTCAGGTCTTTGTTGAAGGGGATGCGCCGGATAAAATCCTCTGTTTCACGGCTGGCTGTGCCGTTTCCGATGGCAATGGCCTCAATCTTATAAGCATCCACAAGCTGCAGGATCTTATGCATGGCTTGCCGGAACTCCCGTTTTGGCGGATGTGGATAGATCGTCTCATTGTGCACCAGCCTGCCCTGCCTGTCGAGGCAAACGACCTTGCAACCCGTGCGGTAGCCCGGATCGATGGCCAATACGTTTTTTGCGCCCATCGGGGCCGCCATCAGCAATTGGCGTAGGTTGGAGGCGAAGACACGCACTGCTTTCAGATCTGCACGTTCGCGCGCCCATTGCCGCATCTCAGTCTCCAGACTGGGCTGCAACAGGCGCGCCCAGGCATCTGTCATGGCCATGCGAACCTGGGCGGCAGCTTCGGTTTTGTTGCGGATGAGGATCTTCTCCATGAGAGAAAGCACCTGGTCTTCGGGAGGACTGATATGAAGCCTGAGCAGCCCCTCGTTTTCGCCTCGCAGAACGGCCAGCACACGGTGCGAAGGTGCACGCTGCAATGGCTCGCTGTATTGAAAATAGTCGCGGAATTTCTGGGCTTCTTCTTCCTTTCCCCTGGCACAGCGGCTGGAGAAGATGCCGTGGCGAATGAAGAGGTTGCGCAGGCCCGCACGGATACGGGCATCTTCAGTGATCCATTCGGCGATGATGTCACGGGCACCTGCCAAAGCCGCTTCCTCATCAGGAACATCCTGATCCGGTTTGACGAAGTACCTGGCTCTGAGCCGGATATCGATGTCCTGCTGGCTCATCAGGATGCGGGCCAGAGGCTCCAGTCCACGTTCCCTGGCCACTGTGGCACGGGTGCGCCGCCTGGGTTTGAAGGGCAGGTAAAGATCTTCCAGCTCGCTCAGATCTTGCGCTTTACGAATGGACGCCTCCAGCTCAGGCGTCAGATTACCTTGTCCGGCAATCGTCTCCAGGATGAAGACCCGGCGCTTTTCCAGCTCCCGCAGCTTACCGGCAAGATCCCTGATCTCACGGATCTGCACTTCGTCCAGACCTCCTGTCATCTCCTTACGGTAGCGGGCAATGAAAGGGATGGTGGCCCCTTCTCCCAGCAACTGCAGGGTGTTGGAGACCTGCCTGCCCGCGAGCTGTAATTGGGCTGAAATGAGGGGTACAGGGTCAAAGGCGATGTGCTGTTCTTCCATACGTCTGTCCGGTTCTTCTCCTTGCTCATGCGAAGATACAGCAAAGGGGGCAGATTTCAAGCTGCACGCCAAGCCTGGCATTCACTGACCGGAATACATATGGGAACCTGCTGCTCAGTATTTGATGATCTTCATCTTCCTGCTTCCTGCTTCAATTGGAGCAGCAAGAAAATAAACGCCCGCCGGCAGGGAATGCAGGTCCAGCGTCATTTCCTGTACCCCGCTGTCCCAGATGCCGCTAAGGACCTGGTTTCCGTTGGCGGCATACAGGGAAATGCCCATGGGGTGGGGAGGAGGGTTGTCCAGCTGCAGGCGAAGGACGCCATCCGTCGGATTGGGGTACGCCAGGATTCCATAAGGACTGGGGTCACCCTGCCTGGCAGTAATGGTGTCCTGTTGATTATAATGCATTATTTCACAAGGGATGAGGCTATAAGCGCCCCATGTGTCGATGTTGACCCCGAAGGAGATACCTTGCAGCTCGTTGTAAAGGAACATCTTAACCCAATTATGGGGTGGGATCATATTATGCCAGAGTACGGTCATCCTCCAGTCTCCGCTCACAAACAGGTGATGGGTCACCACCAGCAGGGGAGGATACGGGAAACAGGGTATCCAGTCAATCTGACGGAGTGAGTCCAGAAGCCCGGATTGTGATGGCAATGCCTGAAGTAGATACGTGAATGCGGCCGCCTGGTAGTATTTGGCGGAGTCGATCAGGTAAAAACCGTGACCGTTGTAATGGTTGTCTACCGTGATCCAATGAACGATACTGTCGCTCGGGGTCCGCGCTACCAGCCGCATCGTCTGTTGCGGCGCCAGGTTGGTGTCGGTGGAGATCACCACCAGGTAAACAAACTGGCTCGCGCTAAGTGTTGCGGGTTGGAAGAGGGCATGCATGCCGGTTCCTGACTCGGCCTGCATGTGCACGGTGTCGCCAGGTGGCACATATATCCAGGCTTTGGTTTCAAAGCCTCCTCCGGGGATCAGTACGAAGTGTGTATTGAGCAGGCTGAACTGCAGCGACTGGCATATTGCCAGATACGGGACCAGGATCAGTATCCCGGTCAGGATGGTCTTTTTCATCGTGGGTCATGGTTGGTGGGTGAACCATGGAGTTTTGAAGTAGCTAAGCTAGTGATGAAGCTCGGGTGGTAGCAAGCTTTAATCAGATAAAGGATGGTTTGATCAAGGGAATGTAAAGAGGATGAATGCGTTAGGTTTTGATCTTTACAGGGAACGCCTGATAGCGGCTTATTTTGCGGCTATGATGACCTTATTCTCCCATATTCCCGGAATACTCAGGCATTCAGTGGAGGAAAACCTTTGTGCGGCAAGGTTCTGGATACGTTCAGCCTGCGCATGGCTTGGCTGGTCAAATACCAGTATGTTGAAAATGACCTTTCCGCCTTGCTGACAGCACTTTTGAAGATTATCCCAAAAAACCGGCCCTGAAAATGCTTCCGGAACATGGCGGCCAATGAACAGATCGACCAGAACAAGGTCATATCCCTCCTGGCAGTGGTTCATGAACGCAGCCGCATCGGACTGGATGATCTTGAGCTGCGGTCCTTCCTGCAATGCAAAATACTGCCTGGCCAGGTCAAGGACCACCGGATCCTTTTCAATGCCTGTGATCATGCAGGGGAGTATCCATTCCTGATGCAGGATATGCACCGCCGATCCGGCGCCCAGGCCCAGCACCAGGACCCGCGCCGGCGGGTGTTGCCTGACAGCAGCATGTTTCATGGCTTGTCGCAGCACCCGGTGCAGGCCACCGAAGGAATAGTTGGATTCGGGAGAATGAAGGACCTTGCGGCCGTCTGACCAGCTTACTTCGAGCCTGCCACTCAGCGCACTATGGGCTGTTGCGACCGGGATCTCCCTGAAATAGGACAGGTATTTCGCCAGAAATGGATGCATCTGTGCTTGTCAGGCAGCAAAGATACGTCCATCTGTGCTGTGCGTAGCGCAAAGAAAATGAATAGGATGCAGACCTCCGCTGTTTGGGTCGCCTGTGCTTTTAAATTCCTTCAGGCAAGGCCCTGCAGAAATCGGGTATGTACTTGTGTTCAATGCCCTTGTAGGAATTGGAGGCAGTGATCTTGTCCATGGTAACAACGAACTTCCTGTAATTATCGGGAATGGATGCCAGGTTGCCAAATTCGCGCGCCATCACTTTTTCACCTGAAAGTAAGTAGCAGACCTGCACATACATGGTCTCGCCATCTTTCTCTGCAATGAAATCAACCTCTTTATTATCCTTCTTGCCAACAAAGACCTCATAGCCTGCGATAAGCAGATGATTATATACCACGTTTTCAAGTATGCCCGCAATATCATCAGGCCGAAAGCCGCTGATAGTATGGCGCAGGCCGATATCTTCAAAGTAGTATTTCTCACCAACCTCAAAGATCTTTTTACCCGCAACCGCTTTTCGCTGCACCTTGTTGACGAAAAACGCGCTACAGAGATGATTCAGATAATCCAGTACCAGGTTGGGACTTACGGCCACACGCTGTGATTTAAGAAAATCGCTGATGTTCTTTGCTGAAACCAGGGAACCGGTGGTGTCAGCCAGGTAGCGCACGAGACTATCCAGGAAAGAAACATTCCTGATGTTGTAGCGCGCAACAATGTCTTTCAACAACACGGTGGATATGATCCCCTTACGGTAGTCATTCACCGGTTCCTCACCGCCACGCACGTGCAACAGACCGGGTAACCCTCCTTGTTTTAAATACCGGTTGAATCCGTCGTCGGAATAATCCAGCCCGAAAAACGTGGTAAATTCGCCATACGACAAGGGATGCACCCTGATCTCAACATACCTTCCGCTTAGCAGCGTTGCCAGTTCCCCTGATAAAAGATCTGCATTACTGCCTGAAATATAGATGTCAGCCAGTTGCTGCGATAATATGTTTCTCAGGCATTTCTGAAAACCCTCTATTTCCTGTATCTCATCAACGAAGAAATAATTATTGACCCCGGCAATGGATTTATTGTCGAAAAATGCCTGAAGATCATGGTAATCCTTGATATGATCGAATTCATAAAGTTCTTTGTTGATGTAGATGATGTTTCCTTCCGGATCAGCGACTTTAATCCGCTTAGCCAGATCCAGCATCAGGTAGCTTTTGCCCGAACGTCGCAGTCCGGTGAGAACCTTGATGTAATTCTTTTGGATATGCGGTTCAATCCGCTTCAGGTATAAGTTACGTGGTTTAATTACAGGCTTAATCATTTTAAGTATGATTAAAATGTAATCAAAGATAGATAAAATATTTAAGTATAGTTAAAATTATTAACATTTAATTCTTGAATCAAAGCATTGGATTTCTCGCAGAGGACGCAAAGGGTGCTGCCGGGAGGCCTGCTTTGCACGCTCTGCATTCTCTGCGTGAAACCAAAGGAAAGTCCTTGCCTATTCTTTCGTGATGGCACTGCGGTCATCGCAGACCGTGGGACAGGACTCAAATTGGCCTGCCTTGGTGCTAAATATGATTGATGTCAGATCGTTGCCATTGGCATCTATCCCTACTACTAAGCCCAGGGGCGCACCATTATTGTCCTTTGCAAAGTATACCCGGAAACCAGCAGCGCTACTGTTCTGTGCAAATATCCGCCCCATGGCCAGGTATTGCGACCGGTCGATACTGAATCCTTTTACGATAGCATTCGTTACAGGGGCTGCGGAGTAGTAATTACGGAAGTATTGGTTTGCAGTCTGTGCATCAATGGGATCGTAGGATTCAAGAGATTGATTGCCAGATGAATAACCTGCATGGTACACAAGTGCAAAAGCGGGGATGAGCGCAATGAGGATGGCAATCCTCACCACAGCGCGACGATGATTCAGGGTTTTCATAGGAAAGGGTTTAGGTTAGGGCTGCAATGTAGTACATTTTTGCATTATTTTTATCGAGTCTAAATAATTAGACTAAAAAACTCGCTTTCAGGTGTTTTCTTAATCTCTGCCGTATGAAGTTTTTAAGTGGGTTCTATCGTAAATTCTTGGTTTTCTTATGCTTCCTCTTCTTAGCAGCTGGACTCTCAGCAGCTTCCGGGAAGAAGGAGGAGGCCCATGGGCAGAAGGCAGGCAGCAACGGCGCAATGCCCGCATGGCTTGGACAAGCCGACAGCGCCAGACTTGCAGGCAATATGGTCTATGCCGACAGCCTCGTATGCGCTGTCATTTGTGATCCGGAGATCATCTACGACAAAGCAGCCCTGTTGCTGGCCTATAATTATTACTTCGAGTACTTCTATAAACCAGGTAACGATGAATTCTTTCTGACTTTCTCTGAGAATGCAGCGGAAAATGTAAAATGGCTGAAAGATGATGCCTTGTCCCTGCGGACATACGTAAATCTGGCTTCCATGTACCGTGAGCGTTTTCAGTTGGATAAAGCCTTGGAATTCAGTTATAAGTCACTCTCGCTCGCAGAGCGCATGGATGGGAATACGGGGCGCATCGAAAGCTACCTGTTGATTGGCCAAAGCCTGGAAGCCTTGAACCGTAAAGTGGAAGCCTTCCAGCATTACCTCAATGCCTTGTCACTGGTTAAACAAAGTGGAGATAAAGATCAGCTGCTGAAGACCTATAACCGACTGGCCCAGTTTTACAACATCAATAAAATCTACGAGAAAGCGGTTGAGTATAAGCTCAGACAGATCGACCTGCTGCGGCAGCCTGAGGTCGTCGATTCCACAGCCCTGATGGAGGCCTATTACGACCTGGAGACCTTTGGCTTCTATAATAAGGGCAGGCTGAACGAAGAGGCCCTGTTGCGCATCATCCGCTTTGCCGAAGCAAAAGGAAATCAACCCCTGCTGGAGAGCGGACTGAGCCTTTTTCGCTCTTACCTGATCCAGATCGATGATGTTCCCCGCCTGTACAGGTTTTATGTGGAGGAGCAACCTGCTTATTTTGAATCACTCAGAACAGAGAACCCCCTGACCTATGTTCGTGTGAAGGCCCTGTTTGCAGAATACCAGGCCGAGTATGACGCTGCCCATACCTTTTATCACCAGGCCGACAGCCTGATGCAGATCCAGGGGAATAAAGTCCTGCGGTCGCATTTTTACCTCAGGTACAGTGATTTCCTGAAGCGTCAGAACCAACTGCCGGCGGCCATCGACAAAGCTTATCTGGCCCTGATGGCTGCCCGTGAGGCATCCAATCTTGATTATGTCGACAAGGCAGGCCTCAGACTTGAAGAATTGTACAAGGAAACCGGGGATTTTGCCAAAGCCCTGGCCTATGCTGTCCTGGTGCGTGATACCAGAGACAGCCTGCGCGAGCTGGCACGCAGCGAAGAATTGCTGATGATCGAGGTCGGTAACGCCGAAAAAATTAAAGAGATAGAGGAAGAAAAGCTCCGGGAGGAAACAAGGCGAAGAAACAATATCCAGTACTCCGCCATTGTGGTCATCATTATCATCCTCTTCCTGGTGCTAGTCATGTTAGCAAGCCTGCGCGTACCGAAATGGTCCATCCAGGCCCTGGGATTCTTCTCTTTTATCTTTTTCTTTGAATTCATCATCCTCATCGCAGATTACCAGATCCATCACCTGACGCATGGTGAACCATGGAAAATATTGGGAATCAAAATTGTATTGATTGCATTCCTGCTTCCCTTCCACCATTGGATCGAGCATAAGGTGGTTTCCTACCTCATCCGTAAACGCCTGATTAACCTGAGTGAATTTTCCCTGCGCCGGATTTGGGCAAAGATCCGCCACAAACTGGCCCGACATGAGGAGTCCATGCCTCCTGATAAGGAAGTCAGCAGTTCGCCGCATACATCAGCAGGCTAACTCCCGGCCATCCTATCGTCAATATAACCTATCGCCCATTCTTTCCTGCTTACTTAATGAATTAATGATAAGTATAGTTAGCAATATCATAAAATATTGTTATGTTAAAATAACAAAAAGGATATATATTTGTAAAATAGAATTAACAAAATGGATCAATTATATCAATTCTCAGCCACCAGGATAAGGTCAGTAAGCACGGATTTCAGAAGGTATTTGTTTGACCTGATAAACTGGGACGATCGCCTCATCGCCATTAGCGGTGCCCGGGGGGTTGGAAAAACAACCATGCTGTTACAGTATATCAAACTGCGTTTGAGAAAAGATCCGGATGAAGTGATCTTCGTCAACATGGATGACCTGCACTTTTCAAAGACATCCCTGGTGACCTTTGCAGGCGATTTTGTTAAAAGAGGGGGAAAATACCTTTTCATGGACGAGATCCATAAATACCCGGCCTGGTCACCGGAAATCAAGAATATATATGATTATTATCCGGACCTTAAGTTGGTGATCACAGGATCATCTGCCCTCGACATCTTCCGCGGTACCGCGGACCTCAGTCGCCGTGCCATGGTGTACAACCTGCATGGACTTTCATTCCGGGAGTTTATTCTGCTGAAGCATAAAAAGGACCTCCCGGTTATTTCTTTGGAGCAATTATTACATGAGCCAGCCCGGCATACTGCAACTATTCTGGAGGCTGTTAAACCTATCAAGTTGTTCGAGGACTACCTTGAATCAGGTTATTATCCTTACTTCATGGAAGGAGAAAAAGGGTACCATACCCGCATGAGACAAACGGTCAACCAGGTTCTGGAATCAGACCTTCCTGCCGTTGAAAACATGGATTATCAGGCTGTATTTCACTTAAAGCGCTTGTTATCAGTGATAACAGAGATCGTGCCCTTCAAGCCTAATATTCATAAGCTCAGTCGGCAATTGGGATTGAGCCGGCCGACCCTGATGAAGTACCTGAGCCTGCTTGAACGTGCTAACCTCCTCATGCTGCTTCAACCCAATACGCATGGAATCAGCCGGATGAACAAACCGGAGAAAATCTATCTTAATAATACCAACCTGATGTTTGCCCTGACAGATGGAACTGTCAACAAGGGCACGCTGAGGGAGACATTTTTCCTCAACCAGGTAGCCTCTCATTCTCATGTCCGTGGAGCAGAAAAGGGTGATTTTCTGATCGATGGGAAGTATACAGTGGAGGTAGGCGGCAGGAATAAGCCTGGAAGGCAGGTGGAAGGCATCCCCAATGCCTTCATCGCCGCCGACAACATAGAACATCCCCATGGGAACATGATTCCCTTGTGGTTATTTGGTTTTTTATACTGATCGCAAAACCCTCAATTCCTTACCGGATCAAAACCACATGACCTGTCTTGCGGTTCCGCAGGTACACCTGCCGGTCGGCCTGACCGGTGTAGTGGATGACGTAGTGGTATACGCCGCCCGGACACGGTTGTCCCCTGAAAGTGCCATCCCAGGGCTGGTCAATCTGATCGGATTCGAAGACCATTTCCCCCCATCGGTTGTAAATCACGATGTTGTAGGCCTGCAATGAGGTCGATGCCTTGGGTTCAAAGTAGTCGTTGATGCCATCACCGGTGGGGGTAAAGGCATTGGGAACCCATAACAGGGTGCATTCAAAGATCTCCACGGTGTCCGATGCAGAACAGCGGCCGTTGTTGGCTTCGACCCAATAAATCCCAGGCAGGGTGACCTGGTATTCAGGCCATTCGCTGCCATCCTGCCATTGGAGGGTTGTAAACGGGTCATCGATCGTGACTTTCAACAGGATGACTTCACCCAGACAAAGGTAGCGGTCTCTCCCCAGGTCGACCATGGGCCGCTCCAATACGATCAGCTGGAAATCACGGGTCGACTGGCAGCCGGCTACTGACACACCGGTGAGGGTGTAAGTGGTGGTTTGTGATGGACTGGCCGTGACCAGTGGTCCCTGGGTGGTGCTCAATCCCTGCGCCGGCCACCAGGTGTACTGGCTGGCACCGCTGGCCTGGACCGGTATGGCATCGCCTTCACAGAGGATAGTGTCAGGCATCTGCAATCCAAGGATTGGAAGCGGGTGTACGGTAATGGTAAAGAGCAGGCTGTCGATACAGCCAGCCGGACTGGTAGCCCGGATCCGGAAATCTCCGGTAGCGGTTGGGAAGGCTTTAACGGTATTGCCCGTAGTAACGGAAAGATCGGCCGCCGGGCTCCATTCATAGAGCATCGCGCCACCGGCCTGCAGGGTGATGGTGTCTCCTTCACACAGGGATGGGGCCGGTGGGTTCAGGGTGATCACAGGAAGGGGTGCAACATTCACCTGAACGGTGTCCATATCATGACAGAGGCCACGGCTTACCATTACCACGTAAGTTTGACTGGCGTTGAGCACCGCCCATGGGTTGGGAATATTGGGGTCACTGAGCCCGGTTGCGGGCGTCCACAGGTAGCTGTCTCCTCCGCTGGCATGCAGCCAGGCGGTATCACCTTCACATAGCGTCGTATCCAGTCCGGCATAAGCAACGGGGAGGGGGATGACAAAGATATCGAGGCTGTCGGTGGCACTGCATCCATTGGCTGTTACAGTTACATAATATCGTGTTGTGTCCTGGGGTGAGGCCAGGGGATTGGGGATGTTGACCGCACTCAAACCCGCGGCAGGTGCCCACAGATAGCTTGTTCCACCTCCGGCCAGGAGCGGGATGGTATCGCCGGCACAGATCGCGGTATCCTGACCGAGGCTAATCACCGGCAGGGGGACGATGGTAACCTGCACACTTTCTGTGGCCTGGCAGTTCCCCTGGCTGATGGTCACCGAATAGGTTGTTGTAACAGCCGGCTGAACGGTGACACTGGCTGTTGAAGCCGGTGGCACAGTGCTCCATGCATAGGTGCTGCCACCTGTTGCTGTGAGGGTGACACTTTGACCGGCGCACAGGCTGGTATCCGGACTGACGCCCACGCCGCTGAGTGTTATGATCTGTACGACAGCATTATCGGTGGCAGTGCAACCGTTCTCAGTGACGGTGACGGTATAGGTTGTGGTTACCAATGGTTTGGCCCAGGGGTTGGAGATATTACCGGCACTCAGGCTGCTGACAGGTGACCATTGGTAAGCGGTGCCGCCGCCTGCCTGCAACTGGACGGAATCTCCCAGGCATAGCGTGGTATCCGGGCCACAGCTCACCAGCGGCAGGGGACGCACCGTCACCAGCACACTGTCGCGGGCCGTACAGCCGTTCTGCGTGACCGTCAGGTGGTACCAGGTGGTAGCAGCGGGACTGGCAACGGGATTTGAGATATTGACGTTGCTGAGGCCGGCAGCAGGAGCCCATTGATAGGTTGTTCCACCGCTGCCCAGCAGCTGCACACTGCCTCCGGCACAAAAGCCCGTATCCGGACCGGCATTGGCCACCGGACTGGTAATGATGCTGATGCTCAATTGTCCGCTAAGGGTGTCATCACAACCCGTCAGGGTATCCCTGGCATAAACCCTGTAGGTTCCTGCCGTTGAGAAGAGTCCGAAGTCCAGGGCGGATCCGCTGCCGGGCAGGTCGACCACCACAGGATTGCCGTTATGCAGCAGGGTATAGGCAACATGAGCCTGGGATCCGGCCAGTCCGATATGTACACCTGAGTCGGCCGAGCAATAGGCACCTCCTCCGGTCAGGCCGTAATGCATGGGCAAAGCATGCACGTTGATCTGCACACTGGCCGTATCCATGCAGGCGACAGAATCGATGATGATGAAACTGACCGTTGCGAGGCCTGGTCCCGCAAGCGCGGGATCGAAATAGTTGCCCGCCAGACCCGGCCCGATGAACCATCCCAGTCCGGCGGCCGGAGTGAGCCCGATCAATCCACCATCCACGCATGTCTCGTTGGTGTCGGCACTCAGGCTGCTGACCGGACGGGGCCATACGGTGATCGTGGCCGTGTCGGTGCCCGTACACCCTCTGCCATCTGTGACACTCAGATTGTAAATACCCGTTGCCCAGTAGCTTACGTTATATAATACCGTGTCATGAACATAGGCCGTAAACCCGGCCGGCCCACTCCAGGTATAGGAATATGCCGGGATGGTGGGTATATTGATCATGGCCGATAAGGGGATATTGCCCCCATCGCAGATCACCGTGGTCGCCACGAGGGCCACCTGGGGTCTTGGGTAGACCTGGATCTGGATCAGGGTGTCGCGGAACAGCCCGGTCAGCTGGTCTGTAACCCTGACGGTAAAAGCGGTGTTCGAAACCGGATAGGCCAGGGGTTGGCGCAGGCTGGAATCGTTGAGCAGGGCCGGAGGTGTCCAGGAATAGGTGTAATATCCGCTCCCTCCTCCGGCGGTGACACTAAGCTGAACAGTATCTCCCTGACACACCAGGGCAGGTTGCGCGCTGATCTGCAGGATGGTCAACGGACTGCTGCTGACTGTCACAATCATGGTGTCCCTGTCGATGCAGCCGGTCAGGGTATCGGTGATGGTGAGCACGAAAGGTGTAGTGAGACCCAAAGGTAAGGTCGTGGGCATCAAAACATTGGGATTGATGAGCCAGGCCGAAGGCTGCCAGTCAATATGCAGGCGGTTGCCGGTGGCGGAGCCGTAGAGTGTGGTATCATTTCCGGCCGAGAGGCTGAGGTCGGGGCCGGCATTCGCGACAGGGGCATGGTGTACGATGGTGGACATCATCGTATCATCCTGGCAGCCATGCAAAGTGGAAACGCTGTAGGTGATGCTGATACCAGCCCCGAAGCCGGCGGTGGCAGGATTGAAGAGGGCCAGACCAGGTCCAAGATTTGTAATCCCCGGCCCGCTGAAGGTTCCGGTGGGTGGACTTCCGAAGAGCGTGTCAATAGGACTGTTTTCACAATATGCCTGCTCCAGACCCAGGATACGTGCCGTGTCGACGGGATAAACCGTAAGCTTGACCAGGGTGTCACTGTAACAGCCAAAAGGTCCGAATGCGCCATAGGTGATGAAGTGGGTGCCGGGTCCCGCAACTGCGGGATTAAAATAGCCTGTGCCATTTCCAAGGTCTGTCATCCCCGCTCCGGTATACCACCCGGTTTGTATCGAGAAGCCCTGAACCGTATCCACAGGATCGTTCAGGCAATAATCCACCTGGAAGCCACTGACCCCTACCACGGGGGCAGGATAAATGGTTACCTGGCTGGTTTGCTGGAAGGTACATCCTAAGCCGTCGATGAAGGTAAAAGCATAATTGCCGGCCTGGGCCGTGGAATTGGCCTGGACCATCACATCATACAGATTGACCTGAAAACCCTGAGGCCCGGACCAGAAATAGGTATGTGGCTGGGGTGGCTGGGGAAAAGCCAGGTTGAGGTCTGCCAGCAGGAAGAAGGTATCACCCTGACAGACGGGTGATGTGTTGAAAATGAGGAGCTGGGGCAGGGGAAGTGCATCGATATAGACCGAGTCGGTATCGCTGCATCCATGGATATCATACACCGTAACAGTTATAAACCCGCTGCCCTGTACCGTCCATTGGACGCTGCCGGAGCCCTGGGGCGGAAGGGTATCCCATTGATACATCACACCTCCACTGGCGTCCAGGGGGATTTCCTCTCCGTCACATACGGTAGCGCCCCCCGAAGCCTGGGCAAGGGGTGGCGTCCAGACCTGGATGGGAACCAAAGCTGTGTCGCTGTTAAAGCTATCATAAACAATCAATTGCATGGTAAAAGAGGACCATGGCGTGAGGTAGGGGCTGGTCAGGGTGGAATGGATTCCTCCGCCCAGCGTATCCCAGCGGTATTGCACATTACCCGCACCGCCATTGATGGTCGCAAGAAGCTGCATGCTATCCCCGGGACAAACGGCTGGCGGGTCGGTCCATACCATCATGATTTCCAGTGGTCCACCGCTCACCCAGACGGTCATGCTGTCCCTGCCGCTGCAACCCGTCACCAGGTCGTTCACTTCCAGATTGAAAACCGTCGTGGCAGTAAGGGCTTGTGTTTGCGGCTGCATCACAGCCGGATTGATTAGCAGGCCGGCCGGTTCCCATAGGTAGGAAAACGGTCCGCTGCTTCCACCGGCCCCACCATACAGCATGGTATCACCGCCGAAAGGTATGAGCAGATCGGGGCCTGCCAGGGCCTGGACAGCCGGGTGCAGGTTGATGTGCACCATTTCTGCCGCTGTACAGCCATGCACCGAACTGACTGTGACCGTGTAGGAAGTGGCCAATGGTGGGGCTACCCAGATGGAAGTGCCGGTGGCACCGTTACTCCATGTATAGGATGCACCGCCACCCGCTTGCAGCTGCACGCTGTCGCCCGGACAGATGGTCGTATCCGGCCCGACAACGGGTATGGGCAGGGGATAATGCAGGATATGCAGGACAGTATCCCACACGATGTAACACCCGCTCTGGGTATCCGCCGCCAGAAAGCGGTAATGGCCACTGTGCCCTGCAGATGGTACGCCGAAAAACAAGGTATCGTTATTGCCGGTCAATGGCTGGCCCTGAGGAAGACCGTTCAGGGTATCAAATAATTGATAAGAAATTCCTGACTGACTGTTAATCAATAATATATAAGCTGTATCATGCTCGCAGGCAGGGGTGTGTAAGGGCTCCGGATGACCAGGAGGTCCGGGCGTCAGGGGAAGCGGGTGTACCAGCAAATGAAGGCGGTTGATGCTGTCGCATCCATAGGCTCCGCTCAGCGAATCATCATATATGCCACTGTTATACAGGTAATTACCCGCAAAGAAAATGCTATCTCCCTGACACAGGGTATCATAGTGATCCACCACCAGGGGTGGGATGACAGTTATGAGGAGTTCCAGGGTGTCAAAACAATTGTTTCCCCGCGCAATAAACTGATAGCTTGTGTTTTGGTTTGGTGTCAACGTGACTTGTGGCGGACTGAGGGGGTTCCCGTTGATCCACCAGGTATTGGCAAACTGGGTAGGTGCCAGGTTGATCAGGGTGCTTTCGCCCTGGCAGATCAGGGTATCGCCTGTAAAATCAATAATGGGTTTCCGCCTGACGATAACGTTACTTGTTGCAGTATTGCGGCAGCCCCGGCCATCCGTCACGGTGACATGATATTGGCCTGCGTGGCTTAAGGCAGCCGGATGGCGATGCGCCGGATTCCCGGTTCCTGTATAGCCGGCCGGTCCACTCCAGGCATACAGGTATGGACCCACAGTTGGGACTGTCAGTGTGGCTTGCAGGTGTATACTGTCCTGCTCGCAAACACTCGCATTTTGGGCTGTAACCTCCGGACTTGGATAAGTCGGAGCGTAAAAGTAGCTGGTATCAGCCAGTCCTGTGATGGTATCCGTCACCGTAATGCTGATATAGGTGAGGGAGGCAATGGGGATGATGGCGCCGGTATGGCTGGCGTCGGGATGGGTGAAGATAGGCTGCAGGGCGTTGCTCCACCAATTGTACACAAACTGTCCCGATCCCCCGCTTACTAATACTTCCAGCCACATGGTATCGCCGGGGCATACAGTATCCGGGTTTCTGAGGATTTCCAGAATGGCCAGCGGCCCGCCGGTGACATGGACCACCATGCTGTCGGCCGCACTGCAGCCACTAAAAGGATCTGTTGCGGTGATCTGGAACAGGGTGGTTTGCTGCAGGGGCGTTGTTGTGCTGGATAATTGGGTGGGATTCAGTACGAGGGCAGTTGGTGTCCATTGATAATCAAAGATATCCCAGGGGTTGACGAACCCGTAAACCTGGGCGGTGGTGTTGAACAGCACGGTGGTATCCGGCCCTGCCTGTATTTGCGGCAGGCTGAAAACCTCTATCCAGGCTTCTTCATCGGTCATGCACCCCAGGCTGTCGGTGACCTCCAGGTTCAGGTAATAGAAACCACCACCGGCTGAGAACCAAGGATCTGCCACAGCAGGAGCAGACAAGGTATAGGTGCCGGGTCCGCTCCAGGCATACTGCAGCGGAGCAATCCCCCCGCTGATCTGCGGCAACAATTGGATGCTATCCCCTTCACACAGTGCAAAAGCCGGTGGAAAAGTGATGGTTGGCAGGGGATTGAGGTTGATAACCAGGGGGCTGGAGGTGTCCCGGCAACCATCCATCGTGCTGGCAACCACGGAATAAGCACCGGGTGCAACGGCATACAGGACGGGGCCTACGACATTCAGGGACGTACTGTCCAGGAACCACTCGAGCATGTATCCCGGCATATGGTAGGCCTGGATCAGGATGCTGTCTCCCGCGCAGATGAGGGTGTCGCCACCACTGATAATGAGGGAATTAGCCGCAGGCAAGAGGCTGATGGTCATGGTGTCGACCGTCAGTGAAAAGCAGTAATGTGTGGTATCAAAGGCTTCGACCCAATACTGTCCCGGCAGGCCCTGGGGGCCAAACGACAGCGGTGAGCCGTTGCCAAATAGGCTGGGCGGGATGGGTACACCATTGTGGAAGAGGGTATATTGCACCCCTACTTCCGAACCACTTAAAATCATGGGGGTTGTGAGACCCGGACAAAGGGCCGTATCAGGCGGCAGGCTGAAGGCCTGAGGGGCCGGTGTGACATTCAGCAGGCGAAAACCCATCACACTATCGCCGGTCACGATGTCCGTTACGGTCAGACCGATCAGGCCGGTGGAAACCAGTCCTGCCATGGGCTGTGCCGCAAAGGGATTATTGAAAAGCCCGGCAGGCGACCAGGTATAGGCATACTGCCCGGTGCCGCCCGCCATGAAAGCCGTCAACAGGCAACTGTCCCCCTCGCAGAGCAGACTCTGGCTGGCTCCGATAGAGTCCAGGCTCAGGGGTCCGCCGGTAACCGTAAATACAACGTCATCGGTATCCGTGCAGGCGTTGGCATCCGTCACTTCCAGGCTGAAGGTCTGGGTGGCTGTCAGGGGTAAGGTGCTTGTGGCCGCCTGGGATGGGCTGGACACCAGTCCCGGTGGTGACCACTGGAATTGATATGGGGGAAGTCCTGCTGTCCCCTGCCCATTCAGCACAGCGGCATCCCCATAGTTGAGGGTGCTGTCGTTGCCGGCATAGGCCAGGGGCAGCGGATGAACCAACAAAGAGACCGGACTGCGTGGGCTCAGGCAGTTGTTGCTGTCGAGCATGGCGGCGTAGTAGGTGTAGGTGCCGGACACATTGCTGCCCGGGTCGTAGCTCGGCCCGGTGAATAAAGGCGTTCCTCCGCTCGACTGGCCATACCAGTTGGCCTGCCCGTTGCCCGTAGCGGTGAGCTGGACAGCCGATCCAGCACATACCGTATCACCCATTACCACCGGAGCCGCCGGCTTCGGATGAACCGTGACGGTACCGTTGATGAACTCAAGGGGATAAGCCACCAAAGTGTCAAAATTGACGAAGGTAAATGCTGTGTTCCACGTAAATTGAAAGCTACCTCCCTGCGATATTAGCCTGATCTTGAAGAGTGTATCACTACCGGTAAAGGGCAGTGGTACTGAAAGGCTGGTCCATTGAATATTGAGACTGCCGTTGTTATTGGTATGAAAGACAAGAGATGGTGAGGGAAATCCGGGATGGAATTGTGTTAAAAAAGAGAAGCTAGCAATGCCGGCATTCGCAGGAAGGACATTCAGGTAGAATCCCAAGGCAGCAACACTGTCAAAACCCAGGGCAATGACGGGAACCAGGACCGTGTCTCCGCAAACGCTGAACGACCCGATCTGTAGTGTGATCGTATCTTTTGTATTAACAGTAATCACCACGCTATCCACTCCCTGGCATTGTCCATTGTCCACCGTCAGGTAATAGGTGGTGGTTATCAGGGGATTGACTGTGGTATTGGCGGTGGAGGCGCCGGTGCTCCACTGATAAGGAGGGCCGCCGCTGCCGTAGAGCGTGGCGCTTTGTCCTTTGAGGATGGTCTGATCCGGACCTGCATTGGCATTGGGAAGGGGAAGGACCTGCACCATCACGGGCGTGGTGGTGTCGGCGCAATAATGGGATACAATGCAGCGGTATTGCCGCGGCTGGGCGGGGTTCTGGGCCGTAAAGCTGAGCAGAGGCCCCAATCCTCCGTTATAACCCCCTCCGGTGGCATCCTGCCAGATGCTGCCTGTGGCGGTATCAGCATATTGCCATCGAAACGCCGTCGCCGTAGGTGCATCCACGAGGAGTTCCACAGGGTCCTGCAGGCAAAAGCTCAGGAGGGGAGGCGGTTGCGACAGGATGGGAGGCGGTGATACCAGCTTTGCCAGGCCATCCAGCCAGGATACACCTGGGATCAGCAAGGCGGAAGCATCAAAGAGCTCACTGCCAGGCGCGAAAGCCAGGGCTGTGGTTCCACCATTAAGGTTGTAGCGTATAGTAAACAGGGTGTCGTTGCCCAGGTTAAGCAGCAGAAGATCCAAATACGTGACCCTGAGGGTGTCCTGGGAATAGTTGTAGGTGAACATCGCAAAGGCCGATCCCGATTGCAGCGACGGGTGGATCTGCACAAGGGTATCATAGTTAACCAGGGCAGGATCTGCTGTGATCAGCAGGGTAAATGCGGCAATGCCATTGAAGTTCTGCGCCAGGACCGGAATATCAAGCGTTCCGGGCTGGCAGAGGCTGTCGGAACCCAATTGCAGCAGAGGCTGGGATGACACGCTGATGCTGATCAACCCCATCCACCACACTGCCCAAGCTGTCATCCATCTCCTCATGCCCGTCATATTAGGGTATGCGTATTATCGTTGTGGTGGCCCGTTCCATGCCCGAAGGGGAGCCTTGCGTGACCATCAGTTGATAGGCCCCGGGTGCCATCGCCTGCATATTAATTTCAAGGACAAAGGTACCCGCTTTTTCCGTGTAGGCTTCTCCGCTTTGCAGCACTTTACCTGTCATGTCGAGCAGACTGTGCTGCAGCTTGCCGGCTTGTGCATGAAGCACACTGACTTTCACCTGCTCCCTGCCCGGATTGGGTACTGCCTGAAGGTGCAGCTTATTGGACGCCACCGGCGTTGAGACACGCGGAATGCCCAGTCTGGCGCCTGTCAGGATACGGGCGGAAGCATCGCCCGCCATGGATCCCGGCATCAGGCTGGGTTGGATCGGCGTCGCCGTTTCTTCCAGCACCAGGGTTGCAAAAGCTTGTCTGTCAAAGTGTTTTCCCTGAAGGTCGAACCAACCCAGTCGGAGGATGTCCCCTTCCTGTTTCCATATAGTCCCCGGCGGGGCCTTTTCGACATCCCTGACCTGCTGTCCCGGCCCAAGCCTGAGGATCAGTGAGACAGAACCACTGATGGCCGCATCCGTCTCCAGGTAAAGCGGCAGGCGGATCATGCCGTCTGACGGCCTGACCAGGGCGGGGTGGGTAAACATCTCCATCATGGCCTGTGCTTTGGTGAAGGGCTGGTATGAGCCATCCACGTCCCCGAAGCAGAGGATGGGCACACCAAGTCCCTGGATCCCGCCGGTCTGGAGGTTAACAGGGACCGAAGGCAGCAGCCAGTCGCCGGAAGGGAAGGTATCGACCAGGTTCACGAAGCGCCGCAGTATCATCAGGGCATCCCCGGCATTAACGCTGCCGCTGGCGTTGACATCCGCAGCCAGGGCCCGCAGGGGACTCAGACTGATCTGGGAGACGCTGTACAGGGCGGCCTGGAGGGCGTCATTGGCGTTGACCCCGCCCCAGCTTGCCTGTGTAAAAGGCATGAGGCTGTATGCGCCGGTGGGTTTACAGCCAAAGCGGAACAGCCCCGACTGCGTGGCCTGGCTGTCGCTCACCGCCGCAGGCAAGGATTGCAGCAGGATGCCGGTACTGTCCATCAGGGTTTGTATGCTATTATCATAATAGACATGACCGGAAAGGCTGTAAAGGTTGTCCACGTTGAGCGGGAAGGTCGTATCCACCATACAGTTAGCCGTGGCATAGGTATAGGTGATGAGGTGTGTCCCCGGGCCCGCAGCAGCCGGGTCAAAGAAGGTGCCGGTGATTCCATTGCCGCTGTACTGTCCGCCTGAGGGAAGCACCAAGTCCGGGATCCAGGGGGGATCGTCGGCACAGAGCTGGGGTTGTGGCTGGAGGCTTAGCACAGGCACTGCATACACCCCGATCTGGGTTTGTTTAGTTGTTTGACAACCGTTGGTGTCGGTGACCGTGACAGAGAATTGGGTGGAGGTCTGGGCGTAAAAGAGGAACTGCTGGGAAGTTATTTGATTGCTCCATAAGTAGTTAACTCCTCCGGTGGCGACCAGGGTGAGCCAGGTGTCCGGGCAAAGTGTCGTATCAGGTGTGATGGTGGCAACAGGCAGGGGCAGAATCGTAACAGGCAGGCTTGCTGTATTAGCGCATCCCTGCATGTCGGTCCCGGTAACAGTATAGATGGTGGTCGTCGCAGGCACCACCACTATCCCTGACCCTATCCCTGTCCCTGTCCCATAACTCCAATGGTAGGTATATCCCCCTGTTGCTGACAGGAATGCTGTATCCCCGGCGCACAGGGTATCCTTGCTGGCAGAGGCGGTCACTACCGGCAGCGGGCTTACCGTGATGGTGATACTGGCCGCGTTGCTGCATCCATTGGGGTCGGTTCCGGTAACAGAATAGGTCGTATTAGTCGTGGGTGCCACCGTCATCGCTGCTCCTGATCCCAGTCCATGGCTCCAGGTGTACTGCACGGCGCCTGCGGCGTTGAGGGTGATACTGTCGCCCATGCAAATGGCGGTGTCTGATGCTGTCATGCTGACCTGGATGAGGCTGTCAACAAATACCGTGATGCTGCCGGTCTGTATGCAGCCATAGACGCTGGTCCCCGTAACTGTATAAGTTGTGGTCGCAGCAGGCGTAACGGTGATCCCTGATCCTGTTCCTAATCCTGCATTCCAAACATAGGTATCAGCGCCCGTAACAGACAAAACACTGCTACTGCCCGGGCAAAGGGTGGGCGGTGTTGCTGTCACCACCAGGCTGGGCAGGGGGTGGACAGTGATGGTGATGCTGGAGGAATTGGTGCAGCCATTGGTGGCGGTGCCTGTCACAGTGTATGTTGTTGTAGCGGTTGGAGTTACTGTTTTACTGGACCCTGTCCCCAATCCATGGCTCCATTCATACGTACTGGCGCCCGAGGCTGTAAATGCGCTGGAATCACCCTCACAAATTGTGGATGGTGCCGCGGATGCGCTGACCGTGGGCAGGGCATTCACGTTCACCGTGACTGTCGCGGTATTCGTACAGCCGTTGGTGGCGGTGCCTGTCACAGTGTAGGTTGTTGTGCCAGTTGGAGTAACTGTCTTGCTGGAACCTGTCCCCAATCCATGGCTCCAGGCATAGGTACTTGCGCCAGAGGCCGTCAATTCGCTGGATACACCCGCACAGATCGTGGCGGGTGCTGCAGATGCGCTGACCGTAGGCAAGGTATTCACGGTCACCGTGACTGTCGCGGTATTGGTGCAGCCGTTAGCGGCCGTGCCGGTTACGGTGTAGGTTGTTGTAGCAGTTGGGGTAACTGTCTTGCTGGGACCTGCACCCAATCCATGGCTCCAGGCATAGGTACTGGCGCCGGAGGCGGTCAATACGCTGGAATCACCCGCACAGATCGTGGAAGGTGCTGCAGATGCGCTGACCGTAGGCAGGGCATTCACAGTCACCGTGACTGTCGCGGTATTCGTACATCCATTGGCGCCTGTGCCTGTCACAGTGTAGGTTGTGGTGGCGGCAGGCATGACTGTCTTGCTGGAACCTGTCCCCAATGTATGGCTCCATTCGTAGGAACTGGCGTCGGAGGCGGTCAATGCGCTGGAATCACCTGCGCAGATCGTGGAAGGCGCCGCTGATGCGCTGACGGTAGGCAGGGCATTCACGTTCACCGTGACTGTCGCGGTAACGGTACATCCATTGGCGGCTGTGCCTGTTACAGTGTATGTTGTTGTAGCGGTTGGAGTTACTGTTTTGCTTAAACCTGTTCCCAATACGTGGCTCCAGATGTAAGTGCTTGCGCCGGAGGCGGTCAATGCGCTGGAATCACCTGCGCAGATCGTGGAAGGCGCCGCTGATGCGCTGACGGTAGGCAGGGCATTCACGTTCACCGTGACTGTTGCGGTATTCGTGCACCCATTGGCGGCTGTACCAGTAACAGTGTAAGTGGTTGTGGCAGTTGGAGTAACTGTCTTGCTGGAACCTGTCCCCAATGTATGGCTCCATTCGTAGGAACTGGCGCCGGAGGCGGTCAATACGCTGGATTCACCCGCACAGATCGTGGATGGTGCCGCAGATGCGCTGACCGTGGGTAAGGCATTTACAGTCACAGTAACTGCGACAGTATTCGTACAGCCGTTGGCAGCTGTGCCCGTGACTGTATAGGTCGTTGTGGCATTTGGGGTAACTGTTTTACTGGAACCTGCCCCCAATCCATGGCTCCAGGCAAAGGTGCTTGCGCCGGAGGCCGTCAAAACGCTGGAATCACCTGCACAGATTGTGGATGGTGCCGCAGATGCGCTGACCGTGGGCAGGGCATTCACCGTCACCGTGACTGTTGCGGTATTCGTGCACCCATTGGCGGCTGTACCAGTAACAGTGTAAGTGGTTGTGGCAGTTGGAGTAACTGTCTTGCTGGAACCTGTCCCCAAAGTATGGCTCCATTCGTAGGAACTGGCGCCGGAGGCTGTAAGCAAGCTGGATAGGCCCGCACAGATCGTGGATGGTGCCGCAGATGCGCTGACCGTGGGCAGGGCATTCACCGTCACCGTGACTGTCGCGGTATTGGTACATCCATTGGCGGCTGTGCCTGTTACAGTGTATGTTGTTGTGTCATTTGGAGTAACTGTTTTGCTGGAACCTGTCCCCAAAGTATGGCTCCATTCGTAGGAACTGGCGCCGGAGGCTGTAAGCAAGCTGGATAGGCCCGCACAGATCGTGGATGGCGCCGCGGATGCGCTGACCGTGGGTAAGGCATTTACAGTCACAGTAACTGCGACAGTATTCGTACAGCCATTGGCGGCTGTGCCTGTTACATTGTATGTTGTTGTAGCGGTTGGAGTTACTGTTTTGCTTGCACCTGTCCCCAATCCATGGCTCCATTCGTAGGAACTGGCGCCGGAGGCGGTCAATACGCTGGATTCACCCGCACAGATCGTGGATGGTGCCGCAGATGCGCTGACCGTGGGCAGGGCATTCACCGTCACCGTGACTGTCGCGGTATTGGTACATCCATTGGCGGCTGTGCCTGTTACAGTGTATGTTGTTGTAGGGGTTGGAGTTACTGTTTTACTGGAACCTGCCCCCAATCCATGGCTCCAGGCATAGGTACTCGCGCCCGTGGCCGTCAATACGCTGGAATCACCCGCACAGATCGTGGAAGGTGCCGCAGACGCGCTCACCGTGGGCAGGGTATTCACGGTCACCGTGACTGTCGCGGTATTGGTGCAGCCGTTAGCGGCGGTGCCGGTTATGGTGTAAATAGTTGTAGCAGTTGGGATTACTGTTTTGCTTGCACCTGTCCCCAATCCATGGCTCCATTCATACGTACTTGCGCCCGAGGCTGTCAATGCGCTGGAATCACCCTCACAAATCGTGGATGGTGCCGCAGATGCGCTAACCGTGGGCAAGGAATTCACGTTCACCGTGACTGTCGCGGTATTGGTGCAGCCGTTAGCGGCGGTGCCGGTCACGGTGTAGGTTGTTGTAACCGTTAGGGTAACTGTTTTACTTGCACCTGTTCCCAATCCAAGGCTCCATTCATACGTACTTGCGCCAGAGGCCGACAATACGCTGGATTCACCTTCACAGATCGTGTCGGGCAAAGCAATGGCCGTCACCGTGGGTAGGGCATTCACGGTTACCGTGACTGTCGCGGTATTGGTGCAACCATTGCCGTCCGTACCCGTGACCGTGTAGATTGTTGTAGCCGTTGGAGAAACTGTCTTGCTGGAACCTGCTCCCAGTCCGTGGCTCCAGGCATACGTATTAGCGCCGGAAACGGTCAATGTGCTGGAATTGCCTGCACAGATCGTGGATGGTGCCGCAGATGCGCTGACCGTGGGCAGGGCATTCACCGTCACCGTGACTGTCGCGGTATTGGTACATCCATTGGCGGCTGTGCCTGTTACAGTGTATGTTGTTGTGGCGGTTGGAGTTACTGTTTTGCTCGGACCTGTTCCCAACCCATTACTCCAGGCATAGGTACTGGCGCCGGAGGCGGTCAATACGCTGGATTCACCCGCACAAATCGTGGATGGCGCCGCAGATGCACTCACCGTGGGCAAGGCATTCACGGTCACCGTGACTGTCGCGGTATTCGTACAGCCATTGGTGGCGGTGCCGGTTACGGTGTACGTTGTGGTAGCAGATGGGGAAACTGTTTTACTGGAACCTGTTCCCAATCCATGACTCCAGGCGTAGGTGCTTGCGCCGGAGGCGGTCAATACGCTGGAATCACCCGCACAGATCGTGGAAGGTGCCGCAGACGCGCTCACCGTGGGCAGGGTATTCACGGTCACCGTGACTGTCGCGGTATTGGTGCAGCCGTTAGCGGCGGTGCCGGTTATGGTGTAAATAGTTGTAGCAGTTGGGATTACTGTTTTGCTTGCACCTGTCCCCAATCCATGGCTCCATTCATACGTACTTGCGCCCGAGGCTGTCAATGCGCTGGAATCACCCTCACAAATCGTGGATGGCGCTGCAGACGCGATGACCGTAGGCAGAGCATTCACTGTCACCGTGACTGTCGCGGTATTGGTGCAACCATTGCCGTCCGTACCCGTGACAGTGTAGGTTGTTGTTGCAGTTGGAGTAACTGTTTTACTGGGCCCAGCCCCCAATCCATGACTCCAGGCATAGGTAATGGCGCCGGAGGCGGTCAAAACGCTGGATTCACCCCCACAAATCGTGGATGGCGCCGCAGATGCACTCACCGGGGGCAGGGCATTCACTGTCACCGCGACTGTTGCGGTATTGGTGCATCCATTGGCGGCTGTGCCAGTGACAGTATATGTTGTTGTAGCGGTTGGAGTTACTGTTTTGCTGGACCCAGTCCCCAATCCATGGCTCCAGGCATAGGAACTGGCGCCAGAGGCGGTCAATACGCTGGATTCACCCGCACAAATCGTGGATGGCGCCGCAGATGCGCTCACCGTGGGCAAGGCATTCACCGTCACCGTGACTGTCGCGGCATTGGTGCAGCCGTTAGCGGCCGTGCCGGTTACGGTGTAGGTTGTTGTAGCCGTTGGGGCAACTGTTTTACTTGCACCTGTTCCCAATCCATGACTCCATTCATACGTACTTGCGCCGGAGGCGGTCAATACGCTGGATTCACCCGCACAAATCGTGGATGGCGCCGCAGATGCACTCACCGGGGGCAGAGCATTCACGGTCACCGTGACTGTCGCGGTATTGGTGCAGCCGTTAACGGCGGTGCCGGTTACGGAGTATGTTGTTGTAGCCGTTGGGGTAACTGTTTTGCTTGCACCTGTTCCCAATCCATGGCTCCAGGCATAGGTGCTGGCGCCGGAAGCTGTTAGTACGCTGGATTCACCCGCACAAATCGTGGTAGGCGCTGCAGACGCGATGACCGTAGGCAGGGCATTCACGGTCACCGTGACTGTTGCGGTATTGGTGCAGCCATTGGCGGCTGTGCCAGTGACAGTGTATGTTGTTGTAGCGGTTGGAGTTACTGTTTTGCTGGAACCTGTCCCCAATCCATGGCTCCAGGCATAGGTACTGGCGCCAGAGGCTGTCAATACGCTGGACTCACCCGCACAGATCGTGGATGGTGCCGCAGTCGCGCTGACCATAGGCAGGGCATTCACTGTCACCGTGACTGTTGCGGTATTCGTACAGCCATTGGCAGCTGTGCCTATTACAGTGTATGTTGTTGTAGCGGTTGGAGTTACTGTTTTACTGGAACCTGCCCCCAATCCATGGCTCCAGGCATAGGTACTCGCGCCCGTGGCCGTCAATACGCTGGATTCGCCCGCACAGATCGTGGAAGGTGCCGCAGATACACTGACCGTAGGCAGGGCATTCACGTTCACCGTGACTGTCGCTGTATTCGTGCAGCCAGTGCCTTCCGTACCAGTGACAGTGTAAGTGGTTGTGGCAGTTGGAGTAACTGTCTTGCTGGAACCTGTCCCCAATGTATGGCTCCATTCGTAGGAACTGGCGCCGGAGGCGGTCAATACGCTGGATTCACCCGCACAGATCGTGGATGGTGCCGCAGATGCGCTAACCGTGGGCAGGGCATTCACCGTCACCGTGACTGTCGCGGTATTCGTGCACCCATTGGGGGCTGTACCAGTGACAGTGTAAGTGGTTGTGGCAGTTGGAGTAACTGTCTTGCTGGAACCTGTCCCCAATGTATGGCTCCATTCGTAGGAATTGGCGCCGGAGGCCGTCAATACGCTGGATTCACCCGCACAAATCGTGGATGGCGCGGCAGATGCGCTCACCGTGGGCAAGGCATTCACCGTCACCGTGACTGTCGCGGCATTGGTGCAGCCGTTAGCGGCGGTGCCTGTGACAGTGTAGGTTGTTGTGCTGGCAGGTGTTACTGTTTTGTTCGGACCTGTTCCCAATCCATGGCTCCAGGCATAGGTGCTGGCGCCGGAGGCCGACAATACGCTGGATTCACCCGCACAGATCGTGGGGGGTGCCGCAGATGCGCTGACGGTGGGCAAGGCATTCACCGTCACCGTGACTGTCGCGGTATTGCTGCAGCCGTTAACGGCGGTGCCGGTTACGGAGTAGGTTGTTGTAGCCGTTGGGGTAACTGTTTTGCTTGCACCTGTCCCCAATCCATGGCTCCAGGCATAGGTGCTGGCGCCGGAAGCTGTTAGTACGCTGGATTCACCCGCACAAATCGTGGTAGGCGCTGCAGACGCGATGACCGTAGGCAGGGCATTCACGGTCACCGTGACTGTTGCGGTATTGGTGCAGCTATTGGCGGCTGTGCCAGTGACAGTGTATGTTGTTGTAGCGGTTGGAGTTACTGTTTTGCTGGAACCTGTCCCCAATCCATGGCTCCAGGCATAGGTGCTGGCGCCGGAAGCTGTTAGTACGCTGGATTCACCCGCACAAATCGTGGTAGGCGCTGCAGACGCGATGACCGTAGGCAGGGCATTCACGGTCACCGTGA
>JAGNHN010000019.1:0-57022 GCA_018001695.1 Lentimicrobiaceae bacterium
ACATCCAACATGTTCAACACAAGCTAAATAGCAGACCAAGAAAAAAATTAGGATTTTTATCGCCTATGGAATTTTTATCACTATGTTTGTCTAATCAAAAAGTTGCATTTATAACTTGAATTCAGTGAGCCTTGTTTTCGCAAGGCTTTTTTTTTGCCATCTCCACTGGCAGCAACGCTCTATTTGCGCTTACATTTCTTAACTTAGCTTCACGTACCTGAAGGCTTTCATTGACAGCCATCTACAACAACATTGAGCATGTCGTTTCTATCTAAACTCTTTCATGATTTAAGCATTACAGCAGGGTTGCTCTGTGAGCGGGGTTGGGCGGAGCGCAATGCCGGAAACCTGTCGGTCAGGCTCTCAGAAGTCCCATCGCTACCTGGTCCACGCCGCTTCATCCTGCCTGTTAAACCACAGGTTGAAGAAGGCACCTCGCTGCTCATCACGGCCGCAGGAGCCAGAATGAGAGATATGATCAGGCATCCTGAAAGAGGTATAGTGGTATTATCCTTTCACGCCGGGCAACAAGAGGCCATGCTTTACGGATTACCCGGACAGGAGCCAAGCAGTGAACTTCTGACACATCTGCTGGTGCATCAGATGCTTTATGCAAACCATCCTGAAGAAACTGCTCTGCTGCATGCACATGTAACCGAGTTGATTGCCATGAGCCATCATCCTGATATACGCGAAGAGCAGGGCATGAACGATATTCTATTGCGGATGCATGCCGAGACTTTGTTCTTTCTTCCGGAAGGGATTGCATATCCTGACTTTGGCATTCCGGGATCCATGGCATTGGCAGAAACAACAGCTGGAGCAATGATGAAACACAAGGTATGTATATGGCCCAAACATGGCGCATTGGCCAGCGGACCAAATATTCAGGAGGCTTTTGACCGATTAGACATCGTTGCCAAATCAGCCCGCATCTGGCTACAATGCAAGGCTGCGGGTTTTGTGCCTGCCGGACTCAGTCAGGATGAAATGACACAGCTCAAAGCAGCTTATTTCCCTCATCAATTCACAGCCTTTTGACATTCGAATTTGCCTTACCTTTAGTCGCTCATAATACGACTGACATTGACTATTTTATACTATCTAAACAATTATGATATTATGCTAAAACGCACATCCCTGATCCTGATCGTTTCTGCTATTGTAACGACCGGATTATTTTCACAATCAACCAAATACAAAGTCAGTTCACAGAAAGATAAAAATGGTTATGCGTATGAAACCATTACAAACGATCCCTTGCAGGCCAGGATTTATACCTTGCAGAATGGATTGAAAGTGTTTCTGACCTATCACCCTGATGAGCCCCGTGTTCAAACCCTTATTGGCGTGCGGGCCGGTTCGGCACATGATCCGGTGGAGACGACAGGTCTGGCCCACTATTTTGAGCATATGATGTTCAAGGGGACCAACAAGATTGGTACCAGCAACTGGGAAGATGAAAAAGTACTGCTGGACCAGATTTCTGATTTGTTTGAAATCCATCGCAAGACGACAGACCCGGAACGGAAACGGGAGATTTACCATCGCATTGACAGCCTGTCGGTTCTGGCTGCCCAATTCGCTATCCCGAATGAGTACGACAAGATGATCTCGTCACTGGGAGCCAAGAATACCAATGCCGGGACATCCCTGGATTATACTGTATACATCAACGATATTCCATCTAATGAGTTTGAGAGGTGGGTCATGCTTGAAAGTGAGCGTTTTCAGAACATTGTGCTCCGTCTGTTCCATACCGAGTTAGAGACAGTTTATGAGGAATTCAACATGTATCAGGACCAGGACCGTCGCAGGGCCAACAGCGCCATGATGGGAGCCTTGTTCCAGAACCATCCCTATGGACGGTCCGTTATTGGTTTACCGGAGCATCTCAAAAACCCATCGATGGTGAATATCTACCGTTTTGCTGAAACCTATTATCAGCCAAACAACATGGCCATCTCCATTTCGGGTGATATCGATTTTGAGCGGTACATTCAGATCATCGATCGTTACTTTGGTAAAATGAAGCCAAGCACCTTGCCGAAGATCAGCTATGAACCCGAGAATCCCATTACCAGTCCCATCATTAAAGAGGTAACAGGTCCTGATGCTGAGAACATTAGTCTGGCATTCCGTTTCCAGGGAGACAATAGTGCAGATCATAGGTTTGTTACCCTGATCGATGCCATCCTTAGCAACCAGAAGGCCGGACTGATCGACCTGAACCTCAACCAGCAGCAAAAGGTACTACGTGCCGGCAGCTATTCCTATTTCTTAAAAGATTATGGGATGCTGGTTCTCAGCGGCATGCCCAGACAGGGCCAGAAACTCGAGGAGGTCAGAGACCTGCTGCTCACCGAAATAGAGAAAATCAAAAAGGGGGAATTTGAAGAATGGCTACTTCAGGCCATCATCAACGACATGAGGTTGAGTGAGATCCGTCAACTGGAGCGCAACTATTCCAGGGCCAATAAATACCTGGATGCTTTCTTCAAATCGGTACCTTATCAGGAAAAGCTGGCATTCATAGATGAGCTTGAAAAAATCACCAAGCAGCAACTCATAGACTATGCCCGTTCAAATTTCAAGGACAATTATGTCGTTGTCTACAAGCGGCAGGGAGAACCCCAGGGCATCATCAAGGTAGATAAGCCTTCTATAACTGCCATCGAGATTAACAGGGAGAAACAGTCTGAGTTTCAGCAGGCCTTCCTCGAAATGCCTTCCGGAAAGCTGGATCCGGTGTTCGTAGATTTTCAGCAGGAGATCAAGCAAAAATCCTGGAAGCCAGGCATAGAGCTATCCTATATTCAGAACAAGGCCAATGAACTCTTTAGCTTGAATTACATCATTGACATGGGCCGCAACCATGATCCTAAGCTGGCCCTGGCCATTGATTATCTTCCTTTTTTAGGTACTGATAATTACACCGCAGCGCAGTTTCAGCAGGAATTGTACAGGCATGGTCTCAGTTTCAGCGTACGCAGCGGTGACGACCGTTGCTATGTCACGATATCCGGTTTGGAGAAAAGCCTGGAAAAGGGGATAGAATTATTGGAACATATGCTGACGCAGGTCCAACCGGATGCCCTGGCCTATAAGAACCTCGTAGATGGAATCCAGAAAGACCGTACCAATGCCAAAGCTAACAAGAATACCATCCTCTGGCGGGCGATGTTCAATTACGGAAAATACGGTCACGCCAATCCGTTTACCCATATCATCCCGGAAACAGAGCTGCGGAACATCAACCCGCTTGAACTGACAAACCTGATCAAGGGTATGACTTCCTATCAGCATAAGATCTTCTACTACGGAAGCTCTGCCCCTTCCAGTTTAGAAGCGTTGCTTGATAAGTACCATAAGCCCTCTCTGCCGCTGAAGCCGGTGCCTGCACGCATGGATTTCCACCAGCAGCCCACGGATCAGAATCAGGTTTTGCTGGTAGATTATGACATGGTACAGGCCAATATCATTCTCCTTTCCAAGGGAAGCCAGTTTGAGGAGCATCTGATCCCACCAGCCACGCTGTTCGGGGAGTACTTTGGCAGTGGCCTCTCCTCCATTGTCTTCCAGGAGATCAGGGAGAGCAAAGGGCTGGCATATTCGGCCTTTTCTTCCTTCGCCATTCCTTCCCGCGCGGATGAAGCAAACTACCTCTACGCTTTCGTTGGAACGCAGCCAGACAAGATGGCAACGGCCATCGGTGCCATGATGGGGTTGCTGAATGACATGCCCAGGGCTGAGCGACAGTTTGAACTGGCCAAGGAAGGCATACAGAAGAAGATCGAAACTGAGCGCATCATCAAATCCGATGTATTCTGGACATACCAACGCTACCTGGATCAAGGAATTGACAGGGATATCCGCAAAGATGTCTACGAGATGATGAAGCATATAACCCTTGAGTCCTTTTCAGAGTTTTTCAATGAACATATCAGTAATAAACATTTCACTTTACTGATCATGGGCAAGAAAGCGGATATGGATCAGGAATGGCTGAAGGGGTTCGGTCAGGTCAGGGAACTCAGTCTTGAAGAGATCTTTGGATATTAATGCGTTCAGGCCACCCAGACTGGGGTTTTATGTGTCTAATATCCAAATGGGGCGGAAATTTGGCAGGTTCAGTTATATATGCTAATATTGTTGATTCTTAATAATATAATGGGGTTAATGCCCTGTGAGGATAAAATCTATGGTTAACCAAAAACATAGGATCTGGGCCTGGCTGGCTGGCTCCATTGGGTTGTGCTGGTTGCTGATCCTTCCATTGAAGGCCGTAGCGCAAACAGACACGGTATTCTGGTTTGCGGCCCCTGAAGTGAGCATCTCCACTGATAGCAATGACCGCCCTGTTTTTCTCAGGTTGTCGGCCTTCGGGTCAGCTTCCAATGTGACCATTACCCAACCTGCCAATCCTGCTTTTACACCCATCGCCATCTGGGTTGCTGCTTTCAATACCGTGAACGTCAACCTTACACTGTTCATCAACGACATTGAAAACCAGCCAGATAACACCATTCAAAACAAAGGGCTTTACATCCAGGCTACCAAACCGGTAACGGCCTATTATGAAGTAGCTTCCACCATTTGTAACTGCAATCCGGAGATTTTTACGTTAAAAGGGTCAAATGCCCTTGGCAATAGCTTTGTCGTTCCCAGCCAGACTTCCTGGGGAAACAATACCTCGGTAACGCCAATGGCAAGAAAATCATTCGAGATCGTTGCCACTGAGCCCTACACTGTCGTCACCATCACGCCCAAAGCCGCCATTGTCGGGCACCCGGCCAATGTTCCATTTACGCTGACCTTACAAAGAGGTGAAACCTATTCTGCATCGGCAACGGGGCAAACAGCCGCAGCCAGCCTGGCAGGCTCCCTGGTAAGCTCCAATAAACCCATTGCCATCACCATCAAGGATGACCAGGTCCAGGTACCTGGGTTCAATTGCGCAGACCTCATGGGTGACCAGATCGTACCCATCGACGTTCTGGGAACAGAGTATATTGCCGTCAGGGGTTTCATCGACAGTACCATTGTTGACCGCTTGTATATTACTGGAATCGTCAATAATACCCAGGTCTTTTTGGGTGGTTCCACAACTCCTGTCACAACCTTGAACCAGGGGCAGGTATATGTCCACCAACTAACAGAAAGTGCCCTGTATATTACCACCACTAACAATGTCTATATCCTGCATGTATCCGGGATTGGCTGTGAGATGGGCGCCGCACTGCTTCCCCCGATCAACTGTACCGGCTCGACAGCGGTGAGTTTCACCCGCACCACCAATGAGTATTTCGGAGCCATCCTCATCGTGAATGCCGGAAGCCAGGATGATTTCACCCTTAACGGCAACCCCGCCCTTATCAATCCTGCCAGTTTCTTCCCGGTGCCGGGTACCGGAGGCGCCTGGGTAGCGGCTACTGTGAATTGGAGCACCTGGGCCTCCACAAACGTAGCCTCTGTTATCACGAACTCAACCAGTTACTTCCACATTGGGGTTATTAATGGTAACAACGGAACGGGTTGCCGTTATGGATACTTCTCCAACTACAGCAACCTCAACCTCGGCGGGGATAAGCTCATCTGCCCGCGGGATTCCTTTGAACTGGACGCCGGAGCAGAAAAATCGAGTTTCCTGTGGAGCACTGGGGCCACCTCACACCGGATCATGGCCAAAGATTCGGGCCTGGTGTGGGTCGAAGCCACCCTTGGGAATTGTACACTGAAGGATAGTGTGTATATCCGCTTTGACACCAGCCCGAATGTCGACCTGGGCAATGACACCGCCATCTGCGATGGTGCCAGCATCACATTCATGGCCGACAGCGGCCAATACAAATACAGGTGGTTCACCGGAAGCACCTCTCAGTTCTTCACAACCAGTACTGCAGGTATGTACTGGCTCGAAATTACAGACACCATCAGCACCTGTAAGCAATACGATACCATCTTCCTTGCCATACAGCCCATGCCGGAGGTGAGTCTGGGCAATGACACGGCCATATGCTCCAATGAAGTGATCGCCTTTACGCCAGGACCCGGCTATGCAAAATACACTTGGCAGGATGGTAGTACAAGCCCCGCGATATCTGTATTCAAAACAGGCTTATACTGGGTGATCGTCGAAGACCATGTGGGCTGTCTCGGGCGCGACTCTGTCAACCTGCTCGTACACCAGGTGCCCGATGTTGACTTTGAACGGGATACGGTTTATCTCTGCCAGGTCACTTCCATCACCCTCGATGCAGGCCCCATCGACCCATATATGGAATACATATGGCAGGACGGATCCCAAACCCGATATTATACGGTCACCCTGCCGGGCGTGTATCATGCCTGGGCCGGGATCCCTGGTTGTGCTGATATGGATACTATTGTGATCCTGACCTGTACCGACTTCTGGGTTCCAAATGCCTTCACTCCCAACGAAGACGGGATCAATGATAAATTTAAGGTCTTTACCAGCGGAGACGAGGACATTCTGAAGTATTCACTGTACATCTACAATCGTTGGGGAGAGTTAGTCTTCTTCAGTGAGGATGTGAGTGAGGGATGGGATGGAACATTTAATGGAAAACCATGTCCCCAGGGATCCTATAATTATGTCCTGATCTTTGAAGCAGCCGGGAATGTGTTGCTGGAAAGGGAGGGCGCCACCCACGGGCATGTTACCCTGATCCGGTGAGGTTCCAGTAGTTAGCACCTGTTTACATATTTCTATGATTAACAAGTCGATATGGATAGGCTTATGGCTGATTTGCCATACCGGCCTGGCACATGCCCAGCTTGGGATGTGGGAAACAGAATATGAGAAGTCAGGATTCACGAAAACAGGACGCTATGATGAGACTATCTCACTGGCGAAGCGACTTGAGGCTACCTCCGACTGGGTTTGGTTCACGAGCATAGGACAAAGTCCGCAAGGCCGGGATATTCCACTAATTGTGGTTGATAAGGATGGATTACGGAGCCCGGAGCAGGCCCATGCCGCCGGGAAGGCCGTTGTGCTGGTGCAAGCATGCATCCACCCCGGAGAATCAGAAGGCAAGGATGCGGGGTTTATGCTGATCCGTGATATGGTGATCATGCAACAACACACGCAACTGCTTGATCATGTCACCCTCTTGTTTTTGCCCATATTTAATGTTGACGGGCATGAGCGCTTTGGACCTTATCACCGCATCAATCAGAACGGCCCGGAGGAAGCCGGATGGAGAACCAATGCCGGGAACCTAAACCTCAACCGGGATTTTCTGAAAGCAGATGCCCCTGAAATGAAGGCCTGGCTGACCTTCTTCAATCACTGGCTGCCGGATTTGTTCATCGATTGCCATACCTCTGATGGCGCTGATTATCAATATATTTTAACATATTCTCTGGAAATATACGGGAATATGGATGAAAACCTGACCGCATGGCAACGCGACCAGTATATCCCCTTCATGAAGCAAAATATGTTCCGTGATGGCTTCCCGGTTTTTCCCTATGTCACATTCAGAAGATGGTTTGATCCCACCAGTGGACTGGTCCGTGGCATTGCGCCGCCTATGATCTCACAGGGTTATACAGCCCTTAGAAACCGCCCAGGCATCCTGGTCGAGACGCATATGCTCAAGCCTTACAAGCCCAGGGTTGAATCGACCTATGCATTGATACAGCATACCCTTGATTTTGCAGGCACACATCATAAAACGTTAAAAGCCCTTGTCGCACAGGCAGATGAAAATGCAGGCAGGCTTTACCTTCATGATGGGCCCTTCCCTGTGAAGTGGGGTGTGAATTATTCCGACAGCACACAAATCCCATTCCTGGGGGTAGGTTTTAGTGCCACGCGCAGCGACCTGACAGGAGGAACATGGTTCAGGTACGATGGTGAGCCCGAAACACTGAAGCTTTGGCTCTTTGACAAGCACCTGGCGCTGAATGAAGTAAGGCTTCCAGCTGCATACATCATACCACCCGAATGGGAAGAAGTGATTGAACGCCTGCGTTTGCATGGGATCAGGATGTGGCGTTTGAGCAATGAAGTCGAGATAGCGGTATCCACTTATGTGTGTCACGACTATCAGTGGTCCGGAACGCCTTATGAAGGCCGGTTTCGTTTGAATACACGTATCCGGGAAGAACAGGGCACAGAACGTTATCCTGCCGGAAGCATGATCGTTCCCATGCAGCAGGCTGCTGCCCGTCTGATCGCCTATGCCCTTGAACCTCAAGCTGATGGATCATTTCTGAACTGGGGGTTTTTCAACCCGGTTTTTGAGCAGAAAGAATATGCTGAAACCTATGTGATGGAAAAAATGGCACGTGAGATGATTGTTGCGGATCCTGCCCTGAAAGCAGAATTTGATGCTTTGAAGAAAGCTGACCCTGCTTTTGCGCAGAACCAATGGGCGCAATTAAACTGGTTTTACAGCCACACTCCCTATTGGGATCCTAAAAAGGACCGTTACCCGGTTGGGCGCATCATGGATGACGCGATTCTGAAGGAACTGGGGTTGGAATAAACCGGAAAGCCTCTGTTATTCTGCCATTTTGGGGCGAGCAAGATCGATCACAACTATCTCCGGCCGGTTTCCGATCCTGGCCGGCGGTCCCCAACCGCCGAAACCGCTCGAGACATAGGCATGCATCTTTCCATATTTCCTGTAACCCCAGCTCAGACCATAAATGGCTTTGGTAATATAGTTCAACGGCCAGAGCTGTCCATGATGAGTATGCCCGCTGAGGGTCAGAAAGACGCCATTTTCGGCTTTCTCTTCCAGTTCATAAGGCTGATGGTCCAACAGGATAACGGGATGATCAGATTGAACCTTCTTCATCACTTCGTGAAGAGGAAGGCGGATATTCCCGGTGAAACGGGGCATATCCCGGTCTTCGCGACCAACCAGCCATACTCCCTGCGGGAGGAGGACCGCCGTATCCCTCAGAAAGCTGATCCCTTTTCCTTCCATATACGCCACAGCCTCTTCGGTAGCACCGATGTACTCATGGTTACCCATCACGGCGTAAACACCACCCAGCGTCCTGATATTTGCCAAGGCTTCCCCGATGTTTTCTGATACAACAGGGCCCATCTCATCATCGACCATATCTCCAACCAGCACTACGATGTCTGGTTCCTGTTGATTGATCTTATCAACCAATGCATTAACCCTCTTCTTCCCAATCAAACGCCCCATATGGATATCGGATACCATCACCATCCTAAAGCCTTCAGACTGATTACCGGCAGGAAGTGGCAGGTTGAGATGACGTACCTGGAAATCTCTTGCATTAACATATCCAAGAAGCATCACCAGTATTGTGGACAGGCCGATGAATGCCACCAGTGCAGGCTTATAGAAAGTAAAAACCACTGGCTTAAATATACCTGCCAGGGATCCTAGTTTCAATAAAAGCCTGAAAAAATCAATAACTGCAAATGAAAGGACGAGATACAACATGGCCCCCAGCCACAAAGCGCCAATACCATGATATATTTCTATCAGTGAATTGGGGTTGGGAGATGAGATGAAGCGGGTCAAAGGATATGCCACCACCAGCAGCAGGAGGGTGATCCGCAGGAACAGGCGAATCTGGGGCTGTTCCTGAAAGGCCTGAGAGAAACGCAACCATATGTAATAGTTGGCCAGTCCGTAAACCAGGAGAACGATGCTGAAAAATATCAGAAATGACATAGTCTTTCCCATATGATGATGTCGTGACCTAATTAACCATATAGGAAGGAAAATGTTTTACACCGGATAGGCGTCAGAACAACTCATCGTATTTGGTCCACAGCTCATCACCCAACAGCCAGGCACGCTCAACGACCTTTGTTCCCCAGCCCATGCTGTAGTTGGTGAGAAAAGTCCTCAATTCCCGGGGTTTTCCTTTCTGGTGGATTTCGAGCGCCTGTTTCTCAAAGGATGCCTGGTTGTCAAAGAGTTCTTTTTGCCATGGTTTCCATACCGCATCCACATCATGACGCATATCGCCCCAGCGCTGTGCGGCCAGGGTGCCCATGCGGTTGAAAGCCCACCAGGCAGATTCCCGGGTATAACCCTTCGGCCTTCCAGGCGTTTTATAAGAAACAGGAAGATCCGTAACACCGGCATAGACAGGGATATAGATGGACGTTGCGACATTGTCCAGGGCCAACCAGGTCACACCGCCGATGTCATCCGGCAACCAGTCACGGCACTGGATAATGGTGGCATACATGGTATACCATCGGGCAATCGTGCGCTCCCCCCGCCAGCCCCATCCACCGTTGATGCGATGAAGTTTATTGGCATCATAAGGCATATGTGGGTTGGCCAAAGGAGAAATGACCATTTTCCCATCTTTATCTGCAACGGTCAGCGTCTTGGTCATGTCAAACTCCGTGCCTTCAAAATAATCCTGAAAGACCATGACCAGATCCGGCAAGGTGACCGGCTTGTCAGGTTTAACGGAGAAGGGATAGTTCTCTGCATTGGGGTCCAGTTTCAGGGAGGGCGCGAGCAAATCAAACACCCGCCATTCACGCCTGCGGGCAGCCAGGGACGTCCTGCTCTCAGGAGCGTAGGCATAGCAGAACCGGAATGGTCCTTCCGCCGGGCTCCACCAACCGGAATCAATGGCCACCTGGAAAATGTTCTCAGATGCCATAAAATGCTCCGGGTCATCAAGATTGATTTCTTTAATGGTGCTTGCATTGGCATTGACAGAGATATGGTCATCCGGTACACGCTGTGCCACCCAGATGGCTCCCATATTGCCTTTACCCGGCCCCACAACTTCAAAATGCCATACTTCCTTTTTATCAGCAATGGTGAGGCATTCTCCGTAGTCATTCCACCCATAGGCTGCCAGCAGCTCCCCGGCCAGACGGATCGCATCCCTGGCTGTTGCTGTGCGTTCCAGCATAAGCTGACAAAGTCGCTGGCAGTCGATAAGACCCAGATCTGACTTAAGATTATCTCTGCCACCGAAGGTTGATTCCCCCATGGCAAGTTGTTTCTCATTCATGCAGGGATAGGCTGAATTGATAAATCCATGTGTATATGCCACCTGCGGAATTGTTCCGATGGGAACATTCTTATAGGTGGGCATGGCCAGGCTATCAAATGGATCCCGGCGATACATGGTGGTCACTGAACCCGGGGCATGTTTGGCAGCCGGGCGTATATCCATTTCTGACCGGGTTCGGTGGCTATCATCTGTATGAGAGGTAATCACCGATCCATCCACGGTCGCTTTCTTACCGCAGGTAATGCTCGTACATCCATCGGGAAAACCACCCACCCAGTCCGGTCTTTCCTGCGAGATGCAAGTCAGGGAAATCATTAAAAGACCGGATAGAATTAAAAGAACGCTATTTCTCATCACGTTTGGCTTTGGTTGAACCAAAAATACATGCTTCAACAATGCCTGCCCGTTTTTTTTAGTCGAATAGATCGATTTTCAAGCCCGTCATGGTTAAAGCATTTCAGAACGATGCAGAAATGCTACCTTCGTAATCCAAGTTAATAGGATGTATTCGATACTGGATGACCGTTTTTTTATGACGGAAGCCCTGAAAGAGGCAAAGTTTGCCATGGAGGCAGACGAGGTGCCTGTTGGGGCGGTGATCGTGCTTGATGGGCGTATCATTGCCAGGGGACACAACCAGACAGAACGGCTCACCGATGTGACAGCGCATGCTGAAATGCTTTGTCTGACTGCTGCATCAGAATATCTTGGGGCCAAATATCTGGATAGCTGTACGCTTTATGTCACCCTGGAACCCTGTGTCATGTGCGCTGGCGCTATGCAGTGGGCTCAATTGGGGAGACTAGTTTACGGTGCCAGCGATGAAAAGCGCGGTTATACCTGCTATCATAGCAACATACTCCACCCTTCCACCAGCATTAGCCAGGGTGTAATGGGTGCAGAATGCGGGGCATTGCTTACTGACTTCTTCAGAAAGAAGCGTTACTGACTGGTCTTTCCTTGTTTAACCCGGCAGGTATTGATTCCGAGCAGGGTATACAAGCCACAGAACCCGAACAGACTGGTCAACAGCAATGCAATGGCCACGATGCCCAGAATAATCGCCAATGTCCCTGTGATCACATGTGTAAAGGCAAGTACACCGATCACAACGGCAACCAGGACACGAATAATGATATCAATACCGCCAACGTTCTTTTTCATGTGATAGCTTATTAATTTTGGTTAAAAATAACAAATAATTCAGGATGAAGCTGATGTCTTCTTTAAATGTAATTAAGGCTCATCGCCGGCAAAGCCATTGGGGCTTACCGCCCGCAGCGATGCTCGTGATTTTCGGCCTTTTGCTGGTCGGTGGGACCGTTCGTGCAAAAGGACATAAGTTGATCTATGACAGCACCACTGTTTTCGTGGAGGAATCCGGACTGAGCAAGGTTCATGTTCATCAACGGTTCAAGGTAACCAGCATGGAAGGGGGCAAGGAGCTTTCTTCCCTCTTCCTGGATTACGACCCCCTCTCGGCCTGGGTCGAGTTCAGGGATGCAAGAATTCACCGAATAGGGGGTGACACCGAGATCATTTCCCTTGATAAGGTGCTGGATTATCCGGCTCCGGCACGGGCTATATATTGGGGTAGCCGCAAAAAAATGCTTCCTGTGGGCAGGCTGATGCCGGGTGATGAACTGGAAGTCAGATGGTTTCGTAAAGGATTTACCTACGCCCTGCTCGAAGGTGATGACGATGAGCGATACATCCCTCCCATGCGTGGACATTTCTATGATATCGTCCCCTTTTACAGTGACATTGATATCGATCTGAAATATTATGAAGTTTACCTGCCCAGGACCAAGACGCTGCAATTTTCTTTCTTCCATGGTCAGGCACAGACGCAGACGGCCATCAAAGGTGAGATGAACTGGTACGCATTCAGTATGAGCGACATAACACCGCTGAAAAGGGAAGCGCAGATGGTAGATCTATCTGATGTTGCACCCAAGCTCCTGCTGACAACCAGTCCTGACTGGGAGGCCAAATCAATGTGGTTCTATGGTGTCAATGAAGACTTTGGCAGCTTTGAATGGGACGATGCCATACTCAGGAAAACAAATGAGATATTGGACGGAGCCCTGAATGAAATAGACAGCATTTCCAGGCTTACACACTGGGTGGCGGATGAAATCAGATACTCGGGTATATCGATGGGAGAGGGAGAGGGATATACCCTGCATAAAGCCACGATGACATTTACAGACAGGGCTGGCGTTTGCAAGGACAAAGCAGGTATGCTTGTCGCCATGCTCAGGGCAGCCGGTTTTGAAAGCTATGCAGCCATGACCATGGCGGGATCACGCATCGAAGATATCCCTGCGGATCAGTTCAATCACAGTGTTACCGTTGTGAAGATGAAGGATGGTAGTTATATGCTGCTGGATCCTACATGGGTTCCTTTCGTGCGTGAGCTTTGGTCATCTGCAGAGCAGCAGCAGCAATACCTGAAGGGTTTGCCGGAAGGGGCAGATCTTATGACCACTCCTGTTTCACCACCCGACCTTCACTATGTCAGGATGGATGGTTTCAGCGAGATAAAAGAAGACGGCACACTGCATGGTGGATTCACCATCAGCGGAGAAGGACAATCCGATGCAAATATCCGCAGGATGTTCACCTCCAACGCCTACCAGACCTGGAAACCCCAGTTGGAACAAGTACTGCGGGATGTCCATCCCCGCGCGGTCATCACAGGAATGGAGATGCCGGATCCCTACGATTATTCAGATCCGATCATGATCCGGATTCAATATATTATTCCTCAATACGCCACCGTGAGCGACAAGGAGATCATCTTCATTCCCTTCACAGCGGCGGGCCTTTTCGAGCGGGCTATGCCCCATCTTGGCTTCAATATTAAACTTAAAGAGCGGAAGTATCCGTTCCGCGATCGTTGTAGCCGGCTGGTCGAGCTGTTTGAAGTCATCAAAGTACCTGCTTATAAGGAGGTCCGACACCTCCCTCCTCCTGCCAATGTCTCAGGTTCGGGTGCTTACGCTGAAGGATTATATACCGCCTATCCAGGAGAGGTCCGGATGTTCCAGCGTCTCCTTTTTTACAAACGCTTATATGAACCACAGGATTGGCCTTCATTCAGGGAAGCCGTTGAATGGCAGAAAAGATATCAAAATGAACCCATTATTCTGGCACGATGAGTAAGATGAAACCCATGAGATCTTATACCACACATATTATTATAGGTCTGTTTGCTTTAACAGCCTTCACCCCTTTCCAACTCCGTGGGCAGGAACAACAAGATGCTGTTTATCAGAAACTTGTTCATGAGTACACCTTGCAGCCCGATGGCAGCATCGACTATCACCATTTCCGTCAGCTACGCATCGAATCCTATTATGCCTTCCACCGGAGGTTCGGTGAAACATTTGTCATCTACAATACAGATTTTGAGCGTTTATCGGTCAATGAAGCATTTACCATCATGGCAGACGGAAAGCGTATTCCGTTGCCTGACAACGCATTAAATGAAGTATTGCCCCGGCATGCTGAATCTTCTCCCCCTTCTAACAACCTAAGGGAAATGGTTATCACGCATACCGGACTGGAAAAGGGCGCTACGATTTACCTGGATTATACCCTCAGGCGTTTTCCGGCACAGTGGCCGGTCATGTCAGGTGCCCAGGTGCTGGCTGAGGATGTTCCCGTCAAAGAGATGAGCTTCATCCTGAGAGCGCCATCGGATATCATCATTCATCATAAACTGATCAATGCAGATATTGAACCTGGTGTAACCACCCGGAACGGGATGACAGAATACCGTTATGAATTCAGGGATCTGGAGCCACTGGTAACACCCCCACACAGCGCTTCTCCTTTTTACCGCGCTCCGGCTATCCTGTTCAGCACCTCCACCGGGATGGATCAACTCAGGACCACCCTTACCCGGCAGGACGCGTTTAAATTCGAGGCTGATCCGGATATGATCCTTTTGGCGGACAGCCTCAGAAAAAAGCATGAAAACCCCCTGTCCCTGGGGTTGGCCTTGCAGGAACTGGTTCATAAATCAGTGGCTACCTGGCCTGTAAGCTTACGGGAATCCGGACTCAAGGTGAGGACAGCAGCAGAGGTATGGAACAGCGGTGGAGGAAATGCAGCCGAAAAAGCGGTACTATTGACTGCTTTTTGCCGTGCGGCAGGTTTAAAAGCCAGTGTGCATATCCGTGCAGAACGCATCCTCTTTGACAGGGGCATTGCCATGCCCGAAGTCTGGAGTGAATTCCTTGTCAGACTGGAAACCCCTTCAAAGTCTGCATGGCTTGATCCGCTGCATCTGCATTCCGGTAGCATGGATCAGGCTTCGGTCAACAAATACCTCATCCCCCTGGATCCCAAAGAAGCATTGATCGAGCAACCGGCTCCGGAAATTCCTTCAGTAATTCAAATGCAGGCGCTGCTGGAATACACTGTAAAGAATGGGCTCATTGGCAATGTGGATCTCACGACATCAGGCGCTGCCTGCCCGGAATTCCTGCTGGCCAAAGGGGATGAAGCCTGGAAAGCAACAGGCAGGATCAACGGTTATCTTCTTGAAAGAGAAGACAAGAAAGGAAAACAAGCCATGCCCTGCTCTTTTTCCTTTGCGGTCAAATCAGAAGAAGCCCCTAAAACACTGGGCGGCTACACCCATCTTCTTCTTCCGGTACCTGGCAATGAACCCGGGATACTCAGCCGTCCATTGGTCGACTATCCGCATATACCAACTGTCCTGGCCCACCCTGTGAGTCTCTCATATGAATGGACCATCACCCTTCCGAACGGTTACCGGCTGGCAGGGAAAATCCCGGATGAGGAGATTGGAAACGCCGCCGGTTCCTACAGGTCTACCATCCGTCAGGATAAGAATAAACTGATTATCAGACGAACCCTGGAAATCTCAGCCATGATACTCAAGGACAGGGAAGGGTTTAGCAACCTGGTCAATGCGTGGCAGAGCCCACATTGGAAAGGTATTTATATTGTTGGAGGCAGGGAATAGGAGGTTTAACGGCTGACGACACGGCCAAGGATTTCAGAAATGGCCACTTTTTTTCTGGAGAGCTCGTTCAGATCATGAAGTAGCAGTAAGGCATCTTCAACGTCTTCATGATCCCGCAGGGCTGACTGCAGTGCCAGCAGCTTCTTTTCAATATGCTGCAATTTGAGGGCATTGACGGCTATCAATACGAGATCCCTCAGGTTTTCTTCCTCTGTCGGAACAACGATACGGTAACGATGCCAGTTCTGACTCAGGAAATAGGGACTGGAAATCAGATCGATCGCGAGTCTGGCGATGCGCATATCCCTATGCTGGAGGAAATGATCCAGTCCGGGAATGGTTTCTCTGGAGAGCGCTGCGATGTATTCATCCAGGATCATCCTGCAGCCTTCGTCTTCAAATCCCAGCTCTTCGTTGAGAATTTGATGTACGATATAGGTGGCTGTGTTCACTGCGATGCGTTCGGTTTTTTCATCGTCCACCGGTAGCTCAAGGATAAAATCCCTCGCGCCATGGTTCAACAGGATACGGATGATGTCTTTTTCCCTGACGGTGAAATCAACGACCTTTGCCTTCTGGGTAATTCCAGGCTCAGGAGGTAGGGAGGGCATTTCTTCCGGAATGGTAGTTGCGACATCGCGGCTGAGCCTTTTCCTGAGCATTTTATTCATCTCAAAGATGAGGTGTTGCTCGGGGAGGTCTATCATCTGGCTGCATTCGCGTATAAACACCTGCCGTTTGATGGCATCTGGTATCAGGGAGATTGACGTAACGATATCCCTGATGGCCTCGGCCCGTCGGAGGGGGTCGTTGCCCGCTTCTTTCATCAGAATACCGGCTTTGAACAACAGAAAGTTCTCAGCCCTGGCACGTATGAAGTCGCGCACCACATTCACCCTGTTCTTACGGACATAAGAGTCCGGATCTTCTCCCTCCGGAAACAGGACAACCCTGACATTCAGCCCATGTTCCAGTATCATATCAATTCCCCTGAAAGAAGCCTTCAGTCCTGCTTCATCCCCATCATACAAAATGGTGATATTCTGCGTAAAGCGACTGATCAGCCGGATCTGATCTGCGGTCAGGGATGTACCGGAAGAGGCCACGACATTGGTCAGCCCGGCCTGGTGGAGCGACATGACATCGGTATAGCCTTCCACCAGCAGACATTCATCCATGGTCATGATTGCGCTTCGGGCCTGGAACAGGCCATAAAGAACCTTACTTTTCTGATATATCTCAGTTTCAGGAGAATTGACATATTTGGGGCTGTCCTTGGCCTGTGTGAGGATACGGCCGGCAAAAGCAATCGGGTTGCCTGTCAGGTTCAGGATAGGAAAGATGACCCTCCCCCTGAAACGGTCGTACATCCGTTGATCTTTGCGGATAGACAGTCCACTCTCCAGCAGGTATTCTGAAGAAAAACCCTCATTCAGGGCACGGGCAGTCAATGCATCCCATTCATCAGGACTATAACCGACCTGAAATTTCTCCAGTATATCATCTCTGAAATCCCGTTCATGCAGGTAGCTGAGGCCGATGGCCTTTCCTTTCTCCGTGTTGCGCAAGGCATCCTGGAAATAGCGCATGGCAAAAACATGCACCTGCATGAGGCTTTCCCGCTTGTTGCGTAATTCACGGTCTTCCTCCTCATCCCCTACCTCCTCAATGAGCTGGATGTTGTACTTGCGTGCCAGGTAGCGCAGGGCATCAGGATAACTCAGGTGCTCATGATCCATCAGAAATCCGATGGCGTTGCCACTTTTTCCGCAACCGAAGCATTTGAAGATCCCCTTTGAGGGAGAAACACTGAAGGACGGTGTACGCTCATTATGAAAAGGACATAAGCCCAACATATTGGTTCCACGGCGTTTCAGGGACACGAAATCCCCGATCACCTCTTCGATGCGTGCCGCATCCATGATGGCATCTATGCTTTCCTTTCTGATCATATGGACAGTGAACAAACTTACATAAAAACAGGGTGGAATGGATGATTATTAATGGGCAATGGAGACGAGGCGAATAATCCGTATTGAAAATGTCGGTACTGTATCAGAAATATTATCTTTGTTTGCATAAGAAGAGAGCTGGAACAACTTATCCCGGTCGTCTATGATTCGTGCCATCATTGTTGAGGATGAAAAGACATCCCGCGACACCTTGCGGGGATTGCTGCACCGCTATTGCGGAGAGGTTGAAATCGTGGGAGAGGCCGATGGGGTCTGGAAGGGTGTGCAGCTGATCCGGGACAAGAAACCGGATGTGGTGTTTCTGGATATTCAGATGCCGGATGGCAGCGGTTTCCGCTTACTGGAAGAACTCAAGGATGTTCCTTTTGACATCATCTTCACAACGGCCTATGATGAGTTTGCCATCAAGGCCATTCGATACAGTGCATTGGATTACCTCCTCAAGCCCATCAATCCCGAGGAGCTGGTCATCGCGGTACAGAAGCTGAAAAAACAGGGATTTCACCGGAAGGCGGGTCACAGGTTGGATCATCTGCTGGAAATGATGCGGCAACCTGAATCAGAAAATAAGATTGTACTCTCTACCGCGGAGAAACTTTACATTGTGTACATCGATGAAATCATCCGCTGTGAGTCTGACAACTACTATACCCTTTTCCGGTTCAGAGACGGAAAATCATTGTTGATTTCCAAGACGTTGAAAGAAAATGAAGAACTCTTGAAGGAATACCATTTTATCCGGCCACATAAGTCCCACCTGGTCAATCTCAGGTATATCCGCAGTTATTCAAGAGATGAAGGCGGTGTTTTGATCATGGAAGATGGAAGCCGGGTTCCTGTGTCGAGACGTAAACGGGAATCCGTTATTGAAGCCTTAAGTCATATTGGATCAGATAATTGGACCTTTGATTAATCAAAGGTTCTCCCTTCCGGTAACTTTTTGCTTCATGCCGAAAACTGATTACTTCCCTCAGGAATTTTTCCTGTGGTTAATTTTATGTTAATAAATTTGAGGGCTTATTTCGGGAGAACACATGGAAGATTTTCTATACATACTTGCCATTATTGCCTGGGTGGTTTATTCCTTCTACAAGAACAGTCAGAAGGTCAAAAAAAACCGACCTGCCACGCGCCGGCCTGTTGAAGAAACCCCGGAAGAAAAACGGGACTTCCGCAGCATTCTGGAAGAGATCCTGGGACAGGAAGAGGAAAGCATTCCGGAATATCAGGCTGAGGCACCGGCACCGGCAAGGGAAGTATACAAGCCCATGGAGTATACACCTTCACAGCAGCCACAGCAGGAATTCCAATATCAACAGACATATAAGACGCTGGACGACCTCTATGAAGAAAGTGGCATGATGCCATCTCAGATGCAGGTCAGTCTGGAAGATATGGATAACAACCAACGTATTCAGGCAGTGTCATCTTTGGAGGAAAAGAAAGAGACGCCCAGGTGGAAGGCTGATATTCGAACCGCCATCATATTATCCGAAATATTGAACCGGCCATATGATGAGCGAAGCGCTTACCGGCCCCTTTGGCAAACCTGATTGATTTGGAGGATTCAGTGAATTGTTGTTACCTTTACCCACTTTTTTGCAGGCTTTGAGAACTTGGTTTTTAATCATAAAGAACACAAAATCAGACACAAATAAGAGAGGAATTCTAACATAAAATAACTCGGTATGTTGCGAAAATTACTGTTGACAGCGTTGTTGGCTGTAGCGGCGAATGGATTGCTTTGGGCCCAATCGGGTACATTACAGGGGAAGATCCTGGACAATGCCACCAAGGAACCCATTCCTTTTGCCAATATCATCCTGGAATCAGGTGGACGCCAGGTTGGCGGATCCACTTCTGACTTTGATGGGAAGTATACCATTAAACCGATTCCGCCAGGCAGGTATGACCTTAAAGCCACCTATGTGGGATATAAACCCCTGTTGATCAGGGGAGTGGTCATCAACTCCGACAAAATCACGTTCTACGACATCGCGATGGAGCCCACGGTGACAACCCTGGAGACTTTTGAAGTTGTGGACTATAAGGTGCCGCTGATCTCCAAGGACAAGACGTCTACGGGGGGTACCGTGACCTCGGAAGAAATCGCCAAGATGCCGAATCGATCCGCCAATGCTGTTGCGACAACCGTTGGTGGTGTCTTTTCAGCTGACGGTGAGCGAGGCAGTGTGCGTGGTCAGCGTACCGAAGGTACCGTGATGTACATCGATGGTATCAAAGTACGTGGATCTTCCGCCCTGCCACAGGCTGCCATCGAGGAAGTTACCGTCATTACCGGTGGACTGCCGGCACAGTATGGAGATGCCGTTGGCGGTATTATCAATGTCACAACCAAGGGACCTTCCCGCAATTTTGGCGGAGGGCTTGAGCTTCAAACTTCTGAATACCTGGATGCATTTGGTTATAACCGATTGGGATTCAATATTCAGGGACCCCTGCTCAAGAGTCGTGACCCAAACAATCCCGTTTCCTTGCTGGGCTATTTCATTGCCGGTGATATTCTCTACCGTAGGGACGGAAGACCGACGGCTACAGGGGTTTACAAAGTAAACGATGAACTGAAGCAGCAACTCACCGAGACCCCTTTACGCCCTTCCGGAACAGGAACCGGATCTCTTATCAACGCTGAGTTTGTCAGGAAAAATCAGTTGGAACTGCTTAAGGCAACACAGAATACAGAGGTTTTCCAAACCAATGTAAGCGCCAAAATCGACGTCAGGACATCACCGACCATCAACCTTTCATTCGGGGGATCGCTCAACTACCTCAACTATGATGAATATGCCTACAGCAGGACTCTCTTCAACTGGGAAAATAATCCTCAGTTCATTGAGACCACCTGGAGGGTATTTGGGCGCTTTACGCAGCGTTTCCCAACCAATCAGGAAAGTAAATCCCTGATTAAGAATGTGTACTATACTATTCAGGCCGACTATTCCAATTACCACCGTGTTATTCAGGACAGGGATCACAAAGACAACCTGTTCAACTATGGGTATGTAGGGAAATTCAAGACCCACAAGATCAGGTCCTATGAGATTGGATCTGACAGTGTTTTGGGTCTGAACGATATTTATATACACAATGGCTTTGCCGACACCCTGTTTTCCTTCGTTCCTTCCGACATCAATGATGAAGTATCCAGGTATACTTCGCTGTATTACAGTCTGTATGATGATCCTTTCCTCCATTACAACAATGCCACACAAGTACAGCTTGGAGGAGGTCTGCTGAACGGCCAGCAACCCGAGAGTGTATATGGCCTCTGGCAGAATATCGGGCAACAGTATAATGGTTATTTCATCAATGACAATGCCCAGATTGGTATTTCCGCCCATGGATCTGCCGACATTAAAAACCATGAAATCCAGTTCGGGATCCAATACGAACAGCGCAAGGATGCCTCCTATGGATATTCGCCCATTTCCTTGTGGACTATCGCCAGGGCATATGCGAATGCACATATCGAACAGCTGGACAAATCAGACCCGCAAAGGGTTTACGATCCGTTTGGGGTGGCACAGGATACCGTTTGGTACAAACGTCTGTATGACGGTGCATCACAGTATTTCTTCGATTATAACCTGAGAAAGAAGTTGGGCATGCCCACCACCAGCCTGGACTGGATTGATGTGGATAATTATGATCCTACGGTTTTCAGCATTGACATGTTCAGTGCAGATGAACTTTACCGTGGTGGTGTTAACTCTCTGATATCCTATTATGGCTATGATTATACCGGTAAGAAACTCAGCGGCCGCCCGGCTTTCGATGATTTCTTCAATGCCACAGATGAATTTGGCAATAAACTCAGGACCATTGGGGCATTTGAGCCAATCTATCTGGCAGGATATATACAGGATAAGTTTGCCTTCAATGATCTGATCTTCAATATTGGGGTACGTGTTGACCGTTATGACGCCAACCAGATGGTGTTGAAGGATCCTTATCTCCTGTATGAAGCCAGAACTGTGAAGGAAGTGACGACTCTGGGTAATCATCCCGGTAACATGGGCCCGGATTACATTGTCTACGTGAACGATGTCAGCAATCCAACGACCATCATGGGTTACCGCGAAGGCAGCAATTGGTACAGCGCAGACGGTAAGCCCCTGAGCGATCCAAGTGCCCTGGATGCAGGCCAGGGAGTTTCTCCTTATCTCGTGAACCCGGGACAGGGTGAACTGAACAGCTCTGCGTTCAAAGATTATGAGCCCCAGACCACCATCATGCCGCGTATCTCTTTCTCGTTCCCGATTTCTGATGAGGCTCTTTTCTTTGCTCATTACGATGTGCTGACCCAGCGTCCAACCGGTTTTTCACGGATGGATCCCACGGATTATCTCTTCATCGACGCCAGGAATGACTATATCAACAATCCCAATCTGAAGCCTTCACGCACGATTGACTATGAAATTGGCTTTATGCAGAAACTAACCAATTCGTCGTCCATCAACCTCTCCACTTTCTACCGTGAAATGCGCGACCAGATTCAGGCATACCGTTTCAGTGGTGCTTATCCTCAATCCTATTATTCCTACAACAACATCGACTTTGGAACGGTAAAGGGTCTTACGGTTTCCTACGACCTTAGAAGGACCGGTAATGCCCGTATCCGCGCCAGTTATACCTTACAGTTCGCAGAAGGAACCGGATCAGATGCAGAATCTGCCCGCGCACTGGTCTCTTCAAATCAGCCCAACCTGAGAACGACAACGCCACTCGACTTTGACCGCCGTCATGCCATTAATCTTCTGGTTGACTACCGTTTCGCTTCAGGAAAGGAATACAACGGACCTGTCTACACCAAGAAGATCAAGGGTACTGACAAAGTCAAGACCGTTGAGATCCTGAAGAACACAGGTGTCAACTTCACCTTCAACGGTGGTTCGGGCACGCCATATTCCAAATCGAGCAAGGTGGTTGCCACGCAGTTAGGTGGTGGTAGTTCACTGCTGCAGGGCTCCATCAATGGTTCGCGTCTGCCATGGCAGTTCAGGATGGACGGCCGTCTTGACCGCGACATGGAAGTTAAACTGGGAGATAAGGAGGAATCGAAAACCCTGTTTATCAACGTCTATCTTGAGGTGTTGAATGTTTTTAACACCAAGAATATCTTGTCCGTATACCGTGCTACCGGTAATGCCAGTGACGATGGATATCTGGCTGCTGCAGAATTCCAGGCAGGGATCCAGGCCCAGACCAATGAGCAGGCCTTCAGAGATCTGTATGCCATCCGGGTGAACAACCCAGGCAATTATAGCCAGCCACGGCAAATTCGTTTAGGTGTGATTCTTGGATTCTAAGCAACCGCATCTTACAACACAGAAAAATCAATGAATATGAAAAATATATCTCGGATACTGCTGGTAACATCCCTGGCCTTGCTTGTTTCGCATACAACCCTGGCCTATAAGAACCCGGGAGACCAAAAATCCAAAGCACCCAAAGCAGCCGGTTGTGCTGCTGCCTCGGCGTTCACCGACCTGAATATCAATAATGTCAGGTGTCGTATCAATACCGGAGGTGATATGTGGTGGGACCTTCTGGACGTAGCCCATTATTTCATCCCTAAAAACACCCTGAAAACGGCCATGTTCTCCGCCTCCCTGTGGATTGGGGGTCTGGATGTCAATGGACAGCTCAAACTCGCAGCGCAACGTTACAGGGGAAATGGTAATGATTACTGGCCCGGGCCTCTGACCATTGACGGTACAGCGGCTGTTGATGCGGAAACCTGTACCAAATATGATAAGTTGTTCCGTATTACCAGGACTGAAGTAGACCAGTATTTAGCCTGGTGGACCGATCCGGAAAGCAATCCTAACTATACCATCCCAAAATCTATCCTGGATTGGCCTGCCCATGGAGACCCTCAGAAAAAACAGAGCTATTATCTAGCTCCTTTCTGGGATGAAGACGGAGACGGGAACTATGACCCAAACCGTGGCGACTATCCCTATTATGACCTGGATAATTCACTCTGTCCGAGGAATCCTGAAAACATGTTCAAACCGCCAGCCCCGACGATGGAAACTGTTCTTGGGGTTGTTAAAGGAGGTATCCTTTCTGACCAGGTAATCAAGGGCGACCAGACGTTGTGGTGGGTGTTCAATGACAAAGGTAATGTTCACAGTGAAACGCAGGGAGCAGCCATTGGTATGGAAATCAGGGCCCAGGCTTTCGGATTTGCCACCAACGATGAAATCAACAACATGACATTCTATTCTTATGAAATCATCAACCGCTCCACCTTCCGCCTGACCGAAACCTATTTCAGTCAGTGGGTCGATACCGACCTGGGGTATGCCTATGATGACTATGTCGGATGTGATGTTTTGCGTGGGTTGGGATATTGCTACAATGGCAATGCTGTTGATGGTACCGGTAAAGACGACCATTACGGACAGCAGCCTCCTGCTGTAGGTGTCGACTTTTTCCAGGGACCTTATATGGATGCCGATGGGATCGACAACCCGAAATTTGGCCCGGATGGCAAGCAGCTCTGTGATGTGAGCATCAACGGTATCAACTTTGGCGACTCCATCGTTGACAATGAGCGCTTTGGTATGCGCCGCTTTGTTTATCATAATAACCTGGGAGGTTATTGGGCAATGACAGACCCAGACCGGGCTGCCGAGTATTACAATTATCTGCGCGGTTTCTGGAAGGATGGTATCCGCATGCGTTATGGCGGCAACGCCCATCCCAATGCCGGTGGTGACGGCCCTGAATGTGACTTCATGTTCCCTTCAGACACCGACCCCTGCAACTGGGGTACACATGGCATTCAGCCGAACTACATCACCGGTGCCGGTGGCAGCGGGGTGAAATGGACGGAAGAAACCGCCGGAAATGAACCCTACGACAGGCGATTCATGCAATCTGCCGGTCCTTTTACCCTTGAACCCGGTGCCGTCAATTATATCACCGTAGGTATTCCATGGGCACGTGCCACGACCGGAGGTCCTTTTGCCTCTGTTGAATTGCTCAGGGTGGTGGACGATAAATGCCAGGCCCTTTTCGACAACTGCTTCAAGGTGGTTGATGGGCCGGATGCACCTGACCTCGTTGCAAGGGAACTGGATCGTGAGATCATCCTCTTCATCAGCAATCGCAAGACATCCAATAATTATCTGGAGCAATACAAGGAACTTGAACCCAATATTCCGGAACGTAAGATCAACTCTATTACCAACTACATCTATGATACCCTTACCGGGCAGTACATCCAGCAGATTGTGAATGACACCATCCATTACGACCGTTATTTCCGCTTCGAGGGATACCAGATCTACCAGCTTGCCAATGCAGATGTGGATATTTCTGAAATCAAGAACCCGGATAAATCACGTCTCGTTGCACAATGCGATATTGAAAATGGCGTCTCCAGAATCCTGAACTATTATTTCGACGAAAACCTGCAGTCCAGTGTACCGGTACTGGAGGTAAATGGTGTCAATAAGGGTATCCAGCATTCTTTCCGTATCCTGACCGACCAGTTTGCCTCAGGTGACAACAGGCTGGTCAACCATAAACAGTATTACTATATTGCTGTTGCTTATGCCCATAATGAGTTCTGGCCCTATTCACAGGAACCGGGTGTTCCGGATGGATTGCTTGGACAGAAGAAGCCTTATCTGGCAGGTCGCAAGAGTGCCACAGGTCGTATTCAATCTATAACGGCTATTCCTCACAATACTACCCCCACCAGCGGAGGTTCTGTTATCAATGCCCAGTATGGCGATGGTCCGAGGATCACCCGTATTGAGGGCAATGGTAATGGTGGTATTGAGCTGGAAATGCTGCAGGAAAGCATCGACCAGGTGATGGCATTGTCCGGGCCTCCTTATATCGTCACCAATCCTGTTTATGACAACGGTATGGGCCCCATCAATGTGAAGGTTGTTGATCCTCTCAACGTCAAGCCAGGTAATTTTACCGTCAGATTCAATGTGCCATCCAATAATATCAACCTGGCCACATGGACACTGACCAATACTACGACCGGTGAATCCTGGGAAAGTGAAACAGCCATTGATTATCCCAATGAACAGCTGATCATGGACCTTGGCCTTTCGATTCAGATCCAGCAGGTTAAATATCCTGGGGACCTGACAGGACGCAACAATGGATTCCTGAATGCAACCATTGAATTTAATGATCCAACCAAGCCCTGGCTGACCGGTATTCCTGACCGTGATGACCCGGGTCCATTCAACTGGATCCGTTCCGGAACGCTGCAGGAGACCGGCTCCGGTGCCGTCAACAATGATGCAACGGATACCGAAGGGAACTTCATCGATCCCGATGAGCAGTATGAAAATATGCTCAGTGGAACATGGACAGCCTATCGTCTGGCAGCTGAAAACAACGTCAATATGTTTGGCCCTGCCTTTGACAATTCCATCGGGTTTTCACGCCTTTCTAGGCTACATAGCGTCGATGTTGTATTTACCTCTGATAAGTCCAAATGGACCCGTTGTCCGGTTATTGAAATGTGTCCGGACAGGAACCTGGCGCAGGGCAATGCCAAGCGGTTCTCCGTTCGTGCTTCCAAATCAGTGGACAAGGATGGAAATATTGACCCGAACTCTAACCAGGCAAGCACTGATCCAAACCATCCTAACTATATCAATGCCACCGGTATGGGTTGGTTCCCGGGATATGCCATCAATATTGAAACCGGGGAGCGTCTGAACCTGTTCTTTGGAGAAAATTCCTGGTTGTCGGCCCATAATGGCCGCGATATGCTCTGGAATCCTTCACCGGTGGTGACGAGTCTGTTCGACATGATCTTCGGTGGTATGCACTACCTCTACATCCTCGGGCACAATACCGGTGTTTATCCTGCCGGAGGCTCCACCTTTGATGCACCTGCTTACGATGCTGGTGCCTGGGCCAGGGAATGGATCTCAGTGGAAGGTCTGCAGGAGTATATCTATGGTAATGTAATGTGGGTGAATATTCCGCTGCACAATTTCGAGCATGAATTTCTGGCTACTGATGCAAGGGTCAGACTGCGTGTCAGCCGCCCATATCAGCGTAATTATGCGATCGAAGGTGCCACCAATCCGGTCAATGACAACTGGCCAATGTATACCTTCACAACAAATGATATTGCTACCACAAAGGGTAATCTGAGTGTTGCTGAAGAAGCATTGAAACTGATCAACGTCGTACCGAATCCTTACTACGGATACTCCGGTTATGAAACCAATCAGCTCGACAACCGTGTGAAGTTCACCAATCTTCCAGAAAAGTGTACCATCACGATATACAACATCAGTGGTACATTAATTCGCAAGTTTGGCAAGGACGATGCCAGTACATACCTGGACTGGGACCTGAAAAACCAGGCTGGTATTCCCATCGCAGGAGGAATTTACCTGATCCACGTCAATGTGCCAGGTGTTGGAGAGAAAGTCGTTAAATGGTTTGGGACCTTACGCCCTGTTGACCTTAACAGCTTCTAAACCTGATCGTTGGCAATATGTTGAAAAACATTAAACCGGGAAAAATGAAGAACATGAAAACATATCTGACAGCAGTTATCCTTGCCGGATTCATGCTGTTCCCCCTGACCCATGGCGTTGCGGGCAACAAAGACCGTTCCGGACAAGCAGGTGCTTCCGAGTTATTGATCAATCCCTGGGCCCGCAGTTCGGGCTGGGGTAATGCCAATGTTGCCAGTGTGCGCGGACTGGAAGGCGTCTTTATGAATATTGCCGGTACTGCTTTTGTACCCCGCACGGAGCTGATTTTCTCGCATACGACCTGGCTGCAAGGATCCGACGTTAACATCATGACTTTTGGGTTCACACAAAAAGCCGGTGAAAGCGGCGCCATCAGCATGGCCGTTATGTCGATGAACTTTGGAGATATTGATATTACCACGGTTGCACAACCTGACGGCGGTGTTGGTACATTCTCCCCCAGCCTGATGAATATCAACCTGGGTTATGCCAAAGCCTTCTCGAACAGCATTTTCGGTGGTATCAACATCAAGATCATCTCTGAATCCATCGCAGATATTTCTGCCCAGGGCCTTGCCATCGATGTTGGCATCCAATATGTCACCGGCGCTGCCGAAAACATCAAGTTCGGCATTACCCTGAAAAATATCGGACCTACGATGAAGTTCAGCGGTGATGGTCTCTCTTTCCGTGGATTCATCCCCGGACAGGAAACCCAGTTTACCGTGGAACAACGATCCGAGGAGTTTGAACTTCCTTCCACCCTCAGTATTGGCGCTGCCTATGACTTCCTGTTCGAAGGAAACAGCAGGCTTACGTTGGCCGGGAATTTCCAGTCAAACTCGTTTACCAAGGATCAGATAATCCTCGGTGCTGAGTACACCCTGAAGGAAGTCCTGATGCTTCGTGCCGGATATGCCTACGAAGAAGGCATTCTCTCGGATGCTGACCGCACTTCTGTCTATACCGGCCCTACGGCTGGCGTGACTGTTGAAATTCCGTTGAACAAGGAAAGCGGTTCGACTTTCGGCATCGACTACTCATATCGTGCAACCAATCCGTTCAGCGGAACACATAGCATAGGGGCCAGGATCAATTTCTGATCCCGGCCTTGCAAAGCGCGTAGTTAATTCTTATATTTGTGACAAGACCCTTTGGAACGAAGGGTCTTTTTCACTTTTAAAATCTCGACAAAAACACCATAACTCACCAAGCCATGACTGAGAGCAAGTATGTTACAGAAGAAGGGCTTCAGAAACTGAAGGAAGAACTGGATGCTTTAACCAGTATGCGTCCGGAAATATCAAGGCAGATAGCCGAGGCCCGTGAGAAAGGCGATCTCTCAGAGAATGCCGAATATGATGCGGCCAAGGAGGCCCAGGGTATGCTTGAAATGCGCATCGCCAGGTTACAGGACGTGATCCGCAATGCCCGCATCATTGACCAGTCACAAATAGACACATCCAAAGTGCTGATCCTTTCAAGGGTACGTATCCGTAACCTGAAAAATAACAAGGAAATGACGTATCTTCTGGTACCGGAAAACGAAGCTGACCTGAAGGCTGGAAAGATATCCATCCACTCACCCATTGCACAGGGATTGTTGGGAAGAAAAGTCGGAGATAAGGTCGACATCCAGGTGCCTGCCGGTGTCATTCCTTTCGAAATCATCGAAATCACCAGATAATTCTGAATAGCCATGGCCAGTATTTTTTCACGCATTGTTCTGGGAGAAATCCCTGCTTACAAGGTAGCCGAGACTGAACATTGCCTTGCTTTTCTGGACATCAATCCTTTAATGACCGGACACACCCTGGTTATCCCCAAGAAGGAAGTTGACTTCATCTTTGACCTGGAGGAAGAGGCCTACCTGGAGCTGATGGATCTGGTCAGGAAAGTTGGCCGGGCCATTCATTCCCTTGGCTACGCAAAAAGGGTTGGGGTAGCCGTGATTGGACTCGAAGTGCCTCATGCCCACGTTCATCTTGTGCCCATCAACGAATTGCATGACCTGGATTTCAGCAGGCCCAAGCTCAGCATGGACAGCTCAGCCTTTCAGAAGGTCGCTGCAGACATTGCCATGGCCATGCAGGCTTCCTGACGATAAACCTTATCTCTTTCTGATACGTTGCGGATTGTCACGGAGAAAACCCTCCCATCCGCCTGCTTTGGATGTAACAGCAGGGAACTGCTGAAGGGCATGGCATACGGCTGCTGCCAGTCCATCCGTAGCATCCAGACTTTCAGGTGTCTGCTGGATCGGCATCAGGTTGGACAGCATGGCACTGACCTGCTCCTTGGAGGCAGCTCCATTACCTGTTATGGCCTGCTTGATCTTGCGGGGTGAATACTCGTGGACCGGCAAAGAGCGATAAAGTGCTGCTGCGATGGCCACGCCCTGTGCCCGGCCCAGTTTGAGCATCGACTGCACATTCTTGCCATAGAATGGTGCTTCGATGGCCATCTCATCAGGATGAAATTCATCGATCAGAGAAAGCGTCCGCTCAAAAATCCGTTGCAGCTTGATATAGTGGTCATCCAGTTTACCCAGTTTAATAACGCCCATGGCAAGGAGTTGAAAATTCTTATGGGAATAGGTCACAATGCCATAACCCATGATTGTGGTTCCTGGATCAATTCCCAGCAGTATGCGCGGCTTATCTTTTACCTGGCTGTCCATCTCAAAACAAAGGTAATGTTATTCAAGCATAAGCCAGGATGAACCTTCTCGTAGGTATCAGACCGAAAGATAGTGAGAAGCGAGAATCAGGTCATCCGGATAAGTCAGTTTTATGTTCCGGCTCTCTCCGGGAATTACTGAAACGACATGGCCGGCAGCATGAACCACGGAAGCGTCATCGGTAAATGATGGCCTATATTCCTGCAGGTAAGCTTGTTTAAGCAGGGAACTATGAAAAACCTGAGGGGTTTGAACTACATGGAGCCCTTTCCTGGGCACCGGCCAGCAGGATGAGTCCTCTTCAACCATCACCAAAGATTCTCTAACAGGAAGGACTGGCACAACCGCTCCGCAGGTCTGCACTTCCGAAAAACATTTCCTGGCTAAATCAGGGGAAAGCAAGGGGCGGGCACCGTCGTGCACCGCGATCCATCCTGCTTCATCAATGCAATCCAGGGCATTACGCACAGAGTGAAACCGCGTTTCTCCACCGTAACAGGTCTGATGAGGCACCATGATTTTTTGTTGGGTGCAAATTTCCCTCCATGTGGCGAGATAAGATTGCGGCAATACGACGAAGATCTCAACTTTCAGATCTTTAAGCGATGCAAAACTATCAAGGCTGTATTGAAGAACCGGTTTGCCATTCAGCAGTTGAAACTGTTTTGGAAGATCCGAACCCATGCGGATACCACTTCCTCCGGCTACGATGACGGCGAAGTATTTCATGCGAGGGACCTTATCCGGTACTGAGTGGACATTCCTGCCACAGGATCAGATGATCAGCATGGCTGAGCCGTAGGTAAAAAACTTATACTTCTCCCTGATGGCCTCCTGGTAAGCCTCCATCAGAAAGTCGTAACCGGCAAAAGCAGACACCATCATCATCATTGGTGACTGGGGCAGGTGAAAATTGGTGATCATGGCATCAGCGATGCTGAACTCATAGGGAGGGAAGATGAACTTATTGGTCCATCCTTTAAAAGGCTTCAGCTTGGCGGAGATGGATACTGAAGTTTCCACCCCTTTCATGGTTGTTGTCCCCACCACGCAAATCTTATTGTTCCTGTCCTTGGCGGCGTTGACGATATTGGCAGCGATTTCAGGGATAATGACCTCTTCAGAGTCCATTTTATGTTTTGTCAGGTCTTCCACATCGATGCTGCGGAAGTTACCTAAGCCGGCATGCAATGTAATCTCGCTAAAGTGAATTCCCTTGAGTTCCATGCGTTTCATCAGCTCCCGGCTGAAATGCAGACCAGCAGTGGGCGCTGCAACGGCGCCTTCATGCTTGGCAAAGATGGTCTGGTACCTTTCTTTGTCTTCATCGGTGGCCGGTCTGTTATGGATTTTGGGAAGAGGTGTCTGACCCAGGGATTCGATGGTCTTCTTGAATTCATCATACGAACCATCGAACAAAAAGCGCAAGGTACGGCCCCTGGATGTGGTATTGTCGATCACCTCCGCAACGAGGGTTTCGTCATCTCCGAAATACAGTTTATTGCCGATCCTGATTTTCCTTGCAGGATCTACCAGGACATCCCACAGACGTGTTTCGCGGTTGAGTTCACGCAGCAGGAAGACCTCAATTTTTGCCCCTGTTTTTTCTTTTTCTCCGTAGAGACGGGCAGGAAACACCTTGGTGTTGTTGATAACAAAGACATCTCCATCATCAAAATAGTCAAGGATATCCTTGAAAACCCGGTGTTCAATTCTTCCATCCCGGCGGTGCAGCACCATCATTCTGGAATCCTCCCTGTTAACCGGGGGCTTGTCGGCAATCAGTTCCTCTGGCAAATCAAACTTGAACTGTGATAGTTTCATCGCTTCGTCTTTGTGTCCTCGCTATGCCATCTAAAAAGAGGTGCAAAGGTAAGAGTATTACATATCAAAGTCAAGTATTTATACAGATAAATTACTGAAAATTCGCACTTTATCTGTCTTGAGCTGAAGCAACACCCAAACCAGCTTCCTTCACAACTATTGGATAACGCAGATAACACTCAGAAAGTGAGCGATGTTCACAGATTCTTCAAGCTTTTGAGCATTTCACGGAAAGCAAGTGGGTCCATGGCATCTGCAACATGGTAGTTTCCAGAAGCTGTGCGACGAAGTGCAATGAGGTGTGCGCCTGATTTACAGTGCCTTCCAAAATCATCTACCAAAGATCGTATGTACGTTCCTTTACTCACCTGCACTTCAAAGTCGACATCAGGCAGCGCTATACGGCTCAGGTTAAAGCGTATCACCTCCACTGTACGGGAAGGCAATTCCATGTCCCTGTGTTTCTTACGGGCTATTTTATAGGCTCTCTTTCCGCCGATATGAACGGCAGAGAAGGCAGGAGGTATTTGTTCCAAAACGCCCGTGAGGGACCGGGCTGCTTCCTGCAGCATCCCGGTATTGATATGTTCCCAATCGTATTCTTTATCAATAACCGTCTCGAGATCGTAGGAAGGAGTGGTGGCTCCTAACCTCAATGTACCGGTATAGGTCTTCTCCATTCCCTGGATGGAATCTATCAGGCGCGTGGCTTTGCCTGTACACAGTATCAGCAATCCAGTCGCAAGCGGATCAAGTGTTCCGGCATGGCCAACCTTGATTTTATCCAGCCCAAGGAAAGTGCGAATGCTGTTCCTAACATGCCCGACGACGTCAAAGGACGTCCAACCGTATGGCTTATCGAAAAGGAGGACTTCACCTTCCTGAAACTGGAACAATGGTTCGTGCGAGTCCATCATCTGGCAAAAAAAATGGCCAGGGCACCGATCAACAGGCAATACATGGCAAAATATGACAATCTTCCCCGCTGAACGAGGCGTATCATCCAGCGACAGGCCAGCCATCCGGAGAGGAAGGCTGCAATAAAGCCGGAAGACAGGGCAATCCAACTCATATCGACTGTTGCACCTGGGTCATAATCTCTGATATCCAGTATATTGGCCCCCAGGATAGGGATAATGACCATTAAGAAAGAAAAACGAGCTACCTCTTTGCGGTCATTGCCCAGCATGAGGCCGGTGGCGATCGTAGCGCCACTGCGAGAAATCCCGGGAACGACGGCCACAGCTTGTGCCAGACCAATCACCAATGCATCTACAAAACCAATTCGCTTTCCCCTGTTCCTTGAAACAGTGGCCAGGAATAAAAGAGAAGCGGTAACCCACAACATCAACCCCACAAAACGTATATGACCGTCAAATAACGCTTCTACCTGCGGCTTGAAAAACAAACCCACTATTAGGACGGGCGCCATAGAAACCAGGATCTTTGCAATGAAACTGCGGGCTCCATTGTCCTCTTTGCTGAAAATACCCAGAATAAGGGATGCCAGATCGCGCCGAAAGACTACCAGCGTAGAGAGCACGGTGGCGCCATGAACCAGCACGGTGAAGAGCAGGCTGCGCTCAGCATCAACGCCAAGCAGGGCTTTGCCAATTTCGAGATGGCCGCTGCTGCTGACAGGCAGGAACTCGGTCAGGCCTTGAATCAGACCTAAAATAATGGCTTCAAAAACTCCCATGGCTGAAGTTCCGCAGAACATAGCGCCTGCTATCAGGCCTCGGAACGGGGTTTCTTCATGATCGCATAGACCTCAATGGCATATCCGGCCAAAACAAGGATAGGAGCCAGCGTCATCCTGCGGAAATTGAAGATATCATAGCTGAATTCATTCGGATCTTTGGAGTTGCCACCGATCATCAACAGGAAACCCAAAAGAATGACGGCAAGCCCGATTAACATGATGATGTAATTCTCCCGGACGAAAACAAAGGTACCTGACCGGTCTTCCTGCTTTTCTGAAACAGGTTTTGGGCTGGTAGATTTCAGAGAGATCTTTTTCTTCGGCTTGTTCATATGTCAGAAATATAAACTGTCAGTATTGATCTTCAAGTACTTTCTCACTGCAAAGTACGTACTTATCCATGAAAGTAGTATGCCGGTCAGAATAATAAAACCGAAAACACTGATCAGGAGGTAAACATCCTGCAGGAAAATGAGTTCCGGTACCTGCTTTCGCGCCAGGAATAATACCAATGATAAAAGCAGCATTGCCGTGAAAGCGCCATAAACGCCTTGCAACACCCCATTCACAACGAATGGCCTGCGGATGAATCCCTGGGTGGCGCCCACCAGTTGCATGCTCTTGATCAGGAAACGCTTGGCATAAACAGAAAGGCGTATTGTATTGTTAATCAGCGCAATGGCTATAAACAAAAGTAAAATACTGAATCCTGTAAGAATGGCCCCTACCCTGCGTAGGTTTTTATTGACCAGGTCGACGAGTGATTTTTCATAAAATACCTCTTTGATATCCTCATTGGCCAGCAAACGGGTTTCGATTACGGCGATGCTGTCGACATTGGCATAATCAGCGACCATTCTGACATCAATAGTCGGCAGAAGAGGATTATATCCCAGAAAGTCAACAAAGTCCTCTCCCAGGTCTGCAATCAATTCCTGGGCAGCACGCTCCCTTGGGATATATTCCGTAGTTTTCACGAAAGGCTCCAGATCAAGCCGCTTCTGAAACTCTATGATATTAGCTTCCTTGACATTATCCTTAAAGACAACGGAAAAACCTATATTCTCACGGATATAATCCGAAAGCCTTTGCGCCTGCAATACGATCAGGGCTAGCAGGCCCAGCATGAACAAAACCATCGCGATGCTCATCACCGTGGTGAGGTAGGATGTGCGCAATCGTCGACGGTTAAAGCGATCTTCCTGACGTGACATGACATGGATTAACGCAACGAAAATAAGTAAAAAACGGATGCATGGATGCTGTCTATTGGCCTATTGGTCAGCGGATGCTGATCCTGTATTCACAACGGGAGCAGGCTCCATCCTCATCTAATCCTTGTAAATCAACATCATAACCCAACCTTCTGATGACCATATGTCCACAGGATGGGCAATGCGTATCTCTACCAGTTTCCTGATAGCTCACATTGCCCAGATACACAAAGGACATGTGTGCACTTGCCATTTCATAGAGTCGGCGCAGTGTGTCCATAGGAGTCGGGGCGCAATTCATGCGAAAGGCCGGAAAAAACCGGGATAAATGAAGGGGTATCTGATCACCCAGGTTTTGCTGTATCCAACGTAACATCTCATCAAATGCAGAGGGATCATCATTCAGGCCAGGTATGACAAGATAAGTGATTTCCAGGTGCTTACCTGCATCCTTGATGCATCTGAGGCTTTCCAGTACGGGCGAAAGCCTTGAAAATGTCTGCGTTCTGTAGAAGGATTCGCTGAACGCTTTCAAATCTACGTTAAAGGCATCTATGAGCGGTATTAGCTCTTTCAGCGCGGGGGAATTTACGAATCCATTGGTAACCATCACATTTTTCAATCCTCGTGCCTGCGCCAAGCGGGCTGTATCCAGAACATATTCAAACCATATGACCGGCTCGTTGTAGGTATAGGCAATCCCGATATTGCCATCTATTGCAGCGGCCTCATTGACAAGTGTTTCCGGTGTCATTACGGAGAGAAGCGGCAATTTATCTGGGCCGCACTGGCTGATCTGATGATTCTGACAAAAGCGGCATTGGAGGTTGCAACCTACTGTTCCAACTGACAGAATCATCGCTCCCGGGTGATAATGGTAGAGGGGTTTTTTCTCAACCGGGTCAAGGTGAATGGAAGCGATCCGCCCATAATTATCAGCCATCAGTGTGCCCTGTACATTCCGGCGCACACGGCAGATTCCGGCATGTCCGTCCCTGATCAGGCAAAGATGCGGACAGAGCTGACAGCGAAGGTTTTCTTCTTCCCGTGAATAGAAGGCTGCCTCTTTCATAGGTTATATCCCTTCCTAAAGATAGGACATTCTCCGGATTCCTATGCCTGTACGGTCACAGAATTCCGGCACCGGTATTGAGGGGTTCCGGACGTTCCTCAGGCGAAAGGCCAATAGGGTATTCATCTGGCTTCCTGCCCCTCGAAAAAAACTCCTACCTTTGCAGCCCTATTATTTATTAGTACCATGGAGAAAGCAATGTTACAGGAAATCAAGGATTACAAGGTTAAGGATATTCAACTGGCTGACTGGGGCCGCAAGGAGATCATGGTGGCTGAAAAGGAAATGCCGGGTCTGATGTCGCTCCGCACCAAATATGCAGGCGAGAAACCCCTGAAGGGTGCGCGCATCAGCGGATCCCTCCATATGACCATACAGACGGCCGTGCTGATCGAAACCCTGGTTGAGCTGGGCGCGGAAGTCCGCTGGGCCAGCTGTAATATTTTCAGCACCCAGGATCATGCTGCCGCAGCCATTGCTGCGAAGGGTATTCCTGTGTTTGCCTGGAAAGGCGAAACGCTGGAAGAATATTGGTGGTGCACACGCCAGGCATTGAGTTTCCCTGGTGGACTGGGCCCTAACCTGGTGGTGGATGATGGCGGGGATGCCACTTTGATGATACACCATGGATTTGACATCGAGAAGAATCCTGATTTGCTTAAGAATACGCCGGAAACGGCCGACGAAATTGCATTGATGCAACAGCTGCAGGAAACTTATGTTGAGGACAGCACGTTGTGGCACCGCATGGTGGCTGAGTGGATGGGTGTTTCAGAAGAGACCACCACAGGGGTTCACAGGCTTTACCAGATGAAGGAAGCCGGCAAGCTCCTGGTGCCGGCCATCAATGTGAACGATAGTGTCACCAAATCCAAGTTTGACAACCTGTATGGATGCCGTGAATCGCTGGCCGATGGGCTGAAGCGGGCCACCGATGTAATGATCGCCGGAAAGGTAGCCGTGGTGCTGGGATACGGTGATGTGGGAAAAGGATCAGCCCGTAGCTTGCGCGCCTATGGTGCCAGGGTCATTGTAACCGAGATTGATCCGATCTGTGCCCTGCAGGCTGCCATGGAAGGCTTCGAAGTAGCTACCATTGAGGATGCCCTGCCCGAAGGTCAGATTTATGTGACCGCTACAGGCAATAAAGATGTCATCACAGTTGAACATATGGCCCGTATGCGGGATGAAGCGATTGTATGTAATATCGGTCATTTCGATAATGAGATACAGGTCAGCAAGCTGGAAAAATGGCCGGGTATTGTTAAGATGAACATCAAACCACAGGTTGACCGCTATACTTTTCCGGATGGGCACTCCATTTATATGCTGGCAGAAGGCCGCCTGGTAAACCTGGGCTGTGCAACGGGGCATCCTTCCTTTGTGATGAGCAATTCCTTTACCAACCAGGTGCTGGCACAGTTGGATCTATGGAAAAACCACTATGAAATTGATGTGTACCGTCTTCCCAAACATCTGGATGAGGAAGTGGCCCGCCTCCACCTGGAACAGCTGGGCGTCAGGCTCACCCGTATGAGCAAGGAACAGTCTGATTACGTTGGAATACCTCAGGACGGCCCCTTCAAACCTGATCATTACCGGTATTAAAATCCCCCTGCTCCTGCCGGAGTAGTTATCAGTTAAAGATATGTAGCGTGATGCCGTCGTAGTTCGTACGGTATTGCTTTAGAGGCCTTTTGGACGGGCCCTGAAAGGGGCTGCCGTCATGCATGATATAGCGTGACATACAACAGGAATCAACAGCCGTGGTTCCGGAGCTCTCGACCTGTATCCTTGCACAGTCTTTGTCCGGATCATGTGGACAAGTTCTTTCATAGGCCATAAACTCATCCATGCTGACCCGGTAGACCAGGATGCCCCTGCTCGGATATTGGGCTGTCAGATAGACCCAACCACCCACAGGATTCAGTTCCAGGTACTCCGTACTGTTTGGTTTGATGTATATGTCCACATATGCATATGGGATCTGTGGATGATCTTTGTCTTTGTCGCAGGCCAGCATAAGCCAGGGCAACAACAACAAAACGAATGCATGCTTGCTCATTTCGAATCGATATCTTTTGTAAAGATAATGGATTTAAACAGGATCATACTACATGCGGCCTGGCCCTCATTCTAAACCATACAAGCTTTGTCTCTTCCCTGCGTTTGTAAACCAATTTAATGACGTATCTTCATCCCATGAATACCTTGAAACCAGCCAGAACACTGATCAGGATGCTTATCCTGCTGATGATCATCTCAACGGCCTGCAGTTCCGGGCGACCGACAAGGAAGCAACGGGAGGTGGCACGTATCCAGAATGAGCGACAGAAAGAGGCAACAAAGAAATATCATGATGCCGTCAAGCGGCATCATAGCATTCAGGACAAGGAAACCCGAAAGCGCATCAAAAAGGGCCAGAGAGATGCACGGCGTAACGCCAATGAGAACAGGATACACTGGCCCTGGAACCGATAAGGAAAATGAAGACACCCTTCCGTTTGGTCATTATTCTTGCCGGACTTCTGCAGTGCCACCTGGTTACTGCACAGACGTCCCTGCGTTTCGACCGCCTGGGATCAGAGAATATCCGGATTGAGAAAGGGCTGTCTCAGAATACAGTGAACTGTATCCATCAGGATAGCCGCGGTTATATGTGGTTTGGCACCTGGGATGGGTTGAACATGTTCGATGGGTATGACTTCACCATCTTCAAACCTGATCTTTACGGGTCTGAGGGTGGATTGAGCAATCAGACCATTACATCGATGCTGGAGGACAGGAATGGCGTCTTATGGATCGGCACAGAGAATGGGCTCAACCGTTTTGACCGTCATACCCGAACTTTTACGAGTTATGTCAGGAATGGTCCGCATCCATCGGGCTTAAGCAGCGATACCATCAACTATCTACTACAGGACAAACATGGCGATTTATGGATAGCCACAGATTATGGACTTTGCAGGAAGGACCTCGTCACAGGAGCAGTCACGACCTACCTTCCCGAACCCGGCAATGCTGGTTCCCTGGGGAATGGCATCGTCCGCTGGCTGTATGAAGATCCCAACGGACACATCTGGGCTGCGACCCGGGGTGGATTAAGCATCTTAAATCCGATCACCGGAAGGTTCAGGCAAATCCGGAAAAAATCCGGTAAAACTGACTGGTTGCAGGCTGACACCATTCACTGTATTGCTTCAGGTCCTGAAGGCCTGGTCTGGCTGGGAACAGAGAAAGGGCTGGAGGTTTACGACCCTGCAGCACAAACATTCAATCATATTCCAGGTATCTACGACACTCTCCTTCGCAGTCCATTGCCGGTTAATATAGTCTTCACAGATGCTCAGGGAGTGCTGTGGGCAGGGACTGAGGGTGGGGGATTGCGTCGTTATTATCCTGATTACACCAGGTTTTCATCCTTTCGCTTCGAACCGGACAACCCTGGAAGTATCAGTGATGATTACATCAGCAGTATTTATCAGGATAAAAGCGGGATTTTATGGGTTGGCACCAAATGGAAAGGCGCGAACAAAATTTCCGATAATGCCGGCAGGTTTGACCACTACTATCACAAATCTGATGACCATAACTCTCTGAACAGTAATCTGGTGTGGTCATTCCATGAAGACCCGGACGGAAAACTGTGGATTGCTACAGATTTAGGTATCAATATTTGGGACCGGAAAACGGGTAAGTTCCAGTTTCTGCGTCATGAGCCTCATCGAACGAACAGCCTGATCAGCGATAAGATCAGTGTCATTTCAAAAGACAGTAAGGGTTACTTATGGTTTGGCAGTTTCGACAAAGGAGCCTGCCGCTATGACCCAGTCCAGCATCAGTTCCTGGATTTCAGCATGACCTCACCAGCCACCCGCAGGTTGCCTGATAACGACATCGGCTCCATTATTGAAGACCGAAAAGGCAATATCTGGATAGGGACCGGCGATGGCCTGGTTCGTGTTGATCCCCGCACTTACCAGACCTTCCTCATTCCGCAGAATGCGGGATCGCCCTCTTCAATGAGTCATCAGAACATCACCAGTATTTATGAAGACAAAGCCGGATTTATCTGGATAGGCACCTACCGTTCGCTGGAACGTTATGATCCTTCTACGGGACTATTCACAGCCTTTCGTCATGATGCCATGATTTCCAGCAGTATCTCCAGTGATGCTGTGTTTTGCATGTTCGAGGACAGGCAGCGCAGATTCTGGATTGGAACCAGGGGGGGTGGGCTGAACAGGATGGATCGCAGCAATGGCACATTCATAACCTATACAGAATCAGAGGGATTACCCAACAATGTCGTGTATGCCATATTAGAGGATGAAGAAGGAAATCTGTGGATGAGCACAAATTACGGACTATCCGTCTTTGATCCGGATAAGGAAACCTTTGTGAATTTTGATGTACGGGATGGTCTTCAAAGCAATGAGTTCAATCTTGGGGCTGCCCATCGAAGCCATTCCGGAGAGATGTTTTTTGGTGGAATGGCCGGATTCAATGCTTTTTTCCCGGAAATGATACGCAATAATCTGACTATTCCTCAGCTTGTTATATCTGAATTTCAAATATTTAACCAGCGATTGCCGCGTGATTTAAAAAACGGAGATACTATCCGGTTAAATTATGATGAAAACACCTTTACAATACTTTTTTCTGCCCTGGATTTCACCAATCCCATGCGAAATCTTTACAGCTATACCCTGGATAAGATTGATAAAGGCTGGATAAACACGGATGGGAGCAAGCGATTTGCCGAATATACGAGGGTGCCGCCTGGCAGCTACACTTTCCGGCTTAAAGGGTCTAATAATGATGGAATATGGAATGAAAATCCCTTTACCCTGACGATTATTATTTCACCACCCTGGTATGCCACCTGGGTGTTCCGGATCTTTGTCTTTCTGGCCGCTACAGGATTGCTGATAAGTGCCATCTGGTTGCGTTTTCGGCGCATCGACAAGCGTCATCGCATGGAAACAAGGGTACTTGCGTTTGAAAAGCAACTGATCGATATCCGGCAGAAGGCGCTTCGGTTGCAGATGAATCCGCATTTCATCTTCAATTCCCTGAACTCTATCCAAAGTTTTGTTCTGAACAACGATACCGACAAGGCCATCCACTACCTCGCCAAGTTCTCCCAGTTGATGCGGCAGATCCTGACGAATTCCAACGAGACGTTTGTCCCTCTGAGTGAGGAACTCAAGGCGCTGGTCTATTACATGGAAATTGAACAACTTCGGTTTGATAATAAATTCACATTTGAAATACATACGCCGGCCGGCCTGGAGGCTGAGTTTGTAGAAATACCACCTATGATCATCCAGCCTTATATTGAAAATGCCATCATCCATGGATTGATCAATAAACAGGAAAATGGTAAAATTGACATCAGGGTGGAAATGCAGGGTGATATTCTTCATTGGGAAATTGAAGACAACGGTATTGGCCGTGAGGCTAGCCGCGCATTAAGGGATGGGTTCAGCCTTCACCGGAAGTCAAGGGGTATGATGATCACCCGGCAGCGGCTGGAAATTCTCAACACAGGCCCAGACCAGCGGTATGGCGTCCAGGTGTTTGATCTGAAGGACGACAATGATAATGCCGCCGGGACCAAAGTCATCATCAATATGCCCGTACGCGAAACCTGAGGCTGGGATGAAATGCATACCTTTGAAAAAAGCAGATAGATGGAAGAAGAGGTCATCGTAGGCCCTGCACAAAAAAAGCTGGCTCGCTACGCCAAAGCCATGGGGCACCCGGTAAGGGTATACATCCTTCAACTGTTATCTGAACAATCCTGCTGCTACAGCAAGGACCTTTCCGAAATATTGCCCATCGCCAAATCGACCCTTTCGCAGCACCTGAAAGAGCTGAAAGCCGCAGGATTAATTCAGGGAGAAATCAAGGCTCCCAGGATCAAATACTGCATCAACCGCAAAAATTGGGAGGAAGCGCGGTTGTTACTGGATGATCTGTTCCGGCCAAAAGTAAATGTGATTCAGTGTGACATTTAGTATCTTGCCCGTTTCTGTATTACATTAAAAAAATGTTACTTTTTGGGGCTGGGGTGCATACCCCTTGCGCTGCTCTGTTTCCTGTGTATATTTGTTCGTTAAAATACGAATAAGAAAAGTGAACAGGCCAATAACCACCCAGAATGACAAAACATGGTATCGAAAGATAGTCTGATAGGGTGGATTTTGAGTTGTAATTTGCTTCTGCTTTGATGGTCGGTGATGTCAGGCAAATGTGTTTGCAGCAATGAATATGTCTTTTTCTTAACCTTATAATTTTTAATAATACAGATTCAAATGAGAACAGGATGTTCGATCATACTGGCATCGATGCTTGGATTGATGGTACATTCCTGCAATGATGAAGCAGTGGATCCCATTGTGAATACGACTGATAAGATCAGGATAATAAGCCTGAGTTTGAGTAACAGAACCATACGAGCCTACGATACAACTGCCGTAACTGTGGTTGCAGAAGGAGATGATTTAGTGTACAATTGGGAAGCCGACCATGGCTATATCATTGGTAATGGAAATGCTGTTCATTATACTGCTGGAGAATGCTGTGTGGGTATAAATACTATTAAATGCTTGGTTTCCAATGTTCATGGACAAGTCAGTGATACCATTAAGGTTAGAGTTAAATCCTATTTTGACCCATAATACCATGATAAAACCAGGCTTCCTCCTATTGCTGTTCATGCTAGGCTTACCGGTTGTTCTGGAGGCTCAATGCTGTTCTGCCGGAAATCCTTTGAGCCCGGAAGCAGGAAAACTAAGATTAAAGCCAGGGGAGTTGGTAGTTTCGGCATCATTCCGGCATAGCGTTGCAGATCAATATTATTCCGGGGCAACATGGGCAAATATCACGGGTCCTGGCATCATAGAAAAATCATGGCATAATTTTTCTAAGTTAAATATCACCTACGGTGTACTACCTTGGCTTGCTATCCAGGTTGAACAAGGCTATTTCTTTATCAGGGCAGAAAAGTATGGTGATCAGACGATAGGTACCATCATGGGAAGGGGAATCGCTGACCTCCAGGCGAGCATACGCACACAGCATCGTTTAGGCAAGGCCACCTTTTTTATACCTTCCTTCGGAATAACATTCCCCGTAGGCCAGTTCGATCTCGAAGAGGATCGGGTCCGACTGCCTATCAGCCTGCAACCAGGATCAGGAGATTATAAATATCATTTGAATGCCAGGCTTTTAAAATCCTTCCCGAGATTGAAAACCGATGCACATCTGACACTGGGTTTTGAGTATCCTGTCTTGATTCACACCCGGAACTTCTACTACAAATATGGACTGCGCTATCACGCTACAGCCTATGTGGCTGGGTGGATCTCCAAAAACGTATTATTAGGAGGGTTGCTAAACTGCGACATCAGGGGAAAAGCTACCCGTGAGCAGAATCAAATCGTCAATTCATCCGGCTACCGGGTGTTTAGCATCGCTCCCCAGGGAGGGATCAATTTAACTGAAGACCTTCACGTGAGCACAATGCTTGAAATTCCGGTACTACGGTATTTTAACGGGATACAATTGGGCAACAAATATGCAGTCTCCGTAAACTTTTCCTATACCTTCAGAAAACGGTCCTTCCGTATTGGTAAGATAGTGGCGCCAATCATACGCCCTGAACTTATTGAGTGATACTGATCCAATATGGCACACATATTCAGCAGAACATTATGTTTCCTCAAAAAAACCAATCTTCTGCATTTATATGCATAACATCTTTCCCATTCTGGTTATGATAAAAATAAAACACTTTCTACTGATATGAAAATTTCTATGTCGTATGTTTGCAACATTAAACATAGCATCGATGAACAAAGCTGAAAAATTTGATCAGAAACTGCAGTACATCGCCAGGTTTGCCAAAGCAGTGTCTCATCCTGCCCGGCTTGCTATTCTGCAGTACCTTGCTCAGACCAGGACATGTGTTTCCGGAGATATTTCCGATAACCTGCCACTTGGAAGAACAACGGTTTCACAACATCTGAAAGAACTCAAGTCATTGGGTTTAATTCATGGTGAAATCGAAGGACTTCATGTTCATTATTGCTTATGTCATTCCGGTATTGAAGACCAACTAGGACCGTTTGCTGCGTTCTTTGAGGAAATCCGGAAGGTGGATATTCATTGTGAAATTTGTTAAGTGTTTTCAATCATGAAGATAAAAAAGACTTTCCAGCTTCTTGCCTTTACCGGGCTCCTGTATGCGACCCCCAACGCGCAACCTGTTTTGGTTACACCAGATTCCATCCTGTTTGAAAAGACGGTGCATGACTATGGCACCATCCTGAAAGGAAGCGAAGGTGTGTGTGAATTCAAATTCATCAATCAGGGCAAAGCCCCGCAAATTCTGAGTACTGTCAAGGCTTCTTGTGGTTGTACGGTTCCTGAGTGGTCCAAAGATGCCATCCTTCCAGGGAAAACAGGTGTCATAAAAGTGAAGTACAATACACAAATATCGGGAAACTTCAATAGAACAATCTTTGCGAATTCCAACGCAAGGAACAGCCTTGTTATGCTTCGTATAACGGGAGATATGATTGTAAATCTATGAGTTAAAAAGCTAAACTTTAGCCTGTATGAGTAATTTTTTGGTAGTCTCTGCATTTTCAATTTAATCGCATATAGTTATGGATATTTTGATTTTATGTACCGGCAATTCCTGCCGGAGTCAGATGGCACATGGCTTTCTGCAATCGTTTGATCCTCAGATCCGGGTCTGTTCTGCCGGGACGGAGGCCTCTGGTTTGCTGAATCCCAGGGCCGTCGCTGTTATGAAGGAAGTGGGGGTCGATATCAGTCATCACACTTCGGATTCAGTGGATCTTTATCTGGGAGAAGAATGGGATTATGTGATCACGGTTTGCGGTGGTGCCAACGAGGCATGCCCGGCTTTCCTAGGCAAGGTAAGGCATCGCTTGCATATCGGTTTTGACGACCCTTCCCACGCTACCGGAACAGAAGATTTTATCTGGGGGGAATTCCGCCGTGTCAGGGATGAAATCAAATCGGCATTTTACCAGTTTTATTCAGAACATCTTAAAAAGGATTAGCGTCATGGGAAAGCTAAAGCAGATGTCGTTTTTCGACCGCTACCTGAGTATTTGGGTTGCCATATGCATTATCGTTGGCATTGCCATAGGAAAGCTGCTTCCAGGCGTACCGGCAGTACTTGAAAAACTGGAATATGCCAATGTTTCCATCCCCATTGCCATCCTGATCTGGATCATGATCTTCCCTATGATGCTCAAGATTGATTTCGGCAGCATCGTGAATGCGATGAAGATGCCCAAAGGCCTGGCTGTAACGGTAACCGTCAATTGGTTGATCAAACCCTTCACCATGTTTGGGATTGCCTGGTTGTTCTTCTATGTCATCTTCAAGGCCATCATACCTGCGGACCTGGCGAAGGAATACCTGGCCGGTGCTGTCTTACTGGGGGCGGCACCTTGCACAGCCATGGTTTTCGTATGGAGCCATCTTACCCGTGGAAACCCTGCCTATACCCTTGTGCAGGTAGCCATCAATGATCTCATCATCCTGGTAGCCTTCATCCCCATCGTAACCTTTTTATTGGGCATCAGTGGCATCAGCATCCCATGGAACACCCTTTTAATGTCTGTTGTTTTATTTGTCGTGATCCCGCTAATATCGGCAGCCCTTGTCCGGCACTTCGTCATCAGGCATAAGGGCATTGAATATTTCGAGCAGGGCTTTCTGAAGAAATTCAGGAGCACCACGATAAGCGGCCTGCTGCTGACATTGGTTATCATCTTTTCCTTTCAGGGAGATGTGATCCTGAAAAGTCCTTTCAACATACTTCTGATTGCCATCCCCTTGATTCTACAGACCTTCCTGATCTTTATTATTGCCTATGGATGGGCCTATAAATGGAAATTGCCCCATAACATTGCTGCTCCTGCCTCGATGATCGGTGCCAGTAACTTTTTTGAACTGGCCGTAGCCGTAGCCATTGTTCTCTTCGGTCTGGAATCGGGAGCCACCCTTGTTACCGTGGTAGGCGTACTGGTTGAAGTACCGCTCATGTTAAGCCTGGTATGGATAGCCAATCAAACAAGAGCACATTTCCCGGCTTAGGGTAGTCCTACAATAAAGACGACTTCTTCAAACCTGGGGCATATTTTTTTTATCATTCGTACCTATATATAACACATTTCCAATTGTTTATTTCTGGATTTAAAGACCAGGGCAAATTTTTTTCTTATCCTGACAGGAACCATGAAGAGTTTGGCACGGAGTTTGGAAATTTGGATGTCAGATGCATCGTTCCTGACTTTGTCAGGGGCAGGCAGGATAGCTGCCTTACAACACAATCCGATCGAACCCACACAAACTGGCCCGCGCAGTGAGCGCAGCGGGGGAGTAACTGAAAATCCTTAAGAGTAAGGCAACCCAATTTTCTCACGATTATGAAGAAGTTAGCATTAAGCTTACTGATGGTCGTATTATCATATACCACGTTTGCACAGGAGTATGAGTACAAGATCATTACCATTGTAGAATCGATTGTCCCCATGGGCATAGGCCGTTCCCGCATCATAGAAAACAAGCAGGAGATCAATGCTGCGAGTCTGACGACCTCCCGTACGGATGGCCGCACGAGCCGGTCGAGTGAGGTCAATCGCAGCGATGCCAAGATCCAGGAGTTCAAGGAAACCAACCTGTTGAATTTCTATAGTGGTGTTGGTATCAATTTTCAGAATATTGCATCCAATGATGCCATCATCACCTCCAAGATCATGGAAGTGGCACAGGAAGGCTGGGAACTTGCCTTTGCCCTAAGTGGCGTTGAAAGTGACAGTGGCGAAACGGATGGAAAAGGCATCTATATTACACGTCTGATCTTTAAGCGCAAGACGGCTGCTGCCAATTAAACCTAAAAAGGAAGACCCTGGTCGCCAGGCATTCAATGACAACACAATCTTCAGGCCGCCTTCGTATTCATACGTATACGGGCGGCCTGATTCGTTTCCAAAAATCTGCAACCAGCGGGATTAACGGTTTAGCCATTTTCTGAAATCAGCTGAACGCTCAACGCTGACGATGGTATCAAACTCATCATCGGCTGCCGGCGACAACTCGAGTTTGATTCTACCCCTCGAGTATGCTACCATATTGGCAATTGCGTTCAGGCTAACCATGTATTTCCTGTTAATCCTGAAAAAACGATCCGGGTTGAGGAAATCTGCTATCTTATCCAATGGAAAATCCATTAAATAGGTATGCCCTTGGAAGGTCCTGGCATATACGCCTTTATCAAGCGCAAAGAAATAGGCGATATCGGCTACCTCCAGCAACTTTATTTTGCTTCCGACAGCAATTGAAAACCGCTCCCGGTATTGCCTATCCTTATTCATTATTAGATCATACAAAGATTGCAGTTCTAATGCGCTGTGTGTCAACCCCGTCAGCTCCTCATACTTCTTTAATGCAGCCGCAAGTTCTTCGTGGATAATGGGTTTAAGCAAATAATCAATGCTCTTTAATTTAAAGGCTTTGATAGCATACTCATCAAAAGCCGTCGTGAAAATGATCGCACTGGACACATGAACCTTATCGAAAATGGCAAAACTCAGGTCATCTTCCAGGTGTATATCAAGAAAAACCAGGTCCGGGTTTGGGTTCGTACGAAACCAATGAATGGATTCTGCAACTGATTCCAACTCGGCAACTATTTCTATTTCCTGATTATATTCTTTTATCATTTTCCGAAGCCGCTGTGCTGCAAATGCTTCGTCCTCGATGATGACAACTTTCATTCTGTTCTTCATATGGATTCTATTCCGGTTTAAGCAGGGGGAGCTTAGCAATAAAGTGGGTGGATGTCTTGCTAAACTGCGGTCTGTAATCAGTAATCAAAGCATATCGCCTCAGGATGTTCTCAAGTCCTACACCTGTTGAAACCGGTTTGGTTTCCCGGATGTTGAGATTATTAACAATATTGAGCATACCTTCTTCATCCACGAAAATATCGATTCTGAGAGGCTGACTTTTCGAAAAGGTATTGTGCTTGATCGCGTTTTCAATCAGCAACTGAATGGCGATAGGAAGCACCTGATAATCATAGAAGGATCTCTGTATGTTGTTTTGGACCTGAATTTTATTCATAAACCGTATTTCCAGCAAAAACAGATATGAATGCAGGAATTCCAATTCTGTGCTGAGTGGAACCACATCTTTCTCCTTGTTTTCCAACACATAGCGATAGACTTTTGACAGGCGTTCTGTAAAGGATTCTGCCAGGTCCGGATCGATCTTGATCAGGGAAGTCAGGACGTTCAGGCTATTGAACAGGAAATGCGGATTTACCTGTTGTTTGAGCACTTCAAACTGGGATTGCAGATTCTCTTTTTGCACCTTTAATAGCTGGGTGTTTGCTTTGGTCAGTTCATTGGTTCTCTCCGCAACACTCTGTTCCAGTCTGTTATTAATTTGTTCCAGGGCTTCATTGGCTTTCAGCAGATTCATTTCATATTTCTTTCTTTCGGAAATATCAATGATGATCCCTCTTCGTCCGATAATCTTTCCATCGCGCAGGATGGGCGTGCCAAATACCATGACCGGACAAAGAGAACCATCTCCTTTGATGGCAGTAAACTCGCCAGGTTCAGTAAGAATACCATGGCTGGACTTCTTAAAATTCTCAATAATACGAGGTCTGTCCTCCTCAATAAAACAATCCAATGCCTTGAATTTCTGGTCAGTCCCGGCAGGCAAGGTGCCAAAGAATGCGTCTCCGGCGCGGTTTGTAAGGATAATCTCACTGTCGGGATTGAGCTCGAACACAGGCTGTGGTAAGAAGTCCATCAATTCTCTGAATCTGCGCTCGCTTTCTTTCGCCGCTATTTCTGCTTCTTTTCTTTTGCTGATATCCAGGATAATACCATCTAAAAAAGACACCTCATCCAGCTCATTATAGAGGCATTTACCAGATTCATAAACATAGATAATTCGCCCATCCTTGTGGATCAGCCGGTACTCATACTCATAAGAAGTCTTGTTCTGTGCTGCTTCAGAAATGACACTGCGGCTTAGGCTTATATCTTCGGGGAATATCAGAGAAGAGAATGACCTTATGGCGTTGTCAATAAAGTCAGAGGGAGGATAGCCTGTGATCTCTGCAATTTTCCCGCTGATAAATTTCATGGTAAAATTTTCATCAAACAAGCAGCGATACGCCGCGCCTTCAAGGTTGGCCAGGATGCCCTGAAGCTGAGCCCGGCTTTCATCCAGCTCCCTTGCCAGTCGTTCCCGCTCCCTGATCTCGATTTCCAGGCTTTTATTCAGCGCCTGTTCTTTTTCTATCATCTGGCGGGCATAGGCATTCTTCTCTTCCTCCATCAGGACACGCGCTTCATATTGTACTCTCTGGGCAGCTTCTGTCAACATCTGCTGATGCCATTCCTCTGCTTCAATCCTGGCCTGGGCACTTTCATCCGCATAAATTCTGGCTTCCAGGACGACCATGAGGAACAAGGCCAGGATGACCATATAGTATGCGTTGTTGACCATGGTTTGTGTGTCAATATTGATGTCTGTCAATTGAGCGGCCAGAAACAGGATCGGTGGCGTGATGATCAACCCTGCAACTACCGTAATGAAGAATTGAATAATAAATCTTTTATAGATATTTCCTCTCCAGGGGAGGCGGCGATTCAGGAACCTGATCAGGTGGTAGCTGGGATACAACAATACCGCCCCAGCCAGGAAAGAGAAAGCAACACCACGAACAAGCCTTAAGAAGAGAGAGGTTGCATCCATCAGCAGGTCAGGGCGAAAGAAGTACATCTGAGATAAGACGACCAGCTGTAACCCAAGGGAAATGAAAAGCAATATTTTTATCGCCTTCTTCAACAAAACGGCCCGGTCTTTCATATTTCGTTTCATATGGTCCTGCTATTTTTTCCGATGCTTGCGGTAAACCTACAAAATCAATGAATGTGTTGCTAAACCCGGGGATGTAATATCTGATTATTCTGCCCTTGCTGAAACATGATTAAATCAAGGCAAATTGAATTCCACAACAGCACCCGGGCTGATCCTTGGAGCGTAGGCTACCGGACCGGCATATCCAAGACGAAGGAGAAGAACAGGAATTTCAGGTCCGGTATTTGTTACTTCCTGCACCTTGTGCATTAATTCAGGCACTTCGCATGGCTGGTTGTTGAATGCACAAGACACACCTTGCTCAGACGCTGTCAGCAGAAAGCGTTCCAGGTTCCGGCCCAGGAGAATCCAATATTTTGGATGGTCTTCTGATACTGTAAATAAGACCAGGTGAGATGAGGCCTGTAGTTTTTTCAGGTCTGTTTTGCTTTGCATCCCAGGTTTGAGAAAGAGATGCAGCATCTTACGGCCAATCACAGCAGGAACTGCAGGAATTCCCATGACATCATAAGACAATCCATCGGCATGCTTCTGCTTTTGTTGCTTATTAAACCGGATCCATTCCAATAGCTCCTCTTTGAAGAGCACATCGCTCATCTGAATGCCATTCCCTTCCTGAACCAGCCGGGTGATATCCATAAACTCGCTGCTTTTTCTGGAAATAGCATAAGCACCCGTTCCTGGATACCTGATTTCACCCATAATCCGGTCCATTGCTTCATCCGGAATCTCAATCCCATTAAACAACGACCTGTTCGTCTGCCTTCGGGGTATCTCATTGAACAGCTCATCCGGGAATGTCTCATCTCTATTCAGCACGATGCGGATATAGTAACAATCCCTGGAAGTAGCCTCAACAGAAAAGTCCGCGGCATATCCCATATTATTGGCAGCCAATATCAGGTTTTCAGCGGCACAACCCAGACAGATATATAACTCCCGGTTGTTCGGATCAACAACCGGGAGTGCTCTGGTGAAATCAGGATAAATCTCGATACATGTAGGGTAAACCTTGAATTTCCAGGGTTGTGCATTATGTCCGGAAGGTGCCAGTGTGGCGGCCCTGACCATCTCTTCCAGATCCTTTACCTGGGCATACGCTGGAGCCCCGGATAACACTGAGAACAATAAAGCCGACATAAGTGATCTCATTTTCATTGCATATTGGATTGAAGAACCCGACTTCAGAAGGACTTCACGAAGCCTATCCTGGCAGAAACGTAGCGCAGCTTCAGGTCCCATTCCCCGGATTCAGTAGTGTACTCACGGTCCAGTGAATTAAATCTTACGCCAGGTGCAAGAGACCAGCCTCTTCCAAGCGGTAAGCTGACGCCACCGGCGACCTGCCATCCAAATCCATGACCCGTATCTCCGAAGATTTCTCCTTCGGTATTTTCCATCTCAATATGGTTATAGAGTCCTCCAGCTCTTAAGAAATACCCCAGTGAGCGGTTGTCGCAAGGATGTTGATATTGAATCCCGAAAACATAACCTGTTTCTTCGAAATCAACTTCATTGCCTGCGAAGGAGGTTTCAGATCCAAATCCATTCCATCCCCATCCTGCATAAATTCCTGCACCGGCAAGAACCCTGTAATGGATGACGCCTTCAAACCCGAACCCGGGATGAAGATTGGTTCCGGATAGCTTGTGAGTGGCGGCAGATGCGCCAGCGTTCAGTTCAAGGCCGAAGCGGCCGTTTTGATTTTGAGCATTCAGGGTCATGGACAACATCAGGACCAGACCAGTGGTAATCAGTGCAATTCGTTTCATGGTGTGATTGTGTTTGGTGAATAATGGTTTATGAGGCAAAACTATGGGGGAGGGTTAGGCTAAAAAATTTATAGAGAATGAGCATGTATCTGCAATGGATGAAACAGCATAAGGCGCAGATGAATCGACAGGAATGAAAAGGCAGGAGTCTTACAAGCCTCCCGGTAAGCCGTCATCATTCATTCGAATATATGGTTACCGGAGCGGTCCCTTCAACCTACCGTTTAAGCATTGTATTCATTGACCTTCATTCATTTAAACCATCGTAGCACGCCCAGAGTGGTGGACTTCAAAAATATTATAGAAGAATTTTTATTCCATTCGTTGCCAGCATTAGAATCATTTCGTTACTTTGCGAAACATTAAAACAATATAAGTACATGAAAACGCACATCAAAGTATTGGGACCAGGTTGCGCCAAATGTAAGACACTCGAAAAACTGACCCTGGAAGTAGTAAAAGAACACCAGTTCGAGGTTGAAGTGTCGAAGGTAGAGGACATTATGGAGATCATGAATTATGGTGTGATGCGCACCCCGGCGTTGGTCATAAATGAGAAACTGGTTTTCAGTGGCCTTGTGCCACCGAAGGAAGATCTGGTTAAGTACATTATAAAAGGGATGAATGGCTAAAAAAGCAAAACTGCCGGAAGAAGTGATGGAGACTGCACGTCTGGCCAAAGCCATGAGCCATCCTGTTCGGGTGTACATATTGAAGAAGCTCGCAATGATGAACGCCTGTTGCTATAGCGGAGACCTGGTAGATGAACTCCCCATCGGCCGTTCATCCTTATCACAACATCTGAAGGAACTAAAAATGGCAGGCCTGATCCAGGGCGAAACAGAAGCTCCGTTTATCAAATACTGTCTTCATCGCGAGAATTGGGATAAAGCCAGGCATACTATCAAGCAGTTCCTTGGCTAATTTTTTTATCCATCATTTCGCGATTTCGCGAAATACAGAATATCCATATGGAAACAAGAAAAGAAATCAAGATCCTGGCCTGGATCATCATCCTGTTCGGCGCAGCCTTTTTTTTGCCGGTCGAAAGCGCGCGCTTCAATACAGCAGTAGCTGCCACCTTTGATCTGGTTAAATGGTATGCCCGGGAACATGTCGTATTATGCCTGCTGCCTGCCTTCTTTATTGCCGGCGTCATCTCGGTCTTTGTCAGTCAGGGATCTGTATTGCGCTATTTCGGCGCCAACGCCAGTAAATGGCTTGCCTACTCTGTCGCATCCATATCAGGCACCATCCTGGCCGTATGCAGTTGTACCATACTTCCGTTATTCTCCAGTATACATAAAAGGGGAGCCGGGCTCGGACCTGCCATCGCTTTCCTCTATTCAGGACCCGCCATCAACATTCTGGCCATCATTCTCACGGCTCGTATTCTTGGTTTTGAAATGGGTGTGGCCCGCGTGATTGGAGCCGTAACCTTCAGCGTCCTCATCGGATTAATCATGTCACTGATTTATCGCAAAGAAGAAAAGGTCAAGCGAGAAGAGCAGATGAACATTGTATTGCCTCCTGAAAAGCGCCCGATGTGGCAAACCTCCTTCCATTTCTTTATCCTGGTCCTTATTCTGGTGTTTGCCAACTGGGGAAGTCCGGCCTCCGGCGACACCAATAGTACCTGGTACTATATCTGGGCTTATAAATGGTATATTACCGGGTTCTTCTCGTTGCTGTTGGCCTATTCTTTAATCTATATACTCAAGATTAAATGGCAATGGGTAATGGGGGCAGTGTTCGCAACAACCATATCTGCCATTTTGGCCTCCTATTTCATCCCCGATCCTAAGCTCTCACCCCTTTTACCCATGCTCGTAGGTATCGCTGTCCTCAGTATCATCACCTTATATGATAAACGCAATGATGAGAACAGGGAGTGGACCCTGGTCAGCTGGGATTTTGCCAAACAGATCCTGCCGTTGCTTGCCATCGGCGTTGTTACCGCAGGATTCCTGCTGGGGAGTACCCATGACGGAAACAGCATCGCCGGTATCATACCCAATGAATGGATACAATATCTGGTCGGTGGGAATTCCGTGTTCTCAAATTTATTCGCATCCATCGTAGGGGCATTTATGTATTTCGCCACCCTTACCGAAGTTCCCATTCTCCAGGGACTCATTGCGTCTGGAATGGGCAAAGGACCTGCTCTGGCACTGCTCCTGGCAGGCCCCTCTCTTTCATTACCCAATATGCTGGTCATCCATGGCCTCCTTGGGACACAAAAAACGACTGTTTATGTCGGGCTGGTTATTGTGATGGCTACTATTTCAGGCATGATTTATGGTGGTTTGTTTTAAACTGACTATTTCTCCATAATGCATGGAAAAAACGTAGAATATGATCCGTCCTTTTTCATTTGTTTAACCATTTAACTGCTTTATGTTATGAAAAAAACGATGTTGATTTCATGGGTTATGCTACTAGCTATCTCAATGTCTTCTTTTGCCCAAGCCAGAAAAAATGGCGTTGAGGTCCTTTATTTCAAGGCCAATCTAGCATGCTGTAAAGCCCGTGCCTGCAGTGCTATTCAAACAGATGTGGAAGGAGTGCTCGCCAAGCACTTTGCCAAAGAAAACATAGCCTTCCGGGTAATTCCTTTGGCCGATCCTGCTAACCAGGAACTCATCGAAAAGTATAAAGCCAAGTCCCAGACAGTAGTCATCGTAAAGACAAAAGGCAAAAAAGAGCGTGTGACGGATGTTTCAGATATCGTGCAGGTATATTCAACAAGCCGAAACAAAGAGCGATTCGAAGCAGCGCTTAAAGCCAAGGTGGATGAAGCCCTTTGATACACTGCTATTCCAGGACAAATGAAAGGAGTATAAAAGAAGGAAGGACAGACTTCGCAGCAGGTAGTTACACCTTACCTTGCTGACGAACAGCGTACCATTATAAAGAATTGTTCGTAGATTTGCGAATGAGGCGAATTAACAATGAGGCCGCAATTCATGGAAAACCAGCACCAATGCCTTCAGCGATTTAACGAAACAAAGGGCATCTCTTTTTATAATCATTAAAATGAAACGTATATGAAATCAATAATTTCGATAAGGATGAAAACACTTAGCATTTTAGTTGGGATGATAGCCATGGCCTTTCTACCGCTGCAAACGGATGCACAGGCTCAGAGCGCACAGGACTCAAAGGCACAAATGAAAGCCGCTAATCCGGTTGCCGTTTACTATTTCCACTACACGAGAAGGTGTCATACCTGCAATGAAGTGGAAGCCCAGGCACAAAAAGCCCTGCAGGAATTATATCCCGATTTGATGAAATCCGGTAAGATCACTTTTGCCAGCCTGAACCTGGAAGAAGCAGAAGGAAAGCGTGTTGCGGGCAGTGTGGGTGCCAACGGACAGTCGCTGCTGGTAGTAAAGGATGGCAAGTCTTATGATCTGACAGACAAAGCATTCCTGTACGCCACAACAACACCTGCCAAACTAAAGCAGGAGTTGCAGAAAGCCATCGGAAAAATCTAAGCTATGCAAGAGATTTTGGTAGGCTGGATGGAAAATAGTTCAGCGCCCCTATGGACTGCTTTCATATTGGGTTTAATGACGGCCATCAGCCCCTGTCCTCTGGCCACGAACATCACCGCCATCGGCTTTATAAGCCGGGATATGTCAAGCCGGAGGCGGGTATTTTTGCATGGCATGATCTATACCCTCGGCAGAACAGTGACCTATGTCGGTCTAGCTGCCATCTTCCTCATCGGATTGGATGATGTTAACATTGCCGGTATTTTTCAGCGCTATGGAGAGAAAGTTCTTGGTCCGCTACTGATAGTTTTAGGTCTCCTGATGCTGGATCTTATCCCTCTGCGTTTTCCGGGATTCTCTGGTTTGACAGGGCGTATGCAACGCAAAGCAGGAACCAGCTTTTGGTCATCTTTCCTGTTGGGCATTGTGTTTGCCATGGCCTTTTGTCCTTACAGCGGGGTGCTGTATTTCATGATGCTCATTCCACTCACACTGGGGCCGGGTGGAGGCCTGCATCTGCCTGTTTCTTTTTCAGTAGCAACAGGCATCCCGGTCATCATCTTCGCATGGCTTATTGCTTTTGCTGTTGGTGAGGTTGGCCGTTTCTATAACCGGCTTAAGGTATTCGAATTATGGTTCAGAAGAATCATTTCGGTTCTGTTCATTCTCACAGGGATTTACCTCATTCTGAAAACGTATACTACCTTGTTATAGACTCGTTATATTTGCTTCATTCAAAACACAGTAGCCCATGTTCAAACCTGCCTACATTCTCACCCTTATTTGTATTCTGATTATGCAGAATTTACACTCCCAGGAGATTAAGACCCTTCCGGCACCGGAAAAAACAGGTGGTATGCCATTGATGCAAGCCTTCAACGAACGGCAGACCATCAGGGAAATCAAAGAGGGCAAATTGAGTGAACAGCAGTTGTCCAATATCCTCTGGGCTGCTTATGGCATCAACCGCACCGAAGGTGGTAAGCGTACGGTCCCCACTTCCCGCAACAAACAGGAAATGGATGTCTATGTAGCCTTAGAAGAAGGCTTATACCTGTATGATGCTATTAAACATCAACTGATCAGGGTTCTTGAAATAGATATCCGTCGGGAGACAGGTGAGCAGGAATTTGTAAACATCGCAGCCGTAAACCTTATCTATGTTGCCGATTATAACCGGGCTGGTTCCGATCCAGAGTCCTACCGGAACACCAGTTCAGTTAATACCGGCTTTATGGCACAAAACGTTTACCTGTGCTGCGCTTCCGAAGATCTGGGCTGCGTCGTCAGGGGGTGGTTCAACAAAGACCATCTCAGGGATATTATGGGGCTGGAAGGGCATCAGGAGGTGATCCTGACCCAGACCGTGGGGCTGAAGAAATAAAGGCCCAGGCTAATCGCTGTGCAGGTACCGAAGTTTTTGTATTTTTGTGCCCCTGTTTCGCCTCTTTAGCTCAGCAGGTAGAGCAGCTCACTCGTAATGAGCAGGTCGCCGGTTCGAGTCCGGTGAGAGGCTCAAAAACAGTTTGGAGTGTGAAGGAAGAGTGTGGGATCATTGGTCCTAGCTTTCATCACACTCCGAATTGTTTTTCCCTCTTCCTCTTCCTCAAACTCTCCCCCAAATCAGTTTGGAGTGTGAAGGAAGAGTGTGTATTCCTCTTCCTCAAACGCTTCCTCTCCCTCAAACCCAAAACAGTTTGGAGTGTGAAGGAAGAGTGTGTATTCCTCTTCCTCAAACGCTTCCTCTCCCTCAAACCCAAAACAGTTTGGAGTGTGAAGGAAGAGTGTGTATTCCTCTTCCTCAAACGCTTCCTCTCCCT
>JAGNHN010000019.1:57122-57191 GCA_018001695.1 Lentimicrobiaceae bacterium
CAAACCCAAATCAGTTTGGAGTGTGAAGGAAGAGTGTGTATTCCTCTTCCTCAAACGCTTCCTCTCCCT
>JAGNHN010000020.1 GCA_018001695.1 Lentimicrobiaceae bacterium
ATAAAGATAAGAAAAATAGTCAAATAAATTACATTAAGATATTGACAAACAAGTGTTTATAACCAAGTGAAAAAACATAAAGCTAACTTCGTATAAATGGGTTACCGACTTTTCGGAGGGGACTCAACTTTCAACTTTCAACTTTCAACTGTTATCAGCGATCAGTTGAGAGCCACCAGGTCATCGAGTAGCCGTTCAAGTTGCTGGCGGATTGGGAAACATTGGGCCGGCGTATCGAGATGACAGCCATCAGTATACAGCCACCAGCGATCAGCAATGAAGTAAGTGCCGCCATTGATCAGATAATGAAACATTATAGCGCATTAGTAAAATTTCAGTATCTTGGCAAGAGTAAAGTAACCATCATGGAAAGAATCATTGACATTCATATAGAGAGACTTCCAGAAGGAATGTATCTTGCCACATCTAAAAATTTGCAGGGACTTGTGGCCCAGGGAAGGACCATCAGCGAGACCCTTGAGATTGCCCGGGACGTGGCAAAGAAATTAATTGAGGCTCAAGAACAAGAAGGACTTGCAAGTGATTGGAAAGTAGTAGGAAATAGTTTTAACTATCCCTTGGTGGTTGGTTTTTGAGATGGGATCCTTATCAGGATATAAATACCGGGAAGTGGTGGCCATACTCAAGATGTTTGGTTTTGTGTTCTATCGACAGGCAGCAGGAAGTCATGAGATCTGGTACAATGATAAAACACGGCGGTTTACAACAATTCCCAATCATCCAGGCGATATCCCGGAAGGAACATGAAGAGCCATTTTGCGTCAAGCTCAGGTATCGGTCCAGGATCTTATAAAGAAATAAGACTCACGCGCCATAACATACCTGTAAATGCCTCATAAATAGTGCAATTGCGTTCTTGTTTGATCGTTCTGCCAATTGTGACGCTTTATGGCACTCGTTGTATTCAATTAAGTGAAAACTCATGAAGGTTTTAGTACTAGTAATCTCCATTATTTTAACAAATAGTTTTGTTTTCGGTCAGTGGGTTAGTCTGGGAGTTCAAGGAACTAATGTCCTAATGTTAGAAAATAACCTGGGGTACAAATTCACAAACGCTCCCGGTCCTACTCCATCGACAGGAATTACCTATACAATTAGTTCCACGCAAAATGATTGGCAAAGTTCTGTAACCACCAATACTGGCGGGGGCGGGGATTACGGTTGTTGTGCTATCAACAATTTGTCTTTCATAAATTTTTCGACAGGGATTCGCAGTAGAAACTATCAGGGAATATACAGTTTTCAAAAAACAAATGACGAAGGATTCAATTGGTCAAATTTTTCAAACGTAATAAATATTAACATCAAAGATATGATCCTGGTAAATGATACGACAGGTTATGTCTCCGGGAATTCATATGGAACCAACCATGGAATATTGTACCGATTATCTCCAACTTCATCTTTGCAACTCATTTACTGGGATACGTTGTTTTTCACCAACACTAACATTGAATTTTTAAATTCAATTACCGGATTTGTAATAATGAATGACACCAATCAAAATTCTCATTTATTTAAAACCAACAATTCCGGTGGAGCTTGGAACAAAGTATTTTCAGATACCACCAATAATCTCACTTCAATTTCCTTTCCTGATAGTACAACGGGGTACATATGTTCTACTAACGGTAATATTTTTAAGACAATTGATGGTGGCACTACCTGGTCGCAAGCATTAAGCCCATCAACCAACAATATCAATTCTATTGACTTTATTAATGATACTGTCGGATACATAGTATGCGACGGAGGAGAAATATACAGAACTACTGATGGGGCAATATCATGGAATAACGAATTATCAGGAACAACATCAAATCTCATTAAGATTCAGATGGTTGATATCAATACAGCATACTGTATCAGCGAGGACGGGGTTCTCCTAAAAAATGGCAATGTTATGTCAATTGGCTCATTATCTGATTATTCGAATTCACCTGTGATCATATCTCCGAATCCAACTTCTGAATTAATTAAGATATCATTACCCAATGACCAATTAGTGGAAAATGTTGAGTTATATAAGGCTTCTGGAAACCATGTTTTATCACGAACTCATAACGAAGTAGATATTTCTGGTTTAGATTCAGGATTATACATCATTAAGGCTTTTACTGGTGAAAGGTATTATACTTCAAAGTTCATCAAGAAATAACTGAACACTAACAGCCATCAGTTTTCAGTAATCAGTTTACAGTAATCAGTTTACAGAAATCAGCCCCTCCGAATGCCCTGGCAGCCTACCGTGACAATGCCAGACAGATTGGCTCCAAAGTAATCACTGACATATGAATATCCTCACTTTTCCCTATCTTTAAGGCCGGAAAATTCATTCATCATTTATATCTATCTAACACCAGCGAACATGGAAGGAATCAAGGCTTACGTTGAGGCCAACAAGGAAAGGTTTTTGGAGGAGTTGTTCGGATTAATCCGCATCCCATCCATCAGTTCTATCAGTGATCATAAACCGGATATGCAGCGGGCTGCTGAATACTGGGCGCAGTCGCTGAAGGCTGCAGGTTGTGACAAGGTCGAAATCATGCCCACACCCGGCAACCCTGTGGTATATGGTGAGAAAATCATCAACCCCAATGCACCTACCGTACTTGTTTACGGTCACTATGATGTGATGCCGGTTGACCCGATAGATCTTTGGAAGTCACCTCCTTTCGAACCCGAAATACGGGATGGAAAAATATTTGCACGTGGTGCTGATGATGACAAGGGACAGGCTTTCATGCATGCCAAGGCCTTCGAGTTCATGGTAAAAACAGGCCAGCTTCCCTGCAACGTCAAGTTTATGGTGGAAGGAGAGGAAGAGGTCGGATCGCCCAACCTGGGCGCGTTCTGCGATGCAAACAAAGATATGCTGAAAGCCGATATCATTCTTGTTTCGGACACCAGCATGATCGCCATCGACATACCGTCCATCACGGTCGGGTTGCGCGGACTGGCTTACATGGAAGTGGAAGTCACCGGACCGAACAAGGACCTGCACTCGGGTTTGTTTGGCGGGGCAGTGGCCAATCCGGCCAATATTCTGGCGAAGATGATCAGCCAGTTGATGGATGAAAACAACCGGATCACCATTCCGGGATTCTATGATGATGTGCTGGAACTGACACAGGAAGAGCGTGCCGAGATGGCCAAAGCTCCTTTCAACCTGGAAGCGTATAAGAAAGCCCTGGACATTGCTGAGGTATGGGGCGAAGCAGGGTATTCCACCATCGAACGGACAGGGATCCGTCCGACCCTGGATGTCAACGGCATTTGGGGAGGTTATACAGGTGAGGGCGCCAAGACGGTGCTGCCGTCCAAAGCCAGTGCCAAGATCTCCATGCGTCTGGTTCCTCATCAGGATCATCATAAGATCGCCGACTTGTTTGAGAAGCATTTCCTCGCCATTGCGCCGCCTTACGTAAAGGTTAAAGTAACGGCTTTGCATGGTGGTCAGGGTTATGTTGCACCGACCAATACGGTGGCCTATATGGCGGCCAGCAAAGCCGTGGAAACATCCTTCGGGAAGAAGCCGGTTCCGGTTCGCAGCGGTGGCAGCATTCCCATCATCAGTACTTTTGAAGAAAAGCTGGGGATCAAGTCCATCCTGATGGGATTCGGACTGGAGTCGGATGCCATCCATTCGCCCAACGAAAACTATCCGCTGGAGAATTTCTATAAGGGCATCGAGACCATCCCATATTTCTACCAGTATTTCGCCGAAATGCACCAGGCCTGACCTGGTCAACGGAACGTGCCAGGAGGCACATCCTTAATATGCAAGATTTTGTACAGCACGGTAAACAGGTGATCCGTAGCGGTTTGAACAGGTTGCACCTCGACCTGACGCAGAACCTGCGGTATGACCGGCTTACACGGAAAGTGATCCGAAGGGTCATACGTGAGGGAGACACCTGTATTGATATTGGCAGCCATTATGGGGAGATACTGGACCTGATGCTCCGGTATTCTCCCACAGGCCTGCACCTTGGTTTTGAGCCCCTCCCCCATATGTTCCGCACCCTGGCGCAGAAATATGCCGGTCGATGCCGCATCTATCCCTATGCATTGAGCAACCAAACAGGTGTGGTGAGTTTCCAATGGGCACATAATGCACCGGCATACAGTGGTTTGCAAAAGAGAACCTACAACACTGCCGATCCGGGGCTGGAGGAGATCGAGGTTGAAACGCGGCGACTGGACGACCTGATCAGTGAGTTGGAAGGTCCCACGCCAGCCTGTGTGCCTATCCGGCTCATGAAGATCGATGTGGAAGGGGCCGAATACAGCGTCCTGCAGGGTGCGCTGCAGCTATTGAAACGCGACAAACCCGTGGTGATCTTTGAGTTTGGACTGGGCGCCAGCGATCATTACGGTGTCAATGCCGATATGATGTACCGTTTGCTCACTGAGGAAGCCGGTCTGCAGATCTCTCTTCTGGAGGATTACCTCCTTTCCAGAGATCCCCTCAGCAGGGAGGCCTTCTGTGATTGCTATGTAACAGGGCGCGAATACTATTTTATCGCCCATCCGTCGCTGTCCTGAAGGGCGCAGTCTTACTCGGCCTGCTGGGCAACGGCTGCCTGCCTGCGCTTGAACTCTGCCAGTCCCTGATCCAGGAATTCCACGAACCTGTTGACATTCAGGTCATAGGCCTTAGGGGTAACCAGTAATTCTCCTTCGTGATCCAGAAGGACATAATAGGGTTGTGCGTTTACACTGAAGCGGGAGACCTGGAAGTCAGCATACTTACGCCCGATGGTTTTCTTCACTTTCCCATCAAAGGTCGAGGTGACCCAATCCGATTCCGGAAGGGTGGTTTTATCATCAACATAAAGCGCGATGATAACGTAATCGTTGCGCAGACGCTTGAGAACCTCAGGATTGGCCCAAACATTGGCCTCCATTTCGCGGCAATTGACGCAACCGTGTCCTGTAAAATCAATAAAGACGGGCTTACCCTGTGCCTTGGCGCACCGCAGACCCTGCTCATAGTCGAAATAGCCTTTCAGGCCGTGAGGCAAATGCAGGAATTCGCCATAATGTGGTTCTTCGCAACCCTCAACCGAGGAATGCACCTCATAAGTATTGCCGCTCATGACCACTTCGGCATTCTCACGGATAATGGCGTTCAGGTCAAAATCATGTGTGGATTGGGGCGGAAGGTATCCGGACAAAGCTTTCAGTGGTGCTCCGAACATGCCGGGTATCAGGTATACCACAAATGAGAAGGTGAGGATGGCGATAAAGAGCTTGGGCACCGTGACAAACGAAGATTCGCTGTCATGGGCAAAGCGGAGTTTTCCGAGGAAATACATACCCATCAGGAAGAAGGTAACGATCCACAAAGCCAGGTATACTTCCCGGTCGAGAATGCCCCAGTGGTAGGTTTGATCCGCCACGCTCAGGAATTTCAGACCAAGGGCGACCTCGATGAAACCCAGGGTTACTTTCACTGAGTTGAGCCATCCGCCGGAGCGGGGCAGGTTGTTGAGCCAGCGCGGGAAGAAGGCAAACAGTGTAAAGGGGAGTGCGAAAGCTGCGGAGAAGGCAAACATGGTGACGATGGGCTCCCATATCTCTCCCTGCGTCGATTTCACGATGATGGTTCCGATGATGGGTCCTGTGCAGGAGAATGAAACCAGCACGAGTGTCAGAGCCATGAAGAAGGTCCCTATCAGCCCGCCTCTGTCGGCTTTGGCATCGGCTTTGTTGATCATCCAGCTGGGCAGTACGATCTCGAAAGCGCCAAAGAAGGAAGCAGCAAAGAAGATAAAGATGAGGAAGAACAGCACATTGGGGATCCAGTGGGTGGAGAGCCAGTTGAAGATATCGGCGGTAACCGAGGCGCCACCCACAAAATACGTCACGAGGATGATGATGGCAATGGGAATTGTATAAAGGGCTACGATGCTGATGCCATAGGCGCTGGCCATCAGCCTGCTCTTGGCCTTATCCTGACCGCTCTTCATGAAGAAGGATACCGTCATGGGAACCATAGGGAATACACAGGGCGTCAGTAATGCGGCAAAGCCCCAGAGGATGGCCTCGATGATGATAGCCCATAGCGATTTTCCCTTGGCTTTGGTCTCGATCGGGGCATCATTTCCGACAGTGGCCGTGAGGGTTCCGGTATCAACTGCAGTCACAGATGTATCGGTGGTGAAGGTGGCAGTGTCTTCTGCCAGGGCTGCAGGCTGGCCGGATACCTGGGCAGGCCCCGTCAGGGAAAAACTAAAATCATTGTCAAAGAAAGGAATACATTTCTCATCATCACAGACCATGTATTCGAAGGTACCATTGATGGTAATCTCCCCTGCCTGCAGCAAAGACACTTTTTGCCGGAAAACCGCCTCATTGTCAAAGTAGGCGACATTCATCTCAAAAACATTGTCAAACTCAACAAGAGCCTTAGGTTCCTGGACCTTGCCAACGAGTTTGTATGCTTTGGATGGTGCAAAAGTGAAGCTGGTTGGGATGGGCCCCCCGGGTTCCACGAACTGGGAATAGAGGTGCCAGCCCTTATCTATTTTAGCCTTAAACAGCAATTCAGCTTCCTGGTCGTTGATCTGCCTGGTAGAGAAGCTCCACTTCACAGGGTTCAGTATCTGCCCCTGCGCCGTGAGGCTGAGGATCAACATGAAGATTATCGAAAAAAAGCTGAGAGAAGATTTTGAAGAAGCTTGCATAATAACCCTGATTAACAACCAAAAACCCTATCGGTGATGCCCTGACCCTGGTGGAGAATCAGGAATGCAAAATTATATAAAAATGCCTATATGATTCATGTTTTAACACATGTCTTACTGATCCCTTCCGGCTCCCGGGATCTTGTTTAAATTTCTATCTTTGTCGCAAGTTTCATATTATCATTTTAATAATGTATCATTAAAACCAAAGGGTTATGTTCGAGAAAGTGAGTTCGCAGAGAGCCATGGAGCTGGAAGACAAGTATGGGGCGCACAATTACCATCCATTGCCGGTAGTGCTGAGTAAGGGAGAAGGGGTGTTTATGTGGGATCCGGAGGGCAACCGGTATTATGATTTCCTTTCAGCATATTCCGCTGTGAATCAAGGGCATTGCCACCCTAAGATTGTGGAGGCCATGTATGACCAGGCCAGGACGCTGACACTCACATCACGGGCCTTTTACAATGATGTCTTAGGTCCATACGAGAAATACATCACCGAATACTTTGGTTATCAGCGTGTTCTTCCCATGAACAGTGGGGCTGAAGGAGATGAGACAGCCCTGAAGCTGGCTCGTCGCTGGGCTTATGATGTGAAGGGTGTTCCTGAAAATCAGGCCAGGATCATCGTATGTGAAAGCAATTTTCACGGAAGGACGATTACCATCATTTCCATGTCAACCGATCCGGACGCACGTGGCGGATTTGGGCCTTACACACCGGGATTCATCACCATACCCTACAACGATCTCGATGCATTGGCCAAAGCCCTGGAAGATCCTAACGTAGCCGCTTTCCTGGTAGAGCCCATTCAGGGAGAAGCCGGTGTCTATGTACCTGAGGATGGATATCTTTCAAAAGCCTATGCCATGTGCAAGGAGAAGAATGTCCTGTTCATCGCAGATGAGGTACAGACGGGTCTTGCACGCACTGGAAAGCTGCTGGCCTGCGACCACGAAGGGGTTCGGCCCGATATCCTCATCCTGGGCAAAGCCCTTTCCGGGGGTGTTTATCCTGTCTCTGCCGTCCTGGCTGATGATGAAATCATGCTGACCATCAAACCCGGACAACACGGATCCACTTTCGGTGGAAACCCCATGGCTGCCCGCATCGCCATGGCAGCATTACAGGTGTTGAAGGATGAGAAACTGGCTGAGAATGCCGAGAAAATGGGAAGCATATTCCGTCAGGAGATGCGTAACATCCCTTCCGACATGATCGAACTGGTCAGGGGCAAGGGCTTGCTCAATGCGGTTGTGATTCGCCCAAAAGATGGCAAAGAAGCCTGGGATGTCTGCCTGAAGATGAAAGAAAACGGGGTGCTCGCCAAGCCGACACACCAGCACATCATTCGTTTCGCGCCCCCGCTCGTGATCAACGAAGAGGAGCTGATGGATGCCATCGCAAGAATCAGGGAATCTATTCTGTATTTCAGCTGATCAGATTAATCGACTTAAAACAAAAAGAGCGGATCTTATCAGGACCCGCTCTTTTCATTTTAGTGCTTTTTATTAGATCGCTTCTTTGTACAAACGACTGACTTCTTCCCAGTTAATCACTTTGAAGAAAGCATCGATGTAATCAGGGCGACGGTTCTGATATTTCAGGTAATAGGCATGCTCCCATACATCCATTGCCAGGATGGGTGTGCCTTTGCAATCGCTGACATCCATCAGGGGGTTGTCCTGATTGGCGGTACTGCATACCTTCAGTTTCTTATCGGCGGTAACAACCAGCCATGCCCAGCCACTTCCGAAGCGGTTGGCGCCGGCATTGCTGAATTCTTCCTTAAACTTCTCAAAAGAACCAAAAGTAGCCGTTATCGCTGCGCCCAGCTCCCCGCCCGGCTGGCCACCACCATTGGGTGACATGATGCTCCAGTAAAGATTGTGGTTATAAAAACCACCACCATTGTTGCGAACCGCTGCCGGGTATTTGCTGATATTGGCCATCAGATCACCGAAGGTGAGCTTCTCCATTTCGGTACCGGCCACAGCGGCCATCAGTTTATCGTAATAGGCCTTGTGGTGCTTTGAATGATGAATCTCCATCGTCTGCGCATCAATGTATGGCTCGAGGGCATTGTGCGAGTAGGGAAGTGAAAGAAAAATCAGTGCGTGAACCAAGGTTTCCATTATTGATAGGTGTTAGTGAGTGAATTATTGTTTATATTCAATCTACATAACATCCCTGTACAGAAAAGGTTCAAAAATGGATTAGCGTACCAGAAAAAGGATGGGTTCAGGGCTAGAATCTTGCCATGATCTTTATGTTCAACATCCTGGGAGTCAAATAATTTGGAATTGCATACAGGCGGTTGGTGATATCGGCGACCCAAATATAGGAGACGGTATTGTTCACCTGGAGCAGGTTGAAGATTTCGGCTGTAATCCAGACATCCTGGAAGTTATCGAGGACATTGCCCCGGTGGCGGCTTATGCCAGCTTCGATGAGCTGCTTGCTAAAGCCGATATCCACCCGGCGGTATGGGGGGATACGGAAAGTGTGGGTATAACGTGGTGTACCAGGGGCGCCAAAGGGCAAGCGACTACCAAACAACAGGTTCAGGTGCATTTTATAGGTTGGATTCCGGGGGAGGTAATCCTGGAAGAACAACCCAAAATTGACCCGCTGGTCGGTTGGTCTGGGAATATAGCCCGGCTCGATGCGGACGCCGGCATCATTGATATAGAAGTCATCCGTGATATCCTCCCTGGTCTCCATGACGGAAAGGCTGGCCCAGGATTCAATGCCACGGACAAACTCCCCGTTAACCCTGACATCCAGACCTGTAGCGTAGCCCTTGGCGTGGTTTTCGGCATCATACCGTATCCTGACATTGTCGATCTCATATGGAATCAGGTTATTCAGCAGCTTATAGTAAACCTCGGCTACCAGTTTGAAGGGACGGTTCCATGCCATAAAATCATAATCGGTACCGGCAACGAAATGAATGGAGGTCTGGGCTTTAACGTCCCGGTTAATTTCTCCCGCTGCATTGCGCAGCTCCCTGTAAAATGGTGGCTGATGGTAAAACCCGGCCGACAAGCGGAACAGGTATTTCTTTTCCCAGGCCGGACGATAGGAGAAGGTGGCTCTTGGGCTCAGCACTGTTTGTCTGTTGAAATCCCAGTGATGGGCGCGCAACCCGGTGGTCAGGGCAGCCTGATGTCCATTGCTGCTAAGATCCCAGGTATGCTGCACAAAGCCCGAGTAGCGTGCGGATATGAGTTCGATCTGTTGCCTGACAAAAGCATTCAGCACCAGATCCTGCGGGACACTGCTGTCGCCCAGGTAGTCAGGGGGGTGAGGCAGGCTGTATCCTGCTGAATCGAGCATCTGCCATTCTCTGAGGCGGTCGGTGACGGCTTCCCGCTGGGCTTTGATACCCCACTGGAAGAAATGATGCTCGCGTTCGAGGCTGCCCCGGTGTTCCATATTGATCACGGCAGCTGTGAGATAATTGCGGGCATGGTTCAGGAAGGAGCCCACCCCGATGGGATCCGTGACATTCCCAAACTCATCCTTGCCAAAATCCGTTTCCAGTCTCCCGATCCAATATTGACCAAGTATATCAAATGTCTCCTCTTCCTGTGAGCGGTATCCTGAACTAATAAAGCGCAACTTCAGGCCCGGTGAAGGTGTCCAGTTCACCGCCATTGCTCCCAGCCAGGTATCGTAGCGGTCCACCTCCTGGCCCTCAAAGTACACGGTGAAGCGATAAGCCTGGTTGACTGTACCGAAATCAGTCTCCCTGCTTTCGGGAATGACGCGATAGACATTACGGGCATAGTTACCCAGAAATGACACCTCCAGTTTATCGGATGCTTCCCAGCTCAGCAGGGTCTGAACATCAGTAAAGGAGGGCTTGTATTGTCCGGATGTCTCCAGTTGCTTCAACAGATACTGATTGGATTTTTGTCTTACCCCTGCCAGATAACGTAAGCGCTGACCGGCGGCTACGCCCTCCAGATGAAAGGATCCACCCAGGAGGCTGATGGAGGCCGAACCCCCAAAGGACTGCGGACGCTTGTACTGAATATCCAGTACTGACGACATTTTGTCTCCGTATTTGGCTTCGAATCCGCCGGCTGAAAATAATACCGAGGAAACCAGGTCCGGGTTGATGAAACTGAGTCCCTCCTGCTGGCCTGAGCGAACCAGGAATGGTCTGTATATCTCGATATCGTTGACATACACCAGGTTCTCATCGTAATTGCCACCTCTGACATTATATTGGGCGCTGAGCTCATTGTTGGATGCCACGCCGGGCAAGGTTTTCAGGACAGCTTCGATGCCGCCCCCCACACTGGGGATGACTGTTGCTATTCTGGGGTCAATGCGTGTCAGGCTGATTCGTGAAATACGGCGGTCGGTCACCTCAAAACCTGGCAATTCTGTGGAAGCAGGCTTAAGGCTGATCCGCAGCTCCTTCTCTTCGCCGCTATTGAGCATAAGGGGTATCCGCTCGGCCTGAAATCCAACAAAAGAAACCACCAAGACAATGGGACGACCTGCCGGCACCCGATGGCTAAAGAAGCCATAACGGTCGGTGATGGTACCCCCTGGCAGGTCAATGACCGAGACATTGGCGTTTTCCACTGCCTGTCCGGAAGCATCTTTCACACTGCCATATACCAGGGCCTGCTCCTGCGCTGTCAATTGGCCAGCCAGCAACATGAATAACAATATAACCAGCAGATAATAGCTTTTCTTCATGGTTCAACGACCTGTAACGATGGCCGGTCAGACTCGCCTTATAACGACAGATTTCACTATTTAGTCCTTGCGTTTAAATTTTCCTTCCCGCCATGCTTTGATGAACTGTGCCCAGGCAAAGGGGTTCAGCAGGTTATTGGGTGGTGCCTGCCCGTAATAATAGAGCTTGCTGGTATGTTGGTCAATATAGTTGCGGTAGTTCATGGCGCCATCCATGGCGTAGGCCTGGGCCCTTTCAAGCATCTCGGCGCGTTCCAGGTTTTTGCGGGCTATTTCCAGGTCATCATCGGGAATCTTCATATTCACGAATGCTTCCTTAAACTGCTCCAGTGTCGGCCATGGATAGATCACTGCTTCACTTAGCATGATGGTATCGGCCGTCATCACCTTAATCATTGAGTAGCGGTCACTATGGATGGTGTCGGGAATGACATAGGCACTCTTGCGGTAACCGACGGCGGAGAAGAGTAGTGTATCACCTTTGCGGGCAACGAAGGAGAAGTAACCATAGAAGTCGGCTGAAGTGCCATACCCCAGGCTGGTGTTGACAATATGTGTAAACGGGACAGGCTGGAGGCTGTCGGCGGTGACGATGATACCTGAGAACTGGACAAGGTCTTTCTTCCGCTGGCCAAACAATGCCGTTGTCATCGTGATGAGCAAAACTAATATCAGGCAACGGAATCTCATTCAATGTATGATTTTGGTCTCATCGACCTGCATTTAGAACGTCACCTCATCCAGGTAAACGCCTTCATTCATATTTCCCGTCGTCAAACTTACGCATTTCCACACAAACCAGGGGAGCGGGGGGAAATTAGGAATTAGGGATTAGGGATTATGGATTAATAATCAGATGATTACGAATTACGAATTACGATGATTGCTGATCGCTGTAAACTGATGGCTGATAACAGTTGAAAGTTGAAAGTTGAAAGTTGATGGTGGGTCGCTGTAAACTGATGGCTGCTAACTGATCGCTGTCAACAGCCGGTGATACTGTCTGGCGGGTCTGCCTATTCAAATAGATGCGGTGCTATGTTAATCGTTCTGTTTTAGAAGTGCTATAATTTCAGCCTTCAAAACCGGAACATCATTTATTAAGATACCCCAAATCAATTCGTCTGAAATAACATCATAACCATGGATTATTCTGTTTCTCAAGTTAATGATTTTCTTCGAATGCGTGATTTCCATGGTTGGATCCTTATGGAGTAATCGATGAACTGCTTCACCAATTATTTCAAAATTTCGTTCTACCGCTCGCTTCGTTTTCAGATCATCTTTATAGTTTTCAAATAACCGTTGACCTTCAGGAAGAAACTGTTCAATCTCCTCTATCGCATTAAATATGTCATAAAGAAACGTTTTTATTTCACGATTCATAAATTAACCTTTTCGATTCGTTGAGTGAAGCTAGAAAATAAGGATTTTTTATTGATTGTTCCTCTATTAGATCTACCGGCCTGTCCAACAATTCTTCGAGTGAGAATTTGAGCTCAAAGTAATTATCCGCGTATTTTAATAACTCAATATTCTTGAAACTGACCAAGAAATCGACATCACTTTCTTTGGCAAACTCGTTTCTAAGCACCGAACCAAATAAATAAAGCCTATTAACGCTATGGTTTTCACATAGATGTTTGATTTCATTTATATGTTGTTCTATGATGTTCATGATATCAAATATAGTCAAAAGGAATCATTTCTATTCATGTTGGTTTTTTAATAGCATCGCTGCTAAAATTACTGTATCTGATCTATAGGGGCTCTTATATGACCGCTGACATCGCGATACGCCTGCACAATATTTCCCAATCTGCCAGCATCATGAGCGTCTACTTGTTGATAGGGAAGCTACCAACAAATTGCTGATGGGTGATCGCTGTAAACTGATGGCTGTAGGCTGATCGCTGCCACCGGGGAATTGCGTACCTTTGCGGCTTCAATCTGAATCATATAAGCATCCGTCATGGGAAATATTCTGGCCATTGTGGGCCGGCCCAATGTGGGCAAATCGACCTTTTTTAACCGGCTGGTGGGCATGCGCGAAGCCATCGTGGATGAACAAAGCGGCGTTACCCGCGACAGGAATTATGGTAAGTCAGACTGGAACGGCATTTCCTTTTCGGTGATCGATACCGGGGGATATATCATAGGATCGGAAGATATCTTTGAACAGGAAATCCGCAAACAGGTCAGCCTGGCCATCGATGAAGCAGATGTGATCCTGTTCCTCGTGGATGCTGTCGAGGGACTAACCCCCATGGACCAGGATGTCGCGGAGATGCTCAGAAGGACCAGGAAAAAAGTCTACCTCGTGGCGAATAAGGTGGATACCACCAAGCGGCACGAGGATGCCATGGAATTCCATGCCCTGGGACTGGGAGAGGTTTGGCCTGTCTCCTCCATTAACGGACATGGCACAGGAGATTTGCTGGATGCTGTAGTACAGGATTTTGCCGGGTCTGAAGAGGATGAGGAACCAGAACTGCCGCGCTTTGCAGTAGTGGGAAGACCCAATGTTGGTAAATCATCCCTGATCAATACACTTACCGGCACCGACCGTCACATCGTTACGGACATCCCCGGTACGACACGCGATAGTATCTTCACACGCTACCAGCAGTTTGGCTTCGATTTTGTGTTGGTCGATACGGCCGGCCTGCGGCGTAAAGCCAAGGTGCATGAGGATCTGGAGTTCTATTCTGTGATGCGCTCCATCCGTGCCATCGAAAATGCTGATGTCTGCCTGCTGATGGTAGATGCTTCCCAGGGTTTCGAAGCACAGGATCTTAATGTCTTTTCTCTGGCTGAGCGCAATGGCAAGGGAATCGTCATCCTGGTGAACAAATGGGACCTTATTGACAAATCAACGCAGACACATATTCAGTTTAAAGAAAGCATTCTCCAGCGCACCGCTCCATTCACGGATATTCCGGTGGTCTTCATTTCCGTCAAAGAAAAACAAAGGGTACTCAAAGCCCTGGAAGAGGCTGTCGAGGTGTACAAAAACCGGACCCGGAAGATCTCCACATCCGAACTGAATGATGTTATGCTACCGATCATTGCAGCCAATCCTCCTCCTTCAAATAAAGGCAAATATATCAAAATCAAATATATAACCCAACTACCAAAGCATACGCCTGCTTTTGCATTCTTCTGCAACCTTCCCCAATACGTGAAGGATCCTTACAAACGCTTTCTTGAAAACCAGATCCGCAAGCAGTTTAATTTCACTGGTGTACCTATACAGATTTTTATCCGCAAGAAGTAATGACCGAAGAAGGCTGTCGCATTGATAAATTCCTGTGGTCGGTACGGTTATTCAAGACGCGTAATCAGGCTTCTACAGCCTGCCGTGCCGGCAAGGTGCGCATGGGCGACCAGGCTGTTAAGCCTTCCCGTGAGGTTAAACTCCTGGATGTCATTGTTGTCAGGGTATGGAATATGACGCGTACCATCAGGGTGAAGGAGCTGCTGCATAACCGTGTGGGGGCCAAACTGGTAGAGGTTTATATCGAGGAGATGACGCCACCGGAGGAATTCGAACGGGCTGAGATGTTGCGTAAACTGAATGCTGAACGCCGGGATCGCGGTGCCGGACGCCCCACCAAGAAGGAGAGACGGGAGATCAGCCGTTTGAAAGGGGAGCCGGAATAGGTTTATTCTTGGCCCGCCTGCGACCAGAGCAGGAACATCAACTGGGCTATTTCTGTATTATTGATATAAGGGCCCCTCAGGTAATCCACTTCGTCGGCGAAGAGATGGAACAGCGCGCTGCCTTTGCCTTTGGCAAACAGCGGTATCAGCATATTGGTATGATCATCGTGATTGAACCGCATACCTGGCATCTTTCCTGCCCCATTGTTGATGATGGGGTTTCGGACGGGTGATGCCTCCTTTTCAAGTGGCCCGGTGAGGTAGCCGCATTCGTGATCTCCGGTGACGATCAGCAGGTTATCTTCCCAGCCACCGTTTAACTCGATCCACCGTATGGCTGCCTTTACGGCCAGGTTGAAGTCATGCTGCTCTTCAATCATGCGTCCGCCGTGATTATCATGATTGGCCCAATCCACCGCACCCCCTTCCACCATGATGAAGAAACCGGAAGCATTGTTGTCCAGAACATTGAGTGCTGCTTCTGTCATTTCCGCCAGGGTAGGCACTGTTGGTATGAAGGGCACACCATAGGCTTCTTTTATATCACTTCCTGAACGCCCCTGCTGCAGGGTGCTATGGACCATAGGAATGGCGCATACCCGCTTGGGCGTTGGACCTTCCATCAAGGCCTTGAACGCATCCCGCGACTGGACAAGTGTCCAGGCATCCGGCCTACCATCACCATCAACATCCTGGACCTGGTGGTTGCCACTGGGACCTGGAACAGTATAAGTCAGTTTTCCGCTCTCGAGGTCGGTCCATGTTTCCAGACCTCCAACATAATCATAACGACGGCCTGTATCCTGCTTAATCCCATCACGATTGTACAAAGGGTGACCGGCTCCCATGATGACATCCATCTTTGAATCCAGCAACATCTCTCTGGCTATTTCAGCATAGTTCTTCCTGTTGGCGTTATGCGCCACAAATCCAGCCGGTGTGGCGTGGGATAACTGCACAGAACTCACGACACCTGCGGATTTTCCCATGGCTTTGGCATGACTGGTGATATTGAACAGGGGAGTAAGGTCTTCTCCCATCCCGATGGACTTACCATAGGTCTTTCTTCCTGTTGCCATGGCGGTAGCCGCTTCCGCCGAGCCGGTGGGATTCTTTTTGAGGTATTCGAAATCAGACCAGGCCAGATGGCTGTTATATCCTGTATGCCAATGCCTGACGTCACGGTCATCCTTCATCCTGGCAGGATAGGTACTCATGGCATAATGGACAGGGAATTGCTGGTAGTCCTGCGTACTGTCCATCCCATCCATATAGTAATTGGTAGCCTTGATGTGGTTATAGCCCCATCCATCACTTATAAAGAGCAGGATATTTTTCGGAGATTTTCCATCCCATTGCACCGGTGAACCGGTTTGGGACAGGAGGTCTGGGGCAGGGAGCAGAATGAACCACAGAATGGCGATACAGGCGTTACTTCTCATAAAAAAAGCGCTTATCCTGCAAAATTAAGTTATTGCAGGACAAGCACCGTTAAGCTAACATTAATACCTGGATTGTATCGTCATTTGCGGACGCAGCGCACCCTGTGCTGGGAGCTTTTCGATCCATATCCGCTGACCCCGGAGGGGAAAGTACGGTAGCGGGCATTGGCGGTAAAAATTCCTGTGCCTTCTGTTGAGGACCAGTAGCCGCCTTGAGTGAATCCGCCAATATTTGCAGCATCCGAGCGCAGGCATTCCAGTTCGTTATAAGCAGGAAGGTACCAGTCGCTGAAGCCGAAAGCGGTAAGCCCGTCACAGATGTGTGCAGCGGTGGGCGGGTTACACATTGCCACAATTAGCATGGTGTTGTTGGCGCCATTCCAGTCATCCCCGGCACCCGCTACCACACCCACGCAGCCCCAGGCAGTTGGTCCGGCATTATCCGTAGGATGGACATACAATGTCTGACCGTTGCACATGGTGCTGGGCACCGAAGGTGTCGTGAACGTGACCGTCATAGTGTCTGTTGTGCTGGGGCAGGGTGGGTTGCTGATGGTCCATGCGAGCACATAGGTTGTATTAGGTGTACCTATGAATAGTGTCTGCGCAAAATTGGGGTTGGCAAAAGAGCCGCCGGCACCTGAGACCACGGTCCAGGTACCTACACCAGACAGCGGTGCATTGCCGTTGAGTTGGATGGTGCTGCCACTGGCTGTCAGACCTGGGCCGGCGTTGGCAACGGTAGGCATTTCCTTGGCAACAACATACTGAACCGGCGTATAGTAAGGATTACATACAAGGTCGGTTACTTCAGCCCTGTAGTACCCGCTGGACTGCAGGTTTTGGATAAGAAGACTGTCCAGTGTAGCTCCCGTTATGGGGCTGTAGGTAATACCATCGGCAGACGACTGCCATTGCAAGGTGGAGCCGGCAGGGTGGCTTACATGTATGACCACATCCTCACCTTTGCAGACGTCGGTTTGCACCTGTTGGGCATGCAGGGTATTTTGCAGGAGGCTACACCCTACCATCCAGATAAGTATGCTATATAATATCTTCTTCATGGCTTATTGAATGCTAAGTTTATAAACTGCCCAACCATCTCTGGCGTAAAGACGTAGAAGATAGATCCCCGTGGTAATACCGGAAACATCCAGGCTAACAGCATCCGATCCGGCCGGAATCTGCTGGCGGACAAGCTCTTCTCCCATGATGGATAATAACTCCAAGCTGAAAGGTGATGCTACAGCAGTTAGGCCACTGAGCTGGACCTGGCCTCTGGCAGGGTTCGGGAATACCCTTACATGGTCCATCCCATAGGCAGGTATTCCGACAGTAGAAACAGAAACGACCACTTCATCTTCAGCCTCGCAGCCGTTGACATCGGTAACATACAGTGTGAATATGGTCGTTACAGTGGCCGTGAATACAGGCGTCAGACTCGTTGAGTCATTCAGCAGATGTCCCGGACTCCAGCGATAGGTATAAGGTGCTGTTCCCCCACTTACCGATCCGAGCAAAATCAGCTGTGACCCGGGATTGATCAGTGTGTCATGCCCTGCGAATGCGACAGGCAATGGAGGTGTGGTTACCGTTACATTGATATGCACCTGGGAGATACCAGTAACCAGGCTGCCACACAAAAAAAACAGTAGTAGTGCTTTCCTCATAAACAGATGTATTGATCCTTTGTAAAGGTAATAACATCCACCTGAGATACAAGGATATAGTGTTAATTTCCGTAATCCTCCTCTGTTATCAGGTTTCCGTGCTCGTCGAAGAAACGCCAGACGCCCACCTTCTTACCCATCCGGAACATCCCTTCATAATTGAGTTGACCATTGTGATGCCAGACCCTTCTTTTCTTGTCCTCCAGGCCGTTTACATAATGCCCCTCGCTCCAGCGCATTCCGTTTTCGTAATAGTAAACCCAATGTCCGTGCCTTTCTCCTTCCAGAAAGGATCCCTTCAGCCGGACCTGTCCATTGGGATAATAACTAACCTCCTTTACCATGATAAGGGTATCGGCGGAAGGCGCATAGGTACGCACGATACGCGGACTTCCGTCCTCCCACCTTTCTTCAATGATCTCCTGCAATTCTGACTGACAGGAGAAGAGAATGGTAATCAAAAGCAAGCTAAGCGCAACTCTTATCATCGGTCAAATTTTAGTCTTTCTCCGCGGGAGCCCTCATGAAACACCCCCTGCTCAAAGACCAGATTACCATTCACGAAGGTATGCGTGACAGCGGTATGGAAGATATGATCCCTGAAGGGGCTCCATCCGCATTTGTAATGGATGGGTTGGTCCTTCACGGCCCATTCCACCTGGTCGTCGAGCAGAACGAGATCGGCCCGGTATCCGGGGTGGATAAAGCCGCGACCCTCAAGGTGATATGCCAGGGCGGGCGCATGACACATGTATTGAATCAGCTCAGGCAGCGATATTTTCTGTTGCCTGACAAATTCCATCATGGCCGGGAGTGCGTGCTGCACCAGCGGACCGCCTGAAGGGGCTTGTCCGTAGGGACGCTGTTTTTCTTCCAGGGTATGAGGCGCATGATCGGTGGCTATCAGATCTATGTATTTCTTTTTCAACCCTTCAAGCAGGGCCAGGCTGTCGGATTCCTCTTTGATGGCGGGATTCCATTTAATGAAGTTCCCCAGTCGCGCATAATCGGTTGCGTTAAACCAAAGGTGGTGAACGCATACTTCCGCTGTAATTCTCTTTTGCGTCAGGGGGGTGGCGTTGTCAAAGAGCCCGACCTCTTCAGCTGTGCTGAGATGCAGTACATGCAGGCGGGTGTTGTATTTCAGGGCAAGCGCTATGGCTTTAGCTGTGGATTGGATACAGGCCTCCCGGGAACGGATTAGTGGATGTGCTTCGACAGGGATAGCCTCACCATATCTTTGCTGGTAAGCATGCAGATTTGCACGGATAATCGATTCTTCTTCTGCATGGACGGCCACGAGTGCGGGTGATTCGGCGAAGATGCCTTCCAGAGCCCTGGGGTCATCAACCAGCAGGTTACCTGTGCTGGCGCCCATAAAAACCTTGACGCCACAGACATCTTTGGGATTCACCTTCCTGATTTCAGAAAGGTTATCGTTTGATGCCCCCATGAAAAATGAGAAGTTTACCAGAGATTTACTGGCAGCAAGTTCGTATTTCGCTTCCAGGAGGTCCATGGACAAAGCAGGCGGGGAGGTGTTAGGCATCTCCATGAAGGAGGTGATTCCACCTGCGGCAGCGGCGCGGCTCTCGGTAAAAAGATCCCCTTTGTGCGTCAGTCCAGGCTCCCTGAAATGCACCTGATCGTCAATAACACCGGGGATGAGATACTTGCGCTTTGCATCCAGTCTCTGCATAGCTGGATAGCTCTCCAATGTATTGTTTCCAGGAGAGTCTTCGTGTACTTCCGTGATCTGTCCGGCTTTTACAAGGACCGATCCGTTGAAAATGCGCCCCTCATTGACAATACGGGCGTTGTAGATGATGAGGTCCGCAGCCATCGATGCATTATTGGAAGGCCGGATCATGCCCGGCATGTTGTCCTTTATATGGCCATCTTTGGGTATTTCCTGAACCAGCTCTTGATTTTCATGGAAATCACCCCAAAAACAGCTTCCTTGAAAATACCCTTGCTCATCTTACTTTGACCTTCGGTCCTATCGGTAAAGATGATGGGCACCTCGACGATATTAAATCCACATTTCCAGGTCGTGAACTTCATCTCAATCTGGAAAGCATAACCGGTGAAGCGGATGTTGTCTAGATCAAGGGTTTCCAGCACCCGGCGGGTATAGCATTTAAACCCGGCGGTGGTGTCCCTGACGCTCATTCCGGTGATCATCCGTACATAGGCAGAGGCATAATAGGACATCAGAACGCGTCCCATGGGCCAGTTCACAACATTCACACCCTTAATGTAACGTGATCCGATGGCCAGATCAGCGCCGCCCGCCGCACAGGCATGGTAAAGCCTGAGCAGGTCATCTGGGTTGTGGGAGAAGTCGGCATCCATCTCAAAGATATACTGGTAATTTCTGGCCAGGGACCATTTGAAGCCATGGATATAGGCTGTACCTAGCCCCAGTTTTCCTTTGCGTTCCTCCATATGCAGACGCCCGGCAAATTCCTTCATCAGCTCACGCACGATCCCGGCGGTGCCATCAGGGGAATTATCCTCAATAATGAGAATATCGAATTCCTTTTCCAGGGAGAACACCTTACGGATGATCTTTTCGATATTCTCTTTTTCGTTATAGGTTGGAATGATGACCAGACTTTCTGCCACAGTTTCTATAATTTGACGGGTTTATCCTGATTGACAAATACTTAGGTGTATCATCTCTGATTCACTGGTTTATTTGGCAAGCACAACATCGTTAAGATTACGGATATTGATCTGTGCCGTATTGTATTGGGATACGATACCGGTGATATGCACAGGTGCCGTTGGGAAGGTCTGATTGGCGAAGGTGGCGTAAGAGGTCGTATACAGTACGATAGTCCCTGTCCCGTCGTTCAAGGTAGGGTTGGAACTGTAAACGTTCCCCGCAGTGGATGTCATGGTACAATTATTAATCCTGACCAGCTTTGCTTCAAACTCTTCGAAGTCATCCATGATATCGTCGATGGTGACTACCAGGGGTTGCGGCATTGTTCCCTGTGCAACGTAGAATGCATTGTCATTGGGAATATTGTTTACCTGCAGTAATCCCTGGAACTGGGAGAGTTCAAGTCCTGAGACATTAATCTCTACTTCTGCTCCCATTGGGAAGGTATTGCTGGCGGTGAAGCGCAGCGCTATTCCTGATCCGCTCCCATCCATGATGAAAGCATTTCTGCTCGTGATATTGGAATTGTCTTTGTCAGAGATGATCACCCCTTTGATTTTCTTATTGTCGGGAATGGTTATGGTTGAACCTGTGAAGAGGTTTCTCAGGGCAGCGATGGTAATCAGCTCCTGGTTTCCGGAGCCTCCGCAACGTTCACCGGTAAGCTGGGTTTCAGCCAGCGAGCGGATGTAGAGCTGCATGTCTCCGTTGTACTCACTTACAATGGCAACAAGGGAACCATTGCCTGTAGGTACAGGCTCACCGGCGAAATTGGCATATCCGCTGGTACGGACGATAATCTCATTATTGTTGCAATCCTGGAGGATACGGTTCTGAGAATAGAGGTTGATGGGATCGGCATACGTATTTCCGATCTCACTGGCCTTGAATTGAACACTGTCGAGGCGGATCAACCGGCTTTGGTAGAATCCGGTTAAAATATCCTGTATGCTCACCTTTTCAGGCTCCGTGTTCACGAGGGTAGCCTGCTTGATGACATTTTCGTCCACATTGACAGAGTCAATCTGGATGACACCTGCATAATTTGAGAGGATGGTTCCTTTGAGGTAGAGACGGATGCTGTCGCCCTGGTACAATCCCCCTGAAGCGATCAGTCTCAGGTTGATGGCACCGGTTTTATCCTGCAGATAGGCATTCTTGTAGATATTTCCATTCCGCTCGTCCATGGTAATGACGCCATACACAGACCAGTCTTCTGCTATTTTGATAGCCTGACCCTGATAGAGCGTTTTCAGTTCAGCGATGGTTTTCAGGCTGCCCACCGGGATGGTGCGCTGTGGCGGTTCATCGAAATCATCTTTGATACAACTGACCAGTGTGAAGGCAGGGATCAGGAGAAAGAAGGCAATTCTGGAAAGCAAAGTTTTCATATAATGAATTTGTTATAAGCTGGTTAAATACTAAATCTAACATTCAGGAAATAGTTCCTTCCATACATATAGAAATATTTGGAAGGGAATCTTTCAAGGTCGCGGGGATCGTAGCGGTATTGCTCAAAGCCACCCGTGATGAAATTCGTTTCATCCAGCAGGTTGCTGATGCTCAGGTTTACTGCAAGGTAATACCTGCCAAAACGCCACGATTTTCCGCCGAAAACATCCACGGTATATCCCGGATCCAGTTTTTCCTGATCCAGTAATCCGGACCATTGCGGATCATCTACGACCAGGCCGAGCAGAGCCTCGTCGGTACGACGATCAGGATTGGCTTCCATGTAGAGATTGTCAAAATAGTTGACATTGAATCCAACAAACCAATATTTGGGGGAGTTGTATCTCATCCCCAGGGAGAGTGCTGTTTCGGGGGAATCAGCCACTTTATATCCTTTAAAGTAAACATCTCTTTCCTCAACCAGGACCGCAGCATCGTTATCCTGGGCAATGGTGACCTTGGGGCGGGAATTGTAGATAAAGTCACCATGACCAGCCGCCAGTGTCAGATTGAGTGTGGGTAACAATTTGGCTTCCATGCCAAACTCCATGCCCATATGCAGTTTGTCGACACCAGACATATTATAATTAACAAAGGAGTTAAGTTCTTCATGGTAGAAGCTGCGCGACCACATCTGATCTCTGAATTCGGCATAATAACCGGTTAAGCGCAGTTTCAGGAAAGGCCCGCGGAAGATATAACTCAGATCACCGCCGAAAATGGTTTCATTCTTCAGTCCTGTCATCACATGATCCCTTGTTCTGGGCGAGATATAGGCATTCTGGAAGAAGGGGGCGCGCGTTTGCAGCATGGCATTGCCAGAGAGGAAGTGCCGTCCGGTGATCTTATAGTCCAGGCCGGCCTTCATCCCATAATTCAGAAAATCGTTTTTCTCAGAATCTCCAAGACTGTGATCCGGGAACCGTCCATTCTGCATATTTCCGGTACGCCAGAACTGCGTGGAGGTTCCTTCCAGGGCATAGTATAGATCTATCTTGCGCAGGTTCATCTCGATCTGGGCAAAGACCTTGTATTGGTTGATATTGGCTGTATAATCATAGCCAAAACGGTCGCCCACCTTAACTACTCTGTTAGGAGTACGGATATCGCTCTGAGCCTGATTTGGATTAATGGATTCGCGTTCAGCGAATTTGTCCACATCTACCCAGAAATCACCTCCCAACAGGTCTTCCACGACTTTAAAATTATCACCCTTATACCACAGCAGGTCAGCACCGCCGCTCAGCGTGATCCTGTCGGTGAGATTATGGCGGATGTGGCCACTATAGCTGAATTGGGATTTATCATTGCGCCGGTCTTCGACGATATACTTGGAGCGGTTGCCTGTGACCTTATCGCCAGTTATCCCATTGGCATTCACGACGGTATAGAGGTTCTTGCGGTTGGCAAAATAAAACTGGTCCCAGTCCAACTGCCTGAAAGTCTCATCATTCTCCCAACGGTCCGTGTAGATAGCAAACAGGACCGGATCGTCCTTGTAATAGCTGGGGAAATTGCGGTAATAATCGGGACGGGGGTCGGCAGCGTCATACCATTCCAGGGCCGTAGATCCGCCCCTGCCAAAAGAATAGGCCAGTGAATGAGAAAGGCTGGTCTTTTTCGATGGGTTAAAGTAATGACTGAGAATCAGCATAGGCTGATGATAGTTACTGACGCGGCTGTTTCGTTTCTCGCCGTTCTGGTATCCCCAGTAAGGGTTGTAATAGGTATTTCCACTAAGGTCATAGGCTTCCTGTGTGGCAACACCGGGCCTTCCACGGCGTGTAGGAGCGCCAAAGCCAGTAAATCCGATACTGTGCTTATCATTGATCTTCTTCTCAGCACTAAGGAAATAAGCATAGGCATCATAGAAGGTTCCTTCAACATAGCCTTCTTCTGCCCAGCGCTTGGATCCCGAGACCGTGAAGGACCAACCATTCGGCATAATACCGGTGGAAGACGTGAACATCAAGCGGTTGCGGTAAGCGCGATTGGTAAGGCTGTACGAAATCTGGGAGCGTTCGCGGAATGCAGAAGCCCTGGTATCGATATGTGTGCTGCCGCCGATGCCGCCGAAGCTGTGCTGACTGGCCCCGATACCGGATTGCACCTCCGGAAACCGCGTCACATCATTCAAACCACCCCAGGACGACCAGAATACACGGCCTGTGATCATGTCATTGACAGGTACGCCGTTGATCATCACGACCGTATTCTCAGAATCAAAACCTCTGATCCGGTACTGGGCTGCACCAAAGGTATATCCTGCAGTAGATACATACACATCCCTTGATGCCTGTAACAAGCCGGAGATGTCCTGACTCTCCATGTCACTTTCAAGATCGGATGCCGTGAGGGTAATAACAGGCGCAACAGAAACTTCCTGGGTCCCACCCTGTAAGGTATCCACCTGGCTGATCACGGTAAGGCTGGTTCCCAGCAGCGCCGCAATCATCCCTGTTCTTATTTTCATAATATTTTGATTTGCAGTTTTATATAATGAAACGAAAAGCTGGATTTCTTCCCCGAAATACCCGCCATCTTGCTGCAAAATTCCGTAAAATAACCGGATTAAAGTCTGATTCCTTGTTTTTTTCATGAAGTTTTGCCGGGGTGACCGGTTTTTTAGGGGATATTGGTCATCTTTGCAGATGAGGTAACCATGGATCATATGCTCATGAAAAGTTTGCTGTTCAGGATATCGGTATTTGCCGGGGCATTGCTTTTAAGCCATTGTATACAGGCTCAAAAACAGGAAAAGTTCCGGGCGGTTTGTGTCGGATTCTATAATGTTGAAAACTTGTTTGATACGATAGATCAACCGGAAGTGAATGATGCAGAATTTACACCGGGTGGTTCATCTGCATGGAACACTGTTCGTTATAATGAGAAACTGAATAATCTGGCCACCGTCATCTTTGGCATTGCAACGGATATCACACCCGATGGACTTGCTGTCCTGGGATTGTCTGAGATTGAGAACCGCCAGGTGGTTGAAGATTTGCTAAAGACAGCGCCGTTGAACAAACGTGAGTATGCCATAGTGCACTATGACTCCCCGGATCGCAGGGGTGTGGATGTGGGGTTGATCTATCAGCCGAAATATTACAAAGTGACCAATACCGCTTCTTATCGACTTACAATAAAGGAAATGCCTGATTTTCTTTCCCGTGACCAATTGCTGGTTTCCGGCTATCTGGATGGCGAGATGGTCCATTTTATTGTTAATCATTGGCCATCACGACGGGGAGGAGAGCAAGCCAGCCGGCCCTTGCGCAATGCTGCCGCTGATCTTAACAAACACATTATTGATTCGATTATGGCAATAGATCCACAGGCGAAGATCATCGTCATGGGCGACCTCAATGATGATCCTGTGAATCCCAGTGTGCGTCAGCATCTTAAGGCAACTGGAAACAGGGAGCATGCCACAGGCAACCGCATGTATAACCCCATGGAGGAGTTATACCGCAAAGGCATTGGCAGCCTGGCTTATCAGGATAGCTGGAACCTTTTCGACCAGATCATTGTCTCACCGGGCCTGGCCAGGCAACAGGGCAGAGGATGGTATCTGCACAGCGCGCTGGTCTATAACAAGGAATTTCTTCGTCAGAAAAGCGGATCCTTCAAAGGCTATCCTTTCCGCACCTATGCCGGGGGTGTTTATATGGGAGGTTACAGCGACCACTTCCCTGTCTATGCCATTCTGGCAAAGCCTGAATAGCAGTCATCTACATCATTCCATTCTAATAATCTATTCCGGGCCGAAAATTTTTCGGCCTTTTTCTTTCCGTTTCGGGGGGTGTTTTCCGTATATATAAATGCACAGGAAACGTCTGCCAAACAAAACCCGGATGAATGATGAGGAAAGAGAAGCGAGTGCTATGGGGTTCAATGTTGCTACTTGCCACAGGGATGGCATGGTTTGGCACATCCTGTAACAAGGATCCGTTACCGGAAAAAGAGAAGGCAGGGGTGGCACTTGCCTTTGATGTTGAACAAAAGTTAACACGATTTATCGACTACAGTCAGACCCTGGCTTCAGGGCCACGCCTGAAATCAGGTGGAGACCCGCTGGAAACCGAGGAAGCGATTTGGCTGATTGAAGCAGCCATTAACTATGCGTATGCGAACAACCTGGAGAAGGGTGACCTTCTGACCCTGGACACTTTCAAAATGGTTCTGAGTACAAATGGCGGAGGTCTAAGTGAGGCAGATGCTGCCTATGCCTTCCTTTCTATTTTTGACACGCTGGATGCCAAAGCTGATCTGCTTGGACAGACACCTAAGAAGCTGGATATGTTTGACATTGCTACAGCCGAAGAATCTGCAGGGCAGATTGAGGTTGAAGTATGCTACAGCTTTTCCTCGCTTGTTCCACCTCCGAATCCATTTGATCCTTTCACACCATCAGACTGGTGGTGGTTTGGATATGGCATGGGAAGATGCGATGGATCCGGTACGGGTCATGGGCAGGATGCCGCTGGCCTGATGACATTGAAACTGAACAACACGTTACCGATTCCTGTTAACCAGCATTTCTATACAGATCTCGAGAAGAAGCTTTTTACAGTCGATCTATACCTGCCATTTCCCCAGGGCGTAAATCCGAATTATTGTGCCTGTCCACTCTTTTATAGCACAGAGGCTACGCCCTGGGCAGCAGGTTTCCACATGTGCCTGAGTCCGGATGAGATGAATTTCCACAACAACAGTATGGTGAATCTGATGGCGCAGGCCCGGCCATTCATTGACCCGGGGAACCCCTCACAGGGTTACAAACATATTGTATTCGCAATGGTGATCCCCACGGAACGCACCAATGCGGGAGGATACAAAGAGGTGAGCCATGCACTGATGGTGTTCTATGGTGTGGCACATAGTTCCAACAACTACCAACCCTATTACTTTTAAAACTTCACAAGATGAACCGCCTTCTGCTTATCATCTGGATCGCATTCCCACTCTCCATGCAGGGACAAAAAAGCCTCGAGTACTGGTCAGGTCAGATACCGGCTGCAACGGTCTGGTCAGCGGATACGATCGTGATAACCGGGAATATCTTTGTTCCAAGCGGTGTCATCCTGACGATCGAGCCCAATGTTCTTGTTATTGTCGACAGTGCCAGTGGTTTTTATGTTGATGGTCATATCCATGCCATCGGAAATCCGGAATATCCTGTCATTTTCACGATACCCGATACAACCGGCTTTTGGGATACCAATTACGCAAAAGATGTATGGAAGGGGATCAGGTTTGAGCCGGAATCTTCCGGAGCGGACAGCTCTGTGTTCGAATATTGTCAAATCGGTTATTCGCGGAGCAGCCCGGAAACACAAGGTATTCATGGCGGCATTTTTCTTGAGGGCAGACAAAGGGTCAGAATTTCAAATTGTCTGATACACAACCATGATGCAAAAGTTGACGGGGGAGGATTGGTCTGTATTACCTCCTCCCCTATCGTTGAGAACAGCGATTTCCATTCGAACCGCGCTGGAAACTACGGTGGTGGCTTATACATTGATACGTGTACACTTCCTCTGATAACAGGCAACCGGATTTTAAAGAACCAAAGCAGGGTAAGAGGTGGTGGCATCTACAGTCACATCAGCAGCGCTATTATTCAGGGGAATACGATAGCGGATAATAAATGCTTCTATCTTATACCGGGCATTCCTGCCAGCTATGGTGGGGATGGCGCAGGGATATATCTCGATGATTATTATGGCGGAGCTACGGTGATCAACAACATTATCATCATGAATCAAAGTGCGGGGGCTGCTATATATGAATCGACGTACTCGTCTGTAATAGCTGGCAATCTGATCGCCAACAATGCATTTATAGGCATCATGGCTGGTAATAGTTTCTCACAATCCAGGTATTACAACAACACGATCGCCCTGAACCATGGAGCGGCTGCCATTCTCGCCGGTGGATTCCAGCAATGGGAAAACAACATCCTCTGGAACAATAGCACTGCTTATCCCTTGGCCAATCTTCACTTTCTAACCGACACACCATGGGTTTCATATTCTTTTATGAATGAGCTTTTTACAGGACCAGGAACCGGCAATATTCAGGGAAATCCCGGGTTTATGTCTCCCTGTCCGGTCAATGGATTGACCCCGCTTGCATGGAGCGCAGACTGGCGGTTGAAGCCTGGTTCAGTTTGTATTGATGCCGGGAATCCATCGATAGCAGGGATGCCCTTACCGGTTCTGGATCTGGATGGGAATCAACGTATTGCAGGCGGAAGGATAGACATGGGAGCATATGAGTTCCCGCAAACACAGGGCGTCGCTGAGGCGGCAACGGCAAGGATAGGGGGATTGTTTCCCAATCCCTGCCGTGCCCATCCTCAGTTACGACTGGAAGACAAAGGGGGTGGACAAGTCTGGCTTTTTGATATTCTCGGTCATCTGGTGTACCAGGGACATCATTATGATGGAGACGAATTACCCCTGTCGGGCCTTGATCCGGGAATTTATTTTTATAGAATTCGCTCCCGGGGTGGGTACCTTTTCTCAAAAAAGTGGATTAAACAATAATTGCAACATCACGAATCAGGAGGGGATTGACATGAAGGGAAGAATAAGTATCATGCTGGCCTTCATCGGCAGCATTTATGGATTTGGTTATGCCCAGGTAAATTATATGGGGACTTCAACCAATAATATCAATTCCAGCGCGTTAGGACTTTATTCCAATGCGCAGGGATATGGTGCGCTGGCTTCGGGTTACAACGCAGTCAGTAGCGGTTTCGGGGCACATGCATTGGGGATGAATGCACAATCAGCCGGATTGTATGCCGTAGCCATCGGAACCAGTTCATTTGCATCAGGGAATTATAGCATGGCCTTTGGGAAGTACGTCAAAGCCACCGGTCAAAACGCCATCGTGATCGGGTCGGGTTACCAGACAGATTATTTATCTAATAATCAGTCCAATGCCCTCATGGTGGGTTTTCTGTCAGACCGTGCTTCTTTCTATGTCGGGCCTGCCCAGGGAACCGGAAGTCTGGGAAGGATAGGTATAGGAACAGATCAACCGGAAAGCAGGCTGGACGTTAACGCCGAAGCGGCCAATGGATTGTGCATCAGAACGAATCACTCAGCCGGCGGCTATTATGGTTTGAAGATTATGGCGACACATCCGGGCACGGAAGCCCTGACGGTATTGTATCAGGGTGATACAACGCTTTGCCTAAGACCAGATGGGCGTCTTTTTGTCGATAACACCCTTGTTGCCAGAGAGGTGAAGGTCAGAATGGATGTCTGGAAGGATGACGTTTTTAGAAACCCGGGCAATATCATGCAACTGTCAGAGCTAAAAGATTTCGTTCATAATCACCACCATTTACCCGGCATTCCACCGGAAGCAGTAGTTCTGGAAAAGGGTGTGGATCTGGGTGAGCTGGGAGTCGTCCTGCTCGAGAAAATTGAGGAGTTAACCCTGTACATCCTTCAGCTTGACGAAGACCGGCAACGATTGGAGCGCCTTATCTCACAAACAACACAAACTCCGAAAACGTCAACCCCATGAAAAGATGGCAAACCAGCAGATGTCTCGGCATTTTAATGATATTGTTTGCGGGCACAATGTCAGCCCAGACAGGTCAGAATCAGGAGCTGCTGCGGCATATTCTGGATGAATCTGTGACCTCCTGGGATCAGTCGACCGGCAAATCATTGGAAATCACCGACTCCGTGAAGATTTCTGATGTTTCACACCCGTTGCGTAATATAAAGCTGAAAACCAGGATTTACCGTGATCTTGAGAGAATCTGGTATGAGGTGCTGGAGGTCAGTCATGATACAGCCCAGGAAACGCCACAGGTATCGGGATGGGCAGGCCTGGCTGACAGAGCAGGAAAACAACGATGGGCAGTTGATACCTCGGACTGGATATTCGGGGTGATAGACCCGTATTATCATCCGGAGGCACGCTTCATAATAAGCCATGCCAGTGTTAACGAGGCATATCGCCGGGATCAGGTGGCGGTGCTGAATGCAATGGGTGAGGTGTTATATATGACCCCTATGCCCCCTGCACTCCTGGTCAATCCGGGCGGATCGGTCATTGCCTGCTTCTATCCGGAGGATGCCTCCGTCAAACCAACGCAATGGCGACTGCGTTACCGTAATCTGGATACAGACCAGGAATGGGACCTGCACCTCTATGAAAAACATCCTAAGCCACTTATGGTGCATCCCGGAAATCATGGCATTTTCTATAGCGATAAAGACACGCTCCATTACCTGGATTCCGGTGGTAAAACTGTATGGAAAACCACCATTGCGGGATTGGAGTCTGGCTGGATAAACAGTAGCGATGGTGAAATCTTTCAGGTGCTGACAACCGGAGGTTCTTACAGTATCCTTGGAAAGAAAGCAGAGAAGGTGTTGTTTACCAGGCAACTGAATCCCGAAGAAATGTCGCTGATAGGACACCTTCATGGAATTCAGGGCTCAGCATATAGCTATGCCCTTTCACTGATCAAGCCGGGTCTCTATGGTCTACGCTTCTATGATGCATATCTGAACCTGCTCCAGGAAACCAGAGTAGAATGCAGATCAACCGCCCATATTTCAATTTTTTACTTTGAGGATAGCGGGGAAGTTGCAGGTTACAATGGAAACAACAGGTTCATATCTCTGAAATACAAACCCTGATACACACTATAGTATGGATGCAATTTGTTCATTTAAAGCAAGGTTGCTTATCGCTTTATCACACCCTTTCCTGGCACTTAGCCTTGCAGGATTGATTTTCTTTGCTGATTCACAATCGGTCAAGGGTCAGGCTACACCTGACAGGAGTTTCATCACAGCATCCATCAGGGAAACCATCCAGGGAATAGAAAGGCAGGCAGGGGTGATCAGGGAGAAAGCAGACACCTTTCGCCTGGCGGATGGATCCGAAGTGATCAGTATCAAAAAGGTGAGGACATGGGTCTATCTGACAGCGGGCCGCATCTTCTATGAATATCAATTGCTTCGGTTTGATCCTCACATTGAAGCGCCAGCGCTTTACTGGTGGGGTGGTTATGCCGGCATGGATGGAAAACTCGCCGGACGGGTAGATTCTTCTGAATGGACTTATAGCGTGCTACCTGAATATTACCATCCTGAAGCCAGGTACATCATCACCAATGCATCTGTATCAGAAGGTTATAAACCAGAGCAACTGGCTATCCTGGATATGAACGGAAAAGTGGTGGAACGCATAGCTCCTCCGATAAATCCCACCTTCAGTGTCGATCGCTCAGTTATTGCATGGGTGCATAAAGGCCATCTGGAAAAACAACCGGCAGGTCTGAAGCTGCACTACCTGAACCTTGATACGCGCCAGGAATGGGAACAAGGGTTCCCGGGTACTCAACCCTGGGTAGTACTCCTTGATCCTGAAGACCATGGGGTGATCTATGTGCAACAGGACACGGTCTATTCTGTCGATCCCAATAACATACTGAAGTGGAAGTCTGGCATGGCGAGCCTGAAAAACGGGTGGCTGAACAGCGGGGATGCCCGCCACTTCTACCATGGCAGCAAGGGATCTTACATTCAGGTCTTTGGCCGTGAGCTGAAGAACCATGTCTCTGACAGATACCTGTTCTCCGAAATCTGTCCACAGGTATTATCTTCCAAAGCGATAGAAGGATCCCCTTATTGGTATACCATATCTTATGTGGACACTAGGACGCACCTGTTCAGGCTCTTTGGTCCTGACCTTTATCTACTTGGTGAGACCATGATCAAGGATGGGCCGACAGCTAGTGTGATGGCATTTTTCAGACCACAGGACAGCATCGTAAAAGTATACAGCGATATGAAGCTGATCATGGAATGGAAACAAAAACCCTGAATAACAATTTAGTAATGGAAGCATATACGCAATTAAAAGGAAGGATGAAGTCCCTATTCCTGTATTTTGCATTGTCATTTCTTATGACAGGTACAATCCTGCTTGGATTCGCGCAAACTATACGCGGACAAGCCTCTCCAGACATGGGTTTCATCACTGCAGCCATTAAAGAAACCATCCTGGGAAAGGAAAGGCAAACAGGCTTATTCCAGGAAAAGGCAGACACCATTCGTAATGCAAATGGGAAAGATGTTATCGATCAAAAGAAAGTCAGAACCTGGATTTTTATCGAAACAGACCGGATTTTCTATGAGTATGAACTTGTCCGTTTCGATCCCAATGTTGAGGCACCTGAGTCTTACTGGTGGGGGGGGTATGCTGATCTTAATGGAAAACTGACTGCTGCAGTGGATTCTTCTGAATGGTTTTACAGTCTGATTCCTGAGTACTACCATCCAGAAGCCAGGTACATCATTACCAATGCCTCTGTTTCGGAGGGCAATAAACCAGAGCACCTCGCTATCCTGGATATGGACGGACAAGTGGTGGAACGCATAGCTCCTCCGGTAAATCCAACCTTCAGTGTCGATCGCTCAGTTATTGCATGGGTGCATAAAGGCCATCAGGAAACACATCCGGCAGGTCTGAATCTGCACTACCTGAACCTTGATACGCGCCAGGAATGGGTACAAGGGTTCCCGGGAGCTCAACCCTGGTTAGCACTCCTTGATCCTGCGGACCATGGGGTGATCTATGTGCAACAGGACACGGTCTATTCTGTCGATCCCAATAACATACTGAAGTGGAAGTCTGGCATGGCGAGCCTGAAAAACGGGTGGCTGAACAGCGGGGATGCCCGCCACTTCTACCATGGCAGCAAGGGATCTTACATTCAGGTCTTTGGCCGTGAGCTGAAGAACCATGTCTCTGACAGATACCTGTTCTCCGAAATCTGTCCACAGGTATTATCTTCCAAAGCGATAGAAGGATCCCCTTATTGGTATACCATATCTTATGTGGACACTAGGACGCACCTGTTCAGGCTCTTTGGTCCTGACCTTTATCTACTTGGTGAGACCATGATCAAGGATGGGCCGACAGCTAGTGTGATGGCATTTTTCAGACCACAGGACAGCATCGTAAAAGTATACAGCGATATGAAGCTGATCATGGAATGGAAACAAAAACCCTGAAAAATCCTCAGTCGCGAAGAGGGTTTCTACTGAATGCATTTGATCATATGGTAAGACAATTAATATACAGCCGGGAGTTCGCTGAAAGAGATCCCCTGATGATGTATGATGTACGTGCCATCGAAGGGTCGCCCTATGTCTTTGTCATCTGGTTGGAACCGGGTGGTGCGCAAAGAGGGTTTGCTTTGGGTCCCGATCCGGATTTCTCAAAGGAGTGGCTTATACCGCAGGGGCATACAGATTATTTTAGTGGATATTTTTTTAAGGATAAGAAGGAGTACAGGATTTTTCACGGCCAGAAACTGGTTTTAAAATGGAGGGATGGATATGAAGGGGAGATTAACCAACAAGGTCCGGAATGAGATAAGCTTACGGACATACTTTTGGATCCTGGTATGGGTCCTGGCCGCTGCCCCCCTGGCAGCACAAAGTCTGATAGACCCGGTAAGCGGGTCACTGACCAGCTTCACACCTATTAACAGTGATTACGGACCACGGAATGTCACCAGTGGCACCAATCCGCATATCGGCATCGACTACCACCTGCCGCAGGGTGGGAAAGCATATGCGGTTAGTTCGGGTTCTATTCAGGTAATTTCTATTTCAGGGAGTAACCCGTTCATTCAAGTTGGGAACTGGAGGTATTTCCATATGTATTCAGGCCAGACGCCCGACATGCTGTGGCATTCCGTAATGGCGGAAGTCAATGTCACTCCGAAAGTCAATATTCCAGTAATATTTACAAGAAAGATTATCAATGGAAACCTTACTTCAACTAAAGCCCTGGCTGCTTCTCATGAGGGATGCAGTGTGAAGGATCCGACAACAAACGATATGTTGATCATCACAAAGCAGGTAAACGCTGGCGATTGGATATTCGTGTCGGACTCCAAGAATCACCTGCATATCGATTTCAGTCCTGGCAGCCTGGATGGATGGGAGAATCCTCTGCTGTATATACAACACCAGGACCAATATGCGCCCACACCATCGGTTCATTTTCAGCGAATATACGGTAGCCAGGCAATAACGTTTCCGGATAGCATTACCTACGGGCATCCCATGATCATCTGCCCGGAGGCCAATATTGTCATGGATAAGGACCTGGAAAGCATGTCATTGTATACAACACCCGAAGGAGGAGCCCGCTCACTGATCCGCAGCTGGGCTTATTCACATCACCAGCTCAGCGGCATTCCCATGCGCGTTAAAAGCTCGCTTAGCGCCATCATGAATGCGGCAGACAGCGGGATTTATCCTTATCCCGGCCTCGTCAGTATCGACTATTTTAAGCATCATTTCCTGTCGCGGTTGCGCTCCGGTGGACAGGCGGCATTGTGCAACCTGGAAGCCCTGTATCCGGATGGCTATCACGACGTTGAGGTGGTGGCGACAGATATCACCAGCCAAAGCGCTACCCATACCAGGCGGATGATACTCGACAATTTCAAACCATTTGTCAGGGCGGTTAACGTCTCTACTGACAAGCTGCTGTACGGCGCAAATGCATACTGGGATGCCGGGGCAGAACAACTGGGCTGGACCATACAGAATATCGCCGGACAGTTCGCGACAGGCCAGAGCGATGCACATATCAGCATTCAGACTTCAGAACCCATGAAGCTCATGACGGTAAGCCTCACCTATGGCTATGTGCCAGTATGGGGTCAGATGCAGGCAAAAAACAGCAGCCGGACGGAATGGGAAGCCACCATTCCGCAGGCAGCGTTGCAAGCGGCCATTCAGGCAGGTGCCACTGGTTTTCAGGCCCTTTGGTTCGGAGGTCAGGATCGCGCTGGTAATTCGCTCTTTGTTCCAAACTATCCTGGAATTACACCTTCCTATCTTATTCCAAAACGCAACAACGACGGGTCATGGTCCGGTTCCAGCTACAAGGCCCCGGATAACAACCATGGCTTCTATCTCAAAACGGGACCCGGAGGTAACGCCCTGGATGCGGAATTCATCGCCAGTCAGACCATGGGAACATCACCGCTGGATGTGCTGTTTACAGATGTATCCAGCGGCAGCCCGGTGCAGTTCTTCTGGAATTTTGGCAACGGTGCAGTCTCTACATCCATGCTTCCGGGAACGGTTACCTATACCAACGATGGCAATTATCCTGTTTCCTACTCAGTCAGTCTTGCTGTGAAAAACACGGCGGGTCAGCAGGATATAGAATACAAGGTCCACTATATAACCGTGTATCCCAGCGGCCAGCCCGTGGTTCCGGAAGCAGCGTTCTCCTTCACGCAGTCTGGCCTTGGGGTTCCCAGTACCGTGAGCTTCGTGAACCAGTCCAAAGGCGACCAACTGACCGCACACTGGGATTTTGACGATGGCAGTTCTTCCAATTCCTGGGCACCTGTGCATACCTTTACCACACCGGGATATTTCGATGTCGTGCTGACGGTGACCAATCAGCAGGGCAATAGCGATGTTGCCGGGATGACGGTCTTTGTATACCCGGCCACCAGCGGCACACTCAGCGTGAACTTCGGCGTTAATGAACCTTCCATGGCCGGTGATTTCTGCAAATTCACCGACCTGAGCACGGGCGTTCCCATGCTGATCAGAAGAATTTGGGATTTCGGGGATGGCCATATTCAGGAATATATCGGGAATCCAACGCATCTCTACTATACTTCCGGGGTATACCAGGTAAGGCTCGAAATGCGCGATTACCTCGACAATGTTCTGGGTGCCTGTTGCCGCATGGTGACAGTGCTCCCCAACGCCCTGCACAACCTTAGCCTTGATGTCAATCAGATCAAGGCAGGGGATGGTGCAAACGGCGATGCCTTTGGACATGCTTTGGCCATTAACGGAATATGGATGTTTTCCGGTGCACCATATGATAACGATAAGGGGAGTTCATCCGGCGCCGTGTATGTTTACAGACTTCAACAGGATTCAACCTATGCCTTCCATCAGAAACTGGTCCCCTCTGCGGGTGCAGCCTACGATTACTTCGGAAAGTCGCTGGCTTCTGATGGGTCCTGGCTCCTGGCCGGTGCCCCGAAAAACGCCAATTATGGTAGCGGCAGGGTTTGGTTCTTTGAGTATGACGGAAACCTATGGCAGGAACGCCAGGTGATGGGATGTCCGGCATCCTCCAAATACTTCTTCGGGTGGGCGGTTGATCTTAAAGGGGATGTAGCTATAGTGGGTGCAAAGGGGTCACCAAATAAATCCACAGGGATGGCTGTCGTTTACCGTCTGACGCAAGGCGCTTGGCAACAAGAGCAAATTCTGGTAAGTGGTCTGTCAGCCATAGATTATTTCGGGGAAGATGTAGCGATTGATGGAGATCATCTGATATTGAGCCTGCGCCCTTCCAGTGGTGATAAAGTTCGCTTCTATCACTACAATGGTCAGACATGGTCGATGAATGTTGAAAAGAACCTCGTAGATGTGCAATCGCTGGATCTCGAATGCCCACTGGCCGTGATTGGAGACACCTGGCAAAACAAAGTATTGTTCTACAAGTATAACGGATCATCCTGGTATTACGACGGTGCCCTGACACCGGATGACGGTGCACAAGGCAATGATGATTTTGGGTATGATGTCAGCCTGGCCGCTCCCTACCTCCTGGTAGGAACCCCAGGGGACGTAATCGGCGGTCAATCATCCGGCTCAGCCTATCTTTTCAAACGGAATCCCTATGGATATTGGTTTCAGCACCGAAAACTTTTGCCTTTAAGCGGGGAAAGCGGAGAGCGGTTTGGGAATTCGGTGGCTTTATCACATTCGCATGGTCTGACCGGTGCCCCAGGCTGGAAGTCTTCGCGTGGCAGCGTCTACACCTACCCTTACCTCACTGACCCCTGTGACAGGGTGATCAGGCTCTGTGACCATTTTCTGTCAGCGGGTGCATCCCAGACATGGGAAAGCGGCAGCTTCAGTATGGGCGGACCAGGCTGTCAGGCCACCTTCTCGCCTGGCAGCACAGCTCACAGCTATACGCGCATGGGAGAGCTGAAGGATGGGTTTCTTGCCCTGGCAGGTAGCGAGTTCACGCTCACTGCTGTGCAATGCTATTCACCAGGTACCAAGTCCGGCATAGCATGTCCATGCCAATCAATACCAAGCGCATACAACATTGAAAGTCAAGATACTCATTACCCCCTCCAGGTCTTTCCGAATCCTGCCCGGGTTTGGGTAGAAGTCAGGTGTCCGGAATCCGCCAACCAAGCCGAGGTGAGGGTCTATAACGCGACAGGTGCCATGGTTTTCAGCAGAATGGTTCAGGAAGCATCCTGCATAATTGATGTTAGCAAATGGATACCAGGGTTATATATTATTGACTGGCAAACGGAAGCGGGACAATACAGCAGAAATCTGATTATTGAACGCTAACCGGGATAGTTCACCCCTGGGTTTGTCTACAGCAGTTGTTGCAGCAGGCCAATGGCGGATTCAATGTCTGGAATACTTTTGAAGGTGAGGGAGAGCCGTTCCTGGCTCTCCTTCATGCTGCAAGTACGGTAGTTGGCCTGCACGTATCGCAGAATTCGGGTGAATGCATCGGATTGGTAGTAGGGAGACTGCTGATCCTGGATGAAATAGCCGGTCATCCTTCCCTGCCGCAACACCAGGCGTTCAAATCCCGCATCCCTGGCCAGCCAGCGCATCCGGATCGACTTGATTAAATCCTGGGTCTGGAGCGGGACAGGACCAAACCGGTCGACCAGACTTTCCCCGAAGGATGACAATCCCCTCTCGTCACCTACGCTGTCCAGTTCTTTATACAAGCTAAGACGCTCAGTGATATTGCTGACATACTGATCAGGGATCAGAAGCTCGAGATCAGTTTCTATTTGACAATCCGCGACATAGGATGTGATCATATGTTCCGGAAGCAGATCACGTAACTCACCCTGCTTCAGTTCCTGCAGCGCCTCGTCCAGGATTTTCTGGTACATTTCAAACCCGATCTCGGAGATGAAACCACTTTGTTCTGCCCCGAGAATATTTCCGGCACCCCGTATGTCAAGGTCTCGCATGGAGATATTGAAACCACTTCCCAGATCTGAGAATTCCTCAATGGCTTTCAGTCGCTTCCGGGCCTCTGTACTGAGGATGGAAAGCGGCGGTGCAAGTAAATAGCAGAAGGCCTTGCGGTTGGAACGGCCAACACGGCCCCGCAACTGGTGCAGGTCGCTTAGGCCATAGTTCTGGGCATCATTGATGATAATGGTATTCACATTGGGAATGTCCAGCCCTGATTCCACGATGGTGGTAGCGACCAAAACATCATACTGCCCATCAATGAACTCGAGCATGATGTGCTCCAAATCTTTACCTTCCATCTGCCCATGCGCTACAACCACGGAGACACCCGGCGCAAACTTGCGGACCATATCGGCGACGTCGCCTATATTCTGCACCCGGTTGTGGATAAAAAACACCTGTCCACCCCTGGCAACCTCATACTGTATGGCATCGCGGATCACCTCTTCTCCAAAGGCTCTCAGCTCCGTCTGGACAGCCTGGCGATTGGGCGGAGGTGTATTGATCACACTCAGGTCTCTGGCCCCCATCAGGCTAAACTGCAGGGTTCTGGGGATGGGTGTGGCAGTGAGGGTGAGGGTATCTATATTTACTTTCAGACTTTTCAGCCTTTCCTTGGCAGCCACCCCGAATTTCTGCTCCTCATCAATGATCAACAGCCCCAGATTCTTGAACGTCACATCCTGACTGAGTATGCGATGGGTGCCGATCAGAATATCCACCTTACCTTCCTCCAGGTTTTTCAGGATTTGCTTCTGTTGCTTTGTGTCACGAAAGCGGTTCAGGTAATCTACGCGGCACGGAAAATCCTTGAGCCTGTCGCTGAAGGTTTTGTAATGCTGCAGGGCCAGGATGGTCGTCGGCACCAGCAGGGCAACCTGCTTACTGTCAGCCACCGCTTTAAATGCTGCTCGCAACGCCACCTCTGTTTTGCCGAAGCCAACATCCCCGCAAACCAGTCGGTCCATGGGAAAACTGGCTTCCATGTCCTGCTTGACATCCTGGGTGGCTTTATATTGATCTGGCGTATCCTCATAGATGAAAGAGGCTTCAAGCTCATGCTGCAAATAGGTGTCAGGAGCAAAAGCATAGCCTTCGCTGGATTTTCTCTTGGCATATAGTTTAATCAACTCAGCAGCGATGTCCTTGACCTTTTTCTTTGTCTTGTTTTTGAGGGTCTTCCAAACACCTGAGCCAAGCTTGTCGAGGCTGGGCTCTGTGCCCTCCTTGCCGATGTATTTTGAGATCCGGTGGAGGCTGTGAATGCTTACATATAGAAGATCATTGTTCTTATAGACGATGCGCATGGCCTCCTGCTGCCGGCCATTGTTTTCAATCTTCTCCAGACCATCATACCTCCCAACACCATGATCGATATGGGTCACATAGTCTCCGGGTTGAAGATTGTACAGTTCTTTGATGGTGAGCGCTTCCCGGCTTTTGTATGAGTTTTTAAGCCGGAAGCGGTGGTATCTGTCGAAAATCTGATGATCTGTGAAGCAGGCCAATCCAAGCTCGGTATCGATGAAGCCCTCGTGCAGGGAGATGGGAATGACCGAAAAATCTACTGCTTCACCCTTTTTCCGGGCCTGAATGTCCTCAACTATGGCATAGAAACGTTCCGCCTGCCGTGCATTGTCAGTGAAGATGAGGTTTTGAATGCCTTGCCGTGCATGATCGCGCAGGCTTCCCAACAGCAGCTCAAAGTTCTTATTGAAAGAAGGCTGAGGCTGGATATTCAGCGAGAGATGTTCATCGGCGACCAGACTGCCGCGGGTTCCCCAGGTGATAAGGGGGAACTTGTCAAGGCCATCATTGAATACCCGTCCGTCTATATAGGTATCCTGAATATGTTGTACTTCATGCCCGCTTTCCGCCATGAAATGGCGGATATGTTCATATTCCAGTTGGATGCGCTCGCTGACGAAATCCCGGTCATATACCCACCAGCAATATTTATCCTGCAGCACATCCATCAGGGAAGAACGGGTGGTTTCTGATGCTGAGAGTGATACATCCGGCAGCAGGCTGATGCTGGATAACCGCTCCCGGGACAATTGGGTGACTGCATTGAAGGTGCGCAGTGATCCTATCTTATCTCCATCAAATTCAATACGATATGGGTATTCATTTGCAAAGGAAAAGACGTCGATGATGCCACCCCGGAGCGCAAACTGCCCGGGCTCCGCTACGAAATCCACCCGCTCAAAAGAAAATTCCTCCAACATATCAGCGACAAAGTCCAGGTCGACTTTCTCTCCGGTTTTCAGGTTGAGGATTTTCTGCTGCAGGTAATCCCGTTGCACTACCTTCTCCACCAAGGCTTCCGGGTACGTCACTACCATGAAGTGCCCGCGGGCAGCCCCGATGCGGTTGAGGACCTCTGCTCTCTGAAGAAGGTGATCATTGTCGCGCTGTCCGGGGTTGTAAGACTTCCGGTAGGATGTGGGAAAGAACAGTACTTTCTTGCGGATGTTCTCAGCATTGAGTTCTCCAAAGAGGCTTTCCAGGTCATTGAGAAAATAAGCAGCACTCTCCCGGTCGGGAAGCACAAACCAGTGTCCGGCGCGGCCTCTGGAGAAGACAGCAGCGGCGATCAGGGCAAGGGAAGAGCCTGCCAGGCCTGAGAGATGAACCTGATAAGGAGCCTGATAAACAGGCACATCCTGCAACTCGCCCAGCGCAGGATGTTGTGCATATAACCCTATAAGTTCTTTAAGGTCCACTTGCTTGTTTACCTGGTACCGGAAGCAGGTGCTTCAAAGAAATCCAGAGAATGGGCTTGCATCAGTTCTTCAGCCTTTTCGACCATATGGCTGGAGCCGACAAAGAAAGGACAACGCTGATGAAGATGTTGGGGTTTAATATCCAATATTCTTCTGAAGCCATCGGAAGCTTTACCACCGGCTTGTTCCGCCAGCATGGCCACCGGGTTGCATTCATAGAGCAAGCGGAGCTTTCCTGAAGGGTTCTTTTTCGTTCCGGGATAAATATAGATGCCACCACGTATCAGATTACGGTGGAAATCAGCCACCAGCGATCCGATATACCGCGTCGTATATGGCCTTAGGGTGCGGGGGTCATCTTCCTGGCAGTATTTGATATACCGCTTGACACCTTCCGGGAAATACATATAGTTGGCTTCATTGATCGAGTAGATCTGTCCATGTTCCGGTATCTTCATATTGGGATGAGAGAGCAGGAACAACCCAACCGAGGTGTCCAAAGTAAAACCGTTAACACCATTACCTGTGGTGTACACCAACATGGTTGAGGATCCGTAAATGACATAGCCGGCCGCAACCAACCGGTTACCGGGCTGCAGCAGATCTTCAATCCTGGCCGGCCCTTGTTCACTGATGCGTCGGTAAATCGAAAATATCGTTCCAATGCTGACATTGACTTCTATATTGGATGATCCGTCGAGGGGATCCATGGCCACGACGTATTTGGCATTCCGCGCTATTTCATTGTCAAAGATGATGACACCTTCATCCTCCTCCGAAGCAATCGCGGCACACTGACCACCGGCACGGAGTGCAGCCTTGAAATGGTCATTGGCAAAGACATCCAGCTTTTTTTGCGCTTCCCCCTGCACATTTTGTTCGCCTGCATACCCCATGATATTGCCCAGCCCGGCTTTGTTGATCTCACGGTTGACGATCTTGGCCGCGATGCCAATATCATGCAGCAGGCGGCTCAGGTCGCCGGAGGCAAATGGAAATTCGGATTGCCGCTCGTTGATAAATTCTATCAGTGTCTTCATACCTGTCTAATCTGCTGCAAATATCGCGATTATACGGCAATCCTGCATAACCCGTGGATTTGCGAAATGGAGGAAGGTGCATGGATGGATTTATGTAATTTTGAAGCCATACGAAGCAAGCATGCAGGTATATAAATTTGGTGGCGCTTCTGTAAAGGATGCCCCTTCGTTTCATCAGGTAGCAGAAATCCTGCGGAAGCATGGAGATCAACCCATGGTCATGGTTCTTTCGGCCATGGGAAAATCGACAAATGCCCTGGAATCCATCGTTCATGCTGTTTTTACCGGAAAGGACCCGCAGAACCTCATTTCCGGGCTGATCTCTTACCATGAGGAAATTGCCAATTCCCTCATTCACCGTAGGAAAGATGCATTTTCTTCATCATGGAAGGCACTGATCCACGAACTCAGGCTTGCTTGCGAAACCGGTGCGGTTCGGGGCTATGATGAATTGTATGCACGCATCGTGCACATGGGTGAGCGAATGTCAACCCTCATTATGCATCACTTTCTCGAAGAGCAAAGTGTACATAACATCCTGCTCGATGCCCGAGCCCTGATCCGTACAGGATCTGGTTACCGGGAAGCAACGGTGGACCGGGAGGCCAGCCTGGAGGCGGTATTGACCCATATTCCGGATGCCCTGAAAATGGCACCCCTTGTCCTTACCCAGGGATTTATCGGGAGCGGCCCTGATGGTGCTGCTGTCACCCTGGGACGTGAAGGATCAGATTATACAGCTGCCTTGCTGGGAGCCATGCTTAAGGCTGAAGCAGTCACCATCTGGAAGGACGTGCCCGGTGTTTTAACAGCCGACCCCAGGGAGTTTCCGGATGCAGTACCCTATACAGAATTACCCTATAGCGAAGCCATCGAATTGGCTTATTATGGCGCCAAAGTGATACATCCCAAGACAGTGAAGCCGTTGAAGGAACTTAATATCCCTTTGTATGTCAGGCCTTTCGACGACCCATCTACCAGAGGAACCCGCATCTTTGGAGAAGAAACCGGATCACCCCGCCTTCCTTCGGTGATCCTGAAACGAGACGAAATCCTTGTCTCACTATTCCCACGTGACCTGTCCTTTGTAGATGAATCGACCCTGAGCCATATCTTCTCCGTGCTGTCTGAGAACAGCGTCGCCATCGACATGATGCAATTGTCGGCCCTGAGCTTTTCTTTCTGTGCTGCAGCGCATTCGGAGCTGATCAATATCATGACACGGCTCTTTGCCGACCGCTACCACATCCGCTATAACACGGATGTAACCATACTGACAATCCGTCACTACACGGAAGAGGCATTGCCGGAGATTCTAAAAGGCAAGCGGGTATTGCTCGAACAGAAAACCCGGCAAACCTGGCAATTCGTTTTCAGTGATATGCCGGTAGCCGGGTTGTAATTCTTTGGATCTCCTTATTCAACTTCCGGTAAAACGACCGGGAAGTCATAATCAAAATCCGAATAGCGAGGGTATTTCAGAACTTTGGCAAGCAGATCTGTATAGGCTGCCGTGAACTGGAACTGGTTCACATCGTAGTACACCTCGGGCAAGGGGTGATTGCCAACTCTACCCATGTCGATGGACGTTGTATTAAACTCTTCCAGCTCTTCATAGGGAACCATCTTGGCCATCACCGGCATCTGTCCATAGGCTTCGCGCAGAAGCAGGTCCACAACTTTGTCTGCCAGGGTGGTAGTCAGGCGACGGTCATATTTCCGGCAATAACCGGCTCGGGCATAATACCCTGTTATCTGTGAGCGGGCTTCGATGCCCAACTTCTGAGTGATTTCTGACGCAATGACCCCACTGATGCCCCCGAACCTGGGGTGGCCGTACTCATCCACCTCGCTGCTGGCATAAACGACATCCAGCTTCTCCTTGCGGTCGTCGTACCACCTGACCCCTTCTGAAACAGGAATGACAAGGGCTTTCTTCGGGTGGCTGAGATAATGTTCTTTCACGACTTCCATAAAGAAAGCCTTGCGTTCTTTGGTCATCTCTACTTCCGGGATTAGCGCCAGCTCACTGCCACCAAAGATGGCCGAACCTGTCAGCCATCCGGCATCGCGGCCCATCACTTCCAATACGATGATGCGCTGATGGGATTCAGCAGTGGTCTTGATCCATCCTGAGAATTCAGCGATGGCTTTAGCAGCTGAAGGAAAGCCTGGGCACAACACCGCTTCTATCTCCTGATCACCAAATGAATGCATCGTATGGGTTCTGAGGTCATTGTCGATGGTCTTCGGAAACCCGATAACGGGGATGCCTTCGGTTTCGTAAAGGCGTTTGGCGGCACCATTGGTATCATCACCGCCAATGGTCACCAAAACATCTATCTTGTATCTCCTGAGGTTATCCAGAACCTGCGGTACCCTGCTTTCAGGGTTCTTGCTGGAGGGAAAGGGATTGGTACGGCTGGATCCCAGGGCGGTGCCACCATACCAGCCATCATAGGGTTGATTGGTCAGGTCTACAACATTACCATGGCCCAACAGGCCTTTCCAGCCCTGCCGGATACCAAGAACGCGGTATCCCAGCATGGAGGCCCTGTTGCGGATACTTTCAATGCTTGAATTGATGGCAGGGGTATCTCCACCTCCGGATAAAATGGCAAGGGTCTTACCCTTAAATAATTTATGTTCCTGCATGTATGTCGTGATTAAGTCCGCTGCAAAAATAGGCAGGAATATGAAAGAACCAGCCACATAGAATTAACTATCTGATCCAAAATTCTTTAAGGATATAAAGCAAGGATCTTTCCCACCAGAATGCTGGCCAGTTTCACGAGCGATTCATGTGTCCAACCTGCGACATGCGGACTTAGAATGACATGAGGCGATTCGACGAGGGCACGCAAAGGGGCCGGGAAGGTTCCAGGCTGAAGGGCTTCCAGACTGCTGCGCTCGTATTCGAGCACATCCAGGGCAGCCCCGCTGACTTTGCCTGATTCCAGGGCATCCACCAGGTCTGCTGTACACACATTCCTGCCGCGCGAGGTGTTGATCAACATGATGGGTTTACTGAAACGGGACAAATAATCTGCATTGACAAGATGATCCGTTTCGGTTGTGAGGGGTATGTGAAGGCTCAGGATATCTGCCTCGCGAAACACTTCATTCATATCAGACTCTCTGACATAGCTATCACTGTATCCTTTCTTGTATTTATCGAAGGCAATGGTACGGACATCGAAACCACTCAGTTTTCGTGCAAAGGCACTGCCGGTATTTCCATATCCGATCAATGCCACCGTCTTGCCCATCAGCTCTGTTCCACGGTTAGGTTCCCTTTTCCAAAGGCCCTGCCGTACTTCCTGGTCACAGCGTATCAGGTGATTCATGAGGGCAAGCAACATACCCACGGCATGTTCGCCAACAGCATCTCGGTTGCCTTCCGGCGCATTCAGGCATACGATGCCCCTGGATAATGCATAGGGGTGATCGATGTTCTCCATGCCGGCGCCAACACGGGCAATGAAGCGAAGTGAACGGGCCCTCTCAAGAAGCTGCGCATCTATGGGAATCCTGCTGCGGATCACAATGCCTTCATATTCATGTATGCGCTCCGCCACCTCCTCCCGCGGGGATTGCAACAAATGATCACAAATGAAACCATGCTGCTCCAAAGATACCGGCAGCATAGGATGTGTGGTGTCAAGAAACAAGACCTTTTTCATCATGGTTGTTAAAGCAATTCCACCAAAGAAATTCCCCTTCAAAGGTAGGAAAGATTGGGTGCTTCTTATTGTTATGAAGATATTGGATTGAGTGTTACATGAATTAATTGTAATTTCGTCGGCCCTTGTCAGGTCTGATTTTCTGACCCAGCGTTTGCATCTCAGTCCTTGTTCGATTCAGGTAGTTATGTGGAGATATCTCGTCAGGATTATTTTAAGAAACAGGCTTGCTAACCTGATCGTGTTGGCACTCATCACAGCATTCATGGGATATAAAGCCCTGGATGTACAACTGTCGTATGAGATGCGCAGCGTGCTCCCGCCTGATGACACAACCAGCATCGTTTATCAGAAATTTAAACAGACCTTCGGTGAGGATGGGAGTGTGCTTTTCATTGGCATCCGTGATCCTGACATCTTCACCCTGGAACACTACACTGCCTGGTACGACCTGACCGAAAGACTGCTTGCCGTCGATGGTGTCGATGAAGTGGTTAGTATTACCCGTTTCTTTGACCTTGAACGCAACGATAGCCTGGGCAAGTTCCAGGTTAAGCCGGTGGTATCGCGAAAACCAGTAACCCAGGCGGAGGTGGATACCATCCGAGAGCGACTCCTTGCCCTGCCTTTTTATGAAGACATCGTGCTGGAAAGAGACAGCATGTCGGTTCTGATGGCCGTTACCCTTGACAAGGACAAGCTTAACACACAGGAACGGATTCCACTGGTACATCGCATTCATGATGAGGCAGACCTGTACCTGCAGCAGACAGGTGTAGTGGTGCATTATTCCGGCCTTCCCTATATCCGCACAATGACCTCGAAAAAGGTTCAGGATGAACTTAGGTTTTTTGTGATCCTGGCCATGCTGGTTGCCTCCATCTTTCTGGTCATCTTCTTCCGCTCATTCAAAGCCATGGCTTTCCCGATGATCATCGTGATCGTCAGCGTTATCTGGGCCCTGGGACTCATCGGTATAATGGGGTATAAGATCACCCTGCTTACTGGTATCATACCCCCGCTGCTGATCATTATCGGGGTAGAGAACTGCATCTTCCTGCTTAATAAATTCCATCATGAATACCGGTTGCATGGCAACAAGATCAGAGCACTGAGCCGCGTGGTACAAAGGACCGGCAATGCCACATTCCTTACCAACCTCACGACAGCTACCGGATTTGCCGCCTTCATCGTGACGGGCAACCCCATCCTCGTTGAGTTTGGTGTCATCGCCTCCATCAATATCATGATCGTTTTCCTGCTTTCCATCTTCCTGATACCCATCTTCTTTAGCTACTTTAATCCTCCCAGATCCAGGCATACCAAACACCTCGACAGCAAACTCACTGTCTTCCTGGTTACCAAGGTGCTGCATATTGTCAACAACCACAGAAGGGTCGTTTATATCACAGCTATTGTGTTTTTTATCGTCGGGATCATTGGTATCACGATGCTCAAGACAACCGGCAATGTGGTGGATGATATTCCGCATAAGGACCCCCTGTATACCGACCTGGTATTTTTTGAAGAATCATTTAACGGGATTTTACCCTTCGAAATCACTATTGACACCCGCAAGCCGAAAGGTGTGCAGCAACTCTCCGTGCTGCAGCGCATGGATAAGCTGCAGGAGGTGCTTCGCGAATACCCGGAGTTTTCCCGCCCGCTCTCGCTGATTGAAATGGTGAAATTTGGACGCCAGGCTTTCTATGCCGGCGACCCCGATGCTTATTCCCTGCCTTCCGGCAATGAGATGACCTTTATGGCGCGTTACCTGCCCACAGGGCAACAACAAAAGCGTTCGTTGCTGAATAATTTCATCGATTCTTCGATGCAGGTAGCCCGAATCAGCGTTCAAATGGCCAATATTGGCACGAATGACATCCTGAGGATCAAAGAAGACCTGCGGCCCCGGATCGATTCCGTTTTTAATCCGGAACGCTTCGACGTGGAGATGACCGGTACAAGTGTTGTCTTTCTCAAAGGAACCGATTACCTGGTAAACAACCTGATGACCAGCCTGCTATTGGCGCTGATCGTGATCCTGGCTTTGATGGCCCTGTTGTTTACTTCCCCAAGGATGATACTCATCAGTATGATCCCCAACCTTTTGCCACAGGTCCTGACCGCTGCCCTTATGGGGTATGCCGGAATCCCTATCAAACCATCCACCATTCTTATCTTCAGCATTGCACTGGGGATTTCCGTCGACAATGCCATCCATTTCTTATCCAGGTACCGGCTGGAACTGATTCATACACAATGGAATATTAAACAAAGTGTGATATCAGCACTGAGAGAAACGAGTTTCAGCATGGTATACTCATCCATTGTGCTCTTCTTTGGATTTGCGATGTTTACGCTGTCTACATTCGGAGGCACCGAAGCCATGGGATTTCTGGTATCATTTACCTTGCTGATCGCCGTTCTCAGCAACCTCCTCCTGCTTCCTTCCCTGCTGCTGACACTTGATCAACGCATCACCACCAGGGCCTTCAAGGAACCCCTGTTGGAACTCTTTGATGAGGATGATGACATTGACCTCGATAACCTGGAAGTTGATACAAGAGGTATGGCTTAATGGAGCTTTCTTTTACATTTGCATAAAACGCAGACAAACATGAAAGGGATTATTTTGGCCGGAGGTGCCGGCACCAGGTTGCATCCCCTCACCATTGCGGTGAGCAAGCAGATGATGCCCATCTATGATAAACCCATGATCTATTATCCCCTCTCCATCCTGCTCATGTCAGGGATCAGGGAGATACTGATCATCTCAACACCCATGGATTTACCTCATTTTGAGAGACTCCTGGGTGATGGGACCCAACTGGGTTGCCGGTTCAGCTATGCCGTGCAGGAGGTTCCCAATGGACTGGCCCAGGCTTTTGTCATCGGTGCAGATTTCATTGGCGATGATAAAGCGTCTTTAATCCTGGGAGATAATATTTTCTATGGATCAGGCCTGCAGAAGCTGTTGCAGGAGAACACCGATCCGGATGGAGGCGTGGTTTTCGCCTACCATGTTTCAGACCCTCAACGTTATGGTGTTGTTGAATTTGATAAGGAAATGAAGGCCCTCAGCATCGAAGAAAAGCCGGCTAACCCGAAATCAAACTTTGCTGTTCCTGGATTATATTTTTATGACAATGAAGTGGTGGATATTGCCCGTAAGATCAAACCCAGCAAGCGTGGTGAGTATGAAATCACGGATGTAAACCGCTACTATCTCGAGCAAGGTAGGCTTAAGGTAGGCGTATTGGGCAGAGGTGTGGCCTGGCTGGATACTGGCACTTTCAGCAGCCTGCTGCAGGCTGCCCAGTTCGTCCAGGTGATCGAAGAACGCCAGGGACTGAAGATCGGTTGTATTGAAGAAATCGCCTTCCGCATGGGCTATATTGATAAAAGCCAGCTGATCGACCTTGCCAAACCCCTGTTAAAGAGTGGCTATGGTGACTACCTGCTGAAACTGATACAAGACATTTAAATCCGTATATGAGAACCCTGGAGGATTACCGGCAGATGTTTGAGGAAGGCTTGGCTACGGTTGACCTCAACAGGCAACCTGCCAACCTCTATGCCCCGGTTCAGTACATTATGGGGTTGGGTGGCAAACGCCTTCGCCCCTCGCTGGTTCTAGCAGCCTGTGAGCTTTGCCAGGGAGATACCAGGGACGCCCTTATGCCTGCCCTGGGGATGGAATTCTTTCATAATTTCACCCTCCTGCACGATGATATCATGGATCAGGCACCCATACGCAGGGGTATGCCGACGGTCCATGTGAAATGGGATATCAATCGCGCCATTTTAAGCGGCGACACCATGTTTGCCCTGGCAGGAAAGCTCATGCTGATGACCCGTCCTGAAGCGCTGCCGGCAGTGCCATCACTGTTCTTTCAAACCGCGATGGAGGTCTGCGAAGGACAGCAGATGGACATGGATTTTGAAACCCGACTTGATGTCAGCACTTCGGAATACCTCCATATGATTGGCTTGAAGACGGCTGTCCTCATCGCCGCCTGCCTCAAAACAGGGGCACTTGTTGCCGGAGCTCATGTATCCTTAGCCGATGCATTGTACGATTTCGGTTATCAATGTGGCATTGCTTTCCAGCTTCAGGATGATTATCTGGATGCCTTTGGCGAGGCAGACTTTGGGAAAACCCAGGGTGGAGACATCACCGCCAACAAGAAGACCTGGCTATATCTGCAGGCACTCGAGCGGGCTGATGAAGAACTGCGTCATGACCTGCTGCGCTGGTATGACCCCGGGTTGAAGCATGACGCCGACAAGATCACTGCTGTGAAGAGTATCTTCACTTCACTCGGCATTCAGGATCAGATAAGAAAGTTGATGCTCGACTACCAGAATAAAGCCCTTATTTCACTGGAAAAAGTTGAACATCAGTATGGGCCGGATCCTGTCCTCAGGGCCTTTGCAGCCCAGGTGTCAGACCGTAAAGTCTGAATTATCAGGCAATATAGGTAAACCCAAGCTCCTTGGGGATAATAGACATGACAGGCACTTCTGCCTTGCGGATGATTTCCTGGGCAGAGGAGCCAACAAAATACTCTACCACACTCATTTCCTGCTGCGTCATGATGATGATCATGTCAATATCGGCATGCTGTTTGGCGTAACCCAGGATAATAGGCACGAGTGTCCGGGCATCCTCAGTGCTTTCTATGATCTCCGCTGTACAGTGAATTCCTGCATCTTCAATGAAATTCTTAACCTGGGCCAGCTGTGTCTTGAGAAGTCGGACGATATCAGGATCGTTTTTCGACCAGAGTGCCGAGACAACCCGGATCCGGCAACTCAGCCGCTTTGATATTTCTATGGCCCATCCTACTTTTTGCCTGGTTTCCTTGGTTAGGTCGAGGGGAAGCAGAATACTGCTGCATTCTCCGTAATCGTGACGGCGCGAAATCGTGATGACCGGACACTTGGCGATACGGATAACACGGGAAGTATTGGCGCCAATGATGTTGCCGTCTTCCGCAGATGAACGGGTGCCCATGATAATCATCCGGCTACCGTATTCCTCCGCACTGTCGGCAATGCGTGCATGGATTTTGCCCTTGCGGACTTTGGCCGTCACTTTGATCCCACTCTCTGCTTCGGCCTTGGCAGCCAATGCAGTAAGTTCCTCCCGGATTTTCTGGATCAGGTTGTCACTTTCTTCTGATGTGAAGATATTGGCCAATATTCCGGGTTCTTCATGGATATACAGCAACCGGATTTCCAATCCCAGCTTGCGGGCAATATGTATCCCATAACGCAGCGCGGACAATGATAATTCATGAAAATCTATGGGAATCAATACATTAGGTCGAATATCCATTTTTTCTTTATCTTTGGTTCCTTAAAATCAAAGCAAATATAAAATATTTCTGATACCAACATTTATGCCAGTTCTAAAGGAATCTGAACTCGTTATCAACCCGGATGGCAGCATCTATCACTTGAAAGTCCGGCCTCACGACATCGCCCCACGGGTGATTCTGGTGGGTGACCCTAAACGGGTCGATCTTATCGCTGCTCAACTTGATCACATCGAAAACCGGGTAAGTAACCGGGAATTTGTCACCGTTACCGGCCCATATCATCAGAAGCGGGTCACCATCATGGCCACTGGTATTGGAACAGATAATATTGATATTGTAATGAATGAACTGGATGCACTGGTGAATATCGACTTCAGCACGCGCCAGGTAAAACCGGACCATACCCGGCTTCACATACTTCGACTGGGCACCACGGGTGCTGTTCAGGCAGACATCCCTGTCAATAGCTACATTGCATCCCGCACCGGCCTGGGGATGGATGGTCTGGTTCACTTTTACAAAGCACCCCCCGGACTGCTTGATCAACCGCTGGCCGAGGCATTCCGGGAATGGACCGGTTGGGACGCCCGGCTTCCGGATCCTTATGCCGTAGAAGCCTCCTCCGGCTTCTTCGAAGCGATGACCTCAGGTATGCATGAAGGCATCACCCTGACAGCGCCCGGTTTTTACGGACCTCAGGGAAGGGTCGTCCGGCTCCCGCTCGCCCACCCCGGCATCTCCGACCGCATCCTCAGCTTCCGTTTTGAAGGTAAACGCATCGTGAACTTTGAAATGGAAACATCAGCCCTCTATGCACTGGGTAGAATGCTTGGACACGAGGTACTGACTGTATGCCTCGCCATTGCCAACCGGGCCACCGGAGACTTCAACGCGCATTATGAAAACCATGTCAGCGATCTTTCCATACTGCTTTTGGACCGTTTGACTGGCAGTATTGACTGATACCTTCCCCTGCCTTACCTTCGCATCAGAACACCCTAGTGAATGATACAAGACCAGACAAAGGCTTATGAGCGAAACCGAGAAGGCAGGTAATGCAGAAATCCAGGCACTGATCAGACTCATGGATGAGCCGGATGAAGGTAACTACCGCCTGATCCGTTCCCGCATCCTGGCTTATGGCAGCGAAGCCTTGCCTTTGCTGGAAGGACTGTTGGATCAACATTTTGATGAGATGCTCCAGGAGAGAATCATGAACCTGGTTCAGGAAATCCAGCTAAAGGAAGTGTATAATGAACTGGAAAAATGGTCTGAAGCAGAGTCTCACAATCTTCTAAAAGGGTTCTTCCTGGTCTCCCGTTTTCAGTACCCCAACTTGAATTATAAAGAGATGCATGCCCGGCTGGACCTCATCATCCGTGATATCTGGCTGGAGATGAATGATGAACTGACCGCCCTGGAAAAGGTAAAGGTCATCAACCATGTGTTGTTTGATATTCATCGCTTCACAGCCAACCGCCAGGAAATGCATATCCCTCAGAACTTCTTTCTGAATACGTTGCTGGATACCCGTAAGGGCAGCCCCATCGCACTTGGTATCCTCTATATGCTGGTGAGCCGGTCGCTCGGGATCCCCATCTTCGGCGTTAACCTGCCACAGCATTTCATCCTGGCATATTCACAGGAAGGCAGCCTGGAAAAGGACATCTTACCGGCCCCGGAAGAGATCCTGTTCTATATCAACCCATTTAACCAGGGAACAGTTTTTACGCATCATGAGATTGAACTATACCTCAAACAAATGAAGTTTGAGATCCGTCCTGAATATTTCGGTGCGTGCAGCCATGAAACCATTGTACGCAGGTTACTCACCAACCTCGTAATCTCCTATGAGAAAGAAGGCAAGGGCGACAAATCTGAGGAGTTGCGCAGGCTGATGTTTGCACTTAAAGGCGGCTTAAGCGGAGAACAGGCGTAGTGCGGTCCGCATAATGATCCACATGTCTTTGCCGAAGGTATGTTCCCTGGCATAGGCCTGGGCCAGCTCTATTTTCCGGGGGAGTATATCCTCCAGATAGGTCTTTTCAGGATCCTGACTTCCAGCCAGCAACGCCCCTTCATTGAAAAACTGAAGGCTTGCCTCATCCGTAAGGCCAGGTCTTACCTGTAATATTTCACGATAAGCTTCCTGATATCTGTCTACATAACGGGGAACCTCAGGCCTGGGGCCCACGATACTCATGTCACCTGCCAGGACATTGAAAAGCTGCGGCAGCTCATCCAGTTTATACCGCCTCATCCAGCGACCGACTGGGATGATGCGGGGATCGGCCTCGCCCAGGCTGAGTTGCCCTTGCAGCTCCGAATCAGGCTTCATCGTTCTGAATTTTAGTAGCTTGAATAGCTGACCATCCTTCCCAACACGTATTTGCCTGTAGAAAACGCCGCCCGGTCTGTTGAACAACAACAGGATCCACAGCAACAGCAGGGCTGGAGATAGGACCAGTAATCCCATGGAAGCCATGATAATATCTAGTGTCCTTTTTATCATGCCTCCAATACTTCCCTGACGGCAGCTGTCACGGCATCAATCACAACTGTCTGCATCCCGGGGTTGAGATCATAATATACGGGCAGGCTGATTTCTGCAGCGTAATTGGCATAAGCGACAGGATAGTCTTCAATCCTGAAGCCGGCCTGCCGGTAGTAGCTCATCATGGGAAGCGGGATGAAGTGCACATTCACCGCGACCCTGCGACCAAAGATCTTTTCAATGATCAGGTCACGCTGTGATTCTGTTATATCCCGGATCCTCAGCATATAGAGATGTGCGCTCGAGCGTCTCCAATCATCCTGATAAACCGGCAACCGGGCCCAGGCATAGTGTTCAAAGGCGGATTGGTAGGCTTCCATGATCTCGAAACGCCGCGGAAGCATATCATTCTCATAGCGTTCGAGCTCCGTAATGCCTAATGCTGCCTGAATATCCGTCATATTGCATTTAAACCCCGGTTCGATGATATCGTAACGCCAGCCGGGTGTGTTGAGCTTGGTAAACGCATCCCGGTTCTGGCCATGCAGCGACTTGACCTTGAAATTGCGGGCTGTCGCTTCATGATCGAAGTTCTCCGGCAGGTTGAGAATAATGGCTCCGCCCTCGGCTGTCGTAAGGTTCTTCACAGCATGAAAGGAATAGACAGAGATATCAGCCTGCCGTGCAGCAGGCTGCTCGTAACAGGTGGCGCCAATGGAGTGGGCTGCATCCGCAAGCAGCAGGATGCGTCCCAGTTGTTGCTGAACCTCTGTCTGGGGTTCGAAAACCTGCTGCACTGAAGGATCCTGAAGGATATTCCTCAAAGCAGGATAATCACAGGGCCATCCTCCGATATCCACGGCCATGACAACCTTGGTTCTTTTCGTGATGGCCCGCGCAACGGCAAGAGGATCGATGTTGAAGTCATCTGCGGCATCGACGAAAACGACGCGTGCACCGCAATGCAGGACAACATTGGCAGAAGCGGCATAAGTGTAAGCCGGCACAATAACTTCATCGCCCGGGCCAACCCCAAACCAGCGCAGCACCAGTTCCAGTCCGGCGGAGGCTGAGTTCAGCGCGATGCTTGCGCTGCAACCGGAATATGCGGTGAGCATCTCCTCAAAACGGCGGGTGCGTGGACCCGTTGTGATCCAACCTGATCTCAGGGCTTCTGCAACAGCATCAATGGAGCGTTGGTCGATGCGCGGAGGTGAAAAAGGGACAATGAGGGGTTCCTGACCCATGGGAGTGAAAGTGTTGTTTGTTAATCCCTGGCCATGATCCACTGCCGGATATTGCGCTCAACCCGGGTTTCCACTTCGGCAGTATCGGCCCGTTGAAAAGCATCTCCTGTGATCTTTTCGTATAACTCAATATACCTCTCGGATATCGCATCTACAATATGGTCATCCATCATGGGCATCACCTGTCCATCCTTCCCCTGGTAACCATTTTCCATCAGCCATTCCCGCACGAACTCCTTGCTCAGCTGCTTCTGAGGCTCCCCCTTTTCCTGCCGTTCTTCGTATCCTTCGAGATAGAAATAACGGGAGGAATCCGGTGTATGGATCTCGTCAATCAGGTAGATCTGGCCATCCTTCTTTCCGAATTCATATTTGGTATCAACCAGGATCAGTCCCATACGTGCTGCCATCTCCTGGCCACGCTGAAACAGCCTGCGGGTGTAGTCCTCCAGCTTCAGATAATCTGATTCTTCAACCAGGCCATTGGCGATGATTTCATCCCTGGTGATGTCTTCATCGTGACCCACCATGGCCTTTGTGGTGGGAGTGATGAGCGGCGCGGGGAAACGGTCATTTTCCTTCATGCCATCCGGCATCGGTTCTCCGCAGATCTCCCTTTTGCCGGAACGATACTCCCGCCATGCATGGCCTGACAGATAGCCGCGTATGACCATCTCCACCTTAAAGGGTTCACAATAGATGCCGGTTGTAACCATGGGGTCCGGTGTGGCCAGCTTCCAGTTGGGGACGATATCAGCCGTCGCATCCAAAAAACGGGCTGCGATCTGGTTCAGCACCTGTCCTTTGTAAGGGATGCCCCTTGGTAATACTACGTCAAAGGCGCTGATACGATCCGATGTTACCATGATAAGGTAGCGGCCGGCGATGTCGTAGACATCCCTGACTTTACCATGATAGGTACTGCGAAGGCCAGGGAAGGCAAAGTCGGTACGTGTAAGGGCTTGTGGCATATCTATTTGTTGTTGGTTTGCTTGTCTTCGCTTTTCGCGGCATAGGCGCGAAGGATACGGGTCACCAGTTTATGGCGGATCACATCGCTGTCGTCCAGGAAGATAAATTCGATGCCCTGGACATCTTTGAGGATATCCATGACATGAACGAGTCCTGATTTCTGGTTGGCAGGGAGGTCGATCTGTGTGATGTCCCCTGTGACGATAAATTTTGCTGACCGGCCCATGCGGGTGAGGAACATCTTGAGCTGACTGGTTGTAGCATTCTGCGCTTCATCCAGGATGACGAAGGCATTGTCGAGGGTTCTGCCGCGCATAAAGGCCAGGGGAGCGATCTCGATGGTGCCGTCTTCCATATAGGTGAGAAGCTTCTGGGTCGGAAGCATATCGCGCAGGGCATCATAGAGTGGTTGCAGATAGGGGTCGAGCTTATCGCGCAGGTCGCCTGGCAGAAAGCCCAGGTTTTCGCCCGCTTCGACTGCCGGACGGGTCAGGATGATGCGCTTCACTTCTCTCTGCTTGAGCGCCCTGACAGCCAGGGCCACGGCTGTGTATGTTTTTCCTGTGCCGGCCGGACCGATGGCGATGACCAGGTCGTTGCGGTCGCATCCTTCCACCATCCGATGCTGGTTGGGCGTGCGCGCTTTGATCAGCATGCCGTTGCGACCGTGCACCAGCACTTCCGTGTCACGTTTCATCCCATTGACGGCAAACTCTTCTTCACCTGAGAGGATCTGAAGGATGTCTTCCTCGGTCACCTTGCCAAACTCATCGAACTGCATCAGGATCAAATCGATTTTTCCTGCAAAATCCTGTATCTCGCTTGCTTCCCCCATCACCTTGATCATCTCCCCGCGTGCGATGACCTTCAGTTTAGGATATCTTCTGCGGAGAATATCCAGTTTTTGGTCATTCACACCAAAAATCTCAAGGGGTGGGTAGCTTTCCAGGCTGATGATCTTTTCCGTCATGGGCATTCAGGCTTTAATATACCAGAGCGATGCAAAAATAACGAAAAGAAGCGACCTTGGATCAGCGATCGGTTTACAGTTGAAAGTAGAAAGTTGAGTCCCCTCTAAAAAGGGGCTATTATTATGAGTGACAAAAATTAATAACTGGTAAATAAATCGTTCTGGGAAATTGCAAGATCAGATTTGGTTGAAAAACGATCTTTAAAGAAAATTTT
>JAGNHN010000063.1:0-8552 GCA_018001695.1 Lentimicrobiaceae bacterium
TAGCAGGAACAAGCTGCTGTATATCCATCCGAAAAGGAAACTGAGAAAAAGTTTAGGCAGGGTATCCCGTTGATCCTGCATATTGAAGATCCAATACAGGGCCCAGATGATGGCACTGCCTGCGGCCAGTCCAATGCCCAACGGATCTGTGAAATGCAGGGCCAGCAGGTTTCCTTCGGTGGCAATCACTGCTACACCAGCGAATCCCAGAAAAATGCCGATGATCTGGACCCATCCGATCCGTTGCCGCAGAAGGGGAATAGACAGCAGCACGAGGAAAACGGGCCAGAGATAGTTTAAAACCAATGCTTCCTGTGCAAGAAGCCTGTCATAGGCAGGAAAGAGGATGCTGTAATAGAGGAAGGGGTTGAGAAATCCCAGTAACAAAGAATTCTTCCAGTCTTTGAGACGGTATTGCTTAATACCGGTGCAACCATCGCGGCGAAAACACAACAGGAACAGCACAAGGGCGGCTGTGCCGCTGGCGATCCACAGCATGGCAGCCGGGCTGAGGTGCGACAGGGTCAGTTTGAATGCAGACCCTGCTGTGGACCATAGCAGGACGCTGGCCAGGGCCAGCAGGACGGCTTTTGTTTGTGATGTCATGTTCATGCAGCAGCATGCAAAGATACGATGCCGGGAATGTGAACCAAGGTATGAAATCTGAGATTCATGGAAATGGAATAATGCCAGGGCAACCTCCCGATGTGTTGAAGTGTCATCGTGATAAGCTGTATTTCAGCACTGGGCGCTCTGCTTTATTGCTTTATATTTGCCGTATGACAGAGATGATTCTAATCCTCGATTTCGGCTCCCAGTACACCCAACTCATTGCGCGGAGGGTCAGGGAGTTGAATGTATATTGTGAAATTCATCCCTATACTTTTATTCCGGAATCAACGGCCAATATCAAAGGTGTGATCCTGTCGGGCAGTCCGTATTCGGTTAGGGATCAGGGATCACCGGCACCTGCCCTGGATATCTTTAGCACACCCTATCCTGTGCTGGGCATTTGTTACGGAGCACAATACATGGCCTGGATAAAGGGAGGAGAGGTGATGCCTTCTCTTCACCGGGAGTACGGCAGGGCCCACCTTCAGGGCATCAGCGCAGATACGGGTATCTTTCATGATATCCGCGAAGGCAGCCAGGTCTGGATGTCACATGGCGACAGCATCCTGAAGGTGCCGGAAGGATGCAGCATCATCGCATCAACAGCCGACATTCCTGTGGCTGGATTCCGGTTTGATAACAAGGATATCTTTGGAATCCAGTTTCATCCGGAAGTATATCATACGACGGATGGGATGGCCCTTTTGCGTAATTTCGTGATAGATATCTGCAGATGCCAGGGCGATTGGACACCGGCCGGGTTTATCGAGTCAACGGTACAGGAATTAAAGGATAAGCTGGGCAATGACAGGGTGGTCCTGGGTTTATCGGGAGGCGTTGATTCCAGTGTTGCTGCTATGCTGCTGCATCGCGCCATCGGGCCTGCCCTTTACTGCATCTTTGTCAACAACGGCTTATTGCGCAAGAACGAATTCGAGGATGTGCTGCATTCATACCAGGATATGGGATTGAATGTGAAAGGGGTTGATGCTTCTTCCGCTTTTCTCGATGCCCTGAAAGGGATCCGTGATCCTGAGCTGAAACGCAAGGCCATCGGGCGTGTTTTTATTGAGGTATTTGATAGGGAAGCGCATGAAATACAAAGTGTTAGCTGGTTAGCACAAGGAACGATTTACCCTGATGTCATTGAGTCGGTTTCGGTGAAGGGTCCTTCAGCCACCATCAAATCACATCACAATGTAGGAGGTTTGCCGGATGTGATGAAGCTCAAGGTGGTTGAGCCACTGAAGAGTCTGTTCAAGGATGAGGTGAGAAAAGTGGGTCTTGCGCTTGGGATGAAGCCGGAATTATTGAAGCGTCACCCCTTCCCGGGCCCCGGCCTCGGTATCCGTGTTCTGGGAGAAGTCACCCCCGACAGGGTTCGTATCTTACAGGAAGCTGACGCCATCTTCATACAGGGATTGAAGCAATATGGCTTGTATGAAGAAGTCTGGCAGGCAGCAACGATTCTTTTACCGGTGCAGGCCGTGGGTGTTATGGGAGATGAGAGAACTTATGAGGATGTGGTTGCATTGCGCGCTGTCACGTCCACAGATGGCATGACAGCGGACTGGGCGCATCTTCCGCCGGAGTTTCTGTCGCGGGTTTCGAATGATATCATCAATAGAGTCAGGGGGGTTAACCGTGTCGTTTACGACATCAGTTCCAAGCCTCCTGCTACCATAGAGTGGGAATAAAAGACAGGAATTATACGTTATCTGATGCGGCGCTGAGCCGCGTCGGCGGACAACCGATGATACAGCAAGGATGCATAAGATAGTAAGATGTTTCGTTTTTCTTTGTCTGCTGGCAGAGGCAGGTATGTTGCTGGCTCAGCAACCTGTGATTACGCCCTCCACCACCAGGGTTACCCGGGATGGTAAACCCTATTTTGAGCATACGGTTGAGAAAGGCCATACCCTTTACGGCATTTCCAAAGCCTACCAGGTTACGATGGAGGACATCGTCCTGAGTAACCCCGGCGCGGATCAGGGGTTGTCTATAGGACAGAAAATCCTCATTCCTGCAGGTCAGGCTACTTCTGAAGCAGGAGAAAAGGTTCAGGATCAGGTGGATACGCGTAATACTATCTTTCATGTCGTCCGGAAAGGAGAGACTTTGTATGCCATTTCCCGGATTTATGAAGTGAGTGTAGAATCCATCACCGCGGCCAATCCCGGATCGGAAAAGGGCTTAACGGAGGGCACACGGCTGCGTATTCCACTCCCGGAGGTCCCCGTTGCAGCTAAAACACCGACCTTCATCGTACATGAGATCCGGAAAGATGAAAACCTTCAGGATGTGGCGGATAAGTATGGGATTAAGGTTGACGACATATTAAATTATAATGAAGGTCTGGACCAGGGGATCGGCAGGCTCAAAAGGGGTACACAGCTTCGGATTCCCCATTTTGGGCAGTTGTCTGGTGCCAATGACACGGAAAAGGCAAAGGAGGGGGAGTCTGAAACGTGGACAGAACGAAGAAAAGACAAGTCCAAACCTTGCCAAAGGGCTGTCTCGAAAAGTAACAGGTATAAGATAGCCTTGCTTTTGCCACTTTATTCCAGGATGGTTGATGGCATACATACGGACCCTGTGGTGGCTGTAGGGCATGAGGAGCATCCTTCTTTCCGGTTCATCCAGTTTTACGAAGGGGCATTGATGGCGCTGGACAGCCTGCGGGCAGAGGGCATGAATGCCGAGTTCTTTGTCTATGACATCGATGAAGATACACTTAACAGCCTGAGGCTGATCAGGGATAAATCCTTGCAGGATATGGACCTGATCATTGGACCCTTGTTTTCTGCTCCTTTCAGCATCATTTCTGACTACGCTTCCCACCACGGCATCCCTGTCATCAATCCGCTGTCGCAGCGTGACGAGATTATCGAGGGCAATCCCTGGGTTTTTAAGCTGATCCCATCGAGTGTGGACCGGATGAAAGCGGTTTCTACCTTTGCCCTTGAGCAATACACAAATCCAAGGCTTATCGTCCTTCACCGGCAGGTGGAACGGGAGATCCGGGTTGCTGATTCCTTCATCACAGTTCTGAATGAAACCCTTCCCCGTTTTGAACGTGATACCGGGGACTATAAGGTGCTCAGCGGCGGTTATGTAAGTACAGCGAAACTTAGGGAAGTACTCCACCCGGACCGGATGAATGTCTTGTATACCTTATCTTCCGACCAGGTGTATGTTCTGAATTTCCTGCGCAACATCTCCATCATTGCCAAAGACTATCCCCTCATCATATTTGGGTTGCCTTCCTGGCCTGAATTTACAGGCATGGAGGCCGACTATCTGGTTAACCTGAATATTCATATGTATGCCAATACCTGGGTGGACTATCAGCGGCCGGAGGTTCACACCTTCGTAGGTGGGTTCCGTACGCGTTTTGGGGCCGAGCCGGATCAGTATGCCTTCATGGGGTTTGACATAACACGGTATTTCATGTCAGCGCTGCTTCAATACGGAAAGAACTTCATTCCTTGTCTCAACGAGATGAAAATGAATGGATTTCAATCTGCGTATCAATTTTCACAACGTCCGGGAGATGGGTTCATCAACCACCATACCCATATTTACAGGTACCAGGATTTCAAGGAGACGGATGCCCGTCAGTGGCCGGTAGGGATCAACCGGTAATCTTTCTACAGCTCTCTATTACGCCAACTTCTTTCAGGGATTTCTGAAGATCAGGCCAGCAATTTCTGCATCGAGAAGGATGGTCTGGCCTTTTTCGATTTCTTCCGAAAGGATGCCCTGTGCCAGGTGGTTAAGTACTTCCTTCTGAATGAGGCGCTTAATAGGTCTGGCGCCATACTGTGGGTCATAGCCTTTTTCCGCCAGGTAATGTGCAGCCTTTTCAGTATATTCCAGAACCATATCGTTGGATGCCAACGTTTCCTTTAGGATATTCAGCTGCAGTTTCACGATTTCAAGCACTTCATGTTGGGCGAGAGGCTGGAACATAAGGATCTCATCCACCCTGTTGAGGAATTCTGGCCGTATGGTTTGTTTCAGGATGACCATCACCTCCCTGCGAGTCTCTTCATGCCATGCCTCCCTGTTGTTATCGCTCATCGCGTCAAATCGCTGCTGGATTAGTCCTGAGCCGATATTGGAGGTCATAATAATGATAGTATTGCGGAAATCGGCAGTACGACCCTTATTGTCTGTTAACCTACCATCATCAAGAACCTGTAGCAGAATATTGAACACATCGGGATGGGCTTTCTCAATTTCATCAAGCAGAACGACAGAATAGGGCTTTCTTCTGATTTTTTCTGTCAGTTGTCCGCCTTCATCATATCCAACATAACCAGGAGGTGCGCCAATGAGGCGGGAGACGGCATGTCTTTCCTGATATTCAGACATATCGATACGCACCATAGCGTTTTCGTCATTGAACAGGTAGGCTGCCAGGGATCTGGCAAGCTCGGTCTTACCGACACCGGTGGTGCCCATGAAGATAAAGGAGCCGATGGGGCGCTTGTTGTCCTGCAATCCGGCGCGGTTTCGACGAATGGCATTGGCCACGGCCTGGATGGCTTCATGCTGGCCGATAACACGGTGGTGGAGTTCATCCTCAAGTTTCAGCAGTTTTTCGCGTTCGCTCTGAAGCATCCGACTGACAGGGATACCGGTCCATCGTGACACGACCTCAGCAATTTCTTCCGCACCCACTTCTTCTTTTATCATTGCTCGTTCCCTCTGTGTCTCAACCAGTTTATCCTGCAATGTCCTCAGCTCATTTTCGGTCTGTATGATTTTACCATAGCGCAGTTCAGCCACCTTGCCATAATCACCTTCGCGTTCGGCTCTCTCGGCTTCAAACTTATATTCTTCAATTTCCTTTTTACACTTCTGTATGGCATCGATGATTTCTTTCTCTGATTTCCAGCGGGCTACGAGTTCCTGCCGTTGTTCATTCAGCGCAGAAAGCCTGATGTTGATGTCTTTTAGTTGGATCTCATCCTGCTCCCGCTTGAAGGCTTCCTTTTCGATCTCCAGCTGACGGATATTGCGTTCTAAGTCGTCGATTTCTTCGGGAACCGAATCTATCTCGAGCCGAATCCGTGCTGCCGCTTCATCGATGAGGTCGATGGCTTTATCAGGCAAAAACCTGTCGGTAATATACCGATGTGAAAGTGAGACTGCGGCCACAATGGCTTCATCCTTGATCCTGACCTGGTGATGCGTTTCATATCGTTCTTTTAATCCTCTCAGAATGGACACAGAGGAGGCGATATCCGGCTCATCCACCATGACAGGCTGGAAGCGGCGCTCGAGGGCTTTGTCTTTCTCGATGTACTTTTGGTATTCCTGAAGGGTTGTTGCGCCCATGGCACGGAGATCACCGCGGGCCAGGGCTGGTTTCAGGATGTTGGCCGCATCCATGGCACCTTCTCCTGCACCGGCTCCCACAAGGGTGTGGATTTCATCGATAAACAGGATGATCTCACCATTGGAATCAACAACTTCACGCACGACGGATTTCAGGCGTTCTTCGAATTCACCTTTGTATTTGGCGCCGGCAATCAGCGCGCCCATATCGAGGCTGAATACCTTCTTTGATCTGAGGTTTTCGGGAACATCTCCGTTCACGATTCGATGCGCGAGCCCTTCCGCTATGGCGGTTTTACCTGTACCAGGCTCCCCGATCAGTATGGGGTTGTTTTTGGTGCGGCGCGAGATGACCTGGAGAATGCGCCGGATTTCATCTTCACGGCCAATCACCGGGTCCAACTTTCCTGCAATGGCAAGGCTGTTCAGATCTCGGGCGTACCTACCCAGTGCCTGATAAGATTCTTCGGCACCGGGACTATCCACGCGGCTGCCTTTTCTGAGAGATTCCATGGCCCGAATGAGCGCATCGGCTGTTAATCCTGCATCCCGCAGAATGGAGCCCGCCTGGTCTTTGGAGTTGACAAGGGCCAGCAGGAGGTGTTCCATGGATGCGAAGTCATCTTTCATCGCCGTAGCCTGGTGGATGGCGGATTGCAACAGAGAGGATGTTTCCTTCGGGAAATATTGTTCTCCACCACTGACCCTGGGCATACTTTTCAATTGCTGTTCCACAGCCTTCTCAACCATGACATGGTTGGTCCCGGTGATTTTGAACAGATAAGGGATAACGTGATCATCCACATCCATCATGGCTTTGAGCAAGTGATATGGCGTAATGGCCTGATGGGCCATACTCATGGAAATTTGCTGCGCCTTCTGTATGGATTCCTGAGCTTTTATGGTAAATGACTGAAGGTTCATGGGTCTCCTTTTTCCGGAAGACCGCAAATTCTCTGCCAGCAGTCCTTGTGAAGTGGCTTGTGTCAAGATGGCGCATCTCATTTATGTAGGTATGACGAAATGGCATATTTCATTTTGATTAATCAAATAAAAGAGGCATGCAGAAAAACGTAGGAATTGATGATCTTTGTGGCTATGATACTGAAGACCCTGGTGTTGGGTGCTAGCATGAAGCCCCAGCGACATTCTTACCGGACGATCCTGGCTTTGTTGGACAACGGTTTCCCTGTGGTGGCCGTCGGTCCCAGGCAGGGCGAGGTTGCCGGCATACGAGTGCTTGAAGGTTTTCCTGTTTTGCGTGGAATCCATACCATCAGCCTTTATCTTAAGCCGGAAGCACAGCACGAATATGTCGATTATATTTTGTCGCTGCGACCCAGGCGAATCATCTTCAATAAGAAAACCTACAATCCAGTACTGGCAGAGAAGGCCATTGCACATGGAATCAGGGTCACCGAGGACTGTACACTGGTGATGCTGGCGAAGGGGATGTATGAAGGTGATTGAGAGTGGATGATGCGTTTTCCGCAAGGGGGCTAGGAACCGCCCAGTGTGATGAGGCTTAGTTCCGGATAAATACCCAGGCGCGAGGGCATGCCAATAAATCCAAAGCCCGGATTCACATATAGATACTGCGATCCTTCCTGATAAACGCCGACCCAGCGGGGGTATTTGTACTGCGCCGGGCTCCACTGGAATCCGGGGAAGCGAAAACCCAGCTGCATGCCATGGGTGTGACCCGATAAGGTTAGCAGGACCTGGGGATGCTGTCGCACCTCAGCATCCCAATGGGTTGGATCATGGCTGAGCAGGATGGCCGGCATATGTGCTCTTCCGCTGAGCGCCTGTGCAAGGTCACCCTCCTGGCGGAAGGGCGGCAAACCCCAGTTGTCGACGCCCGCCAGCAAAAGGCTATCTCCGTCCTTATGCAGAACCACCGCACTGTCTTCCAGCAGGATGAAGCCGGTTCTCCGGTAAAACTCCCGCAACAGGGCGCGGTTTATTTCCGGTGGACGAATGGTGTCGCCCTTCACATAATCCCCGATGTCGTGGTTGCCCAGGATGGCATATTTTCCCATCGGTGCCCGCATGGATGTCAGTACATCTTCATAAGGGTAGGCTTCTTCAGCAATGTTATTGATCAGGTCTCCGGTAACGACGATAATGTCAGGACTGGTCTCAAACACGCGCTGAAGTCCACGTCTGGCTTTCTCAATATCGCCGAAACTACCCAGATGCGTATCGCTGATCTGCAACAGGCTAATCTCCTGAAAAGCAACGGGTAAGCCTTCAGGATTCAGGTGGATTTCGCGCAATCTGACATCATGCTTCCCGATGAAAACGGCATGCAGGCAGGCAAGGGTCATCAGGAGCCCGATGCCAAGGTTTAAATAAAGGAGATTGCGATGGAGGGCCACCCTGGTTTTTCGCCAGATCAGCAGGAACACCAGGGTGATAAGGTCCAATACGACATATACCAGTCGCGGCAACCAGATAATCTGAAAAAGGCCTGTGAAAATGAAGACCCGCCGGTAGGCCACCGGATCCAGGCCGGGTTTACCGGCAAGCCAGAAATAAAGACCCAGACTCAGTCCGAACAACAGCGTAATGATGGGGATGGAAAGCCTGAT
>JAGNHN010000063.1:8652-13439 GCA_018001695.1 Lentimicrobiaceae bacterium
AAAGGCCTGTGAAAATGAAGACCCGCCGGTAGGCCACCGGATCCAGGCCGGGTTTACCGGCAAGCCAGAAATAAAGACCCAGACTCAGTCCGAACAACAGCGTAATGATGGGGATGGAAAGCCTGATTCGTCGTATCCAGGCATTGTTTTGAGCCGCATGTTTCAGCCTGAACCACAGCACAGTGTCGATCAGAATGACCAGCAGGGAGAAAAACAAAACCCTGAACAGCAGGCTGTGTATATCCATGGCAGCGTCTTATGAGGGTAGGGGAAAGTCCATTCTGCGGACGATGATCTCCGGGATTTCGCGCAGTGCGGCCTCCAGACGGTCGGCTTCCAGCGTATCACCGGTGAGTTCCAGCAGTATGAGGCCCGCCTGGCTGCATTGCCCCTCATGGATCTCATGCAATCCCAGTCGTGTCTTGATGGAACAGCCGTACAAGGTCATCACCTCCTGTACGCGAATGGCATTTTCTTCTCTTTTGTTGATCTGAATGCCCAATATCCGTGTTTCCTGCATGGTCTGAAAGATTAAATGAAACGCATGGTCTGAACTTCCACCCCACCTATCTTCAGCAGTTCCGATTCCAGTTCATCCCATCTCCTGGAGTCACCGGAAAGCTGGAGGATCACGACACCGGTCCGGCTGCACACGGCATCGGTAACCTCATGGAATCCCAGTCTCGACCTGATGATATCGCTGTAGTTACTGAGAATTTGCTGGGTAAGTCCGGCTTCTTTGACCCGGTCGTTAATGAGTATACCCATGATGCGGATTTCCATCTTTCTACTTTTATTTTATTAAAAATACAGATCCCTTTCACCGGCTTTGACCTTTGCAATGCGCTGTCTGACTTCCGGAACGATCTTGCTCTGATCCAGATCCCTGAGGTTGTCTTCAATGACTTTCCATCCTTTTTCGCGCACATCTGGGGTGGCATAGTCTTCCAGGTATTCCGCGAGTGTCAGGATGGCGTTGGGGGTGCAGAAACGTTTGATGAATCCCGGGACGGAAAATTCCATAAAGTGCTCGCCCGTGCGTCCAAGTCGATAGCAGGCCGTGCAGAAGGAAGGCAGGTAACCCTGGTGCAGCAGGTCGTCAATGATCTCGTTAAGGGAACGGTTGTCGTTGATCTTGAACTGCTCCTTGTTCAGGTCCTGGTCTTCATTGACGGTATCTGAATAGCTGCCGAGCTCGAGTTTGGTGCCGCCATCGATTTGAGAGACGCCGAAACGCATCACCTCTCTTCTTACGCGCTCGTTTTCCCTGGCAGTAAGGATCATACCGGTATAAGGAACAGCCAGTCTGAGGATAGCCACGAGGCGAACGAATTCATCATCGCTTACCATGTACTTTGGGTCAATGTCAAGGGCTGCAGCATCCTGGATGCGGGGAAATGAGATGGTATGAGGTCCGACATTATAGCACGCCTCGAAATGGTTGGTATGCCTGACCAGGCCGAGGACCTCAAACTTCCAGTCATAGAGTCCGAATAACGCACCGATACCGACATCGTCGACACCAGCTTCCTGGGCACGATCCAGCGATGTGAGCCGCCATTCATAATCCGCTTTTTTCCCTCCCAGATGATACCAGGTGTAGGCTTCAGGATGGTAGGTTTCCTGGAACACCTGATAGGTCCCGATGCCAGCTTTGGCAACGGTTCTGAATCCTTCAATATCCAGCGGAGCCGCATTGATATTCACACGCCGGATCTCTCCTGGCCCCTTTTTAACACCGTACACAAGCTGGGCTGTATGGGCGATGTATTCCGGCGAATATTGCGGATGTTCACCATAGACCAGTATCAGGCGTTTCTGTCCATTGTCCTCCAGCGCCTCAACCTCACGGATGATTTCTTCATCCGACAGGGTGCGGCGTACCGCGAACTTATTGGAACTCCGGAATCCGCAGTACTTGCAGTTGTTACTGCAGCGGTTTCCTATGTACAAGGGAGCAAACAGAACGATACGGTTACCGTACACCATCTCTTTCAGTTGCCTGGCGCCCTGTTTGATCTCTTCGATGAGCTCAGGGTCTTCGGCATTGAGCAAAACAGCAGTCTCGGCCATGGTAAGCCGTTCCTTGTTCAGGGATTTGGCGATGACGGCCCTGACTTCTTCTGCGGTGGGATGGGTGTGGTCGATGAGATCCTGGATTTCCTTCGGATCGATGAAGGGTTTCATCCGCTGATCAGGTATGCTGCATTTTTCGGGAGTGAATCGCATGCGTTAAGGTTGTTTTCGGCTTTTGGCCTCAATAATTATTCAAAGATACGAAATATGAATGGGCTTAATGGCCCTGAACGATGTTCAGCCTGAGTCCATCGTAAGCTGGATGTATGTTGGCCGGGAGTTTTTCTTCCAGGCTTTGATGGGTTCCAATGAAATGGCTCATATGGGTAAGATATCCCCCACCGGGCGGATTGAAGCGTTTCAGCAGCTCAACCGCTTCTTCAAGTGAAAAATGGGAAACATGTCGTGAGTTCCGCAGGGCATTGATGACGATGACCTCCGATCCTTCTATCTTGGCCAGTTCGTCAATGGCGATTTCACTGGCATCGGTGATATAGGTGAGTCCACCGATACGGAAACCCAGGACGGGCAGCTTGTTATGCATGGCACGGATCGGGATAACAGGCATGCCAAGTAATGTAAATTGATGATTGTCAATGGGATGAAAGGACAATTGGGGCGCTCCGAAGAAGCGGGTTTCTGTCTTGAAATAGGGATATTCGATATGGATGGCTTCGATGACCCGTTCTTCAGCGAAGATGTCCATGGTTTTATTGAGCACATAATTAAACCCACGGATGTCATCAAGTCCGGCAATATGATCCCTGTGCTCATGGGTCAGCAGTATGGCATCCACATTGTCAACGCGTTCCCGTATCATCTGATACCTGAAATCGGGGCCACAGTCGATGACGATTTTATGGCCTTTGTGCTCGATCAGTACACTGGTGCGAAGCCGTTTATCCCTTGGATCGGTTGATTGGCAAACATGGCAGTCGCAAGCCACGACCGGAACGCCGGTGGAGGTGCCTGTTCCCAGGAAAGTCAGGGATAGGGAAGAAGGAGAGGTCAGTCCGTTCGGCATGGCTTGTTAGTAGATAAGTTCATCAATAAACTGTTTATCCTTATGGATGATGTGGCCTTCCAGTGGGCTACTGAGGCTGTAGGCTCCCTCTCTGATCTGTTTGTGAAAGCTCACCCTGACATCGTGACCAGGGAGCAGTTGCCCTGGTTCCAGGAAATGCAGTGCAACCTGACGCTGTCTGCCCTGCTGTGGCGTGTAAATCTCAGCAAGGGCCTTGTGTGTCTGATTACTCCCATCCACCTGGACAGCATAGATGCCATCGGGTGGAATGAGCTTAACATCCTCTTCAATTTCCACTTCCAGACAGGAGAACCCGGCAGCGAGGTGCTCAGGTTGCCCTGGCCGGAGAATTCCCATAATAATGTAGAGGTGATCCAGGTAGGCATTGGCGCGTTGTATCTTTCCTTCCAGCAGGCTCTTTCGTATCCTGGTACTCGAAACAGTTTCATTTTCAATGTCCTGTTCAGGGATTTCCTCAACGAGAAACTGGTAGTATTCGGCCAGGTCGTGCAGGTAGGCATAGCTACCTTCCCGGTTATGCCCGAAATGATGGTTGAATCCAACTACGACACAACGCGCATGAAGCTGTCCTACCAGGATCTTACGTATGAAATCGATTGAGCTGGTCTGCGCAAACTCGGGTGTGAATTGAATGATGATGAGGTTATCCAGCCCGGCTTTATCCAGTAGGTATATCTTTTCGCGCTGTGTGTTAATAAGTTGAAGGTCTTTCCCTGCTGTCTCAGGGTACAAGACTTTACGTGGATGCGGATGAAAGGTGATCAGGGTGGATTCACCGCCCAGATTGCGACCCAGCACATTCAGACGGTTCAATATTGTCTTGTGGCCCAGATGCACCCCGTCGAATGAACCGGTTGTAACCACCGGGTTCTTAATTATCCCCACCCCTTCCAGGTCCCTGAATATTCTCATGGTCTGTAATGATCTATGCCCTGCTATGACGAACCCTTCTTTACAAAATAGGCAACCTTTTCCAGGCTGGTAATCATATCGTATTCCTGCAGATAGACGTGGGCAGGGACGTTGACTGGTGTAGGTGTGAAGTTGAGTATGCCCTTGACACCCGACATCACCAGGATTTCGGTTACCTTGCTTGCCTCGGAGGCAGGTACGGTGATAATTCCTATACTGATCCCTTCCTGTTGAATGATCTCCTGGAGGGAGTCAATGTGATGACAGGCGATGCCACCATAAACGCGGTCTACTTTTTCAGGATTGATATCGAAAGCTGACGTGATGGTGAGTTTGGTTCTTTTTCCACTGAAATAGCGGATGATGGCTCTGCCGAGGTCCCCCAGTCCAATCACTGCGACTTTCTGACCATCCCTGCTGTCCAGGATATCGCCAATCAGGTCGATAAGCTCGCTGATATCATATCCTTGGCGTAAAGTGCCGGTATATCCGATCAGCATGATATCGCGCCGGACCTGGACGGGTGTTATATGCAACAATGCGGCCAGTTCATGTGAGAAGATATGGGATTTGTGCTCTGTTGAGAGCAGCAGGAGGGTGCGCCTGTACTGGCTGAGGCGTTCTATCGTTTTTCCGGGCAGTTTGTGGATCTTTTTCACGGGTTCTGCTTTGGTTTTACTTGCGTTTGGGTAAGAGAACAGTGAAGGTGCTGCCTGCATCGGGCTGGCTTTCTACCTTAATCTCACCGTCATAA
>JAGNHN010000064.1 GCA_018001695.1 Lentimicrobiaceae bacterium
ACGGTAAAAAGAAAGCTGAAGGCAGTTACCTTGAGAATTTTAAACACGGCAAATGGAGCTATTGGGATCAGGATGGCAAACTCCTCTATGGCGTGGTCTTCGATAAAGGAAATAAGATTAAGGAAGTAAAGCCCTAAGCCTTTTTCAGCGTGAAGCCGAAAGTCGTTCCAACACCAAGGGTGCTGCGGACATGAATAGTCTGATCATGGGCTTCAATGATATGCTTGACGATGGCAAGCCCCAGGCCTGACCCCCCCTTTTCCCGGGATCTGGCTTTATCGGTTCGATAAAAACGCTCAAACAAGCGTGGAAGGTCTTCAGGCGCAATACCTTCCCCATCGTCAGTCACTTCTACCAATAGATTCTTATCCATATCGAAGAAGCCTACCCGCGTAATTCCCTTTTTGTTTCCGTAAATAATGCTGTTGTCCAATAAATTGGTAAGCACCTGACGGATCCGGTTGCGATCTGCAAAGACATAAACAGGCTTATCATAGGCTTTTTCCAATCGCAGGGTTACCTTTCGCTTTCTTGCTTTATCTTCCAGAAAATCAATGACCTCCATTGTAAGACCAACAAGATCGAAGCGTGTGTTCTCCAGCTTGAGCTGACCGGATTCAAGCCTGGAAATCATCTCCAGATCCTCCACGATGGTGATAAGACGTTCCACACTTTGCTCTGTCTTGAGCAGATAATCCCGGTTTATTTTTGGATCTTCCAGCCCGCCGTCCAGCAAGGTCAACACATATCCCTGAATGTTGAATATGGGGGTCTTGAGCTCATGTGAAATGTTGCCTATGAACTCCCTCCGATAGGATTCCAGCCTCTTCAGCTGGTCAATTTCCCTCACTTTCCTCTGCTCCCATTCCCTCACATGCTCGTTGACATTATCAATCATATCCGCCCTGATCGCACGGGCATCGCGCCCTTGACGATCTGGATTCCGCGTGTTTAGAATGGTCTTGTATATCGGCCGGATCTTCTCGTAGATAAACTTCTCCAGGATAAATCGTGCCAGAAAATAGATAAACAGAAAGAGAACAGGGGCTGAAAACAATAGCAACAGGCCATTGATATCGCCCAGCAGCAAAGAAATCCCAACAAAAAGCGCAGAATAGAATATGGTTACATACAATGCGGACCAGAGGGAAAGTGATTTAGGGTCAGAATAATGCATCATGTACAGCGCTTCAGGATTCAGACTTCAAATTTATAACCGACCCCTTTTACTGTCCGGATCGCATCTGTCTGAAGCTTTTCCCGGATCTTCCGTATATGGACATCAATGGTCCTGTCCCCAACGATGACATTGTTTCCCCATACATGAGTAAAAATCTCTTCTCTGGAAAAAACCTTATTGGGTTTTGAAACCAGTAACTGCAGCAATTGAAACTCTTTCTTGGGAAGCAAAATTTCCTGCCCTTCTTTCACAACCAGGTAACGCTCGCGATCAATTGCGAAATCCTTGAACACTAACGTACTATCTGGCTGCTCCTCCTCAGAATACCTTCTTAACAAAGCCTTTATCCTGCTAACCAGGACTTTGGGCTTAACCGGCTTTGTGACGTAGTCATCCGCGCCTGCTTCAAACCCTGCAATCTGTGAATAATCCTCGCCCCTGGCAGTGAGAAACAAAATCATAGACTGGCTGAGTTCCGGGATCTGTTTGATTTCTGTGCAGGTCTCGATACCATCCGCCTTGGGCATCATTACGTCCAGAATAATGAGGTGGGGTCTGAACTTCAGGGCTTTCTTGATTCCCTCCTTCCCATTGGTGGCTGTATTGACCTGAAACCCTTCGCGGATGAGGTTATAACTGAGAAACTCCAGGACGTCCGGTTCATCATCCACCAATAAAATGCGGTAATGCTCATTCTCCATAATTTTCATTGTATTTGGACAGAGCGTATGATTTCATGTTGATTATCAACAGGATATTGCTTTTGCCAAAATTATTCATAATAATCTGTCCAAAGACCCTACCAGATAAATATTTAACGTTTTCTTCACATTATTTCCACGAAATAAATGTACCATTTACAGAATGTTGTGTATAATTTTGCATATGCATGTGTATTTTTGTAACTTTCCAATTCGAACTGCCCTTTCTACGTTTTACAGACTAATTTACCCCATGATGAAAAATATCAGAACTTTCCTTTTATCAGCTTGCTTTCTTGGGCTGTCAATGGGTCTGTTTGCACAGGCTGTTGAAACATCAGTACCCCATCTGAATGCTGTCGAAGGAGATACAGTGACCGTTGCCATTTCGGTGAATCAATTCAATGCGATTGCTTCAGCTTCTCTGGTGTTGAACTATAACGCAACTGTATTGCAATACCTTGGATATCAGAATGTGCATCCCAGCCTTGCGGCCGGTATGCTGATCCCTGGTGGCATTCCACCTCAGTTTAAGCTGGCGTGGTTCTCGCTGACCCCGGCCACCATAGGAACCGGAACGCTAATCGAGTTGCAGTTCCTGGCTGTTGGTGCCGGTGTCAGTGCACTCACCTGGGACACTATTACCCAGGGCAATTGTTCCTACAGTGACTTTGCCGGCAATGAGCTCCCGGTCGTGTTCACCAGTGGATCCGTTACCGTGATTTCACTGGCCAAAGGCTTCAAGGGCAAAGTGTTCCTGCAGGGGCCTTTTAACCTGGGATCCGGGCTTATGACTACGGGCCTGGCCAATGCTGGTCATCTGCCACTATCACAGCCTTATAATACAGCCCCATGGAACTATAATGGCACCGAGAGTCTTACCTCTATTCCATCCGGAATGGTGGACTGGGTCATCGTTGAGCTTCGTCGCGATACCAACGTGACCCAATTGGTAGAGCGCCGTGCCGCTTTGCTCATGTCCGATGGCCGCATCCTCGATACCGACCTGAGTGATGAGGTCGCCTTTGATTCCTCCGGAATGTTCTACGTTGCAGTTGATCATCGCAATCACATGCCCGTGATGACCGGCACAGCCCTCAGTATTCCGGATACCAATATGTTCGACCTGAGCAGCAGCTCCACCACAGTCTATGGCGGCGGAACGATCCTGCTCACAACCAATCTGTATGGCATGATCGCCGGGGATGTCTCGAAAAACGGACAATTGAAATACAGCGGAGGCGGCAATGACCGCTCCCTTATCCTGAACAAAATAGTTGCAGTGACTGGAACAACAGCCATCAATACCACCATTCAGGGTTATCATAAGGAAGATACGAATCTGGATGGGACGGTTCGCTATAGCGGCGGGGGTAACGACGCTGCACGCATCATCTCGAATATCGTTACTTTAACCGGATCCAATGCCATCAACGGGACATACAACATACCTGTTCCACCGGCCAACTGATTTGTTGGAGCTATCTTCAATATCATATACCATCACAATCCCCGGAGTTCATATCCGGGGATTTTTTTACCTTAGAGGAAAGAAAAACCTCCCATGAAATATCGTCTCTTCATCCTTGTACTTGGATTGGCTTTCCCCTTATTCCTGTCAGGTCAGCAATTCAATGCCGGCATTAAGGCCGGCATCAGCGCCACACAGATCTCCGGGGATCAGCTAGCCGGATTTGATAAACCCGGCCTTTTTGGTGGTGGTTTTGTCAATGCCTATTTCAGAGATAAAGACTGTATCCAGTTGGAGTTAACCTTCATCCAGAAAGGAAGCCGGAAAAATCCAAATCCCGACAACAACGATTTCGAATCCTACCTGCTTAATCTTAACTACCTGGAATTTCCCCTGCTGTTGCGTCATGACCACAATGACTATCTTTCCCTTGAAGCAGGCCTATCCCTTGCTGCCCTGCTTAACTACAGGGAGGAAGTCAACGAAGGCGCCCCCCTGGCGCCAACCCGGACTTTTGATAAAACGGATCTGAGTGGACTGGCAGGTGCTTACTTTCACTTTAGCGAGAATTTCATTATGAACCTGCGGTACGAGCACAGCCTGCTTGCTGTCCGCAAACACAGCTCAGGCGCCACTTACAGGCTGAATAAAGGACAGTATAATTCGGTGCTCGTTTTCGCCCTGCAGTACCAGATAAGCCGGCAACAATAGGCATCAGCGCCCGGGTGTAAGGAGACGGGTTGAGGGGCAACCTACTCCATAACAGCTTTAAAGGCCTCATTCAAACGGGGAAGTATCTGATGGACATCCCCGATGATGCCGTAATCAGCCGCAGTGAAAATGGGAGCTTCAGGGTCCTTGTTGATGGCAACCAATACCTTTGAGGCACTTATTCCCGCGAGATGCTGAACCGCACCTGATATACCGCAAGCGATATAAAGATTGGGAGCCACCACCTTACCGGTCTGACCAACATGCTCATCGTGTCCCCGCCACCCCTCATCTGATACAGGCCGGGAGCAGGCAGTGGCTGCACCTAGGGTCTCAGCAAGGGCTTCCAGCGGTCCCCAATGCTCAGGACCTTTCATCCCCCTTCCTCCCGATACAATGATATCGGCTTCCGACATCAACATTTTTCCTTCCGGTTTACGTCTTTCCACCAGCCTGATCCTGGCAGGACGGCTATCAGGAGGTTCCCAGGACCTGACCTCCGGTGTCTGAGGATTTTCATGCAACCCAAAGCTATTGGGACTCAGGGTGAGGATGATGCGCGCTGTCACCGGGCTGACCTCTGCTGCTGCTTTACCTGAAAAGGAGGATCTTTTGAAGCGCAAAGGCTGAGTTTCCACAGGAGCCCCATCAACGCCGGGCACAAAAGCTGCATCCAGGCGGATGGCCAGTGCAGGTGCCAGGGCCTTACCATAAGCATTGTCAGGCAATACCAGGTAGTCAGCCTGCAACTCTGCTGCTGCTGCCGCCACTGCAGGCAACCAGGAATGATGGTCGAGCAGGTTCGTCCATTCCCCGGTAGCATGCAAAATTTGTGAGAGACCATGGGCCGCCAGTCGGTCTAGTTCTGCGGCAGGGGCTTTGCCAACCACAAGGGCTGTCAACTGCCCTCCGCTTTGTTTGGCCAGGTAAGCAGCATAGGATGCAACTTCCAGGGAGGTTTTGCGGACCTGCCCATCTGATACTGGAATAATGGATAGGATATTCATAAAATGTATTCTTCTGATAGTAAATACTATAGGACCCGGGATTCCTCCTTCAACAACCTGACCAGTTCCTGCAGGTTTTCCGGATCTATCATACGGCAACCTCCTTTGGCCTGTGGTAACCGAAAACGATCATGGGCCAGTCTGGCTTGCGGCAGGTTAACCCCCACCACCTGCAAAGGCTTCTGCCGTGCCTGCATGATGCCACGCATCGAAGGGATGCGGGGCTCCAGGGCAATTCCTTTCTGCACAATAACCACTACTGGTGCCATCGTTTCAAGGACTTCCTGTCCCCCCTCCATATCCCTGCTTAGGGTGATCTTTCCATCCTGTATGCTCAGAGAAGTAACGGAAGCGATACTGTTTAAGCCGGTCAGCTCCGCCAACATTACGCCCATGGCACCTCCGTTGTAATCACTGGATGAGATGCCAGTCAGTACGATGTCATAGGCTTGTTCTTTGAGCCAGGCAGCCAATACCGAGGCTGTCTGAAAGGTATCCTGTGGTTCGGCATCCAGACGCCACGCCTGATCTGCACCTGTGGCCAGGGCCTTCCGCAAAGTGGCTTCAGTCTGTGCATTACCCACATTGACCACATCTACTGCATTGACCAGACCCTGGTCTTTGAGCTCCAGCGCCCGGGTGAGCGCTAATTCGTCCCAGGGGTTGATAATCCATTGAATACCCCCCGTGTCCAGGCGACTGTCATTGTCCACAAACCTCACCTTGGTGGTGGTGTCGGGAACATGGCTGATACAAACTAGAATTTTCATATTATCCGAAGCACAACATTATTCGTTTAACAATGCTCTGGAGATCACTATCTTCTGTATCTCAGAGGTACCTTCATAGATCTGGGTCAGCTTGGCTTCACGCATCAGGCGTTCCACATGGTATTCCCTGACGTAGCCATAACCTCCATGAATCTGGACTGCCTCTGTGGTTACTTCCATGGCGATATCTGCGGCATACAATTTGGCCATCGCGGAAGCCGTGCCATATGGAAGCTTGTGGTCCTTCAACCAGGCAGCTTTCAGACAGAGGTTTCTGGCATTCTCAACCTTTACAGCCATATCGGCCAGTTTAAAAGCGATGGCCTGATGATTGGCGATCTCGGTACCAAAAGCCTTACGCTCCTTTGCATAACGAGTGGCCCTTTCCAGCGCTCCTGAGGCCAAACCCAAAGCCTGGGCTGCAATGCCGATCCGACCACCTTCCAGCGTCTTCATGGCAAACTTGAAACCAAATCCGTCCTCACCAATCCGGTTCTCCTTCGGAACCTTCACGTCCGTGAACATGACCGAATGTGTATCTGAACTGCGCATGCCCATCTTATTTTCATGAGGGCCCACAGAAACACCCTCACTATGGCGGTCTACGATCAACGCATTGATGCCTTTGTGGCCTTTCTCGGGGTGGGTCTGTGCAATGACCAGGTAGGTGCCGGCGGTATTGCCATTGGTGATCCAGTTCTTGGTTCCGTTCAGCAGATAGTAATCTCCTTTATCCTCAGCGGTAGTACGTTGCCTCGTGGCATCTGACCCGGCTTCCGGTTCACTCAGTAAAAAAGCCCCGATCTTCTCTCCCCTGGCCAGAGGTTTAAGGTATTTTTCTTTCTGTGATTCGTTTCCGAATGCTTCCAGCCCATAGCAAACCAGGGAGTTGTTGACCGACATGATCACACTCACCGAAGCGTCAACCTTGGAGATTTCCTCCATGGCCAGCACATAGGAAATCGTATCCATGCCTCCGCCATCATACTGAGGACTGACCAGCATGCCCATGAAGCCCAACTCCGCCAGGTTGCGGACATGATGCTCAGGGTAGATGGCCTTCTCATCACGTTCAATCACGTCTTTGATGAGTTCACGTTGGGCGTAGTCGCGGGCAGCCTGCTGTATCATGCGCTGCTCTTCCGTAAATTGAAAATCCATAGAATGAAGGTTTAAACTGGTCAAATATAGAAATTAGAACGCAAATCTATATAAATAAATATATGTGTATCATCCCGGATCATGATGGAAGCGAATTTCCTTCAAACGTGCGAGGGCTTCATAGTAACCCTCCATCATCTCCCGGATGATCTCAGCAGCCGGCTGAACAGAACCTAATTGTGCGGCTACCTGTCCGATTTCCAGCTCGCCTTCTTCCATATCTCCTTCAAACATCCCTTTCTTGGCACGTGCCTTACCCAGTAATGCCTGGAGTTCATCAGCATTAGCACCCCTATCCTCCAATTGACGGACCTGCTCACTGAAAGCGTTATTGAGTAGGCGAACCGGAACAAGTTTTTTCATCCGCAGCATGGTATCACCTTCCACACTGCTCACGATGCGTTCTTTAAAAGCAGGATGGGCGCTGGATTCTTCGGCGGCTGCAAAGCGGGAGCCCACCTGCACCCCTTCAGCTCCCAATGCCATAGCGGCCAGCATGGAAGCGCCACTGGCGATACCGCCTGCAGCGATCAGGGGCAGGAAAGTATGATGCCGCACCAAAGGAATTAAGGCCATGGTCGTTGTTTCATCTTTTCCATTATGGCCTCCGGCTTCAAATCCTTCTGCTACAATGGCATCCACACCGGCTTCCTCGCATTTTCGGGCGAAACGGGAACTTGAAATAACATGAACCACCACTTTGCCCCTTTCCTTAAGCCAGGAGGTCCATTTGGCCGGGCTTCCGGCCGATGTAAACACAATGCGAACGTTTTCTTCTTCCAGGACATGCATGACCTCTTCCATCTGAGGATAGAGTAGCGGCACATTCACCCCGAATGGTTTACGCGTGGCTGCGGCGGCTTTTTGGATATGTTCCCGCAGCACCTCCGGATACATGGACCCGGCTCCGATCAAACCCAGGCCACCTGCCTCACTCACAGCTGCAGCCAGTCGCCAGCCACTGCACCATATCATGCCTCCCTGAACAATGGGGTACTGGATCCCGAACAAGGCTGTAATTCTGTTTTGCATACTGATTAACACCCTATATATCTTGATATTACCAATTTTTGTATCTCAGAGGTACCCTCTCCTATCTGCAACAGGCGTTGGTCACGGTAAAACCGCTCCACATCGTAATCCTTCATCAAACCATACCCTCCGTGAATCTGAACAGCAGCATCAGCCACCTGCTTGGCAATCTCAGAACAGTACAATTTGGCCATGGCCGATTCTTTACCGAATGGCTTGCCGTTGTCCTTGAGCCAGCAGGCTTTGTAAAGAAAGGTCCTGGCCAACTCAATCTTCGTGGCCATTTCTGCCAGTGCAAAGGCCGTATTCTGAAATTTGATGATAGGCTGTCCGAATTGTTTGCGTTCTCCTGCATAGGTCATGGCCATTTCAAAGGCACCTTGCGCCAGTCCCAGTCCCATCGCAGCAATCGAGAGCCGCCCATTATCCAGCGTACTGAGCATAATGCGCGACCCCTGTCCTATCTCACCCAGCAAATGACTACGAGGCACCCTGCAGTTGTCAAAAAAGAGCTGGGAGGTGTCCGAACCTCGCCACATCATTTTCCCATGCATCGTTGATCGCGTGAACCCAGGCGTATCCCGTGGAACGAGAATTGTACTGAAAACTTTTCTCCCTTCTGCGTCCTTTCCGGTTACAGCCTGAACGGTCGCACCCATGGATATATCCACAGAACCATTGGTAATGAATATCTTGGACCCATTGATGACCCATTCATCACCCTCTAGCACCGCTGTTGTCCGGCTTCCCCTTGAATCGGAGCCGGCATCCGGCTCTGTCAATCCAAACGCCCATAACGCTTCACCGGTACAAAGCGGAGGGAGGTACCGTTGCTTCTGTTCCTCGTTACCATAGTAATACAGCGGACCGATCCCCAGAGAATTATGCGCTGCCAGCGTGGCCGCCTGCGATCCGTCAACCCTCGCAATCTCTTCAACAGCAATGATATAGGACAGGGTGTCCATCCCTTGACCCCCATAAGCAGGTGGGAGCGACATACCAAACAAACCCAGTTCTCCCATTCGGCGGGTCAACGCATGGGAAAACATCTCTTTCTCGTCCAGTTCTCTTGCCTGGGGTTTGATTTCTTTCTCCGCGAACTCCCTGACCGTTTGCCGGACCAGTTCGTGTTCTTCACTCAGGTTGAAATCCATTTCCTATAAATTTTGGATCGTTATTCTCCTTTATTAATCTGCCGTCCCGATATGTGCCAGAACCGTGCTGGTATCCACTTTATCTCCCTCTTTAACATGCACTGACACGAGTATACCGGACATGCCTGCCTGAATGGCATTTTCCATCTTCATCGCTTCAACGATAAACAGTATTTCACCCTGGTTGACCAATTCTCCAGCCTGTTTCTGCACCTTAACGACCTTCCCGGGCATGGGTGACGTAAGACGTCCGGGATCGCGCACCCGTCCTGCGGCAGATCCGCTGAATATGGCTTCAGACAACATCAGGTCGCTGCGCCCGATCACGGTCGTAACACCGTCCAGACTTACCCAGGCCTCATTTCCGCTTTTCTCTGATACGTAAGCTGTATGGTCGATGCCATCAACAGAAAATCTGATCATGGCCCCTTCATGATGACCATATCGTATTTCACGGCATGTATCATCGTCAAAACAAAGCGTATAGATGTTCTTGCCTGTCTCCCTGACCATTACCTTCCAGGTTTCCTCACCCCAGAGTAGGGAGATTTGCGGATACATCCGCCAGTATGCAACCTGATCCCATACATCATGAATGCCCGGAGATTTCCTGGTCTTATTCAGCCACCAGATCAGGTAGGCACTGACCATCAGCTTGGGATTGGGTTGCAACGCAGACAGCAGACGGGCAGTGTGATCATCGCAGTAACGGGTAGAGATCCGGTTGCCCCTGAAGTCTTCATCATTGAGCAAAGACCTGAGGTACTGAATATTGGAAGCAATGCCATGTACCACTGTTTGCTTCAGCGCCATATCCATGCGGTCGATGGCTCTCATTCGATCCGGGCCCCAGGTGATGATTTTGGCCATCATAGGGTCGTATTCCGGATGAACCTGTATGTTCGATCCGATGCCGCTATCGACCCGCACAAATTCCGATACCGGCTCCCGGTAACAGCTCATCTGTCCTGGAGATGGCAGGAATTGCTTCTCCGGATCCTCTGCATAAAGGCGGCATTCAATGGCGTGGCCCTTAATATTCAAGTCTTCCTGACGGAAAGGCAAGGGATTTCCTGCTGCTGTCAGTATTTGCAATTCCACCAGATCGACACCCGTGATAAACTCGGTCACAGGATGTTCAACCTGTATGCGGGTATTCATTTCAAGGAAATAATGCTGCAGGTTTTCATCGACCAGAAACTCAATGGTTCCTGCATTGCGGTAACCCATGGTTTTGGCGATCTGTACAGCCGAGGTCGTGATAGCACGTCGACTGGCCTCATCCAGCGTTGGAGATGGTGACTCTTCGATGATCTTTTGATATCGTCGCTGTATGGAGCATTCCCTTTCAAAAAGGTGAACCACCTCGCCATAGTGATCGCCAAAGACCTGCACTTCGATATGCCTGGGGGCATCCAGGAAGCGCTCGACATAAACTGCAGGATCGCCGAAATAGGTCAGGGCTTCTCTCGCAGCTGCTTCAAGGGATGGTTTCAAATCTGAAGCGGAACGAACGATACGCATGCCTTTTCCGCCACCACCGGCTGCTGCTTTGACCAACAAAGGGTATTGCAATGTATCAGCCTCCGCAAGAATATCCTCCACTTTACCCGACTTTCCTTCAATGACAGGCACATTCATCGCAGTGACACTTCGCCTTGCCTCAATTTTATTTCCCATCAGACGTACTGACTCAGCGGCAGGGCCAATGAAGACAATGCCCGCCGCATCGCAGGCTTCGATAAAAGCAGGATTTTCTGAGAGAAATCCATAACCGGGGTGAATGGCTTCACAACCAGCTTTAAGGGCTATTTCTATCAAGCCATTAATATTCAGATATGTCTCTGAAAGAGGGCCATCGCCCAGTTCGTAGGCTTCATCACCAGCCGCTACATGTGGTGCATACCTGTCATTGGATGCATATACCGACACCACTGGTATGCCCAGTTTCCGGGCACTTCGGATGATCCGGACAGCAATCTCGCCACGGTTGGCGATCAATATCTTGCGAAATAACTTCATGAAGCCATAGTTAAAACCAATGTACTTCTAACAATACTAAGCAGGCTTAGTTTGCACCCAGGCCCATTTCAAATATAGGATTATTTATATAAGAAAGATCGGGTCAACGAAATGTCAATGCCAATAGAATTCTGATAGAAGAGAATAGTTTTTGCAAAACAGGCATGTGGAATGGAATTTGTATTTTTGTAGCCCTTGATAACCAAATTATTAATTATCAAAACCCGGATATGCGAATGAGAACATCATGGATCAAGTCAATGATAGTATTAGGTATCGTATTGATTTTTAGTGCTTTAAATCTAAATGCCCAATCCCTGAATGAAGCGGGCGAGCTGTTCAACAAGGGGATACAACTGACCTCTGCCGAAGATTATGAAGGCGCCATCACTGCCTACGAACAGTGCATCAGCATGTGTGACAAGATTGGAGATGAAGGTGATGATCTGAAAGCCAGGACATTTGCCATTCTTCCTGACCTGCATTACAGGGCAGGACTGGCCCTTTACCGCAATAAGAAAGTGGCCGAATCCATTCCCCGCCTGGAAAAAGCAGCCGCTGTAGCTAAGGAATATGGGGATAACGCCACTGAAGCCAAGATCAACAAATTGATCCCACAGCTTTATTATGCTGTCGGCAGTGCTTCCTACAAAAAAGATGAATTTGAAAAAGCGTTAGTGGACCTGAACAAGGCCATTGTACTGGATCCCGAATATTCCAAACCTTACCTTATCATCGCCCTATCATACAGCAAGTTAGACCGGTTGGAAGAGATGCGGGAGGCACTTGACAAGGCTATTCAGCTTGGGACACAGGAAGGTGATGAGAAATCCGTGAACACAGCCCGCGATGCCGGTTATAAGACCTTCCTCAACCGCGGGCAGCGTGCCATTCAGTCCAGCAAGTTTGCTGAAGCCGAAGGTCACTTGATCACGGCCACTCAATATGAAGCCAACAATGCCAGTCTGCAATACCTGCTCGCCGTTACGTATAACAAGCTGGGAAAAACAGACGAAGCTATTGCCGCCGCCACAAAATCCATAGAGCTTGAAGAGGACGCCAATGAAAAACGCGCTGCAGCCTATTTCGAACTGGGTACTGCCTACAAGGCCAAAGGCGATAATGTCCAGGCTTGCGCTGCATTCAAAAAAGCCTTGTTTGGGCCCAATGCAGAAGCAGCCAAGTATCAGATTGAGCAGGAGCTTAAATGCAACTGATCCGTTCCCGAGTTCTTTTTATGACATTTTGACACCAAAGAAAGGCCATTTTGTGGCCCTTTTGGTCATTCTGACAGTTCTTTTTCGTTAACGTACGTCTTTCTACCTCCTGGAACATGATTTGATTGATTTTAATTGAGCAATCAAATCAAGTTTAACCAAAGAATAGGAGGACTAGTTATGTTACCCATGTTAATGCGCCCGAATCTTGGCAGTGGATTACTGGAAGATTTTTTTGGCAAGGATTTTTTTGAAGGTCTCCTCCCAAAATCGACACAATATACGGTCCCTGCCGTGAACATCGTGGAGGATGCCGATCAGTTCAAAATTGAAGTGGCTGCACCCGGGATGCAGAAATCTGATTTCAATATCGAATCAGAAAATAACATCCTGACCATATCAGCCAATCGTGAAACCAGGTCTGAAGAGAACCAGGAGAACTTTCTACGCAAGGAGTTTCACTACAGCTTATTCAGGCGGTCATTCACTTTACCGCAATCCATTGATCAGGAGAAGATCAGTGCAGGTTATGCGGATGGGGTTTTGCATGTTGTTCTCCCTAAAAAGGAGGAGGCCCGTAAGCCACAGGCAAGGAATATCGTTATCGAATAATCCTCAAGCCTGTCGTCTGCACAATTGTTAGATTAAAAAAGGGGCATTCTCAATGTGAGACAGCCCCTTTTCCCTTTCTGCTCCCCCTGCTGGATCCCGGATCGTTCCGCTCCCGGGACGACCCTCTGATTAATCCCGCACGTGCGGGACTCTAACCAACTGCTGCAGGACTCCCAAAGGAATAAAGGAGGGGTCAACCAACCTTTCGATCAGGGTCCTGCTTTTCTGTCTT
>JAGNHN010000065.1 GCA_018001695.1 Lentimicrobiaceae bacterium
AGAGGGCAAATTTAAACTTTACCCATCAAGGCAAAGAGTGAAGGAAATTTTTTCTTCCTCTTTGTCTTGAAAAATTTAGTCTTTATCTCCTCTGAAAAAGTTGCATTTATTTGTTGAATTTACGTAACATTAGTATGAAACGACACTTTTTTCTGATTGTCACAGGTCTGATGATTTTCCTGCTTCCCCTAAGCGGACAGTCACAGCTCAGCCTGAGTTTGGAGCAGGCACGTAAACATGCCCTGGAATACAACAAGACATTGAAGAGCGCAGGATACGCGGTCACCAAGTCGCAGATGGCCTTGCGAGAGGCCATTGCCAACGGTTTGCCACAGGTCAGCGCTTCGATGGACTACTCCAATGCGCTGGGGGCCAAGATATCGATACGATTTGCCGAAAACATGCCAGCGAGCGAGATCGACATCAAGCCGCAAAGCAATATGTACGTAAATGTCAACCAGTTGATCTTCAGTGGCAATTACATTGTCGGGGTTCAGATGGCCAAACTTTCCCGGGAGTTGAGCAAGATCAACCAGGAAAAATCCACATTGGAAGTCATTGCGCAGGTTACCGATGCCTATCATATGGCTGTCATATCCACCGAGTTGCAGTCGCTGCTAGGGCAAAACCTTAAAAACCTGAAGGAGCTCTATGAAAAGACCAACGCCCTGGCCAGGGCCGGACTGATCGAGCAGACCGATGTGGATCAGTTGTCCGTTCAGGTTAGCAGTCTGGAGAATGCCCTGTCCTCCGCCGGCCGTCAGTCGGAACTCGCACTTAACCTTCTACGCCTCCATCTGGGTGTAGACATGGAGACCTCGCTGGTTCTGACCGACAAGCTTCCCTTCCTCATGCAAGACACCTATAGCGAGCAAATGGTGCTCAAGCAGCTGGCCCTTGAAGATCAGATCGATTACCGGATGCTGACACAGCAGGAGAACCTGACCGGCAAGAATGTCAATATGCAAAGGGCCAATGCCTTGCCTAATCTTGCTGCCTTCTACAGGTATACCTATAAACTACTCAAACCCGATTTCGATATGACACCGGCGAATATGGTGGGGTTACAACTGAACATCCCTTTGTTCAGCAGCGGTGTTCGGACATACCAAACGCAGCAGGCGCGCCTGGATCTGAAAACCATTCAGAACCAAAAGGATTTGCTGAGCGATCAGCTACGGCTACAGGACAAGCAACTGCGCTATAACCTCAGCACCGCACTGGATGCTTACCATAACCAGCAAAAAAGTGTCGAGGTAAGTCGCAGGGTGTACCAACACCTCAAACTGAAATACGAGCAGGGCCTCATTTCGGGTCTGGACCTGATCTCGGCGGACAACAATTATGTGCGGGCCGAAACGGATTACATCAGTGCGATGATGGAAGTTCTGAATGCAAGAGTACAACTAGAGAAACTATATGGACACATTCAATAATAATAACACAGTAAAACCCATGAAGAAGTTAATGATACTGGGAGTGGCTGTCGTCATGATGATGGCCTTCGGATGTAAACCCGGTGAACCGCAAACCAATACCGTGGTGCAGGAAGAGAAGGCAGAGCCTGTTCGCACCCTCACCCTCGACTACCAGCAGATTGCCAGGACGGTTGAATATTCGGCCACCCTGCTGGCATTTCAGGAGATCCATTTAGCGCCGGCAAGTCCAGGCCGCATCGAAGAGATCCGTGTGAATATCGGAGACAGGGTCAGCAAAGGACAGCTATTGGTCCAGATGGACAGGACACAGTTACATCAGGCTGAGATTCAGCTCAGGACACTGGAAACCGATTTCAGAAGGCTGGACACCTTGCGAAAGACCGGGAGTATTGCGGTGCAGCAATACGATCAGTTGAAATCGCAGTACGAAATCGCCCGCACGAATGTGTCGTTCCTGCAGGAAAACACGAAACTGGCCGCGCCTTTCAGCGGCGTAATCTCGGGTAAATATTATGAGCCCGGTGAGATGTACTCCGGCGCACCTTCAGCACCCACGGGGAAGTCCGCTATTCTATCCATCGTGCAGATCGACCGCCTGAAAGTGAATGTTCCCATCTCTGAGAAGTACTTCCCTCTGATTCGCAACGGCATGGAAGTGGTACTGCGCAGTGACATCTACGCTGACAAAACCTTCAAGGGGCGGATTTTCAATATCTACCCGACCATTGACCCCAGCAGCCGCACTTTCAACGTCGAGGTACTGGTTGAAAACACAGGGGCCCTTTTACGTCCCGGCATGTTTGTGCGTGTGGATCTGGATCTGGACAAGGTAGAGGCTATCCTCCTGCCCGCCATAGCCGTGCTGAAGCTGCAGGGGTCCAATGAGCGTTATCTATTTCTTGAGGAGGACGGCCGTGCCAGGAGGGTGACCGTCACCATCGGAAAGAGGTATGATGATATGATTGAAGTCATTTCTGATTCCCTGAAACAAGGGGACCAGGTCATCGTGAGCGGGCAGGCCAGGTTGCTGGACGGCATGAAGGTGAGTGTCCAACAGGATTAAGTCCATTCAATTCTTATACTGCTATGAGTATTTATAAAACAGCCGTCAATAAACCCATTAGTACCCTGATGGTTTTCACTGCCATCATAGTCATGGGGTTTTATGCATGGATCAATATACCCGTGGACCTGTACCCGGAGATCGACCCGCCGTTTCTTTCGGTGATGACGACCTACGCCGGGGCGAGTGCTGCCGACATTGAGACCAATATCACAAAACGACTTGAGGATGCCTTTAATTCCGTGGATAAGCTCAAGGAAGTGACATCTGTTTCAAGCGATAATCTTTCTGTGATCACGCTGGAATTTGCCTGGGGGGCGAATCTGGACGAAGCCACCAATGATGTGCGTGATGTGCTCGACCGGATGAACGACTTCATGCCAGAAGGAGCCGACAGGCCGATCATTTTCAAGTTCAACACCACCATGATGCCCATCGTGTTCTTTGCAGTCACGGCATCAGAGAGCTATGCGGGTCTGGATAAGATACTGGAAGAAAAAATCATCAATCCCCTGAACCGCATTGAGGGGGTTGGTAGGGTGGGCATGATGGGCACACCCAAACGGGTGGTCTATGTGGAAATTGATCCCAAGCGCCTCGATGCGTACAATATGAGTCTGGAACAGGTTGGCAATGTGATCGGTGCCGAAAACCTGAACATGCCTTCCGGCAACATCAAGATGGGGGAAATGGACTACCAGCTCCGCATCCAGGGTGAGTTCAGCCAGAGCGCTGAGCTGCTGAACCTGGTGGTGGGCAATTTCAATGGCGCACCTATCTTTCTCCATGATGTTGCCACGGTGAGGGATACCCTTAAGGACCAATCCATTGAGGAAAAGATCAATGGCAAGACCGGTCTCCGCATGTTTGTTATGAAGCAAAGCGGTGCCAATACCGTGAAAGTAGCCAAGGCTGTCAATAAGAGCCTGGAGGAACTGAAGAAAACCCTACCTCCGGACATCAAAGTTGATCTGATCATGGATACCTCCACCTTCATCCGGGGGTCCATCAGCAATCTGTCGCAGACCCTGATGTGGGCATTTGTTTTCGTCGTCCTGGTTGTATTGTTTTTCCTGGGTCGTTGGCGTGCCACCTTCATCATTGCCCTGACCATCCCTATCTCCCTGATTGTCTCATTCATCTACCTCTTCATATCCGGCAATTCCGTCAATGTGATCTCGCTGACCTCCCTTTCCATTGCGATCGGGATGGTGGTCGATGATGCGATTGTCGTACTTGAGAACATCACCAAGCATATTGAAAGGGGAAGTACCCCGCGGGAGGCTGCCATCTATGCCACCAATGAGGTGTGGCTGGCTGTTATCATCACCACCTTGGTTGTGGTGGCTGTGTTTTTCCCCCTGACGCTGGTCGGTGGACTGACGGGCATCATGTTCAACCAGCTGGGTTGGATTGTTTCGATCACTGTGGTAACCTCCACGATTGCCGCCATCACGCTTACCCCCATGCTAGCTTCCCGGCTGCTGGTGCTGAGGCCACGCAAGGAAAAGCCGAGCCGGTTCTCCTACCAGGCCACCATTGAACCCTTCCTCGCCTGGCTTGACGATGTGTATGCCAGGACCCTGAGCTGGGCATTGTATCACAAACGCATCGTGGTGATACTCACAGTCGTGGTATTCTTCTCTTCCATTTTCCTGATGCGATTTATTGGTACGGACTTCATGCCGGAAGCAGATGAATCCAGCATCAGTATGGCCATCGAGTTGCAAACTGGCACCCGGGTGGAAGAAACCGTAAAAACCACACGTAAGCTGGAGCAGATCATCATGGAAAAATACCCGGAAGTGGAGATCATGGCTGCTTCATCCGGGTCGGATGACGAGGGCAGTATGTTTTCCCTGTTCAGCACGACCGGGTCCAACATCATCAATATCATGATGCGACTCAAGAATGTGGATGAACGTCAGCGCAGTGTATGGGAAATCGCCGACAGTCTACGTAAAGACATCAGTACATTCCCGGAAATCATTACCTCCAACATCATGACCTCCGGCGGTGGCATGGGTTTTGGCGGCGCTCCAACCGTGGATGTCGAAATCTATGGATTCGACTTCAACACGACCAATGCCATTGCCAATGAGGTCCGGAGCAAACTGATGCAAACATCTGAAGCCAAGGATGTTACAATCAGCCGGAAGAATGACAAACCCGAGCTGCAGGTCTTGCTGGACAAAGAGAAGCTGGCATTACACGGCCTGAACAGTGCTACAGTGAGTACGATGGTTCGCAACCGCATCAGTGGGATGATCGCGTCTCAGTATAAGGAGGAAGGAGATGAGTATGATATCCGTGTGCGTATAGATGAGAAATACCGCAGCTCCATCACCGACCTGGAAGAGCTCACCATCATGAGTCCCATGGGCAAGAAGATCAAGCTCAAAGAAATAGGTAAGGTACAGGAGTACTGGGGGCCACCATCCATTCAGCATAAACGCAAGGAACGCATCGTCACCGTCTCGGCTAAACCCAATGGGGTCTCGCTCGGCCAGCTGGCTGGGAAAGTCAAGACGGCCGTGGACGAGGTGCAAGTGCCCCAGGACGTTCTGGTGCAGATTGGTGGGGCTTATGAAGACCAGCAGGAATCTTTTATGGACCTGGGGTTGTTGATGGTATTGAGTCTGATACTGGTATTCATCGTGATGGCATCGCAGTTTGAATCCTTCACCATGCCTTTCATCATCATGATGTCTATCCCCTTCGCCTTCACGGGTGTGCTGCTTGCCTTGCTGATCACGGGCACCACACTGAGCATCATCGCAGCCCTGGGGGCTGTCCTGCTGATCGGGATTGTCGTCAAGAACGGCATTGTGTTGGTCGATTTCACTAACCTGATGCGTGACCGGGGCATGCGTCTGTATGATGCCATCGTAGTTTCGGGTCGTTCGCGGCTCAGGCCGGTTTTGATGACTGCATTCACCACCATCCTCGGCATGTTGCCCCTTGCCTTGTCCACGGGAGAAGGATCTGAAATCTGGAAACCCATGGGTATCACCGTGATCGGCGGCCTCGTCTTCAGCACTATCGTGACAATGGTCATCGTACCTGTCATCTATGCTGTGCTGGCCCGTTCGGGTGAGCGTGACAAGGTGAGAAAACTCAGAAAGAAATTCCGTAACCTGGATTAAAGGATAGCCCTATGAAATCAGTCTTCATTGTTTTTAATCAGGCCGTGACAGAAAAAGTCGAGTACATACTGGACCAGCTTGAGATCAGGGGATACACCTGGTTTCAGGATGTCAAAGGCCGCGGCACTTACAACGGGGAGCCCCGCATGGGTACCCATACCTGGCCCGAAATGAATTCAGCCGTAATCACCATTGTTGAGAATGAGAAGGTGAATTCGCTGCTGGAAAAGATCACCCGGCTCAACCAGTTGAACGAAGAAGTGGGGGTCAGGGCTTTTGTCTGGGATATCCAGCATACGGTTTAATACGATGATTGGATGTGCGGGTGACTGACGGTGCCCGCACATCATTCATTTTCAGTTCTTTTTGCGATAACTCAGGACCGCCCAGGCGTTGAAAAACACAGCAAAAGCAAGCAAGGCATAAAAGGGCATCCACAGGTCCTGGGGAGCGCTGCCTTTCAGGTACACCAGCCTGTACACCATGATGATGTATTTCAAAGGGCTGAAGGTGCTCAATGCCTGGGCCCAGTCTGGCATACTGGCAACGGGGGTGTAGAGGCCACTCATGAAGATGAATGTGATCACAAAGAAAAAAATCATAAAGATCCCCTGCTGTATGGTGCGGGCATAGTTGGAGATCACCAGTCCAAAACCCGAGATGGCGAGCACAAACAAGGAAGAGAAGAGGTAAAGTGTCACGTAACTTCCGACGGGGAGTAGCCCATAGAACAGCCAGGCAGCCAGGAAACAGATGGTAAGCACCACAAAACCAACGACCCAGTATGGGATCAGTTTGGCCAGGATGAAGTCGATCCGGCGGACAGGCGTGACATTCATCTGCTCGATCGTGCCGCTTTCCTTCTCGCTCACGATGTTCATCGCGGGCAGAAATCCGCATATCACGGCCAACATCATCACCATGATGGCAGGGATCATGAATACACGGTACACCAGCCTGGGATTGAAGCGAAACTGCGGAACCACTTCAAAAGCGGGCATGGCGGCATGAAATCCGTCCATCATCCATTCTGACTGTATGCTTTGGTTATAGGCTGCCACGATACCCTGCAGGTAGGCGCTGCCCATTCCGCCGCGCATCCCATTGACGGTGTTGGTGGCGATGAGAAGGCTGGTCTCGCCCTCCCTGAACAGCCGCGATTCAAAGCGCGGGGGGATTTCCAGGATCACATCCACCTTGCCCTGCTCTATCTCCCTGAGCGCATCAAGGTAGGCAGGAGATACATCGCTCAGCAGGAAGTAACCGGATGAGACCACTTCCTGCACCAGCTGCCGCGAAACGCTGCTCTGGTCATGGTCAACCACACTGAGCCTGATTTTTTTAATCTCGAAGTTAGCAACCAGCGGGAAAATGAGCAGTGCTGCAAATGGCAGGATCACCACCACCCGTGGAAGGAAGCGGTTCCTGAAAAATTGCCTGGTTTCCTTTTCAAGCAGGTACTGTAGCATGACTATTCCAGTCTATAATTAAACCGTTTCAGACTCAGGGTCACCAGAAGCAGTGCCATCCCCGCCAATACCAGGATCTCCCGCCGGACAGCTTCCAGGCCCAAGCCCTCAATCATAATGCGCTTAACGGCAATGATATACCATTTGGCCGGGATCACTTCCGACATCCACCGCAGCACCCGTGGCATATTCTCCACCGGAAACATCAGACCCGATAGCATGATGACCGGCAGCATCAGCACCATGGCCGAGATCAACAGCGCTGTCATCTGCTTATCAACCACCGTAGAAATCAGCAGGCCGAGGGTCAGCGATACAAATATGAAAAGCAGTGACACCATGATCAGCAGCGCAAAGCTTCCTTGAATCGGAACCCTCATAACAAAGACCGAGATGAGCAGGACTGTCGTGAGGTTGACCAGCGAAAGAAAGAAGTACGGAACGACCTTCGAAATCATGATCTGGGCCGGTTTCATGGGTGAAACCAGCAAGACCTCCATGGTTCCCATCTCTTTCTCCCTAGCGATAGACACGGACGTCATCATGGCACAGATCAGCATAAGGATCATTCCCATCACACCCGGGACGAAATTGTAGGCCCCTTTCAAGGCCGGATTGTACAGAAACTTCACCTCCGGCTGGATGCGGAAGGGGATTCGGCCCTCTTTCATGGTACTCAACAGGTAGTCGTTCACGATGCTTGATGCGTACATCACGACAGTGCTTGCATTATTGGGGTCGGAGCCATCGGCGATAAGCTGTACCTGCGCATCGCCGGTATGCATCATGTTCTGATGGAAGGCGGTGCTGAATACAACAATGAGGCCCACTTTGCCCGCACGGAACACGGCATCGATCTGGTCCGGATGTTCAAGGTAACCGTCGAAGATGAAGTATTCGCTGGCAGCCAGCTTATGCACGATGGCCTGGGTGGCGGGGTCGCGGGAGGGGTCATAGATGGCAAAACGGGTATTGCGAACCTCTGTCGTGATCATGAAACCGAAGAGTATCAGCATTACCACCGGAAGCAAAAGCAGGATAATCATGGTCCAGCGGTCGCGCAGGATATGGAAAAACTCCTTCCGTACAAATGCCATGAACTGTTTCATATGCCAATCCCGTTTCGCCTGGATTTCCGGGCCAGTTTCTGAAACACCTCATCCATGTTTTTGGCCTGATGTGTCTCTTTCAGCCGGGCCGGAGTATCCAGGGCTTCTATGCGCCCATCCACCATGATGGAAACCCGGTCACAATATTCTGCCTCGTCCATGTAGTGTGTCGTAACAAAGACCGTGATGCCGCGGTCTGCTGCCTGATAGATCATCTCCCAGAAACTGCGGCGTGCGGCAGGATCCACGCCTCCCGTTGGTTCATCCAGGAAAACGATGCCTGGATCGTGGAAGATGGCCACCGAAAAGGCCAGGCGTTGTTTCCAGCCCAGCGGTAAGGACTTCACCAGTGTATCGCGCTCATTCTCCAGTCCCAGGCGCTGCAGCAATGCCAGGGTCCGGGGCGCTATCTCCTTCCCGGGCACGCCGTAAATGCCCCCATAGAGCCGGATGTTTTCCCATACCTTCAGGTCCTCATACAACGCAAACTTCTGACTCATGTAGCCGATGCTGCGCTTGACCTGTTCGGCTTGCGTGCGGATGTTGTAACCCGCTACATACCCTTCACCGGAAGTAGGTTTGCTCAAGCCTGTCAGCATGCGCATGGCCGTGGTCTTACCGGCACCGTTGGCTCCCAGGAAGCCAAAGATCTCGCCACGGTAAATATCAAAGGAGATGTGATCGACTGCTATGAAATCCCCAAAGCGTTTGGTGAGTTCTTGCGCCCGTACCACCACCCTTTCTTCAGGGATAGGATGTGCCTGGCTGGTCTTTTTATATGGATTCAGGTACATCATTTAAGGCTATCTTGTTTTTCATCATTGCTAAGGGAATTGGTCATCAGACCAGGCTCCCTTTCCTGTGGGGGCCGGTTAAGTTCCATAAAACAGTCCTCCACCCCTGGTGCTACTTCGCTCAGCACCAGATCTGTATGACCATGCTCAATTAGGAATTCCTGCAGTGCAGGCAGGCATGTGCCATCATCCCAAAGGGTGATGTGGTGTGCATTGCCAAAAGGGTAGCTCGTTCTCACACCTTGAAAGGTACGCAGATCGTTGAGGAGGGCTGACATCCGGCTACTGCGGGCGATGAACAAAGGCCGCCCGAACTGCCTGACGATAGCCTCCGGCGTGTCGATGCGCATAAATCTGCCAGCCTGCATCAGCGCGATACGGTCACAAAGACCGGCTTCGTCCATATAGGGCGTTGAAACCAGGATGGCAATGCCTTCGTCTTTCAACCTGTGCAGCATGTCCCAGAACTCTTTGCGCGAGACGGGATCCACACCGGTGGTGGGTTCGTCAAGGAACAACACTTCCGGCTTGTGTATCAAGGCACAGCAGAGTGCCAGTTTTTGCTTCATTCCCCCCGACAATTTTCCGGCCCGGCGTTTCCGGAAGGGCTCCAGCTGATGGTAAATGTCCTCGATTAAATGATAATTCTCTTCGATGGTTGTATGAAAAACCCGGGCAAACACATCCAGGTTTTCTTCCACGCTCAGATCCTGATACAGCGAAAACCGGCCCGGCATATACCCTACCCTGCTTCGTATCTGCATGTAATCCTGAAGTATATCCATCCCGCTTACCGTCGCCGTCCCGGTATCCGGCAGGATCAGCGTCGTCAGGATGCGAAACAGCGTCGTCTTGCCTGAACCATCCGGTCCGATAATGCCAAATATCTCCCCCTTTGGCACATCGAAGCTGATATCCGACAAGGCGACTATGCTTTCCTTTCGGATCTTACCACGAACATAGGTTCTGGAAAGGCCACGGCAGGAGACGGCAAAGTCGCCACCTTGCCCACCGGAACGAGGATTTACGGTTGGGCGATCACCTTGTATGAAGGCAGAGGTAGTCACAGTTGCTGGATCCAGGGGTCATTGATTATTGGGCTCCACTGCAGGTAAGCGAAGCTGTCCGTACATTCCTATCTTCAGGAAGCCATCGTTTTTCACCGCCACCTTGATGGCATAAGTCAGATTAGCCCTTTCATCCCGCGTCTGAATGGTTTTTGGGGTGAATTCGGATTTTCCTGATATCCAGCTTACCTGGCCTTTGTAGGCCCGTGATTCTTCGCCAAAATCGGCGAACACATCCACTTCCTGCCCAAGCTGCAGCTGTGTCAACTGAGCTGAGGTGACATAGGCCCGCAGAAAGACCTGCTCCAGATCTGCCAGTTTGAACAGGGCTTTACCCGGGACGGCCAGCTCGCCTGCTTCGGCATATTTTGTCAGCAAGGTCGCCCGGACCGGGCTGCTGATGCGGCATTTCCTGAGCTGATCCTCCAGCTGGGCTATCTGGAGCTGCATGGCTTCCATCTCTCCACCGATTCCTTGATCTGTCTGCGTCAGGGAAGACATCTGGGCTGCCAGTTGCTTTTCCAGCACAGAGAGCTGCGTCTCGACATCGTCCAGGGCTTTCTGTGTAGCCGCCTTCGCTTTGACCAGATTCTGAATCCTGTTGCGCTCAATTCGTGCAGAGGCCACCTGTTGTTGCAGAGCAGCCACCTGCTTTGGCACTTCCGGCCGGCGGGCCTGCATGGCCTTCAGACTGGCCATCAATTGCTGCCGTTTGAGCGACAGCTGGGTACTGTCGATATAGCCCAGGAATTGCCCGGAGTCCAGCCGTTCTCCTTCCACGGCGTCGAATTGTATAATGCGTCCCGTTGCTTCAGCCGAGACGATGATCTCGGTAGCTTCGAAGGTCCCGGAAGCGTCATAGTCTTGTTTCCCATGCCCGCAGGAAGCCAGGGCCATGGTCCCGGTCAGGCATATGAAGGTGAATATCTTATTCATACACGCACTCAGTTATTGGTGATTGTTTTTAACTGATAAACAGCCATCAGGTATTGTATACCATGCAAAGAACGCTGCATTCTGGCCTGATCTACGGCGTTGATCTCCCGAACCAGGTCGGTTGCCGTCATGGTTCCATATTCCACGCGGGCTGCTGCTACTTCTTTGAGGCTTACCCGCAGGCGAATAATCTCATCATCTTGATTTATAATTGATTGTAGTCTCTCAATTTCTGATTTCTGCTGGATAACACCCAGGTTCGTCTGAAACAAAAAGGTTTCCCGGTGCAACTGCACCTCTTTTCTACCCACTTCCAGGGTGCCAAGGTTATTCTGCAGCGTATAAAACGCGCTGAGGTTCCAGTTTAACCTGAGTCCACCGAGGTAAAAAGCTGAGAACCCATCCTTAAACATGTTCAAGCCTGGCTGTCCATACCCAGCCTGAAGGAAGGCACTCAGGCGGGGTCGTGTCGCAGAAAGCAGGAGCGACTGCCGGGTGTCGAGGAGGCGGGACTGAGATTCAAACAAGGACAGTTCCGGACGTTTCAGGGATAATGCATCTACTGGTGGAAGGGTGGGCGATGGCACCTCCAGGATGGTTGAGGCGTCCACCTTCTGAGCGATGAAAGCCGAGAGCATCAACCTGTATGCTTCTTCATTGGACTGCAAGGTTGTCTGACGCTGCCGCAGTTGAAGCTGCTCAACCCGGATCACATCCAAATCAGCGGCCTGAGCCATGCCTTGCGTGGCGAGTGACTGTAGTCGCTGCAAGTGAACCTCCAGTTCTGACATCATGAGGGATGTTTGCTGCTGTTGTTCCTTCAACAAAAGGATACCAAAGTACAGTTGACTTATTCGTTCACGGAGGACATACAACTCCACGTCCAGCTTATGTTTCCCGACCTCTGCCTCAGCCTTGGAAGCCTGCCTGGTCGCCTGGATGCTTCCTCCTGCCCAGATCAGCTGTCCGGCTTCGGCCACGGCCTGGTATTGATCCTGTGGCAGCGCAGCAAACTGGACTTCCTTTCCGGAGAGTTGGCTCAGGATGGCAGACAGGCTGGGAGGTATCTCTGTCACCTCAGACTGCCAACCTGCCCTGAGGGAGAGGCTGAACTGGGGCAGACCTGCTTTGCCGGCATTGCTAACCGTAAACTGTTCTGATTGATTCAACAGCTCATATTGGCGTGTCATGGGATAGTGACGATCGGCAAGGTTGTAGCACGTCTCCAGGTTTAGCACTGATGTTTCCTGCGCTCCTGCCCCAAGGTAGCACAGGAGTATTGCAAACAACAGCCATTTCTTTAGTAATCTTTTCATGCTCCCAAAGATTGAATTACAGACACATTTCCCTGGTTTTTATTCATTTATATCAGCAATTAGAACAGCCCTGATCCAGGCCGGTATCAGTTTTTTCCGGGCTTCCATATGATGCAGGTACTCCTCCTCCGTCATCCTGGCAATGAGCATCAGCATTGGTTTTCCGATAAAGGGGAAGATGATCATGCCCATGAGGTTCATCATAAGATGTTCAAAACCGATGGGTGCCATACGCCCCGACTGAACAGCTTCGTTGTATTGGTCCAGGAGACAGGAATGCACGAGGATATCCATCATGCCTGAGTCACGAACGAGGGCCTGGGGGTTTGACTGCAATTCATGGAACACAAACAAAGGCATTTCGGGGTGGGCGATCAGCATATCGATATAGCTTTCCGCTACCCGGGTTATTTTGGCTTCCAGGCTGGTTTCGGGATCATGGATTACTGCGGCCATGCTTCCTACGAAAGGCTGCAGTGCTTCGAACATGATCATATCAAACAGTTTCTGTTTACTGCGGAAGTAGTAGTTCAGCAGGGCCGGGTTGATGCCGGCTTCTTGGGCGATATCGCGGGTGCGGGTAGCGGTATAGCCTTTACGGTAGAACACGTTGCGGGCTGCGTCCTTGATCCTTTTCTCCGTTGAGGCATCCACGGTGGGTTTTGGTTTTTCCTTCATCATCTTAGACAGCAATTCACGGCTCAAAATAACGACAGGATCCTCTATTGACCAAACATTTTAATCACTGAATTCAAGTCACATCCGTCCAAAATAATTTTTAGCAAAATAGAAAGGAGCGTGGTAGCTACCGGATAGGTAGCTTTAGGGTGCTTAAACCAAAACCTCGCTCCTTTCATGGTAAAGATATCACTGTTCGCTCAAA
>JAGNHN010000066.1 GCA_018001695.1 Lentimicrobiaceae bacterium
CACGTCTGGGATGATCAGTTTTTGCTGCAGTATAAACCGATTATCCCCGAAACAATCTTTGAACCCTATTCAGACCGTTACACATACTGTCACGAATAAACTCTGTGCTTTTTTGAGGAAGCCCTACTTAAATGCTTCTAAAATAAGGTCATATATATGGATTCGGATGATTTTCGATTCTAGGTGCCTCCTATAAAATGTAGGTTGTCAAGGCTATTAAATATTCGCTACACATGGATTACTTTGACTTTTTTTTGACCAGGACCGAACAATTTCTCCTTCCTCTTGTTAATTCAAGTTAAACCAATCCCATGAAACCGAAATTCACCATCATGTTGGTCGCACTTGTTCTGATGGGTGCCGCCGGATTTTATGTGGCCTATACCATGTATAACAAACCCCATCCGGATTATGTCAGTATGACACCCGTTGCCTCCCTGAGTGTTGAAGAACTGTTCATGACTTACACCACAGAACCCGGGAAAGCGAATGAGATGTATACGGGGAAGCTCATTGAAGTTACCGGGGTTCCTGCCAGGTTTGATCATACAGGTGACCAGGCCACTGCCGTCTTTGTTTTAGGAGAAGGTATGTTTGGTGAGGAAGGTGTGCGTTGTCTCTTTCATCCTGAACATATACCGGATCTGGCCTCCTTACAGGATGGCAAAGTGCTGAAAATAAAAGGGTATTGCACTGGCTACAACGAGACAGATGTACTCATGGAGCAGTGCACACTTGTTCCATGATATTCATCCCAAAGGTAATAACCTGCGAAGACCTGCGTTTTCAAGGGTCAATCAGTTAATTTTCTCTATTCACCTAATCCAAGTATTATGAAAAAGCAAACCATAGCCCTTATCTTTTCCATTTCCTTAATGCTGATTACCAATGCCGCTATAGCGCAGAGGTATGCCACAAAGTCCGGCCACATTAGCTTCTTTTCTGAGACACCCCTCGAAAAGATCGAAGCGCATAATAAACAGGTAAACAGTGCATTGGATATGACAACCGGGGATTTCGTTTTCCGTGCCCTCATGAAGTCCTTTGCCTTCGAAAAAGCGCTGATGCAGGAGCATTTCAATGAAAACTATGTCGAATCAGACAAATTCCCGAATGCATCCTTCAAGGGAAAGATCGTGAATATCGGAGAATTGAAAAAGGATCACAGGGGAACGTTTCAGGCAGTCGTGGAAGGTGAACTCACCATCCATGGCGTGACGAGAAAGATTAAAGAAAACGGAACGCTTACCTGGTCAGGGGATGCGTTGAAAGGAGAAGCTGTTTTCTTTGTTAAACCTGCAGATTATGAGATTAAGATCCCGGGTGCGGTGGTCAAAAATATTGCTGAATCCATCCAGGTGAAGGTGAAAGTAGATCTTCAACCGGTCTCTTAATTCATAATAAGTTTAAGCATTCAGCCCTGGTAGCAATGCTCCGGGGCTTTTTTATTCCTTAAAATCAGCAGGCTTTTTGACGGTGAAAACCCGCGTGATATTAAATCCAAAATATATATCACCCTTATCCCATCTGCCCTGTGTTTCAGTGATGAACCCTCTTTCAAACATGGCTTTGGAGTTGGTAAAATGCAACTGAAAAACATGTCCGCCGGTTTCCAGATCAAAGCCGATAGAGAGGCTATTGTTGATGGGCTGGGTATATTGGTCCTTGGGCGTGAAGAAGTACTCTGCGTTCAGACTGGTGCGCTGGGTCAATTTCATCCTACCTCCCACGCCCATCGAAAAAGCAGTGTTCTCATCTTCTACAGTGGCTACCAGGTTTTTGTGGATAATGCTGGGCATCAACTGGATGGAAACGGCATTGCTGAATTTCCTGGCAATCAAAAGCTGATGAACATAGGCCATGCGTGATGAGAAATAGTTTTTTCGCTCGGGCTGAGCCCATTTGAGTGACTGTATGGCCGTGGATCCGAAATAGGATAGGGTGAGGGGAATGTTACGCGCACCTGTCTGCTGGCGCAGTAGCTTGACTTTGACGAAGCCATCATATGTCTTTTCCAATGAACTGCGGCCAACCCCAAAACTGATGTGATCGTTCAGTCCGTATTCCAGACCAAGCCGGATGGTGGACTGATCCAGCCCAAAAAGCTCGTAGGCCCCGGAATTGACTTTCCCGAAGTGATGGGAAATGATGAAAAGCAGCACGCCCGGCGCCGGGTTTTCAATGGAATGGCTGTTTACAACCCTGGTTGTCTTAAACGTCGCATATGCATAATTGTGCTGAGGGGCATCATCCCCCAGGAGATCAAAAAGATCACCCTGGGCACGGGCAGGGATATGGATCACTAATAGAATGGCTATCAGAAAAATGGAGTAGTAGGATGTCTTCATAGAATATAAATGGGTTAACAGGACTTAGTGCAATAACCTGGCAATCAATTCTGTGGTGCTCCTTTGCTGATCCACGCATTGATTTTGGCCAACTCACAATTCGGTAGTTTTCCGGCATTCTTTGGCATGGGAGAGAAACCATTATCATGATTGATGACCCCTTTCAGCTGGCCGTTATTGACGATCGTCATTAGGTCAGCATAGGGGGTGGTCCTGATATTGGCAGAGGGCGCCGATCCGCTGTGGCAACCATCACAATGCGTTGCAAGAATAGGTGCGACATCGAGGTTATATGAAACATTTGCGGTGTCACAGGGGAGCTGACCTCCCGGATACAATTCCTCCTCATTGTCATAATAGCAGGAAGTCAAGGCTGTAAGCAATAGGGTCAGCAGAAATATTCCGGTCTTAGTTATCAGGTGTGCCATCGTTGATCCATTTTCTAATTTGAGCGATTTGACAGGCGCTGAGTTTGGCTGAGTTTTGCGGCATGGGCACGAATCCCGTGCTATGGGTTATGCTGCCCAACAGCTTGCCATTGTTGGCAACAGCAACGAGATCTGCATGGCTCTGCAAGGAAATGTTGCCGGAAGGTGAGGGGCCGCTATGGCACCCAAAACAACGCCCCTGGATGATGGGACGTATGGTCTGGCTGAAACTAACCTGCACAGAATCACATCCTTCAGGATCACATCCGTTGTTGAGCGCCCCCTGCATGATCCAGGTATAGACCATTTGTATCTGCTCCGCAGATAGTGATTGGCGCGGAGGTGGCGGCATGATCTTGTCCAGATCAGTGTCTGTAATGCGCTCATAAAGGTCTGAATTGCCAGGGTTGAAAGGCCTGACGTCAGCTGTCTGAATAATCGCGTTGTAATTGGTCAGGTTAACGCCATCTGCCTGGGTATTGACGTCATGGCATCCCGATAAAGCGCAACTGGACTGCAAGAGCGGAAGGATGTCGTTCTCAAAATACACGGTATCAGGATGACAGGGCCTTCCCGTTGGATCGGGATCAGGGTTCGGAATGGCTTCCGGCTCGTGCTTGCAACCGGGCAGCATCACAAAGACTGCTATGAACAGGATTGCAAACCAGTGGAAAGATTTTTTTGAAAGCATAAGATCATATGATGATATACAAATGTAACATTTATTTAATCAATATTACCGAGTGCAACGTACGACCATTCATTCCCCTGCTGGTTGAGAAATAGCTCCACGTACTCTCTGTTGATTATCAGTGTATAACGGTTGTCGTTCGGATGAAAACCCAGTTTTGTTGCGGATTCCAGACCTTTATCAAGGAAGACTTTTACATGACGCTCTTTGTCAAAAAGTAAGCTGAAAACTGATACACTACCAGGGTTGACACCCAGATATTGCTTTAGACGCCAGTCAGATCCAAGTGTCAGCTTACCCTGCCCGAGGCGTTTTTCAAGCCCCCGGATATCAAAATGGACTGTATTTTCCAAAATAATAAGGTAATGCTGGTTGCCTTTGTGGTTGCGAAAGAAAAGGTTGCGGCAAAAGGTGCCTTCATGTCCTTCCCAATAGGCACGCGCAGCTTCGGCGGTCGGCAGGGGCGGATGATGCAATTCCTCGAATGCAATGTTCCTCTCTGCTAACCAATGGATTACTTCGCCCCGGAAATCCGGAAGGTCAGTCTTATCTGGTTTCATGCGGACTCTTTATTCAGTTTGAGTATAATTGACTTGTATTGAGGGATTTTCAAATCGATGTAGCAACTGCCATCCTGAATATAAACCAGATTTGCATTGTTTTCGACCTCCAATAATGTCGGGAATACCCTAGCAATCTCCTTCGGTTTAAAGGGCATTAATGTCAACGCATGGTCTGGGATATGAATATGGCACGTCTGCTGACTACGAAAATTTAGCAGAATCAAAAAGACCTGTTCTTCATTATATCGAAGAAAGGCATAAAGGGCTTCATGGTTAAATGAGGAAGGATCCTGGGCATAACCCAGGTCATAAAAGTGGCCGCTCTGAAGCGCAGGCGCTGATTGAAGCAGTTGTCCAAAGGTCTTGTAATCCTGTAAGACTTGCCTCTTTTCCGGGCTCAAACCCTGGCCATCGTATGTGTCATCAGCTTTCCATTGTCGGTATTCTGGTAATGACCAGTAATCAAAGATGCTGGTACGTCCGTCCAGTCCACTGAAGCCTTCTGCTTCATCCCCTTTCACTCCCCATTCCTGGCCCGAATACAGCATAACCGGTCCGGGATGCATGGTGGCAGCTGCAACAAATCCGGTAAGACCCAGACCTGGATTCGAGGTCATAGAGGAAGACGCAATGCGCGGTTCATCATGGTTTTCAATAAACCTGAGAAGAAACTGACCTGCGAGGGGCGTTTGTTGCCAGGCTTGAGTCAGGCGGGCAGCCAGCGTATGCCCCCGCATCACGTCTATCAGTGTATCGTAAAACCCTACCTTATCATAGAGATAGTCGAATCCGGCCTCCTGGAATACCTGATATTTCTCTGGCTCGTAGATTTCAGCAATGTAAAGTAGATGAGGATATTCTGCTTTTATGGCGTTTATAGCCCATTTCCAGAAGCATACGGGGACCATACCCGCCATATCACACCTAAAGCCATCAATCCCTTTGCCTGCCCAGAACTTCATGATAGCAAGCATCTTATGCCAAAGGGGGGTAGGGGAGGGCTCATTGGATGATGACGGGTCCGGTTGACCATAATTCAATTTAACGGTCTCGTACCAGTCGTTTATACCGGGAAAAGCTGTAAACCTGTCATTACCTGTAGCTTTTGCAGGATATTCCTGGAAGCTCCCTGCCTGCAGTTCGGGAGCCTGTTTCCGCGCGAGCAGGTAGGCTGATTCGGGCAGGACCAGGGATTCCCCCGGTAGATAGTAGAAATCATTCGCCTCCAGAAAGGAGTGTGACGGGTTGTCATCTGCACCCAGGACAGCATGCCCTTCTGGTGTTTGTATGCCACGATACTCCCTTGCTACATGGTTGGGAACCAGATCGATAATGACCCCCATGCCGTGATGATGCGTCCGGTCAATTAGTGCTTCGAATTCCTGCATCCGCAGCTTTATATTAACGGCAAGTTCAGGGCTGACATCATAATAATCCCGGATCGCATAAGGGGAGCCTGCACGGCCCTTGACGACAGCCGGGTGGCTGGCCTCCAGTCCTGGCCCTTCATAATTTTCACAGGTAGCCTGAGCGAGAACACCGGTATACCATATATGTGTAGTTCCCAGTGCAGAAATGGCATCGAGGGCTGCGTCATTGAAATCCTCAAAGCGCCCGCAACCATTTTCCAGCCGTGATCCAAAAGGGATGTTTCTGCCTCCGTTACCATTAAACAGTCGGGGTAAAACCTGGTATATGAATGTTTTAGTCATTTGTTTTAAGCAAGAAGTATTAAAGGTGTAAAAATAGAAAACCCCGGGATTTCCGGGGCTTTCCATGCAAGTAGTTAAGAAGAGTGAATGAAAACAACGCTCCTTTAGTTACGGTAAATGTGTACCCAGGCATCATCGAAGCGGCCCGGCTCGGCGCGGAGCTCGCGCATCCGGTCAAGGGCAGGCTGCAACTGATCAAAGCGATTTGAGTAAACATAATACCAGGAGCGGTTGACGTTATGAATGATGAACGGATTCACATCCTTGTAGATCTCAACAGCCCTCTTGGCGTTGGCTTCTACGCGGAAGGAACCGATAACCACATAGTAACCGGCATCCACAGGTTTGTTGTCATCCCTGACAGCATCCCGGGTGCTCATGGTACGGAAGCGGGATTCCACACGCTTACGCGTGGTTTCCAGCGTGCTTTCGAGCTCCATGATCTTCTGATTCAATGCGTTCACATCTGTTTCAATGGTTTCTGTACGGCGGTTGATAGCATCGGTTGTGCGGTTCATCTTGCTTTCATCCAAGGCTTTGCGCATGATGTCTTCCTGACTGCGGTTCAGCATGTTGAGGCTGTCACTCAAACTGCGCAGTCTTTCCTGCAGATCCTTTGTGAGTTGGCTCAGGCTATCAACCTGGGTGGCCCTGGATTTGGTCTGAAGTTCTTCCAGGATGAGGTCTTTCTTATTAGGCTTCTTTCCATTGAATCGGTAACCGATGGCAATCTCATGTCCACCTTTCTTATCACCGATGACACCCCTGTAATCATCAAAGGGCAAAGTGAAGTCGTAGGCATAGTGCAGCACAATATTATCTGTGAGGAATCCACCCAGGCTAAAGGCGCCGATGGAATTCTTCCGGTAAGTGGCTCCCAGATAATATTTCTCATCATAAGTGACAATAGCGGTTCCTTCATAGTTCCAGGGGGCTACTTCCGCGCCGCGCAGGATGACAACAGGGGTCAGCTGCCATTTGGGGGCCACGTTGAACTGATAGGAGACATGACCGACATAATGCCGCTTGAACTCATAAAACTTATTGTTATCTGAGTATAAGCCAGGTACAGAGATGCCCAGGTTCAGGCCCTTCAGGTGGTAATTCAGGGCAGCGCCATAATTCAGGGCTGTCTCCTTCATCTCCTGTTTGCCATTGAACAGCGGGTCATTGGTGGCCTGAACGTTGATGTCATTGAGGCCGATTCGTTTGGCATTGATTCCTCCGAAAATACTCATACCTAGGCCATGGTTTTCGCCGAAGCGGGCATGGAAGGTATAGCTCAGCTGAGCATAGGTATTCCGGAAGATACCCGCCTGGTCATCCATCACCAGTCCACCGATGGCCACCTTTTTCCCAAGGGGGGCATTCATGTCAAATGTGATGGTACGGGGGGAATAGTCCGCATCCAGCCGGTCCTTTTTGATGCCCAGATAAGCTTCGAACCCGCCATTCATGCCGGCCATGGCCGGATTCAATGAATAGGGATCGATCATATACTGGTAGTTGAGAGGAACCTGCTGTGCGAAAAGAACACTGCTTCCGGTCAGGCATATGATGAGGAACAGGGTTATTCTTTTCATACGATATCGTGTTTTAATGGTTAGACTCAGGCTGACTTAGATTAGCGTAAGATGTTGACAACACCCTTGAATACTTCCTTCAGGTTGTTGTTGTTCTTAATAATGTAATAGTAGGCACCTTCGGGCAGTTCATTGCCTTCATAGGTTCCTTCCCAGTCATTCTGGTAAGGAGAGCTTGTGTAAACCTGGTCTCCCCATCTGTTGTAGATCACAACTTCATAGTTATCACCAGCGATGAGCTCTGGCTTAATGAACCATCGGTCATTGTATCCATCCTTGTTGGGTGTGATGACATCCATGGGATAGATATCATTCTTCTTGATGGTGGTGATATTAAAGTATACTGTTGAAGTACATCCATTTTTGTCGATGGCTGTCACAGAATAATTGCCCTTTTGGGTAAGCGAAACCTCATTCCCGATGTGACCATTAGACCAAATGATGCTGTCGACACTTGAGTCAAACTCCGCTCTAACCACTAACACCCGTCCTTCGAAAAATTCAAAGTTTTGGACTCCGTTAACGGTACTTATTGATGGAAAGGATGGAATTATTTCTAAATCAGGAGTTCGAGTGATATTGACACTTTTAGATGTACTTGACAAACATCCGTTTTGTGTCAGTACCGTAAAGGTGACCATGTAATTGGTCCAGTCTTTAAAGGTATAGACGGGATTGGGCACCTTACTGGCCAATCCATCCCCGAAATCCCAGGTCCAGTCCACGATGTTGTCATTGTAAACAACAGCCTGGCTCGTAAATGCCGTTGGGTCACCAAAACAGGTGTTTGCAAATGTGAAATCGGACACTACATCACTAATCGGAACCTGTTTGTGAACTGATTTCGTATAGTTGTACTTTGTGGTTATTTTTAGTCCGACATTATGTGTCAGGTTGGGGCCAGGGAAAGTATGGGTGATAGACTGTCCCACAGCGTCATCATAACTCAGATCACCGTCCAGGTCCCAGGCATAGAGCACGATGCTGTCAAGCGTAAGCGTAGTGGAAGTACTGGTAAGGATGGTGGCTTCCCCTAGGCAGGCAGCTGAAAAAATAAAATTAGCTTCAAGCTGCTGAGCCTGAACCCCTGACAATATGATGCCTGAGAAAACTAAGGTCGTAAGCAGTCGTTTCATAGCATACAAAGAGATTTGATTATAAAATTGAATTGAATTCCAGGCAATATATGATACGCTAACATTGGTCAAAAATATAGTAAAACGCCTTAAAAAACAAAGAATGAAGCCCGGAGTTATCAACCAATAAACGACGCGACCGGTTTATTTAAGTCCCTCCGTTTTACTCCGCCTGCCTGCCACCTTATCTACCTTGCTTCGCGCAACTTGCTGCCTTGCTTCCGCAGCCGATATCGCAGGCAATAATTCCGGCAGGTTTATTTATTAACATTAGCCCATGCCTCATCTGTCTGATGATTAATACCGGATTTCGGCGATTGGTAACCCCTTCGTGAGAAAAAAAATAAGATAATTTTGATGAAGCGAGGATTGGCCCTTGCTGAAGGGATGAGAATGAACCAACAAAGCAGGTTAATCAACCTTACAGCCATGTATTATTGTTTGATTCGTTTCCTTTTATGTTCGATCGTGAATTAGTGGCCTGTTCCAGCTGTCCACATGCTTGCGCTGCAAACCGCATCATGGGAAAGCTCGGCTTCTGTGAGGCTGATGCCGGCGTCAATGTTGCTGCCGTGGTCATACATCATGGTGAAGAGCCTGTTATCAGCGGTGCGCAAGGGATCTGTAATGTGTTTTTCCGCCACTGCAATCTTCGCTGCCTGTACTGTCAGAATCATCAGATCAGCCAGGGGAAGATGGATGTTGGTTTTGATATCTATAGAAACACGGAAGATGTGATCGATGCCGTGGTGCAGGCCCTTGACCAGGGATGCCCCAACCTCGGGTTTGTCTCTCCTTCACATATGCTGCCGCAGATGAAGCGCATCATACAAGGCGTGCAGGACAGAGGTTACAGGCCTGTCATTGTCTACAATACGAATGCTTATGATCGTGTGGAAATGATCCACGAAATGGCAGATATGGTGGATGTCTGGCTACCCGATTTTAAATACATGGATGCAAGTCTGGCCTCGTCCTGGTCAGGTGCTGCCGATTATCCTCAAGTGGCATTGAGCGCTTTAAAGGCGATGTATCAGCATGCGGGATCGACTTTGAGAATCGAGAATGGAATCGCTGTCAAAGGGATGATCATTCGCCATCTGGTGCTTCCGGGTGCCGTTGAAAATTCCCTGGAGGTACTGGAAACCATTGCCAGGCATCTCAGTACGGATGTCACCTTGTCACTGATGTCACAATACTACCCCAATGCCTTTACTGCCCATCATCCGCTGCTTGGCAGAACCCTCAGGCAGGAAGAATATGCGGTGGTTGTTGAAAAACTGGAATCGCTGGGGTTCTATAAGGGTTGGGTACAGGAGTTAACGAGTCACGAATTCTATCGACCGGATTTCAATAACGAAGAACCTTTTCAGGTACCTTAAAATGCTAATAGACTGGACGGTGGTCTGTTTCTGTCCACTTCTGAAAGACGGCTCTCGCCTCGTCCCGCATGCATTCCTGGCTCTGGATCTTGCGCATGGATGGCGGTAAAGGCAGCTCCGTATAAATGAATGCATCATCAAAACCGGCTGCGGCAGCATCCTCCCTGGTGCCGGCATAATAGATGGCACGGGGTCTTGCCCAGTAAATCGCCCCCAGGCACATCGGGCAAGGTTCGCAACTGGTGTAGATGTCGCATCCGTCCAGCTGAAAACTCCCCAATCTGGAACAAGCCTCACGGATGGCTACGATCTCTGCGTGGGCTGTAGGGTCATTGTTAAGAATGACACGGTTTTCGGCAGCAGCTATGATCTCTCCGTCCTTGACGACAATAGCGCCAAAAGGTCCGCCCTTGCCGGCTGAAATGTTGCCCTCGGCCAGGCGAAGGGCCTCAGCCATAAACAGATGATGATGTTGATCCTGTGTCATCTCTTACAGGGTTTGGTCAAGATGATAAATTTCCATGTAGGGCCAGCCAGATACAAGGAGGATCCTGGCTCGTGTAGTCCACCCGGTGCCTGAATCCGGCAGGCAACAGAATAAAATCGCCGGCTTTCATTTCAATTAAACCTGCACCATGAATGTCCAGCCTGGCCTCTCCCTGAAAAAGCATAACCCATTCATCCTCTGTCTGATCATACCAGAAATCTGCAGGGCTTGACTGACCAAAGGAAACAATACGCTCCATTCTCAGCCCTGAGTGTTCCAGAATCGTGCTGAATGACTCATCCTGCACCGGGAGCGCACCGATGCCGTCATACAGACTGCTTTTCCTGATATGTAGGGGAGTGGCCATGCAGATATTCCTGTTTAAAACAACAGATCTGTTACAGGTCCCTTGCCTTCCCTCACCAGAACAATGTCATCCCCGCTGCAGTCAATGATGGTCGAAGGTTCGTTATCTCCCGGCCCTCCATCGATCACCATATCCACCATACCGCTAAAACGTTCATAAAGTAATTCAGGGTCAGTGGTGTACTCTATGATCTCATCCACATCATGGATGGACGTTGACATGATCGGGTTACCAAGTTCTTTTACAATCTCCTGCGAAATGCGATTGGCCGGTACACGGATACCTACCTGTTTTTTCTTGGCTTGCAGCAACTTGGGAACATTGTTGTTGGCCGTGAGAATGAAGGTATACGGGCCGGGCAGTACACTGCGCATCAGCCTGAAAACCTGGTTGCTGACAGGTTTTACAAAGTCAGATAACTGACTGAGATCATGACAGATAAAGGAAAACCTGGCCTGTTCCCTGCGTACACCTTTTATTCTTGCAATACGCTCAATGGCCTTTGTACTATAGATATTACAGCCTAATGCATAAATGGTGTCTGTAGGGTAGATGATGACACCATCGTTCCTCAGATGCTCAACAACCAACCTTATCTGTCGCGGACTCGGATTCTCCTCGTGAATTCTTAAAAGCATATCATCCTTCATTTATGGGTTGATGCAGTTCTGGATTGCTAGGCGGTGCATGGATGCATCCATCATGTGAAATGCACTCAGGCGTATTCACCTTCGTCTTACAAAAGTACGCATATAGGATGGATCAGACGCGCTGAAAGGCAGTAATAAAAAAGGGTAAGTTACTTATATCGCACCGCTTCAACCACTTACCCTTGCTTCCTTCCAGACCTGGGGGAGTTCGGTGGGAGCTGGTCGTATAAGACTTACCCACTGCAAAGGTATGACGAAAAATGCAGAAAGCCAGTTATTATTTCCAAATCGTTTGGGCTGATGGTGCTCAATTACTACATTTGCTCGGTATCTAATACTCAATCCCATGAACGAAGTACAGGAAACGCGCGCCACTTCGGTTTGGCCAACAGCCATCAGGCACGGACTCATTACAGGAGGATTGCTGATCCTCTTTACCCTCCTTATTTATGCCCTGGGCATGATGCAGAACAAGGCACTGGGTTTTGTTTCTATATTGCTTTTAATCGGAGGAATGTATATCGGGACAAAAAACTACCGGGATCATGTGTTGGGCGGCTTTATGACTTATGGAAAAGCCTTCACCACAGCTTTCTTCATCGGGTTGGTCGCCAGTGTATTATTGTCCGTATACACCTATTTTTTCTATACCTTTTTCGACCCGGGTATGATCGATGTCATCGTTGAACAGGCTGAGGAAACCATGCTGCAGCGTAATCCGGAGCTTACAGACGAACAACTCGATATGGCATTGACAATGACCAGAAAAATGACACAACCCGGCTGGCTGGCTGGTATGGGCATCATCACCAATGGCATTGCATCACTGATTATTGGTCTCATTCTTGGGATATTTCTGAAAAAGGAGGATCCCTTCGCAAGTCAATTATAATAAGGTATGGATATCTCGATCATCATACCCCTGTTGAATGAAGAGGAATCGCTTCCTGAACTCCTGACATGGATACACAAAGTCATGGAAAAGCATGGCTTCTCATACGAGGTCATCCTTGTCGATGATGGAAGTCAGGATCGTTCCTGGGAGGTAATCCGGCGCTTGAATCAGGAAGATGGACGGGTTAAAGGACTGCGTTTCAGACGTAACTATGGGAAATCAGCAGCTCTGAATAAAGGATTTGAAGCTGCTCAGGGTCAGGTTGTTATCACTATGGATGCAGACTTGCAGGATAGTCCGGAAGAGATACCTGAGCTCTATCAAATGGTCATGGATGGTGGCTACGATCTGGTATCGGGATGGAAGAAGAAACGTTTTGATCCCCTGAGCAAGACCATCCCGACCAAATTGTATAACTGGGCCACCCGGAAGATGTCCGGCGTTTACCTGCATGACTTTAATTGTGGCTTGAAAGCCTACAGAAAACAGGTCATCAAATCGATTGAGGTATATGGCGAGATGCATCGTTATATTCCGGTCATTGCCAGGCGTTCCGGTTTTGTGAAGATAGGGGAGAAGGTCGTGGCGCACCAGGCACGTAAATACGGTGTGACGAAATTTGGGCTTGAGCGCTTTGTCAACGGATTCCTCGATCTGATGTCCATCAGTTTTGTGACCCGCTTTGCAAAGCGTCCCATGCATTTCTTCGGCACCATGGGCCTGCTGTTCTTTATTACAGGGGGACTGATTTCCGCCTGGATTCTGGCTGTGAAGTTTTTCAGACTGGGTGGTGACAATGTCAGGGATGTCGTTGACCAACCATTGTTCTACCTCGCACTTCTGGCTATGATCGTAGGAACGCAGTTGTTCCTGACCGGTTTTCTGGCAGAATTGGTTTCACGCAGTTCGCCAGATAAAAATGCCTACCTGGTTGAAGAAAGCCTGGGCGTTGACTAATGGA
>JAGNHN010000021.1 GCA_018001695.1 Lentimicrobiaceae bacterium
TTCCCTCGCAGGTGACAGGATCAGGTGTGGATTCCGGGCCAACGAGAACGGCGTTGACTGTCCTTCCGCATACATCGTTGATGGGACCCGGGTTTCCGGGATCTGTGGCATCAGCAGCACAGGATACGGTGGAGGATGTATTGGCCGGCACCATGGCCATGCCGCCGCTGTAATCGATGTCATAGGTATGTGTCCAGTCGGCCGTGCTTCCGTCGCAGGCGGTGTAGCGGTATCTCCAGACCACGCTTCCCTCGCAGGTGACAGGGTCAGGTGTGGATTCCGGGCCAACGAGAACGGCGTTGACTGTCCTTCCACATGCATCAGTGATGGGTCCCGGGTTTCCGGGATCTGAGGCATCAGTAGCACAGGATACCGTGGAGGATGTGTTGGCCGGCACCATGGCCATGCCGCCGCTGTAATCGATGGTATAGGAATGTGTCCAGTCTGCCGTGCTGCCGTCGCAGGCGGTGTAGCGGTATCTCCAGACCACGCTTCCCTCGCAGATGACGGGATCAGGTGTGGATTCCGGGCCAACGAGAACGGCGTTGACCGTCCTTCCGCATGCATCGGTTATGGGTCCCGGGTTTCCGGGATCCGTGGCATCAGCAGCACAGGATACCGTGGAGGATGTATTGGCCGGCACCATGGCCATACCGCCGCTGTAATCGATGTCATAGGTATGTGTCCAGTCGGCCGTGCTGCCATCGCAGGCGGTGTAGCGGTATCTCCAAACCACACTTCCCTCACAGGTGACAGGATCAGGTGTGGATTCCGGGCCAATGAGAACGGCGTTGACCGTCCTTCCGCATGCATCGGTGATGGGTCCCGGGTTTCCGGGATCTGTGGCATCAGCAGCACAGGATACCGTGGAGGATGTATTGGCCGGCACCATGGCCATACCGCCGCTGTAGTCGATGGTATAGGTATGTGTCCAGTCGGCCGTGCTTCCGTCGCAGGCGGTGTAGCGGTATCTCCAGATCACGCTTCCCTCGCAGGCGACAGGATCAGGTGTGGATTCCGATCCGATGAGAATGGCATTGACTGTTCTTCCGCATGCATCGGTGATGGGTCCCGGGTTTCCGGGATCTGTGGCATCAGCAGCGCAGGATACGGTGGAGGATGTGTTGGCCGGCACCATGGCCATGCCGCCGCTGTAGTCGATGTCATAGGTATGTGTCCAGTCGGCCGTGCTGCCGTCGCAGGCGGTGTAGCGGTATCTCCAGACCACGCTTCCCTCGCAGGTGACAGGATCAGGTGTGGATTCCGGGCCAATGAGAACGGCATTTACTGTTCTTCCGCATGCATCGGTGATGGGACCCGGGTTTCCGGGATCCGTGGCATCTGCAGCACAGGATACCACTGAGGATGCGCTCAGAGGCACGTTGGCCAGGCCACCGCTGTAGTCGATGTCATAGGTATGTGTCCAGTCGGCCGTGCTGCCGTCGCAGGCGGTGTAGCGGTATTTCCAGACCACGCTTCCCTCGCAGGTGACAGGATCAGGTGTGGATTCCGGGCCAACGAGGACGGCGTTGACCGTTCTTCCGCATGCATCTGTGATGGGTCCCGGGTTTCCGGGATCTGTGGCACCAGCAGCACAGGATACCGTGGAGGTCGTATTGGCCGGCACCATGGCCATGCCACCGCTGTAGTCGATGGTATAGGTATGTGTCCAGTCGGCTGTACTGCCGTCGCAGGCGGTGTAGCGGTATCTCCAGACCACGTTTCCCTCGCAGGTGACGGGATCAGGTGTGGATTCCGATCCAACGAGAGCAGCGTTGACCGTCCTTCCGCATGCATCGGTGATGGGTCCCGGGTTTCCGGGATCTGTGGCATCAGCAGCACAGGATACCGTGGAGGATGTATTGGCCGGCACCATGGCCATACCGCCGCTGTAGTCGATGGTATAGGTATGTGTCCAGTCGGCCGTGCTTCCGTCGCAGGCGGTGTAGCGGTATCTCCAGACCACGCTTCCCTCGCAGTTTAACGGGTCAGGTGATGCCGTAGACCCTATCAGTGATGCAGTTACACTTCGCCCGCATGCGTCAGATATTGGATTAGGGGGACCTGGGTCTACGGCATCTTGGAGACAGCTTACTGTTTCTGACCCGTTCGCAGGTGGTACAAGACCACCTGTGTATTGTACAGTATAAGTATATGTCCAGTGAGAAGTGTTATTGGCGTTGTCGGTGTACGCATAGGTGTAGACCCGGCTGCCGTTACACTGAACAGGATTTGGATTGTCGATAATAGAAACGAGGGTGCCATGCACTGTTCCTGCGCAGGCGTCTGTTGCATCCGGTATGGCAACAGGGGTTATGGCATCTGCAGGACAGCTTACCGAAGATGAACCTGCAGGAGCACTGACTACAGGTGCTGTTCTGTCTCCCCCACTATAGGTGATGTCAGGTGAGGGCTTGACAGCATTGCCGCATTGATCAGCTATCTGATAGGTATATGTGACAGTCCAGTCCTGATCATCACCCGTAGGGGTTCCACTTTTGTTTACCAGCACCGTGCCACATGCATCGCTGAATAGGGCAGCTATTTCTGCCTCAGTCGGACCTGCCGGTACATTGGCGAAGCAGGCATCCACGCCAGATTGTCCGGAAGGCCAGGTGCCAGTCAGGTAGGGCGCGTCCTGGTCAAAACCACTATGTGAAATGGTTTGCCCATCCAGGAGATTATCACAACTGTCTGTAATGCTGAAAGTATAAACAACCTGCCACCCACATTGATTTCCTGTAACGGTGGTGGATCCAAGTGTGGCTGATTTAACCGGGTTCCCACATATATCGGTATACCCTGACATGGCTGTCACTGCATCAAAAGCTGGAACACCAGAAGGTACTGTGCTGGCATCCACATAGCAGGCATTAATATCGCTGGTGCCCTGCGGTGGGGAACCTGAAGGTAAAGCAGTAGTGCATTGCACGCTGCCATCGATATAGAAAGAGGAAGGCGGATTGTCATTTAACACATTGAAGTACTGGTCCGCATATTCGCACCAGGTATCGTAGGAATGATCAAATACCAGATTGGCCGCACCGCCCAGGAATTTAAAATTCAGCGTAAATAAGGTTGAATTGTCAAGCAGGGTAACCCCAGGCACAGTGGTGAACCCGGCTATCGTTACAACACCGGGCGTTGGATTCATTATCAGGGTAGCTGGAAAGCCACTATTGTTGACACCGCTGATGTAGCTCAAAACAGCCGGATCGTAGTTCAGGGTGAGAGAAACTGATCCTATGTTATTGAAATTCGTTACTTTAAGGGGAAAACTAACATTCTGCCCTTTGCATGCCTGTATTTGCGGCAAGGTCGTCACAGGGGCATCGCCGGCAGCATTGAAGGTGAGCGAGCCGTTGATATAGTATGTTGAGGTGGGCACATCAACAACCGCACCATTTTGCCAGTAAAACTGACATGCAGTGCCATTCTCATCATCCAGGAATGTGAGGGCAGAGGTGCCACTGCTTACCTTGCTAAAGGACAGTGTGAATATGGGTGTCCCGTCGGGAACACTCACAACCGGATAGGTGAACCAACCTAATTTGATGACCCCGGGAACCGTCAGATTTGTTGCAAGATTGCCGCTCAGTAAAGGATGGACAGTGACAACTGTCGCCACGGCGATAGCCGGATCGTACAATATCTTTAAATCTCCTGCACCAATTCCGTTAAACTGAATGGCCGTGATGTCCACATTTGCCTGTTGGGCGCTGGTTGCCACCGTGCCCAGGGTGCTGATGGGAGATGTTTGTGAAACACCGCTCCAAACCATGATCAGCCCAAATAACCCTGTAAAAATTACCTTCTTCATGATCACTTCCTTTATCTTTTGTTTCGTTTCATTTGCTGGATGAATCGTTTCAATTCTTGATGAATTTCACCTGAGCACTATGGATAGGTTCTTGCCCTTCACTGATCAGATGCGCGATATATAGTCCTGAATGCCAGTTTTCTATGTTGAGGTGTATCAGTTGACTGCCATGCGTATGGTCAATAATGTTTTGCTGATGAACAAGTTGGCCTATTGCATTCCGGATCTCCAGACATATGTTGCCTGTCACGACCCTGGATGATTCCAGGGTGATGTAGTCCTTGCCCGGGTTAGGATAAGCCAGGATGCGGGTCATTTTTCCGTTATGATGCGCTATGTTGCTGGCAGTGCCCTGCAGCGCATCAGCTTTCAAAACAACCTGGGAGATGGGTACAAACCTGCCGTCGGCCAGTTCATTCAAGGGATCCATGGCAGCACTGAATGCTATTGGTTCGCCTGGCCCAGGCAGATCCAGGACCTTTACATCCAACTTCAGAAGGACATCGCCCGGCAGGAGCTCATATGGGTGTGCAGTGAACCAGCCTATTCTTAATTGACCATTGTCAGCATGGAAGAGGACAGATTCCGTCGGATTTGGCCTAAGTGAGATATCGATGATTTCGATCATCTCTTCCGGATAATTGAGGATCAGAGAGATCGCTCCGAGTTCAATTGGCTGCGTTACACGGAAATTTAGCGTTTGAACGCTACCCTGAGATGCCACTCTGATTTCCCCTTCTTCCAGGTGAATGTTGCCCGTATTTCCTTTTTGATTTCCGGGGATAAAGCTGCGGTTGAAGTCACCGCTTACCAGGCCGTAAAAATGGCCATCGATCAACCCGCTTGGACCCATTGTGATGCTAGGCACATGTGGTTCCGCCCAGGGATTTGCGCTGATGTTTTCACCTGATTTCCAGAACGACCATTTCTCTGTCGGTGGTGTCCAGGGTACAATGCCTTGGAAGACAAAATATTCCCGGATTTTAAAACCATCAAATGAGGTAATGTAGGAGGGTGGGGCTGTGCGTGAAACGTCCCCTGCCAGAAACTGGATTTTTTCGATCTGATAAGGAGGCCCGACCTGCCAGCTGTTGACCATACCGGCATCTGTGGCATTGATCGCTCCGGCCGTGGGTTTGGAGGTGCTTGCATATACATCGTAGACCCCTGCCGGCAATCCATGGAAGGTATAGTTGCCCAGGATATCTGTCGTGTCTATGGCAACGACACTGTTACCAGATTTCAGCGTAACGATGATATTGTTCAGCGGGGTTTTTGCGTTGTTGTGGTATTTGAAAGTTCCGCCGACAGCGCAATTCTGTATGGTGACCTCCAGCATTGTTCCTCCTGCACATGCAGTAGCAGGTTCGTCATAGTAAAGTGTGAGGATCCCGATTCCGGCTGATCCCCAGGTAATTGTGACAGTATTGTCGTTGATGCCACCACCTGCGGTGATGGTCCCTCCGCTTACTGTCCACTGATAGTTAGATTTCCCGGCATCGGTCAGATATACAGTGCCCGTGGCCCCTGCGCAGACAGGATCAGGACCGCTTAGCCCTGGAACAGGAATCTGGTGCATCACCATCTGAATGTCCAGGGGGTCAGAATTGCAACCATTTACTCCCTGTACACTATAAGAGTAGGTATAGGTTAGTGGCGGATAGTCTCCGGGTAAAGTGAGGGGTGGACTGCCCCCCATAAGACTGTATTGCAGTCCGTCGATAAGGGCTGTATCTGAAGGTGTGTATTTGAGGTAGAAAAAAGGTGCATTGCCTTGAATAATATCCCACATCTGCAGTTCCCAACCTCCGCTGTTGTTGATCCCATCCACACCCCTGGCTGTCCAGTAGGCCATATAAGCATTGTTGTCAGATGTTTGGATCAGGTAAATAGGATGAAGGACATCGCTGCGGATTAATGGACTGCCGGTTGCTAATGCAAATGTTTCTATGTCAAGTATATAGTTTGTTGTTGGATCCAGGCACAATTGGTAACCTGTACTGATGTCACCCGAGAGGCTTTCCCAACTGCTCCCATCCTGTGAGTATCTCAGGCTGATGACATCTGTCAGCGGCAGTGCTTCGATGCTGACCACCACCTGGCCGTTCATGGGTAGGAGACTGCAACCGGTCAGGGTGTTGGATGCCAGAATGGTATAGGTCCCTGCGGCAGACTGGACACCAAAATCAAGGGATGAACCTGTGCCGGCAAGGGGAACCCCATGGGCTGTATTGTTCAGATAAAGCTGGTAGTTTACCTGCAGTTCAGATCCGGATAAGCCTATGGCCGAACCGGATTGTCCAGCGCAATAGGCGCCTCCTCCGGTAACATCGAATGGCAGAATGTAACATCCGTTCAGACTGAGTGGGCCCATGCCGGCATCTGTATACCAAGGGCAAAGGGGAACATTGTCATTGACAGCATTGCCCATTCCGCAGGTGTTAAGCACGGGGTGAAAAGGGCCACTGGCATGGCCCCACCAGTTCTGGGATGCGTCAACCTGAAGGCCTGTGTTGTTGAATAATCCATAGGCACTATTAGCGCTGATGCTGTTATCCCGGATCAGGGGGGTTGATGAATCCTCCAGCCGGATACCCGTACCACCCTGGTGGATGATGTTACCAATCAGACTTATATTACTTATGCTGAGAAACACACCTGTTTCAGCTCCGGTGAAAGTATTGTTGCTGGCCGTTCCCTGCATTCGGGAAGCATATAATCCCGTACCAGTATTGGCGGGGTCTGTGAAGAGGCCGGTGTTGAGGGTGAAGAGGCTGGTGCTTTTGGTGCGAACCAGGGCAAAGGCCTTTTTGACTACTTGCGTTACCACATTTTCCTGGATCAGGATGGAGGCGTATTCTCCTCCCGTATTCATGCTGGCGATTCCCTGATAATAAAAATTCACTGTGCAGGAAGAAACAACAGACAGATCCACGTCCTGCACAAATATTCCCCAGCTGTTGTCATCCAGGCAGTTATTACCACTTTCCTGAACCAGGCAGGATGTTATTTGATTTCCGTTACTGATTCCGTTATTATAAGTTCGTAATACGATGCCCTGGAACCAGGTTCTCAATACACTGATCTGGTGGAGCTGTGTTTGATGGTAAGGCCCGCCAGGTTCCCAATACCGGGTTGTGATCCCGCTGCGGTATTGATAAGATGCTCCGCCATCAATGCCCAGGTTGCTGATGGTTACCTGACTGGCTGCGATGATGATGCCGTGATGATCCTGGCCTCCATCGGGACTGCAGTCATGGTCATCAAGTTTCATTGGATCGGGGTTGATGATGCTAAGGGTGTTGCCTGCACCGCTCAGGCTGAGCCCGGGTTTGTCTATAAGTATATCAGATTCATAAAATGTATAAGCATCCAGCAGGAGTGCCTGATTTGCCTGGGCCGCATCGACAGCAGCCTGAATGCCAGGGTAATCCAGCATGGTCGTTGTGTTGTGGACCGGCCCATAGTAGTAAGATGTCATCAGTCGTGCTCCCAGGGCATCCGTCAGCAGTAACTGGTAGTGCCCATAGCCATCGATGGGGATAATGACATCTGTGGAGGCCGTCTGGCCCAGGGGGCCCGTCCAGGCATAGGTATATGGCGTATGTCCTCCGGCGGGCACGGCAGTAATGGATGGTAACGCATAGTCGCGCGTAAAGCTTACCGACAGCGTGCTTACCCAACCATCCACATAGAAACTGGCAGTGGGAGTATCGATGAAAGGTTGCAGGGTTGTGAAAGACATATATTCGCAAGAGATGCCGCCATCATCATCAACCCATACCAGGGGTGATGTTCCCTGGTTCAGGATTTGGAACTGAATGTTGAGCAACAGGCTGCCATTGGGCAGAGAGGGTGCTGGTGAGATGCCATCGGTGGCCCAGGCAATGTAGATATGTCCTGCATGGACTCCGGTAATAATGTCGATAAGGGCTTCATCGGTGGTGCCCAGGAACTGGAGCATGGTTGCGTCATAAGATAACTTCAGTGATATGGCACCTACATCTGAGAAATAGTCAACGGTAAGGGGTACTTCTACTGTATTCGTCGAGGCGATCACCTTACCGGCATAGGTTACCGGTGCCTGAGCCCTGGTTTGGAGGACTATCCACAACAGCGCTATCGGGAATACGATCCATCTCATGACACATATGTTTGGCTATGAACTGCAATCTGACAGTTTAAAAACCGGATGACGGAGCGCTGATTCGCTCCGCCACCGGTTGCGTTGGACAGGATTAATCCTGACGGACTAATTTGATCGTTCGGGTGAATGTCTGTCCCTCATAGCGGAATGTGATGCGGGCCAGGTAGACACCTGAACTGATGGAAGTGGACTGCAGGCAGAGGGAGTGACTGCCGGCATCGGCGTGTTGAGCAACAAGGCTGGTCACTTTCTGTCCAACGAGGTCAAACAGGTCAAGGGTGACAAAACCCTTCACCGGGAGGTAATAATGAATGGTGGTAGTCTCCGTGAACGGGTTGGGATAGCATGTCAGTTGGAGATTACTGCCTTGCATATCAGCCAGGCCAGTCGTGGAGGTCACCAGGAGGTCGGCGATCAGAGAGGCCGGCGAGATTACCTGGCTTTGTCCATTGGCCAACTCATTGAGCGGGTCAGCGGCAAGCTCGAAGCGGATGGTCTCATTGCTGCCAAGGTTGGATGCCGTACGCAACTTTAGCGTAAACAGCGTATTGCCCGTCAGCAGTTCCATGGGCATTGGACTGGTCCATCCGATCCTGACAACACCGTTGTTGGCGTTATAGAGCATGGGCTGTGTCGGGTTATTGCCCAGGTAGACACCATCAATCGTTACCTTGTCATCCGGGTATGTAAGGATAAGGGATATGGCACCGACTTCCATGGTATGGGCTGCCGTGATGGGAAGCAGTATCTCCGTATTGGGTGCTACCTGTACCATTTGCCCGTCATTCAGGGAGAGGCTCTGGCTGGCGCCCTTGGAAGAAGGTGTCCAGCTACGGTTGAAGTCGCCGGTGACCATACCGTAAATGGTCTGGTTGGTCATGGGCGCATTGGTGATGGTGACTTTCGGGTAAATGCTCTCAGCCCAGGGGTTAGCGCTGATCGTTTGTCCTGCGTTGTAGAACGACCAGGATGGTGCATTTGTCCATACATGGGTACCGGCGCTGACGAAGTATACCAGGATCTGCTGTGCATCGTAAGCAACGATGGATGAAGACCCTGATGCAGGCCTGGCGACATCACCCGCCAGGAAGCGCACCTTTTCGATGGGGCTGTTATTCACATTCCAGTAATTCACCTGGGCGGCGTCGGTAGCGTTTATTGATCGCACCTCATCGATTTTGGCCGGACGCAACTCATACGTGCCGGCGGGCAGACTGGTGAAGCTGTAACTGGCCAGGGTAGCATCTGTTGTTGATACGATGGGGTTGCTGGCGCCATCCAGGACCGGGTTTCCATTCTGGTAGAGTGAGACAGGTACGTTCTTCAGTAGGCTGCTGGCGTTGTTGTAATAGTTGAGCACGCCGCTGATACCGCAATCGTTCACAGTGAAGGCCTGCGTGGTGGTCCCGGTGAATCCGAGCTCATACTCTGCAGTGCCGAGCAATGCAATCGGTGTCCAGGCCGAGGTATAGGCGGCTGGTGTAAGCCCGAAGAACTGCATATCATAAGTGCTGCTTGATGTTACATAGGCCCAGTTGAGAGGCCAGGGTGCACTGGGCATTCCCGGGGTAGATGGAACAGGTAGGCTGCCATTGATGATGGAAGACATCAGGATGGGTGTTCCGGCGGTCAGGGTCGATGCGAAGGTATAGGTCCTTAGGGTCGAAGGTCCCGGCGGGTTCATACCTGGCGTAACGGTCCATTCAATATAAGCACCGTCCGGAATATCCTGATTGAAGGTGATTTTTACATCGGCTTTGATGGGATCAGGGTTAGTCGGGATGGGGTCCGGTGTGGGTGCTATGCTGGGATAGGTGACCGTCGATTGGGAGATCACGGGTGATCCTTCGCATACCTGTTCGGGATCTGTTGTGGCCATAGCCAGGTCGGCAAACGTCACACTGAACGGTTCCGTTCCAAGCACGTTGTTGCAGGCCGAAGCGGCGGTAATGTAGCTCACAGCATCCAGGGTGATGCCATAGCTTGCAGCACCATCAAAGCCTGCCACCGTGATGGTCCAGGTCGGTGTCATCGCCATGGTGTGGTCGTTAAGTTGACCTGCCGCAGGCAGCCCCAGTATCTCACTAAGGTAAACTGTCGTCTTTCCAACAAGGTCATAGGGCGCGGCAAGCACTTCCGTTCCGTCATATTTTACGCTGATCACCTGCGAGCCGGCGGGGAATGCCAGGGTTGAGGTGATCCGGTTGTCGGTAAGAACCTGATCATCATAGCCTGACATGTCTTCTGTATACCCGGCTGTAGTACTGAAGATGACGGGTGCACCAGTCACAGTGGCATAATCAGGTACGGCTGTCATGGTAACAGGAGGAATCCCGTTCAGCGTCGTCATCCCGCTCTGGAAGTACCAGGGGCTGAAATCTACATTGTCGGTCACGGCATTGCCCAATCCGCAGGGGTTAAGGGTTGCGTGATATGGACCGCTGGCATCGCCCCACCAGTTGATCTCGGCAGTAACCAGATTTTGGTTGACGTCATCAGCATCCATTCCCAATGTGTTGCCAGCAATGGTATTACCTGAAATCGTGTTATTATTACTTGAATACCAAACACCTGATTGCCAGCTGGGATCGATGATTATTCCAGTTCCATTGGTAGTAAGTGTATTCCCAGTGATAGTATTGTTGGATGAACCCAGTAACCTAATCCCTGTAAGTGCATTGGTAATGCTGTTGTCGGTGATGGTTTGACCACTTGGACGCCATACATTTATCCCGATACTTGCAATGGTATTTAGGACATTGCCATCGGTAATGTAATTGCCTGAGCAGTTTTCTCCAATGAAGATCCCATCCCTGCCACCATTACTAATAGTATTGGATTTGATAAAATTGCCCGTGGATCCTATGCTCAACGGTCCTCCAACTGCGGAGGCATTGTCCAATGCAATTCCATCCAGGCCCGTATTGGAGATGGTATTGGATTCAATCGTATTACCACTCGTACCAATGAGTAGCGCTCCGTAGGCTGCATTGTTATGGATATTATTCAGCGTTAAGCTATTTGCTGATCCGCCGATAATTCCCAACCCATTGAAGGTGGTGATTTCATTGTTGGTAATTGTGCATCCGGTCACACCTGTCATTCCACCATCGGTCAGTTTTACCCCGGCATCGGTTGCAGTAGCTCCGGAATTATGGACTTTGAAGCCATTCAGGGTTGTGTTGTTGGCTGCAATGGTAACTACAGTACCGGCACCGCCTCCATCGATGATGGATGCCAAAGAAGCCGCACCGTTGAGGGAGACGGAGGTATGCACATTTACGTTCTCAATGAATGTTCCTGCACTGGCGTTCAGCACGTCACCTGCCGTAGCCTCGTCGATGGCATACTGGATACAGCCGAAGACCCAATTAGGCTGGGCAGGATTGAGAACGTATTTGTCATACGTATCGCCAGCGTTTGGTGTAGTAGTGCCCGCATCGGCCAGTCCAACATGTATTTTGTTGTTGCTAAAGGTATTGGAATTTATAGTCAGACCGAGATTCGAATTATAGCCATAACCTCCTGCTCCTGAACTCAGCGCATTTTCATTTCCATTTAGAATGTTATTGCCAACTATAGTGATATTTCCTGTAGCAGTATTATTATAGTCAACACCAACACCTGCAAGGAGTATTCCTGCAGCTGTCCACTGGTGCGGGTGTTCTACCTTGTTCCAAATGTTGTTGGTCACAGTGTTCCCCGTAATGGTTCCGTAAGCTCCGAACCCGAATTGTATCCCGTTTTGGGCATTTACCAGGGGGATATTTTGCCCTGTAACAATGTTTCCTGTAACAATGCCCTGGGTGTTCAGCTCGTTGATCACTATGCCACCTTTCTGGTAGTCATCGATAATGTTATCTGTTACGTATACAGTTTGGTTGATCGGGACATCCCATTGATGATTTGCAGTGAAGGCAGATCCTCCCTGTGATCCACTGTAAGGGTTATTCCTGATCCCAGTGATCCTTGAGTTTGTAAAGGAACCATTGGCAGCAAAGTAATGAACACCAACAAAGCTTGCATCGGTTCGTCCACCATCACCATCAACCATTAATTTATCGATATTGATTGTGTTGGTATTACCTGAAGCATAGATAATGGCAAAGGAAGTACCGTTGGCATTGGCAAAGCCAGACAGGGTCACAGGTGCTTTGATAATCGTTCTTGTTCTATCAACTCCTGTTAGATCCAAAGTTTTATTTATGCTCACTTGCTCCTGGAACGTACCTGCGTCCACCCAAATTTTTGTGCCATCCACGGCCGTATTAACGGCTTTGGTGATGGTGAGGAAGGGGGCGGCGGCGGTTCCGGCATTGGCATCGTTGCCGATGGCAGTAGTGTAGGTGTCATTGGTGCCGTTATCTGATACCAGGTCGTTCACATAGAGGTTAGCTGCACCGGTGCAGGAGTTGGGGACAGGCTGGAATCCAATCGCAACAAGATCATTGTCTGTGCCGTCCACGAGCCAGGGGTCGTAAGTAACGGCCGGGTCGGTTGACCCAACCGCAGTTACTACGCCAGCCACGGTATTACTGCCCCACCAGTTACAGGTCATCGAGAGTCCGAAATTACCAGTAGGAGGTATCTCAGTGTTGTCAGCTGCTAATTTTACACCCAGGGTATTACCCGTTATTGAATTATTGTTTGCGCTTGTGTTGTTGGTAAAACCAGACTGAGAACATAACAAGAAAGCAGTGCTGGTATTCTGTATATAGTTGTTGGAAAAACTCGCGTATTGATTCCCCGATACATAACCCCAGATCTCAGTAGTGCTGTATACGCCATATGAATTCACTTTTCCAGTGCCATCTACAACGTTATTTGTAAAAGTAGGAGCTGCTGTGGAGTAAGTCCCGGCAGATGTTAAGCCAACATCGCAGTTGGTAACAGTATTGCCATCAACAGATACATTGAAATACGGTGCAAATGCAAATATTCCGTAACCACAATTACTTACTGTGTTATTACTGATAATATCAGCTGTACCTGTCCCACCACTTCCGTTGTTATCCGTATGTATCCCTGAACCACATCCGGTAACGGTATTGTTTGCAATGGTCGTCCCAATACTATGATTCAAGGAAATACCATCATTCGAATTTGTAACTGTATTTCCTGAAATGGTACCCGTGCTGGCCCATCCCATAATACCGATGGAATTCGATTCGCCTGCAACATTGGATACACTGTTGTTCGAGAAGTTGTAGCTTCCTCCGGTAGTACTGAAGTAGATCCCACGCAGATAGATGTTCTGGACGGTAACATTCTGAACGTTAAGATTTGTGAAGCTTCCGGTGGTGTGATCGGTAATGATTCCATTACGGGCATCAACATCCACTCCGTTGCTCAGAACGCCGCTTGTCAGGCTTGTGTTATTCCCATCTGCGGTCAGATCCTTTATGGTAACATTGTTGGCCTGGACCAGGAAGATGTTGCTGGCTCCAGGACATAGCGATGCGCCGCTACAGGGATTCGGGCCACTTAATGCAGGATACACAATAACGCCAGACTGTGAATAGCCATCCACCGTGACTTGCTTGTTCACATTAACATTCTCAACGTAGATCCCATCATTCACATTCACCGTCCATCCATTGCTGGCAGCATCAATTCCGCGCTGTATACTCGGAGTAGTGGTAGCCGGGGCAATAAAGCTGTTCACCGTGACGTAGGTGTTCAGATCTTTGACCTTCACAAAGCCCAGATCACCATCATCAATGGCATGCTGGATCTTGTCTTCCAGGGCAAAAAGATTTTCAAGTGACATGGCAGCCGGAAGTTCAAGGCCAGCACCCACATCAAACTTATTGTTGGTGGCATCAAGGTCGATAGCCCAGGGTACCATCGTGGTGTTGTTGGGTAGCACAGTTCCATCGCTGTTATCCAGTAGGATGAAGGTTCCGATTCCAGCATTAAATGTGTTCTCATTTCCTGCTGTCCCAAGTTCAAATGCATTAAAGGTTGGATTATCATTATCCCAGTTGAAGAAGGCCAATGCAACGCCACCCGGGGTGCCGGAACCATTGAAGACATTGTTGGTTAAAGTTGCTCCAACCACAGGGGCATAGTATCCGCTGGAACTGCCGAAGGCCTTAGTGTTGATGGTAAGATGGCGGAAAGTTGTTGAATTGGCCAGCGGTGTAAAGGTGTTGCCATCCAGCGTAATGGCCTGATAGTTTTCAAGGCTCACAGTACCTCCATAACCGGCAATATTCCCGACGAAATGGGTAAAGGTGTTATCACTTACAATCGTTGTGCGGGCGGTATAGTTATTCTTCAACCTTAATGCATTGGTATATGTATTGCCAATGGTGCCATCAAAAGTATTGTTGCTGATGGTAAGCGTACCTGTACCTAGGTTGAAGTCAGAAAATTCCATGCCTCCACCATAACAGGTATTGCCCGTAACCGTCACTGCTCCGCTAGAAAAGCGCACCAATACATCGTGGTTAATGGTCGTTGCAATATTACCTGTGATGCTGGCATTACCTTCATCGATGGCAATGGCAGCCCTGAAGCCACTTGATGCTCCCAGTGTTACTGTATTATCCTGGTAAAGGATGTTGTCGACACCGCCCGAAGCAGTACGGTAATTGGTAGTCCCACCATAGTTTATGCTAACAGCATTCCTGTCACCATAACTTCCGGCTGCTGTTCCGTATGGTTCTATAAGGTTTGATTTGACAGTGATATTGTCAATGCCACTACCTGATGCGATGATAGCACTGCGTAATTTACTCAGGTCAACCTTGAAGTTCAGATTCTCGATGGTTACATTATCGACCGGGATATCAATGAGCGTCGGTTTGCCGCTCACTGTGCCGGTATAATCAATGATAGGTTTGGTCGGACCCGCGCCCTTAACCGTAATTCCTTTATTAACAAGAACTTGTTCGTCATACGTGCCAGAAGAGACCTCTATCACATGCCCATTCACCGTCTCGGTGGCATCTATCGCCTCCTGGATCTTGCAATACTCCAGGCTCGTATTCACGTTTTTCACCGGTCTTACCGGAATATTCCAGGTGCTGAGATTGATGAAGGCGCTGACATAGGGGTCAAAATTTGGTCCTACGCCACCATATTCACAGTATGCAGGATCATTGGTATTCCAGCTTAAGACTGAGGCTGCCCCTGAGGCTGCAGGCAGGAGGGTGAAGCGGAGCGTAAACAGCACAGCGTCGTCAGCCAGACTAATCGAGCCTCCCGTACTTTCAAAATAGCCTAGGATAAAGGTTCCCGGCAGAGGGTTGGAGACTGGCGCACCGGTGATGGCCGTATTCAAGGTTACAGAGGTATAGCTCAACACAGCCGGGTCATAATTCAAGGTTAGCGATATGGCGCCGATGTTGTTGAAATTCTGTACGGTAACAGGGAAATCATAGACCCCGCAAGATACTTCGGTGGGTATGCCGATGGTCGTGACGGGACTGCCTGCTGTATAGCCGCAGATGCTGAAATCTTCATTACACCAGGGAGAATAGTTGGTGGTGCCACTGATCAGGGCAGCCACTGCGGTGGGATCCACCGTTCCCCAGTAGTTGCCGATGGCAGTTACTGTGCCTCCGGTGACATTTAATGCTAATCCATCATCATTAACAAAGGTATTGTAGCCATGGTCTGATCCTGTTCCGGCATCCAGGCTGCCCGAGCTCACACTGATGCCGCTATGGGTAAACCCAGTTGATTCCTCAACCGTACAATTCCGCATGATCAGGCTGCCACCGTTTACCAGAACAGTGGGGTCGTTGGTGGCCGTGGTGTAGGTAATCCCATCCACGGTCAATGTGCCGGATGTAACAGTAAGGGCAGGGGAGGCACCCTGTATAGTCACCGTAGCACCGGAGGTGTTTTGGAGGGTGATGGACTTACCGGATTCATCAAAGATCACCCCGGCATAGGTCCCGCCGAGTGAAACCACAATCAGGTCTCCATCATTGGCTGCATCAATGGCTTCCTGAATGGAGTTATATGCCACTCCCTTGGTGGCATTGGCGACTGCGCTGCCGCCTCCGCAGGCATTGGGCTGCGGCTGGAAACCCAGGGTAACGGGATCAGCATCTGTGCCGTCGGTGAGGTAGGGTAAGTAATTAGTTTGACAATTGTCTTTATTGAAGATCTTGCCATCCAGATTTGCATTGTCTGCAATTTCTGAATCAACACTGGTTCCATACCAGTTGCAACCTAAAGTGGCAGCTCCGGTGGTGCCTCCGGTGTAGGTGCCTCCGACCGGAACATAATTAGCCACAGCATAGCCTAGGGGAATAGTCGTCCCGTTTGTGTAGGTGTTGGTTTCAAACTTGTTGTCTTCAACTAAACACGTAGCTAAATAGCGGTTGTTCTCAAATTTGAGTCCCTGTAAATCATAACCACCTCCATTGCGGTCAGCCGCTTTGTGACCTGTCAAATTTGCGATGCGATTGTTTTTAACCTGGGCATTCAAGGTGTTGCCTTCCAGTCCGATACCAGTTGCAATAAAGCCAATGATATTCGATATCTCATTGTTAGCAAGAGTTGCATTAACAACCTCTCCGGTTGTAGCCAGGTATCCACTGCCACCACCTGTGTTAATCTGAATTCCGTACGCAATTTTACCTGTGGGCCATGTCCCAGTGTTTACGGTAACGCCGTTAATGATATTTCTTTCAATGTCAAGACCTGTAAGCACACCTGTGGAAGTGGACTGTAGGATACCGATGGCGCTTGCGCTGAATCCTGTCAGATTGCTGCTGCTGATGTCACTGAAGCAGTTGTCTGTGATGCTTAAATTTGTTGTTGATGCGCCATTGGCTACCGTGTAGATAACAGAATGAACGTTTGTGTTCGTCGCCAGGGTAGTGCCAACATCATGAATATTGTTAAATAAGATGCTGGTGTTGCTTGTGTTTCCGCAATTGATTGCGTATTGATAGCCCGGGGCAGTGATCTCAAAGCCGTTCATAGTAACCCCATTCCCGCTTATGGTAACAGGAAGGCCTGAGAGGGGACTTATTGTTGATTCTGTTCCTCTGCTACCACAGGCGATACCGGTATTGGCTCCATGCATCGTGAGTCCCCTGTCGATAACCACGTTTTCTGCATAGTTTCCTGCAGCCACATAGACAGTTCCTCCTGTCACAACAGAAGTAATCCCAAGTGCAATAGTAGAAAATGGTTCATTAAAATTGCCTCTCGCAGAATGGAAAGTATTAAATGAACTGGATACGTCAACAAAAATATGGCTGCGGTTGCCACCGGCGGTATTCCCACCTGTTCCTTCACCTCTGCGGTCAACGACATATGCACCATTGTTAGCGTTGGATAAGGCTAGCACAGATGTCTGATACCATAGTGGCCAATCCGTGGAAGTATATGTCCCGCCTGTGTTCCACACCATATCCCATTCATTATGATCAGGGATGCCGGCTTCGGTCGATGTCCAGTTGTTACCTGTCATAGTGCGGCTACCATCGGTAAGATTGGAAGTGTAATTCATGATCCCGCCCTTGGTATGGAAAACCACATTATTGCTGACCGTTGCTGTATTGCCTGACTGAATAATGATACCGTTTCTTGTATTGTAAACTGTGTTTCCATCGATGTTGACCGAACTGACAGCATTTGTACCTACCGTCAGGGCGACTGCGTTCCAGGTCCCCATAGCACCTGCCTGGGCAGGAACATAGATCTTATTGTTGAGGATTTGGATTGCGTCCATCTTACTGGCCTGCGCCGGTATCCGGATCAGACTATTGTTGAGCTCAACCCATGGATTGGGTAAACCTGCGCTAAGCGCAGTATGTGTTACTTCAAGGTTTTGAAGGGTGACGTGGCTGCTGCTGATCTCAAACACCGGAACTACACCGGCATCGGTCCCCTGCACAATGGCTCCGCCCCCCGCAGGTCCTGTGATGGTTACCGCTTCGTCGATAAGTATGGTACTGGCTACACCATACGTGCCAGCCGCAACCGAGATCACATCACCCGCTGATGCATCGTTAATGGCAGCCTGGATAGTGCTGTAGGTAAGTCCTTTGGTGATATTGGTAACAGGTAGGTTTGAACCCAGCGTTGTCATCGCGGCGTCAGCCCACCAGGGATCATAATCAATCAAAGCGGAGAGATCCCCTGTGATATCACCCTGACGTGTGGCTGGTGCAGATGCAGTTCCACCATAAGCCACAGGTATTTGTGCAGCATACCCTGGTTCTCCTCCAGGATTGGTTGTTACAACCGGCGTTGGATTTCCAAACCAGTTGCTACGGAAGTTGTAGGATGCAGTGGTATTGGCGCCAACTGTTTTGGATTCCACCTGACTATACCAATTGCCGGAGATGTTGTTGTCATAAGCATGAAATCCCGTGCTTATATTGGTAAAGCCTGCCGAATAGTAAAACAGCACCCCCATGGTCCAGTTATCCATGATATCGTTATCATGCAAGACGCAGTTGGAAACGTCATTCACGAACTGTATACCGGTTCTGTTAAAATGAATATTGTTGTTTTTAATAGTGTGACCCTGCGTATTGTTCAGGTAAATGCCATTTCTGTTTCCGGTTACCTCGCAATCCTGTATGGTGCATCCGGATTTCAATTGGGTTATTAGAATGCCCTGGTCGTTCAAGTTAGTGCTTCCCCAATCGGTGGTGTTATTGCCCGCTCTTGTAACCGTAAACCCTTCAAAAACAATGTTGTTGGCATCAAGGCTCACGGTATGCTTGGAGCCCCCTAAGGGTCCTGTGATAATAGACTGACCTTGGCCTGCACCACTGATTGTCAGGGTTTTATTGACCAGGATGTCTTCGTTGTATGTCCCTGCAGCTACCTCAATCACATCACCTGAGGTGGCTGCATTGATGGCGGCCTGAATGGTGCCGTAAAACAAGCTCTGTGTAACATTTTTCACTGGACTATTAGATGCCAGTATGGTCATTGAAGCATCAGCCCACCAGGGATCACCAGTTACTGTTCCAGAGGTTGAAGGACTGCCGTTCCAGTAGTTTGGACTGGCATCGATGGCATTGCCTCCATAGTGCGCTACAGAAACGCCATTGTTCAGAAAACTGTTGCCCTCAGCTACCACATTGGTGCCGACACCACTGGCTCCCCAGCCTTCCACAGTATGATTACTGATAGTGTTACCGGTCATTGTGAAATTGCTCAGGCCGTCTGAACCGATGCCAACACCTGCTCCATTGTTTGCGTCAATGAGATTTCCGGTGAGGCTATGTCCGCCACCTGGGTTAAAGTAGATGCCACGGTAGTTGTTCTGAATCGTGCTGTTCGTGAGCGTGAAATTGTCAATATTGGTTAGCGTAACAATGCCGCCTTCATTTGGTACATTGGTAACGATGCAATTGATCACCGTGGCACCATCTGCTTCAACACTCACTCCATACTTAAAGGAGCCAAGCTGTATCCCATTTTGAATTGAAATTCCATTGATAGTGGAAGCAGATAGCAGCCGTATTCCTCCATCGATAATGGTTTCAGCACCCCTCACCCCTGGGTTATTCCCTGCGGCTACACCTGCATTAGCTCCGGTGATAGTAAGAGCTTTCCCAATGGGAATTGTGATGGCTTCTGTATAAGTCCCCGCAGCCACCTGGATTTCATCGCCGGCTGATGCTGCATTGACTGCTGCCTGGATTGTTGTGTAAGTCTGGCCAGGACCAACCTGAATGATGGCAGCCATCACTCCTGAGGCCATCAGGAGCAGTCCAATCAAGAAAAGTACAATTCGTCCCATGATTAATGGTTTTTGGTGTTTAGGAATAAAAAATCTATGTTGACCCGGCCGCGGCCAGGCGTGGTTTCTGCATTGTCTCATACTCAGCGATCAGGCGAAGTGATTAGTGTCTGGAAATTATCAAGAGTATTTGCAGGGCTGACCCTTTGGCAGGGTTTGTTAGTGGATGGCTGAATATGCAAACCAATGGCCTGGTTGAACGAATGAACAGCACCCCGGCAGGTGAAAATGCCTCATGCTCATGTCAAAGAGGACGAAATACCCATACTTGTTTTGTGAATGGCTCATATGAAGGATCAAATGGTCGCCCTGAACAGTGAATGTGTGCCGGTTTTGTGATTTGCCCGTCCTATAGGTAGCGTTCAGTTTCTCTTCAGCACATAAAAGGGTGGCTCAGGGGCCTTGTTGGGGAGGTACAAGCGGGACGTAACTGCCGTTCTTGTCGCCACGGACCAGACCGTAAAAATCGACCGACGCAGGACCCTGCCCGATGTGTACTACCGGATGATCTCCGCCTTCCCAGGGTGGGGAAACAAGGACTTCATCCCGGATCCAGAACACCCAGCCGGTCTGCTGTGTGGCCCCTTGCATGAACCATGAAAGCACAGTAGCCGCATCCCCTGCCTGTATCCCTGGTAGTGCATCGGCTTCACCTGCCTTGTAGACTACTTTACCTACAGGGTAAGGCTGCCGCTGGTAAGCATGGATACGGGCGGCATCGGTGGCGTTGATGCCACCCGTCGGATTCCCACAGGTAAATCGCACTTCATAACTGCCTGAAGGCACGGCTGAGAAGTGGAAGTTTCCGCTGGCATCTGTCTCCGTTACACCCTGTGCGGGAAGTATCTGGATGCCCTCCTGCCATAGCGAAATTCCCACCCCAGGCAATGGCGTATGAGCAACATTACGATAGACGACCTGCCCACTAAACGGGCAGGCAAGTACCTCAATGCTGCGTGTCAAAGTTTGCGCTGCGTTGCCAGATAGGTCCTGCACATTATAATTCATTGTGTAAATTCCTGCCTGTGCAATGTCCACCTGGCCCGTCACCACCACCATGGATGTCACGTCGCCTTCGCAATGATCCCAGGCTGTGGCACCTGCCTCCTGATAGGGAGTTCCCATGCAAATCCGGATGTCTGTCGCTCCAACAAGGCTGATTTGTGGCGCCTCATCATCGGCAATGTCTACGTTGAAGGTAACACTGCTGGTATAGCCTTGCTGATCGATGGCACTGTAGCTGACGGCTGTTGTGCCTGCATGGAAGGTAAACGCCTGCATGCTTCCCGGAGACACACTTCCACCGGTTGGGACGGGTATACCGGGTGTGATGGCCGTAAAGCCGATGTGCAGACTAACCGGCAGGCAGGCTCCGGGATCAAAATCCGGATGCTGCAGGCTGAGGGTAGCGGTGCAATCGCCCAAGCCATCCTGACTGGTCTGTCCTATAAGGTCGGGCAGCGCTGAAGGGAGCAGGGCAGGGGTGCACTCGCCAACGGTGATGCAGTTGCTGAAGGCTTCACAAACAATACCATTCAGTGTCGATCGTGCGATGCGACGAAATTGGGTGGTGCTGTGCAATATCCCGGCCTGATAGGTATATCCTGTTGCACCTATAATATCCGTAAACGTTCCCGAGCAACCAGTGGTGCTTTCCTGCCATTGATAGCTCAATGTACCGCTGCCACTGGCTCCTGCAAGTTCCGTGAAAAGTGCCGGGGTTCCAGGTATGGCGATGATCTGGCTGGATCCTATCTCCCCGGGCGTAACATCCTGTACCACTACCGTTATGCTGTTGGAGTAATCAACAGGACATACGCCATTCGTCACCGCGGCCCGGTAATAGGTCTGGGTCGTCAATGCCCCGGTCTGGGCCGGACTGAGCCCGTCAGTCAAGGCGCCTGGTATGTCATTCCAAAGCGCATTATCCTCCGAAACCTGCCATTGTATGGTTCCGGTATAACCGCTCAGGCTGATGCCTGAAGGTGGGTCGTTCGCGCATATGGTCTGATCTGAGACAGCAATGCCTCCCTCACTCAGGGGATCCACATGGATGGTGACGGTGTTGGAGTAGGCAGGGACACACACCCCGCTCGTGACTTTTGCACGGAAATGGCTGGTTGCCAGCAGACCGGACGTGTTGTAGAGGGATGTGTTCTGACCACTGCCTGTCATGACATCCTGCCAATTAGCTGATACATCATCGTATTGTTGCCACTGTATATCACCTGTGAAGCCGGCTAGGCTAATCTCCGCGCTGTTTCCGTAACATAGAACGGTGTGGAAGGCCGTGGCGCTGCCGCCCTGACTGGTTTGATCGACAAGCAGCGTAGCTGTTTTACCTGAAAACGACTGCGCGCAGCTATGCAGGATGTTCTCATACCTGTTGATGATAATCTCCTCAACTTCCAGAGACTGTAGATGATCGCTTATCTCCAGTGGGGTGCTCGTGAATGTTGCCTCACCTGCTAGGCCTGCCAGGATACCTGAGACCGTGGTTTGTGATCCGCTTCCGATGGTGTATGTCAGGTCAAAGGTGGTACCTGGAAGCAATCCAGCAAGTAGAATATCTGCAGAAAATCCCTGACAAACAGGGACGAATGGGCTGATCAATCCCAGGGTGGGCAAGGGATACACAATCACTGTTGCTGTTTCAAAGGTACTGTAAACGAAGGGCGGTGTGACCGAGTTATCAGTGACGGTAGCAGTGCAGGTGAAGGTGTATTCGCCAGATGTTGTGAGGGGGCCGGTCAGTCCAGGGTTCTGGCCTGAAAAGCTGAAATTGTATCCTCCAGGGCCTGTACCTGTCCAGGCATATACAGCATTTTGGTATCCTAAGCCATAAGCCTGTGCGGACAGCAGGGTAGGTTGTCCGGCGCAAAGCGTATCGGGTTCAGCCGTAATGTCAAGACCCAATGTCCCTCCGGCAACATTAATGTCGGTGAAGGTGTACACAACATTACCACCTCCGGCACATGCAGCGTAGCTTGTGCCGCCGATGTCAATGCGTCGCGTATTGTTGCAGGGTGCGTCTGTGTTCAATCTGCCAGGATCAATAACAGTAAAAACAGCTCCGGCAGGCAGGAAAAGGGTAGTGCTATTGGCACTCCATCCGATTTCGCCATGGTCAGTAATGAGGACATCCATCACATTAAGGTTTCTGTTACTTCCCAGTGTCATGGAGCTACGATTTGCCTCTGATACGCCTGTGATTATTAATTGCACAAAAGAATTTGGCGGACTTACATTCAACACGATGTCATGCCCATTGTATATGGTCACGATTCCATCTCCCACGTTTTGACCGGGATATGATGTTGCGGTTTGCCAGATACTTCCATTATAACGTTCCCAGCTTGTAGCATTGCCCCAATTGCCCGATAACCGGGATCGGTAATCTCCCGCTTGCTGCGCAAAAGCACTATTCATGAACAATAGAATTGATACCAGGCATACATGCAGTACACCGAACCGGATGGCCGTTCTCTTTCTCATATCCCCGAAGTTTGATATAACCCACCCTCTCCTGGAATGAATCTCCCCATTCTTCCAGGTTATAGGATTATACTCCGATCGCTATCAGCATTGACGATTGCTTTAAAAATACATGATACAGCGATGTCTTCGGGAAATTGGAAGGGTTTGTTTGCGAAGGGCAGAATAGAGTCAATCAATGGTGCCCTGGGGCAATGAGTGGTAAACGCAGGACTTAAAATGCTTCATCTATCCTTCGCATATACTGTCTGGAAATGCTGAGCTCGATGGTTTGACCATCCACCTCCAGGATGCAAAGGCTCTTAATCCGGTTGACCATCTTCATGCAATTCAGGTTGACACAGCAACTCCGGCTTATGCGCATGAAGTCGTATTCTGGTAGCTTCTCCACAAGCTTTCCTAGGTTGACGCTGGACGCAACGCGATTTCCGTTGTTCAGGAAAATGTCTGTGTAAGTACCGTCGGCCCGAAGGTAGGTAATATCATGGGTGTCGATGAGCAGAAAACCAGATTTGGTGTTGATCTTAATACGGCTGGGATGGTGGTACATCTCCAATAACTGATATATCTTTCCTAACCCCTGCCTTCTCTGCTTGAAACGCAACCTTCTCAGGGATTTGCGTATCTCTTCCGGATCAATGGGTTTCATGATATAATCAAAGGCACTGGCCCTGATGGCTTCGATAATATAGTTCTGATGGGCTGTTACGAAAATAATATTGGTCTGTATGTCGGATGCATGAAGCCTTTCCACAAGCTCAAACCCATTGCCTCCCGGCATCTCGATATCCAGAAATACGATGTCTGGCTTTTGTTGCCGGATGACTTCCTCGGCACATTGGATGTTCCCGGCTTCCCCCGTCAGAAGGATCTCGGGAAAGGACCTGAGGATCATTTTCAGCACCATACGTGCGTCCGGACTGTCATCTACAATGATTGCGCGATAATTTACCATTTGTCTCTTACCCGGTTACTTAATAATAACAAGACATAAACAATCCACCATGCCAGCACTACACAGCATTTCCATCAGAAATAACAAATTCATATGTTCTCCCGTATCTTTGAGGCGATTCCGGCCAACCTCTCTACAATTATAGTGAATTTTCATAAGAAATGGAATTGAAGTAAGCATTGATGTGCGAATTTCTATCCTGGGGATAAAACATGGCATGGCGGTTGATTCACGCTGCAAGATAAATCCGGTCCTTGCAATCTATTTTCAAGGCAAATTTTGATGTAACCGAATTCAGGATGTGTAGGATCTATGTTTGCATGAAGGCATAAAAAAACCGGTATACACCCTCAGGTATATACCGGCTCAAATTGAAGGACAGGATTAAGCCAAAAACAGCTCCATATCGGCTTCAACCGTTCCCATGGCAGCGATACCGAAGTTCTCAACCAGCACTTTGGCCACATTCGGGCTGAGGAAGGCAGGAAGGCTGGGGCCGAGGTGGATGTTCTTAACACCCAGGTACAACAATGCCAACAGCACGATCACGGCCTTCTGCTCATACCATGCGATGTTGTAAGCGATGGGGAGGTCGTTGACGTCTTCCAGTCCAAACACTTCTTTCAGCTTCAGGGCGATGAGCGCCAATGAGTAGCTGTCGTTGCACTGACCGGCATCCAGGACGCGGGGAATACCTCCGATATCGCCCAATGGAAGTTTGTTGTAGCGGTATTTGGCACATCCCGCAGTGAGGATGACCGTATCCTGTGGCAGGGCTTTGGCAAATTCAGTATAGTAATCTCTTTCCTTCATGCGGCCATCGCAACCGGCCATCACGAAGAACTTACGGATCTGACCTGCTTTCACTGCTTCAACCACCTTATCAGCCACGGCCATGACCTGAGCATGGGCGAAACCTCCAACAATCTCTCCTTCTTCAATGGCAACGGGCGGTTGGCAACGTCTGGCGTGCTCAATGACTGCGCTGAAATCCTTGGGTTCACCATTTTTCCGGTCTGGGATATGCATGGAGCCTGCCAATCCGGATGCACCGGTCGTATAGATGCGGTCTGCATAACTGGCCCTGCCCATCGGAGGGACGATGCAATTGGTCGTAAAGAGAATGGGCCCGTTGAAGGACTCAAATTCCTCGCGCTGCCGCCACCAGGCATTGCCGTAGTTGCCAACGAAGTGATCATATTCAGCAAAAGCAGGATAATAATGGGCAGGAAGCATCTCACTGTGGGTGTATATGTCTACGCCAGTGCCTTTGGTCTGATCCAGCAGCTCCTTCAGGTCTCGTAAATCATGCCCGCTGACCAGGATGCCAGGGTTGTTTCTCACGCCAATATTGACTTTGGTGATTCTGGGGTTGCCATAAGTGCTGGTATTGGCTTTGTCGAGCAGGGCCATGACCTGGACGCCGTATTTACCGGTTTCCAGCACAAGGGCGACGAGCTCATCGGCACTCAGATTGTCATCCGTTGTGGCCACCAGGGCTTTGCGGATGAACGCAAAGACTTCTTCATCCTTATGTCCGAGGTTGTGTGCGTGCTCTGCATAGGCCGCTATGCCTTTAACGCCATAGATGGTGAGTTCACGCAGGGAGCGTACATCTTCGTTTTCTGTTGATAAAACCCCGACAATGGCCGATTTACGTTCAAACTCATCCAGGGTCATGCCTTCCCAGCTGGCGGCTTCAGGCTTGTCCATCGACTGCATATCAATTCCGGCATCCTGCAACTGGTTCCGCAGGTTGCGGCGCATACCAAGGCAGCGGTGGACCTTGTCGAGGATGGCCTTGCCATCAAAATTGGCGTTGGTAATGGTGGTAAACAGGGCATCCACGATGAAACGGTCTTCCTTACCCGTGTCGATGCCATTCCGGGCGGCCTGCTCGGTATACCAGGCCAGTCCTTTGGTGGTGTAAATCAACAGGTCCTGGTAGCGTGCCACATCTTCGCGCTTACCACAGACGCCTAATTTGGTGCAACCCGTTCCATGGGCTGCCTCCTGGCACTGAAAGCAAAACATGCTCATAATACTTTGTTTTTTAATGGTTTATGATAGAGGATTTATATCCATTCGTCCTTGATCATCTGACCGCTAATGCTGATAATGACCTGTTTCACAGGAACTTTCCGCTGCGCCTGGGCAATTGCCATCTGGAGCAGCTGCATAAGACCGCCGCAGCAGGGTACCTCCATCATGGCGATGGTGATGGTATTAACCTTTGCATCGTCGATCAGACGTGTGAACTTCTCGACATAACGCTCCCGTCCTGTATCGAGTTTGGGACAAGCGATGACCACTTTTTTGCCGCGCATCATCTGCTGGTGGAAGGCACCCATGGTGAATGCTGTACAATCAGCCGCGATGAGCAGATCGGCGCCCATAAAGTAGCCTGCATCGGGATTGATCAGGTGCATCTGAACAGGCCAGTTCTGGAGGGCAGATGGAATATCTGCATTGGATTCATCAAAGGGCTGACCTGCAGCAGGAGCAGATTGTGTGAGGTCTATGGGGGCCGAACTCTGACAGCCGCATCCCGGTGCCATTTCTTCTTCTTTTTTTCCCAATAAACCTTCTGCTTCCAATAGGTTGCGCAAGCTGCGGTGCTTGGAATGGCCACTGATATCCACAGTGATGTCGTGTCGCTTCAACACCTCGAATGCCTGGCGTAGATAGTTCATTTCACCATGCTCCAGCAGGTGTTGGAGGTGAGCCTGGATGGTATTGTTTCCTTTGGAGATCATGATCTCCATCACCCTTGCTTCATCATACGGCTCAGCTTCACGTTCTTCCATCGTAATGGCGCCTTGCGGACAATATCCGATGCAGGCTCCCAGTCCGTCACAAAACAAATCGCTGATCAACCGGGCTTTTCCATCGATGATCTGCAATGCACCTTCATGGCAGTTGGGAACGCATAACCCGCAACCATCACATTTGGCCTCATCTATTGTTACAATCTGTCTTTTCATGCTGATTTAAAATGGTTTGTAAATTATTCGTACGTTCTATTCCGTAAATAAGTATTTCAATGCGCAAATATACTGTTAATTAATAAACAGGCGCAAGCAGGCAGGAAAATAAGAAAGAAAAATTAAATAAAGTCAGCCAGCATGCTGTTCTGGAGGTAGTCCCGGAATTCCTTGGTCATGCGCGAGGCAACATTAGACATGATGCACTTGTCAAAGGGACAGATAGGTTTATCAAGCGGGCATTGGTGGATCTCAATGCTGCCTTCGATGCTTTCGTAGATCTGCAACAAATTCACCTCTCCTGGTTCTTTGGCCAGGCTGAAACCTCCCAGGGGACCCCTGGCAGAAGATAGAAGCCCTGCCTTCGCCAGACGCTGCAATACTTTGGCCACATGATGACGGGAGGCACACATCCTTTCCGATAGCTGGATTACATTGACTGGCTTGTCCGCTTTGGCAATCAATACCATGCCGTGGATGGCAATGGATCCGGCTTCAGACAGGCTGACGACACGTGCCATGGTATGCGATTTTGATGCGCTAAAATAAAGGTATTTTAATACAATTGTATGTCATACAGAAAGTTTAATCAATAAGAATCATCAAAGGGTAAGAAAAGTTATCCACCGTAGGAAACTTCGGGATAGGAGCGTTGTCTAAATGCATAATTTACCTACTCCTAAAGAAAATGTTCCAATGAACCGCCCACACCTGTTATTGATGACCCTATTGGTTTTATGGCAGTATAACACCATTTCACAATCTTTACCACTGGAAATGCGGATATCGCCGGATGGCAGGATGTTATATACAGGCGGAAACCCTTCTTCCGGTTTGTATGATAGCGCCATCATCCGCAATGTCTACCTGGACTTTCCTCAGTCCAATTACTGGAACATCCTGCTGGGCAATTATGCAAGCAAGACGGAGATTCCCGCCAGCATGACAGTGGATGGCATTGTTTATGATAGTGTTGGCGTCCGTTTTAAAGGCAATACGTCTTACACCATGACAGGTAACAGTCAGAAGAAACCATTTAATATTTCTGTTGATTATGTGCACGATGACCAGCGGATAATGGGATATAAAACATTGAATTTCAATAATAATCAGGGAGACCCTTCTTTTCTTCGTGAAATATTTTACCTGCACCAGATCCGTCGTTATGTTCCAGCGGCCAAAGCCAGCTTCATCCACCTCTACCTGAATAATGCCGATTGGGGTATATATACCCATGTCCAGCAGTTGAACAGGGATTTCCTGGGAGAGTGGTTCCTGAGCAATGATGGCATCAACTGGCGTGCCGATAAGCCGGACTCACTGCAGGGCCCGGGTCCTGGCGGGCAATGGGGTGATGGAACCGCTGCTCTCAATTATCTTGGTCCTGACACAATGATCTATCAACAATATTATACGTTGAAGAGTAGCAAGGTTGATCATCCATGGGAAAAACTTATGGCCGCATGTTCTGTGTTGAATATGACGCCTGTAGCGCAATTAACAGCGGTGCTCCCTGCATTTTTTGATATTGACCGTACCTTATGGTTTTTAGCTGCTGAAAACGCCTTCGCCGACGACGACAGCTATATCATGAAAGGTAAAATGGATTACTATGTTTACTATGAAGCAGAGACGGGGCGCCTGATGCCGGTCGAATATGATGGTAACAGCGTTTTATCCAGCCAGGCTGCGACATGGAGTCCTTTCAAGAATGAAACCAACGTCAACTATCCCTTGCTCAATAAGCTACTTGCGGTTCCTGAATGGAGGCAGCGCTACCTTGCACATCTCAGGACAATTGTTGCCGAATCCATGACCCAGGCCGAATGTGGTGCAATCATCGATAATTATAAATCACAGATTGATGCCCTCTACCAGGCTGATCCAAAAAAGATGGTCAGCTATTCTCAGATGCTTACCGGTGTTACCAATCTGAAGAATATCATTAACACCCGGAGGAACTACCTGCTGAATCATGCGGAAGTCAATCAGGCAGGTCCGCAATTATCCAATGTGATGCGCTTCAATACCAACCAGCAGCCTTGGATTGACCCAGCCGCGGATGATCCCGTTCATATTACTGCCCAGGTTACTGCCAACAATGGCGTAAGCCAGGTATACCTGTACTATGCACAGGGTTTTACCGGAAATTTCAACCGGGTCCCGATGTTCGATGATGGGCTTCATCAGGATGGGTTGCCTGGTGATGGTACATACGGTGCCACAATACCTGGTCATGATGACGGTGTCTGGGTGCGCTTCTACATCGAGGCCAAAGCAAATAATGCCGCCCTGACGGCAACATATATGCCAGCGGGGGCGGAGCACAATGTGTTTTTGTACAGGGTGCAACCCCAGTCCTTGATGGTGAGTGGCGTGGTTATCAATGAACTCATGGCCGATAACGACAGCTACATCACCGATCCTGCAGGTGAATATGATGACTGGTTTGAGCTACATAATCTGAATAATTTTGCGGTGAATATCGGAGGTTGTTTTCTCTCCGATAAACCTGCCACACCGAATAAGTGGCAGATCCCGGCAGGTACCCTCATCCCTGCCTTAGGGTACCTCATCTTCTGGGCAGATGAGAACGGCAGCCAGGGACCTACTCATACGAACTTCAAACTCTCTACCAGTGGAGAGGCCATCATCTTCAGCGATAGTGCATTGAATGTGATTGACTCTGTAACGTTCGGACCGCAGCAAACAGATATGAGTTATGCACGTGTCCCCAATGGCACAGGGATCTGGGTTATTCAGGCACCTACCTTCAATGCCAGTAATGACCTTCCGGCAGCATTACCTGAAATAATGCAGGCAGAAAGCCTCCGGATATATCCCAATCCAGCCTCCGCAAGCATTATTGTTCAACGGAAAGGCAGACCAGGATCAGAAAAGGTAGAGGTATTTAACCTGCAGGGGGGGGTGATGTACGAAACAGAAATGACCGATGCTGTTGAATTGGACTGCAGTAGCTGGTCCCCTGGTTTATATCTGGTCAAGATAGGGGCCCTAATAGAAAAAGTCGTGATTGCTGCTCCATAATTGGTCAGCATCACGACTTCATATTCCAAATTGTGTTAGTCTTGTACACAGCGCACGCTGAATCCGTGCGTTCTTTCGTAATTATTGCGTGAAGAAGACTGGCTGTTGAAATAGAGGCTGATATAGTATGCTGTATTACCACTGCCTGTTGATGAACTCCAGAAGTATCCATAGGTGTTGATATTCTGGAAGGCGCCAACATTGGCCCTGAAGCCACCAGGAAGTCCGGTGAAATTGCTGCTGTTATTGGCCCCGATATTGGGAGACGTCCAATGAGCTGTACCGGCTTCCTTCATCTTACCACCGGCGGTGGCTGAGCCTCCCAGTCCGTTAATCATGATGATCCACTCATCATCTGATGGGATATGCCATCCATCTGGACATATTCCTTGCGCACTAGCTGTTGTGGTGTAACCCATCATTTCATCCCAATCATAGAGCCCGCCGTATTCGGCACAATTGGCGATATCATTGTTGTAGCAATACTTCTCTATGGTGCTGTTGTTGGCTACATTAGAGTGGGAAGAGCCTGTCGTGGTACTGGATACAAACGTTCCCACATCGAGGTTATCTTTAAACCAGCATTGGGTTCCGATTTGAACCGTGCGGTAATTCTTCCCCTCATATTTGATGTTCATGCCGCAGGAGAAGGGGATAGGCGTCGTCTCGAATTCAACCTGCTGACCGTATACTGTGTCCACCGTGCTGATGGCATAGGCTCTGACGTAGTATTTCATGCCGCCGGTCAATCCTGACATTTGACTGACGAAATTGCCCAGTCCACTTCCGTTGGTTGTACGGGAGTTGACGATCGTTGGATTTTGCAGGGTATCCCAGCAGATGCCACGGGCTGTCACCGGGGATGATCCCTCATTGGTTACTTCTCCACCGCCTGTGGCAGTGGTTTGTGTAATTCCGCTGATAGAAGCGGTAGTTACTTCAGGTGCGACCTTAGGCGGAGGGGGATCTTCTTTTTTGACATCTTCTTCCTTGGTGCAGGAGTAGAGAGCAATGCCCAGCGTGAACAGACCCATAAGTAAGATATTTCCTGTTAATCTACTGTTCTTCATTTGATTGTAAATTTTGTATGATATTATCGACTCCAAAAATACAGCATTTCTTTATATGCCCTGAAACGATGTTTGATTTTGGTTTATCAATGCATGACCAATGATGCGGCGCCTAGTAGCGCAGCGTCTTCATCCGGCAGCGAGGACACCAGTAATTGTATCTTATTGCGGTAAATGGGTAATAGATTTGCTTCGAAATATTGTTTTAGGGGAGTCAGAAAGGTGGCTCCTGCTTTGGTCAGTCCGCCAAAGAGAATGATGGCTTCAGGGCTGGTATGGCAGACCGCGTTGGATAGCGCCAGTGCCAGATGCTTTGCTGTTTGATCCAGGGCTTCCATGGCTACCGGATCTCCCATAGCAGCAGCTTCTCCAATGTTTTTTGCGCTCAGGACTGCTGTCTCCAAACCTCTGAGAACGGAATCCATGTCAGTTGAGGCAAGGAGCTCTTGCCCGGTTTTAACCAGTCCACCTGCTGAAGCGTAGGTTTCCACACAACCCTGGCGACCGCATCCACACGGTCTGCCTTCCGGATAGAGTATGGCATGTCCGATTTCACCGGCGAAACCATCGTGTCCATAAATAAGCTGTCCGTTGGCAAACAGACCTGAACCTACCCCGGTGCCTAGTGTGATGACGATGAAGTCACGCATCCCACGAGCGGCGCCGAAGGTCCATTCACCGATGGCAGCGGCGTTGGCATCATTGGTCAGTTTCACCGGTATACCCGCGAAATGTTCTCCGATGAGTGCTACAAGAGGGATGTTGCCTTTCCATCGAAGGTTGGGCGCATCCTGGATACTGCCTGAATAATAATTTCCATTTGGGGCACCGATGCCGATGCCCCTGATAACACCTGGGCCTCCGTAACCGGCGCTGAGATTATTAATGTTCTCAACCAGCGCATTTACAAATGATTCAGGATCCGGATAGGCGCCTGTTTGTATTGCAGTTTTGCTCATTACCCTGCCATCCGCGCTAATCAGGGCAGCTACGGTTCCTGTTCCGCCAATGTCAATACCTATATACATAGTGTCCTCTATCGTGTGCTAAAGATACATCTTGACGGCATTGTGTCAGGGAATCATGGTAAAAAAGAAGGGGTGGCCTTTTGAGCCACCCCCCCCTTTCACTACGGCAGTTAAATTAGTGGATGATGATCTTCTTGGTTCTGACGATGGTTCCATCGGTGAACCGCAGGAAATACATGCCCTGAGGCTGATTGGACAGGTTGAATTCCCTGTTGTAAACAGGCATACCTGCACTCTTCAGTCTTTCCGAATAAATCAATTGTCCGATGTTATTCAGCACCTGCATTTCCACATCCTGATCGAAGCCCTTCATGCTGACCGTAAATTGCCCGTCGGTCGGGTTGGGGTATACATTGATCTCAACCTGATCCTTTGCCAATTCCTCGATACCAGGGCAGGGGACAAATTCGATATTTACATAATCCGCAGCAGCACAGCCATTCAGCGTAACGGTCACACTGTATGTGGCGATGCCGATTGGCTGACTGACACCGTTGGGGTTGACGACATATGTCGAGAGATTGCTCCCATCAGACCATAGATAGTTGTCAAATCCTAAACCTGCATCCAGGGTTACGACATAGTTCTCACAGACGGTAAGATCTGGTCCAAGATTGACAACGGGTTTGGGATTTACATTCACAATCGTCGTATCCATATCCGTACATCCATTGCTGTTGGTCACAGTGACGATGTAGTAGGTCGTATCTGCCGGCATAACGATCTGCACAGCGCCATTGGCGGTGTAACCTGCCGGGATGGATGTCCATGCATAGGATCCGCCTGGGCCGGCACCTGTGGCTGTGATAGCAGCCAGTTCACCTGTACAGATGGTCTGGTTAGGGCTTGCAACAGCAGTAGGTAATGGCCAGGAGGAGACTGTGACGCTATCGACGGCCGAACATCCGAAGCTGTTGGTAACCGTCACGAAATATGTCGTGGTGTCACCGGCCAGGACCGTGATGCTTTGCGTTGTGAAGTTACCCGGCATCCACAGGTAGGTCATGCCAGCAGGTGTAACGGTCAGGGTTACCGTTGTGCCATGGCACTGGGTAATATCCGGACCAGCATTGGGGTTCGGCAAGGGGTTGACAGTCACCATGACATCATCCGTTGCAGTACAGCCATTGGAGCCTGTTACAGTAACCACATAGGTTGTGGTAACGGTCGGACTAGCTACCGGGTTGGCGATCAGCGGGTTGTTAAGTCCGGTGACCGGATTCCAGTTGTATCCATAAACAGGACCTGCACCACTGGCCGTGACGTTGAGCTGAACATCATCGCCAAGGCAGATCTGAACATCACCGCCGGCATTGATGAGCGGAACAGGGTCAACAAAGACCGTTGCAGTGGCCACATCCGTGCAACCAAAGGCATTGGTGACGGTGACAGTATATGTCGTGGTTCCAACCGGGCTTACAAAGATCGCAGAGGTAGTGGCGCCTGTGCTCCAGAGATAAGTTGATCCGCCGCTGGCAAAGACAACCGCTGTTCCACCCATACAGATGGAAGTGTCTCCGCTTATCACAGCCGTGGGGGAGGTGTTGACCGTCACATTCTGGCTGAAACTATTCGTACAACCCAGTGAGTTTGTGTAGGCATAGGTAATGATGTGTGTGCCCGAACCTGCAATGGCAGGATAGAAGCCCGAGCCACTGATGCCGGCCCCGCTGAAGGTACCACCTGCCGGTGTTCCAACCAGGGTCACAGGAGCATCATTTGTGCAATAAGTGTTCAGCAGCCCGGTGAACGTGACAACAGGCAACGGATTGACCACAACATTCACAGTAGCACTGGCCGTGCAACCATGAGCATCCGTGACAGTAACCGTATACAAACCACCATTCGCAGCAGTAGCAGGGGTGATGACAGGATATTGCTGAGTGGAGCTGAATCCGTTTGGACCTGACCATGCATACTGACAGGTGGGGCCTGCGGGATCCTTGATCTCGATCATGTAATCCTCTGTTTCTCCGTAAGTATAGGTGCCGCAAGCTGTTGGATGGCCTCCCCACTTGTTGATGATGCGCATCTTGGCATATCCCACAGAAGCAGTGACAGGTACTGTGATGTTCTTTGTGAAGGTATGTGTGCCAACCCAGGTACCAACGTACAGGCTGTCACCAGCATCTCCGAAGTCACCATTACGGTTCCAGTCAATGAATGCAGTGACATACTGGTCGAAATTCCCACCCACGAAGTTGGAAACATTCAGTGTGTATGTGCTGCCCCTGTAAAGGGTCGTGAAGAGGCTGTTGGTATAATCGGAATAGGTTGTGCCACCGCTCGTCTTCACCGCTCCGTTCAGGCTCACCTGTGTGATGTGCTCCTGGAACCATGAGGTTGAGGAAGAGTTGCAATAGAGCAGGGGCAGTTCGCAACCTGCACCACCACCGTACAGCTCGATGGCTTCTCCTTCACAGACAGGTGAATTGGAAGCTGCTGTCGCAACGGGGTTGAGGTGGATGCTGACTACCGCATTACCGTTCATCGTTTCACTGCAACCACTTGTCGTATCGGTCGCGACAACGGTATAATTTCCGGCGATGCTCTGCATTCCGAAGTTAATGGCCAGTCCGGTGCCGGGAACAACCTGGAAGATGGGGAATCCATCCCTGTAGAGGGCATAATCAACACCGGCCTGAGAACCTTGTACCCCAATCATGACCCCACTGCCATTCTGGCAATAGGCGCCACCTCCGGTCACATTGTATACCGTTGGCAGCGGATCCAGCACGATACTGACGCTGTTGGGCAGTATGATCTCACAGAGTGTGACGGTGTTGAGCGCCTTTACTGTGTAAATACCTGGGATCGCCTGTGGTCCAAAGCTCAGGGCACTTCCGTTGCCGGTGAGGATATTGGGTGTAGGCGCACCACTGAGATAAAGGATGTACTGTATTCCGATCTCAGATCCGCTGAGGCTGATGGCAGGTGCCGTACTTCCGGCACAGTAATGGCCACCGCCCAGGACTGTGAACACCTGCGGGAGTGGATTGACGGTGACGGTCACGCTTCCGATCATGTCTTCCGTACAATTCGTTATGGGGTCGGTAGCTATCACAGTGTAAACACCAGGCTGAGTTTGCAATCCGAAACTCAGGGCAGAGCCGGTTCCGCCGACAACGCTTCCCGTATTAACGCCATCAACCTGGAGCTGATACAGGATTCCGGCAGTTGATCCGTCAAGCCCGACGGCAACACCGGTGCCACCTCCACAGAATACGCCGCCACCCGTCACATTGAATGCTACAGGCAATGGCCATACCGTGATCACGGCGTTTCCGGTCATCAGATTGGTGCAACCGGTAAATGGATTGAAAGCAGATACTGTATATGTGCCTGCTGCCGTCTGCAGACCGAAGTTCACCGGACTACCTGTGCCACCAACAGCTTGGGTGGTAGCAACGCCATCCAGCCAAAGGGTATAAACAATGCCTGGCTCAGAACCACTGAGTGAAACAGCAAAACCGCTGCCACCAGCGCAGTAGGATCCGGAGCCGCTCACGATAAAGGCAATCGGCAGTGGATCAATGCTGATAACAGCACTTCCGGTCATCATGATCTGGCAGGAAGTAGCTGTGTCAGTAGCCATTACAGTATAGATTCCAGCAGCCGTCTGCGGCGGGAAGCTGGCCGGACTGTTGTTTCCTGAGATAATAACACCGGTTGGTAATCCATTCAGCAATAGTTCATAATCGATACCAGTCTGCGAACCATCGAGACCAACAACAACGCCGGCGCCACCAGCACAGTAGCTTCCACCACCGGTGACATTATACACGACAGGTGCCGGGAAGAGGGTGATCAGCGCATTGCCCAACATCGTGTTGATGCAACCGGTCGCCACGATAGTACCAACGATCGTGTATGTGCCAGTCAGGGTCTGTGAGCCAAAACTAATGGCTGCCCCTGTGCCGGATATCACCTGACCTGTTGGGAAACCATCCAGGTAGAGCTCGTAGTCGACACCAGGCTGGGAATTATCCAGTCCAACCGTAGCACCGATGCCGCCTGCACAATATGAACCACCTCCGTTAACATTGTAAGGAACGGGTAATGCATTAACGACAATGTTAACACTACCGTTCATAATGCTGGAACAAAGATTGGTCGTATTGGTAGCGAAGACCGTATAATTGCCGGGTAGTAATTGCAGTCCGAAAGAAATAGCTGAACCAGTGCCATTTACGATAATACCGGTATTGCTTCCATCACGGATCAACTCATAATCTACTCCGAGTTCAGAGTAATCCAGGCCGACTACGACCCCAGGACCACCTGTACAGTAATTGCCACCACCTGTCACATTGAAGGCGATGGGTTTGGGACTGATAGTGACGGTCACTGAACCGCCCATCATCTGCTGGCAACCGGTGGTCACATTGATGGCACCAACAGTATAAGTGCCTGTAAGGGTTTGATTTCCAAAGCTGATGGCCGTTCCGGTTCCACTCACGGTAAGTCCTGTATTGACACCATATAGGTAGAGTGTATAGTCAACACCCAGATCTGAACCGGCCAGACCGACATCAACACCTGCTCCACCACTGCAATAGGCGCCACCACCAATCATTGCGTACACAGCCGGCAGCGGATTCACAGTAACCGTGACACTTCCATTCATGATGCTGGTGCAGCCGTTAACTGGATCGGTGGCCAGGATGGTGTAAACGCCTCCTGTGGTTTGGTAACCAAATGTCACAGCGAAGCCGGTTCCACCAACGAGGGGACCGCTGAGAACGCCGTCAATCATCAGCTGGTAGAGTTTTCCAATCTGTGAACCATCAAGTCCGACCACTACGCCAATCTCTCCTGCACAGAAGGACCCGCCACCATTGATGTTATAGGCAAAGGGTTCAGGCTCAACAACGATAACGACTGTAAAGGGATCACCTGCGCATCCGATGGCGCTGCTGGGCGTTACCGTGAAGGTAACTGTCTGAATAACGCCGGTAAGATTAACGAGGGTGCCGCTGATATCTCCACTGCCGCTGGCAGGCATGCCCGTGACATTGGCTGTATTATCTCTTACCCATGCAAAAGTCGATCCGGGAAGGTTGTTGACGGTTGAGAAAACAACCGTGGTTACGGGAACACTGGAGCAAACGGTCTGGAGAGCAGGTGCTGCCACTCCGATAGGTTCGGGGTTTACATTGACAACAGCCGTAAACAGATCACCTGTGCAACCATCGGCACTTACAGGCGTGATGGTAAATATCACGGTTTGCATACTGCTGGTCACGTTATTCAGGATGCCACTGATGTCGCCCACGCCACTGGCCGGAATGCCAGTAGCATTCAGGAGATTGTCGCGTGTCCAGCTATAAGTGGTTCCGGCCAGGTTGTTGCTGGTTGAAAGCACAATGGTGGTGATCACATCATCTGAACAAACGGTCTGGGCAGCCGGTGTGGCAACGCCGACAGGTTCCGGATGCACGGTAACAGTTGCTGTGAAAGGATCTCCCAGGCAACCATCTGCACTAGTCGGGATGATGGTGAAGGTCACCACCTGATCGATGCCTGTAACATTGTTGAAAATGCCGCTGATATCGCCTGTGCCATTGGCCGGGAAGCCGGTGGCATTGGCGGTATTGTCACGGGTCCAGGCGTAGGTGGTTCCTGCCAGGTTGTTGCTTGTTGAAAGCACAATGGTGGTGATAGCAACATCCGAGCAGACAGTCTGGGCAGCCGGTGTGGCAACGCCTACAGGCTCCGGATGTACGGTTACTGTGGCCGTGAAAGGATCACCAAGGCAACCATCGGCGCTGGTCGGGGTGATGGTGAAGGTCACCACCTGATCTATTCCGGTGACATTATTCAATATACCGCTGATATCGCCTGTTCCACTGGCCGGAATGCCGGTTGCATTTACCAGGTTGTCGCGGGTCCATGCGTAGGTTGTTCCAGGCAGGTTATTGCTGGTGGTCAGCACAATGGTGGTTATGGCCACATCTGAGCAGACAGTCTGGGCCGCCGGTGTGGCAACACCCACAGGCTCAGGATGTACGGTTACCGTGGCCGTGAAAGGATCACCCAGGCAACCGTCGGCACTGGTCGGGATGATGGTGAAGGTCACCACCTGATCTGTGCTTGTAACGTTATTGAATACACCGCTAATATTGCCTGTTCCGCTGGCCGGGAAGCCGGTGGCATTGGCGGTATTGTCACGTGTCCATGCATAGGTAGTTCCTGCCAGGTTGTTGCTTGTGGAAAGTACAATGGTGGTTATGGCTACATCAGAGCATACTGTCTGGGCAGCAGGTGTGGCAACGCCTACAGGCTCCGGATGTACGGTAACGGTTGCTGTGAAAGGATCACCCAGGCAACCATCGGCACTGGTCGGGATGATGGTGAAGATCACCACCTGATCTGTGCCTGTAACGTTGTTAAATATGCCACTGATATTGCCGGTTCCGCTGGCCGGGAAGCCGGTGGCGTTAGCCGTATTGTCGCGGGTCCAGGCAAAGGTTGTCCCTGCCAGGTTGTTGCTGGTGGTGAGCACTATGGTGGTGATAGCAACATCCGAGCAAACTGTCTGGGCAGCCGGTGTGGCAACGCCTACAGGCTCCGGATGTACGGTTACTGTGGCCGTGAAAGGATCACCCAGGCAACCATCGGCACTGGTCGGGATGATGGTGAAGGTCACCAACTGATCGGTTCCGGTTACATTATTTAATGCACCACTGATATCGCCTGTTCCACTGGTTGCCATTCCGGTAACATTGACGATGTTATCGCGTGTCCAGGCATAAGTAGTTCCAACCAGGTTGTTGCTGGTTGATAGCACAATTGTGGTAATGGTGACATCCGAACAAACGGTCTGGGCAGCCGGTGTGGCAACGCCTACAGGTTCCGGATGTACGGTTACAGTTGCTGTAAAAGGATCACCCAGGCAACCATCGGCACTGGTCGGGATGATGGTGAAGGTCACCACCTGATCGGTGCCTGTAACATTGTTGAAGCTGCCGCTGATATCGCCTGTTCCACTGGCCGGGAAGCCTGTGGCATTGGCGGTATTGTCACGGGTCCAGGCGTAGGTAGTTCCTGCCAGGTTGTTACTGGTCGAAAGCACAATGGTGGTGATGGCTACATCGGAACATACGGTCTGGGCTGCCGGTGTGGCAACGCCCACAGGCTCAGGATGTACGGTAACAGTAGCTGTGAAAGGATCTCCCAGGCAACCATCAGCGCTGGTTGGTATGATGGTGAAGGTCACCACCTGATCGGTTCCGGTGACATTATTCAATACACCGCTGATGTCGCCTGTTCCACTGGCCGGAATGCCGGTAGCATTCACCAGGTTATCGCGGGTCCATGCGTAGGTTGTTCCAGGCAGGTTGTTGCTGGTGGTCAGCACAATGGTTGTGATAGCCACATCAGAGCAGACAGTCTGGGCAGCCGGTGTGGCAACGCCTACAGGCTCCGGATGTACGGTTACTGTGGCCGTGAAAGGATCACCCAGGCAACCATCTGCACTGGTCGGGATGATGGTGAAGGTCACCACCTGATCGGTTCCGGTGACATTGTTGAAGCTACCGCTGATGTCACCAGTTCCGCTGGCCGGGAATCCGGTGGCATTGGCTGTATTGTCACGTGTCCACGCATAGGTAGTTCCTGCCAGGTTGTTACTGGTCGAAAGCACAATGGTGGTGATGGCTACATCAGAGCATACGGTCTGGGCAGCCGGTGTGGCAACGCCTACAGGCTCCGGATGCACGGTAACGGTTGCTGTGAAAGGATCTCCCAGGCAACCATCGGCGCTGGTCGGGATGATGGTGAAGGTCACCACCTGATCTGTGCCTGTAACGTTGTTAAATATGCCGCTGATATTGCCGGTTCCGCTGGCCGGGAAGCCGGTGGCGTTAGCTGTATTGTCGCGGGTCCAGGCAAAGGTTGTCCCGGCCAGGTTGTTGCTGGTTGAAAGCACAATGGTGGTGATCACATCATCTGAACAAACTGTCTGGGCAGCCGGTGTGGCAACGCCTACAGGCTCCGGATGTACGGTCACCGTTGCTGTGAAAGGATCACCCACGCAACCATCAGCACTGGTCGGGATGATGGTGAAGGTCACCACCTGATCTGTTCCGGTCACATTATTCAATACACCACTGATATCGCCTGTTCCACTGGCCGGAATGCCGGTAGCATTCACCAGGTTGTCGCGTGTCCATGCGTAGGTTGTTCCAGGCAGGTTGTTGCTGGTGGTCAGCACAATGGTTGTGATAGCCACATCTGAGCAGACAGTCTGGGTAGCCGGTGTGGCAACGCCTACAGGTTCCGGATGTACGGTTACCGTGGCCGTGAAAGGATCACCCAGGCAACCGTCGGCACTGGTCGGGATGATGGTGAAGGTCACCACCTGATCTGTGCTTGTAACGTTATTGAATACACCGCTAATATTGCCTGTTCCGCTGGCCGGGAAGCCGGTGGCATTGGCGGTATTGTCACGTGTCCATGCATAGGTAGTTCCTGCCAGGTTGTTGCTTGTGGAAAGTACAATGGTGGTTATGGCTACATCAGAGCATACTGTCTGGGCAGCAGGTGTGGCAACGCCTACAGGCTCCGGATGTACGGTAACGGTTGCTGTGAAAGGATCACCCAGGCAACCATCGGCACTGGTCGGGATGATGGTGAAGATCACCACCTGATCTGTGCCTGTAACGTTGTTAAATATGCCACTGATATTGCCGGTTCCGCTGGCCGGGAAGCCGGTGGCGTTAGCCGTATTGTCGCGGGTCCAGGCAAAGGTTGTCCCTGCCAGGTTGTTGCTGGTGGTGAGCACTATGGTGGTGATAGCAACATCCGAGCAAACTGTCTGGGCAGCCGGTGTGGCAACGCCTACAGGCTCCGGATGTACGGTTACTGTGGCCGTGAAAGGATCACCCAGGCAACCATCGGCACTGGTCGGGATGATGGTGAAGGTCACCAACTGATCGGTTCCGGTTACATTATTTAATGCACCACTGATATCGCCTGTTCCACTGGTTGCCATTCCGGTAACATTGACGATGTTATCGCGTGTCCAGGCATAAGTAGTTCCAACCAGGTTGTTGCTGGTTGATAGCACAATTGTGGTAATGGTGACATCCGAACAAACGGTCTGGGCAGCCGGTGTGGCAACGCCTACAGGTTCCGGATGTACGGTTACAGTTGCTGTAAAAGGATCACCCAGGCAACCATCGGCACTGGTCGGGATGATGGTGAAGGTCACCACCTGATCGGTGCCTGTAACATTGTTGAAGCTGCCGCTGATATCGCCTGTTCCACTGGCCGGGAAGCCTGTGGCATTGGCGGTATTGTCACGGGTCCAGGCGTAGGTAGTTCCTGCCAGGTTGTTACTGGTTGAAAGCACAATGGTGGTGATGGCTACATCGGAGCAGACAGTCTGGGCAGCCGGTGTGGCAACGCCCACAGGCTCCGGATGTACGGTTACAGTTGCTGTAAAAGGATCTCCCAGGCAACCATCAGCGCTGGTCGGTATGATAGTGAAGGTCACCACCTGATCTGTGCCTGTAACATTGTTGAATACACCGCTGATATCGCCTGTGCCATTGGCCGGGAATCCGGTGGCATTCACCAGGTTATCGCGGGTCCATGCGTAGGTGGTTCCTGCAAGGTTGTTACTTGTCGAAAGAACAATGGTGGTGATAGCAACATCCGAGCAGACAGTCTGGGCAGCCGGTGTGGCAACGCCTACAGGCTCCGGATGTATGGTTACGGTGGCGGTGAACGGATCACCCAGGCAACCATCTGCACTGGTCGGGATGATGGTGAAGGTCACCACCTGATCGGTTCCGGTGACATTGTTGAAGCTACCGCTGATGTCACCAGTTCCGCTGGCCGGGAAGCCGGTGGCATTGGCTGTATTGTCACGTGTCCATGCATAGGTAGTTCCTGCCAGGTTGTTACTGGTCGAAAGCACAATGGTGGTGATGGCTACATCAGAGCATACTGTCTGGGCAGCCGGTGTGGCAACGCCTACAGGTTCCGGATGTACTATGACAGTAGCAGTGAAAGGATCACCCAGGCAACCATCGGCACTGGTCGGGATGATGGTGAAGGTCACCACCTGATCTGTGCCTGTAATATTGTTGAATACACCGCTGATATCGCCTGTGCCATTGGCCGGGAATCCTGTGGCGTTGGCAGTATTGTCACGGGTCCAGGCGTAGGTGGTTCCTGCCAGGTTGTTGCTTGTTGAAAGCACAATGGTGGTGATAGCAACATCCGAGCAGACAGTCTGGGCAGCCGGTGTGGCAACGCCTACAGGCTCCGGATGTACGGTTACTGTGGCCGTGAAAGGATCACCCAGGCAACCATCAGCGCTGGTCGGGGTAATAGTGAAGGTCACCACCTGATCGGTTCCGGTGACATTATTCAATATACCGCTGATATCGCCTGTTCCACTGGCCGGAATGCCAGTGGCATTCACCACGTTATCGCGTGTCCATGCGTAGGTTGTTCCAGGCAGGTTGTTGCTGGTGGTCAGCACAATGGTTGTGATAGCCACATCTGAGCAGACAGTCTGGGCAGCCGGTGTGGCAACGCCAACAGGTTCCGGATGTACGGTGACAGTTGCGGTGAAAGGATCACCCAGGCAACCGTCGGCACTGGTCGGGGTGATGGTGAAGGTCACCACCTGATCTGTGCTTGTAACGTTATTGAATACACCGCTAATATCGCCTGTTCCGCTGGCCGGGAAGCCGGTGGCATTGGCGGTATTGTCACGGGTCCATGCATAGGTAGTTCCTGCCAGGTTGTTGCTTGTTGAAAGCACAATGGTGGTTATGGCTACATCAGAGCAGACAGTCTGGGCAGCCGGTGTGGCAACGCCTACAGGTTCCGGATGTACGGTAACGGTTGCTGTGAAAGGATCTCCCAGGCAACCATCGGCACTGGTCGGGATGATGGTGAAGATCACCACCTGATCTGTGCCTGTAACGTTGTTAAATATGCCGCTGATATTGCCGGTTCCGCTGGCCGGGAATCCGGTTGCATTCACCAGGTTATCGCGGGTCCATGCGTAGGTTGTTCCAGGCAGATTGTTGCTGGTGGTCAGTACAATGGTTGTGATAGCTACATCAGAGCAGACGGTCTGGGCAGCCGGTGTGGCAACGCCTACAGGCTCCGGATGTACGGTTACGGTGGCCGTGAAAGGATCACCCAGGCAACCATCAGCACTGGTCGGGATGATGGTGAAGGTCACCAACTGATCGGTTCCGGTTACGTTATTGAAGCTGCCGCTGATGTCGCCCGTGCCGCTGGCTGGTAAGCCGGTGGTATTGGCGGTATTGTCGCGTGTCCAGGCGTAAGTGGTCCCTGCCAGGTTGTTGCTGGTTGATAGCACAATTGTGGTAATAGTGACATCCGAACAAACGGTCTGGGCAGCCGGTGTGGCAACGCCAACAGGCTCCGGATGCACGGTAACAGTTGCTGTGAAAGGATCACCCTGGCAGCCATCAGCACTGGTTGGGGTGATCGTGAAGGTGACAACCTGGTCAACCCCAGTTACATTGTTTAAGGCACCACTGATGTCACCTGTTCCATTTGCAGCCATTCCTGTAACATCGACGTTGTTGTCACGGGTCCATGCGTAAGTGGTCCCTGCGAGGTTGTTGCTGGTTGAAAGCACGATCGTTGCAATGGGTACATCAGAACACACAGTCTGATTCGCGGGTGTGGCGATGCCAAGCGGTTCAGGTCTGACATTGACAACCGCTGTAAAGGGAGCGCCAACACATCCGTCCGGACTGGTTGGTATAACGGTGAAAGTGACGGTTTGTACGATGCCTGTCACATTATTGAAGATGCCACTGATATTTCCGCTTCCACTGGCAGGAATACCGGTAGCATTGGCAGTATTGTCACGGGTCCAGGCAAAGGTAGTACCGGTCACATTATTGGTTGTTCCCAGCACGATTGTGGTTATAGCCACATCAGAACAAACGGTTTGCACTGTAGGTGTAGCCGATCCGATGGGGGTTGGATAGGCGATCACGGTGGCGGATCCATTCATCTCCAGGGGGCAGCCGCTTGATAACAGTGTTCCAACCACAGTGTAAAGGCCTCCGGTTTGCTGCAACCCAAAGGAAATAGGACTACCCGTTCCGCTCACAATCTGTCCGGTGGCCAGGCCGTCAAGGTACAGTTCATAATCGACGCCGGTCTCTGAATTATCAAGTCCTACAGCAATACCGGCGCCCGGTGCACAGTAAGAACCACCTCCGGTAACATTGAATGCCAGCGGAATGGGAAGAACTGTGAGGTTCAGAGATGCAGATCCGCTGCAGCCGATGGCATCCGTGATGGTGACGCTATAAACATGCACCCCCACAGTAGCTGGATTGGCTATTGGGTTCTGTATAAAGGGATTGTCAAGCCCGGCAACAGGGCTCCAGATATAAGTATAAGGTGCGCTGCCACCGCTTGGGATTACCTGTAGCATTATGGCTGTGCCAAGACATGTTGTGTCATCGGTAACCCTAGCAACAGGGTCATTGACCGTGATGGTGATATCGTCTGTGTTCTGGCAACCATTGGCATCGCTGATGGTAATGGTGTAGGTGGTGGTTACAATGGGCGATGCAATGGGATTCCGGATGGCTGGGTTGCTCAGGGATGCACCGTTATTCCATGCATAGCTGTAGGGAGGTGTGCCGCCGCCCGGAATGGCATTAAGCTGTGCGACATTGCCCAGACAAATGGTCTGATCAGGTCCGGCATTGATGGTTGGTACAGGATGAACGGTAACAAAAAGACTGTAATAATTGGTACAGCCGACCGGACTGGTATAAGTATAACGAATCTCATGCTTATTCAGGAATGCGAAATATGTCAGGGCAACTGCCGGGTCGAAGATGGCTGTTCCATTACCAAGGTCGGTAATTCCATGTCCTGTAAAGGTCCCGAAGGGAGCCTGATTCCCGGTTAAGGTCACCGGAGCCGCATTGCCGCAATAACTCAGGGCGAGACCTGAGAAAGTGACATTGGGAGCAGGATGAACGGTGATGTTCTGACTTACGGAATTTGTGCAGCCATTCACATCTGTGTAGGTGTATGTGATGGTCTTTGTGCCCAATCCGGCTGGGATAGGATTAAACAAAGCCACGCCACTACCCAGATTCGTGATGCCTGGGCCGCTGAAACTGCCACCCGGTGCAGCACTGCCAACAATGTTAACCGGGAGATCTGTGATACAGATGGTGGTTGGCAGGTTAATGATGGAGATCACCGGCAGCTCATAGACGGTTACGTTTTGAGTGCTTGCATTTGTGCAGCCATTACCATCTGTGTAAGTGTAGGTGATGATATGGATGCCGGCTCCGGCCAGGGCTGGGTCAAAGATATTTCCTGAGATGCCACTGCCACTGAAGGTGCCGCCAGACGGGCTGCCTGTCAGGATCACGGGTGCGTTGTTCACGCAGTAGGTGGCTGCCAGTCCCGAGAAGGAAACCACTGGCAACGGGTTCACCATGATGGTCTGAGTGGCACTGTTGGTACAACCCAGCAAATCAGTATAGGTATAGGTCAGGGTTTTCAGGCCTGCACCGGCAATCGCCGGGATAAACATACCTGAGGAAACCCCCGGCCCGCTGTATATCCCGCCGGCAGGACTACCACCGGTCAATACGAAGGGCGATGCACTGACGCATACCCCTGCAAGCGGTGCGAAAGTGACCACAGGCAAAGGATGCACCGTGACGGTTGTGGTATCATAAGCGATACCACAGGCGCTGGTCACTTTTACGATGTACTGCGTTGTGACCAACGGATAAACGAAAGGACTGGCCTGTGTTGAATTGAATCCTGCCGGTATCGAGCTCCACTGGTAGGTAGTGCCACCGGTGGCCGTCAGACGGATAATGTCGCCGGCGCATATCTCAGGATTGACGGGATAAATATTGGCTGATGCCGTTGCTACCACATCAACCTGGACAGAAGCACTGGCCTGACAACCCTGCACATCCGTAATGGTCACATCGTACACCGTTGGTACAGAAGGGAATACAAATGGACTTGCACTGGCCGGATCTGAAATGCTGCCCGGATTGCTCCACTGATAGGTATAGGGAGCTGTGCCACCTGTGGCTGTTGCATACAACTGTGTAAGGTTATTATAGCATACTGTCGTATTGTAAAAGGCAGCAGCATTTAATACCGGGTTGACATTGACGGTTGCTGAAGCAAAGGCAGTGCTGCCCAATGCATCCGTCACAACCACGTTATAGGTGGTGGTTGAAGCAGGTGCTGCTGAAGTGATGGCCGCACTGGGCTGCCCCAGCCCGGTAGCAGGCGTCCAGGAATAGATATACGGTTTTTGCCCACCCCTGGCAATAGCTTCCAGCGTGCCGGTTTCTCCGAAACAGAGGTTGATCGACTCAGCGGTAACGCTCAGGAAAGGATCGAATTCAACCATCACCTGATCGAGGAAAAGGTTATTGCCATTACCGGATGTGCCGCTGAAACGGATCTGTATTGTCTTGCCCGTGTAAGCGACCGGAATGGAGATGGTTTCCTGCTTATAAGTACCAGGCATCAGGCTGGTTGCGCCATCAAGGGAGTTCAGGTCATTGCCTGACTTTTCCCAGAGCACGTTCCACACGCCGGAGCCGCTCTCGGTGATCGCTACCTCTAATTTATCATTTGCAGACGGGAAGGGGAGATGGCTCCATTTGAACTTAAGCATGCCATCGGTGCTCAGGTCCAGCATGGGTGTTGTCATCACGGCGGTGCCGCTGGGCCAGTTCCAGAAATTGCAATAGGCTGCTGTTCCACCATAAGGTGCCCAGTTCCGTGCCCCGCCACTCAGATCCCAACCCGCCGGAGGCCATATGCTGAATTCTTCAACCCATGGGAAAGCATGGATCACAGGATCAGCGCCGGTTGTAAACGACCAGACGGCACAATTGGCCGCTCCGATAGCGTTGTAGGGCTCAACCCGCCAATAATAGGTCGTGCTGTAGTTTAGGACAGGGGCGTGGCTGAGGGCCGTTCCCATATCGACACCATTCAGGATATTATCAGGAGGATTGTTGGTGCCCAGGTACACACGGTATCCTGCAGCCTCCAGCGCTGCATTCCAGCCAAGCACGGCCGTTACAGGTGCGTTGACCGCTCCGTTGGCCGGGGAGCTCAGGGTGGCACAATCCGGTAGTCCATAGACTTTAACATCATCCAGCAGGATGCCGTAATCGAAGATGGCGCCTGCGCCGCTTTGCCCCACAAAGGCGATGTAAACTACCTGCCCTGTATAAGCCGCAAGGGGAACCTCCACCAGGGTATAGGCATAATTCGTATTGTTGCTGATGCGGTATAGCGTATCCGTCAAAAGCGCCGGATTGGTGCCGATAAGGACATCCAGGTTCTGTGGATGTGCGGGAGATTCAGCCCGGTACCAGAAACTGAGTATGTCTAATGGGTTTACCAGCGCAGGCTTGGTGATGAGGTAGGATCCTGCTCCGTTACAATAGGCCGAAAAACCACCCGTGTTGGAAGGGTAGCCGCTGGCCGCACTGACACGCATCCAGGAACCACTTCCTGTTTCTGTCCACCCTGATGGCGGAAAAACAGCATCTTCAAAACTTTCTCTGATGTCAACCTGGGCATTTGCCTGGCCCAGGGCGAGAATTAACACCATGAAGAGACTCAGGGACAGGCGCATTGCCCCAAATTGTACAGAAGTCTTCATACGCGTGGTTTTTTGTGTATGTGTTTGATTTTTAATTGAATACAGAATGTTGAACAAGGAGTCGTTCTTCCTCATATGCCGTTGAATTACAGTGACTAAACTCAAACCATTGCTGGTCCGGAAGTCGTGAAATTTCCTCAAAAACTCCACAAACAAAGGTAAAACTTAAAAGGGCCTATCACAAACAATATCAGTGAATGCACCCAAAGTAATTAACACCAAATCCCGGCCCGTCAATTAATAACTTTATTCTAACCACATTCCATGTTGATAAAAAACCACATTATCCAATAAAAATAAATGCGGCCATCAATCAGGCTCTATAGCTTAATACCAAAATCATGGAAAAAGTAACCCTCTCTGATCAGTTTTTTTTTGAAAGACCTCCGGAGAGGCTCCCGGAAACAGCGCGGGCTTTTTTTGTACTTTTGCACCCTCGGATATATGGCATACCCGGAAGTTGATCTACCCAGATATCATTGATTATGTTTGAGAATTTAAGCGAAAGGTTTGAAAGAGCGTTCAAATTATTAAAGGGCCAGGGATATATCACTGAAGTCAATGTTGCTGAAACATTGAAAGATATACGCAAAGCGCTGTTGGATGCGGATGTGAATTACAAGATTGCCAAACAGTTTACCGAAGATGTAAAAGTAAAGGCCTTAGGACAGAATGTATTGACAGCCATCTCACCCAGCCAGTTGATGGTCAAAATTGTACGGGATGAACTGGCTGAATTGATGGGCGGCGGTAAGTCAGATATCAATATCCAGGGAAATCCTGCGGTGATCCTCATTGCTGGTCTTCAGGGATCCGGAAAAACAACGTTTTCAGCCAAACTTGCCAGCCTCCTGAAAAGAAAACAAGGCCGGCACCCACTGCTGGTCGCCTGTGACGTATACCGACCCGCAGCCATCGAACAGCTTAAAGTCCTGGGCCAACAGGTTGAAGTGCCTGTTTTTACAATGGATGACCAGAAAGATCCGGTGCGGATCGCACGCACGGCCATTCAGCATGCCAGAGAAAATAACCATAATGTTGTCATTATCGATACAGCCGGACGTCTCGCCATCGATGAGCAGATGATGGACGAAATATCATCCATAAAAAAAGCGGTTGCACCTCAGGAAACGCTTTTTGTCGTGGATTCCATGACAGGCCAGGATGCTGTGAATACTGCCAAGGCCTTTAATGATCGACTCGATTATGACGGCGTTGTGCTGACGAAACTTGATGGTGACACACGCGGCGGAGCGGCCCTGACCATACGCTCGGTTGTTGAAAAACCCATCAAATTCGTGGGCTTGGGAGAGAAAATGGACGCCCTCGATGTGTTTTACCCACAACGTATGGCCGACCGCATCCTGGGCATGGGTGATATTGTAACGCTTGTTGAAAAAGCCCAGGAACAATATGATGTCGATCAGGCAAGACAGCTCCAGCGCAAGATTGCGAAGAATGAATTCAATTTTGAAGATTTCCTTTCCCAGATAAAACAGATCAAAAAAATGGGCAATATCAAGGACCTTGTTGGCATGATTCCCGGTATGGGCAAGGCCATCAAAGACCTTGATCTCGACGATGATGCCTTTAAGGGAATTGAAGCGATTATCCATTCGATGACACCAGAGGAACGACACAATCCTTTGGTGCTCAATGGATCCAGAAAGAAACGCATCGCTAGTGGCAGCGGCACAACTGTGCAGGAAGTCAATCAGCTCGTCAAACAGTTTGAAGACACCAGGAAGATGATGAGAATGATGACCGGCGGGGGTAAGCCAAATGTGCTGAATGCCATGCGCGGCATGAAACAAATGCGGAGAAAATGACAAAGCTACTGGACGGCAAGAAGATTGCCAACGAGATCAAGGAAGGTATCGCCAAAGAAGTACGGGCTATTCTTGAACGGGAAGAGCGCCCCCCGCACCTGGCCGCCATCCTGGTCGGCGAAGAAGGCGCCTCGCAAACCTATGTCGCAGCCAAGGAGAAAGACTGTCATGAGGTTGGCTTCACTTCTTCTGTATATCGTCTCCCTGAACAGGTCAAAGAAAGAGAATTGCTGGACGTGGTCAGGTTTCTGAACGAGGATCCCGAAATCGATGGCTTTATCGTACAGTTGCCGCTACCTGCACATATTAAGGTAAGTCGCATCGTCGATGCAATCGACCCCGCCAAGGATGTGGATGGTTTCCATCCTGCCAACCTCGGTCGCATGTTGCTGAATGAACCAGCCTACCTTCCCGCTACCCCCTTTGGTATCATGCAGCTCATCGAGAAAGCAGATATTGATATTTCCGGTAAACACTGCGTTGTGCTCGGAAGGAGCAATATCGTCGGTACCCCGCTTTCGCTCCTGCTCAGCCGGAAAGCAAAGCCTGGCAATGCGACGGTTACATTATGCCATAGCTATACGCGAAACCTGGAAGAAATAACACGAACTGCAGATGTCCTGGTTGCGGCCATTGGCGTGCCGCAATTCGTTAAGGCCAATATGGTAAAAAATGGTGCGGTCGTGATAGATGTCGGTATTCACCGGATTCCGGATACTACCAGAACAAGTGGATATGCATTGCGCGGAGATGTGGATTTTGAAGAAGTGGCACCCCTTACTTCACTGATCACGCCCGTTCCGGGTGGCGTCGGCCCAATGACACGGGTTGGATTGCTAATCAATACCCTGCGGGCCTATAGAAAAGAGGTATACCCTAATCCCCACACTTCATGAGGGCGCATCCGGTTTCCTTCTCAGGAACTCATAGAATCAATAGAGGACTGGGACTTGGAATTCTTATGCTCTTTGCAGGTGGCATCGTCATTGCCCAGGGCATTCAGCCTGACACCCTCAGGTATATTCAGTACGGACCTGCGCTGCCGGCCATCGTCAAGGAAACATCCGGATTGGCGTTTACCGATGGAATCGTCTGGACGATCAACGACAGCCAGAATAAACCAATACTCTACGGTATGGAACCCGGAACCTGGAAAATCAAATCCAGGATCAGGGTAAAGGGTGTCGCCAACAACGACTGGGAAGAGGTTACCATGGGGCCTGATGGTTTCATTATTGGTGATTTTGGCGATAACCGGGGGGTGAGAGATACTCGTGATCTTCTCTTCATTCCGAAGGCAAAGAAAATCAAAAGGATACTTACGCTGACCCCGAAAACCCTGACTTTTCGCTTCCAGGGAGAGATGTTCATGGATCCACCCGGCAACCGTCACAACCGTGACATAGAAGCCATGACCTGGATCGGAGACCGGCTGATGTTGTTTACCAAGAATCGCAAAGACCATCTGACCTATGTGCTGGAAATTAAAGATTTATCTACCGATACCCTTCTGAAACCTATTGGTGTTCTGCAGGCAGGCGGTTTAGTCACAGGAGCGGCTTACCATGCAGAAAATGACTGGCTTGTCCTGTGTGGATATGCCCGGGCACGGTCTTTCCTATATATTGTGCCCGGTTTTTTAAAGAGCAACATGGACAGTGATCTGGGCAAAAGGGTCATTCTGCAAGGTATCGATGGCAGCCAGGTGGAAGGCGTCACCTGGATAGGGAATGACTCGCTGCTGATATCGACAGAGAAGACAGGTGTGATGCCGGCTTCAGCTTTCCTGATTCCCATAAATCACCTTGCACGCAATCCCAAACTGGATACAGAACTCATGCGTGCTTCCGGCATCCGTATAGAGGATGCGGCATGGACAGGTGAGAACAACTTCGGCTGCAGTATTATATCAGAGGACAATACGCTGGCCCTGCTTGAAGTTATTACCTTCAGAGGTGATATTTTATACAAAGAATCATTGACACTGAACAAAGGTATTAACCCATTTGCAGCCCGTCTGGATACCAAACCCACCCGTGACATGGTGTTCGTTCGTATCACACATCCTTCTTCCACCTGGTCTGCGCTGATCCAGGAAAAACAATGAAGATAAGCCTCTCCAATACTGTTGTTGCTGGCCTGCTATGTGCCTTATTGTGCATAGGGCTTTCATCGCAGGCCCAGGAGACCCTCAGTACCACCGATAGCCGCGCCGCCCGTTCCTACAGAAAGGCGGTGGAACTCTATGGCCAACGGCAGTTCCAGCAGGCCCGGACTGCCCTGGAAGATGCGGTGCAGAAAGATGAACGTTTCACAGAAGCCTGGATGCTGTTGGGAGATCTCAGCCTGGATATGAAGGACAAGGACGGCGCGCTCCAGGCCTACGAGAAGGGTATTTCCCTGAATCCCGATTTTTACCCCAGGGCGATATTGGTAGCGGCAGATCTGCATCGCACCGCTGCAAGATATGACAGGGCCGCTGACTATTACGAGATGTTTCTGCTAAGGCAGCAGCTCAAACCTGCAGACCGGAATGCTGCTGAACTGGGGCTGAAATCCAGCCTTTTTGCCATCCAGGCCATGGCCAACCCTGTGCCTTTTGAACCATTCAACCTCGGTAGCCTGGTGAATAGCCAATATGATGAATATGTGAATGCCATCACAACCGATAATAACCTCCTGCTATTCACCAGAAAACACCCATCCGAGCAAAGGTTTCCTGATGGACGGCCTCTTCTGGTCGAGGATTTCTTCCGTGCGGAGGTTGACGGGGATCTCTTTCTTCAGGCCCGCCCGCTGGGTCCTCCCATCAATACGGAAGGCAACGAAGGTGCGCTTACCATTTCGGCCGATAGGCGCTACCTTTTCTTTTCTGCATGCAACCGGCGGGACGGCTTAGGAAGTTGTGATATATACTATGCAGTCCGCGAAGACAATGGCTGGTCCCGGCCCCGGAATCCCCGAACACCCTTGAATTCCGCACGCTGGGACTCGCATCCCAGCCTGTCGTCCGATAACCGAACCCTTGTTTTTGCGAGCAGCCGGGAAGGGGGCAAAGGTAAATCCGATCTATGGGTGGCTGTCGTTGGAGAGGATGGAAAATGGGGCACACCGGTGAACATGGGTGATTCCCTCAATACGCCGGGCCAGGAAATGTCGCCACTGATCCATCCCGATGGTCAAACCCTGTATTTTGCATCCGATGGACATCCCGGCATGGGCGGAATGGACCTCTTTATGACACGCAAAGGTCCGGATGGCAAATGGTCGCAGCCCGTGAATCTGGGGTATCCCATCAATACCGTTTCCGATGAACTGGCCCTGGTCGTGGATGCAAAAGGTGAATGGGCCTATTTTTCATCAGATAAACTAGGTGGAGAAGGTGGCTATGATATGTACCGCTTCCGTCTGAATGAGGCATTTCGCCCTGTCCCGGTCAGTTATATGAAAGGCTTCGTCTTCGATGCGCTCACACGTCTGCCCCTAAGAGCTGTGTTTGAAGTCGTGGACCTTAGCAATGGCAACCAGGTAGTCAGCGCAGGGTCAGACCCGGCGACAGGCGAGTTCCTGGTGACCATACCCTCCGGCCGGTCCTATGCATTGCATGTCACAGCACCAGGATACCTCTTCTATTCAGATCATTTTCAATTGGATGAAGCGACCGAGATCGCACATCCCTACCTCAAGGATGTGGCGCTTCAGCCCATCCAGGTTGGTCAGGAGGTGGTGATGCGCAACGTCTTCTTCGAGACAGCATCCTATGCATTGTTGCCTGAATCCAGGGCCGAGCTGGATCGCCTGGTTAAGCTGCTGAGAGAAAATCCTGGCATTCAAATAGAGATAGGAGGCCATACGGATAATGTCGGTAGCGTTGCCTACAATCAGAAGCTATCTGAAGACCGTGCCCAGTCCGTTCTTCAATACCTTGTCGATCATGGCATACCTGTCGCCAGATTGAAAGCTGTGGGTTATGGACTATCGCGCCCCATTGCGACCAACGACACCGATGAAGGCCGCGCTTTGAACCGAAGAACGGCGTTTGTGGTGACGAAACCGGAGTGAGGCAATTAGGAATCAGGAATTAGGAGTTAGGAATTAATAATCAGGCAATTACGAATTACGAATTACGAATTACGAATTACGAATTACGAATTGATAATCAGGTAATTACGAATTACGGATGATCGCTGACCACTGATCGCTGATCGCTGATCGCTGGTCGCTGAAAACTTATAACTTCTTATGATCT
>JAGNHN010000067.1 GCA_018001695.1 Lentimicrobiaceae bacterium
TTGCTAATTATCTGGACGCTAGTGCTTCCAGATTTGTTCAACTTGGTGCGAACGAACATGTCTTATTATTTCGGGACACCCAAAAATAATAAATACATGCTGATTTACAATGATTTACATGGGTGTCCCGAAAATGTGCGGAAAACAGGAAAGATAGCCCGTTTTCTTACACAACGGTATTACATCACGGCCGGTCCTGACGCACGTTTGGGACAGCATGTGGTATTGGTCATTGAAGGTAAGCCTTTTGATACCGAAGATTTGATGGCGGATTTCAGATTGCATCTGGAGCGTCATGAAGTTCCCAGGGAAATCCTATTCATAGAGGCATTGCCGGAATCTTCCGGTGGTAAGATCAGACGCATATATCCTCAAGAAAAAAGCCCTGAGCAGGACACCCACGGCTTCCAGGGGCGATTCCGCCAGGACTCGAACCTGGGACCCACAGCTTAGAAGGCTGTTGCTCTATCCAGCTGAGCTACGGAACCAAGATGTCGGGGTAGTAAGATTCGAACTTACGACCTCCTGCTCCCAAAGCAGGCGCGCTAACCGGACTACGCTATACCCCGCAACATAAAAAGAACTAGCGGTGAGGGGGGGATTCGAACCCCCGGTACCCTTTCGAGTACGACAGTTTAGCAAACTGTTGGTTTCAGCCACTCACCCACCTCACCAGATGGGAGCGCAAAAGTAATTATTTTTTGGCTTTACCGCCAAAAAATAATTAGGGTGAGGGTGAAGATGAGGGAGAGGGTTAGTAATTCAACTTTACACTGGTCCTCTTCCTCTTCCCTAGCTCCTGTTTCGGATCAAACCATAGAGCATTTTTGACAATTCCTCTAGCTTAGAACATAGGCCACTGTGTTGGATATCATTGAGCATTTTCTGATCCAGGAGTACATCCGCAATAGCGACACACTCATAAACAGAACCTCTGGCAAAAACATAGAACCGCCGTTTGTCAAGATCCCCCAGACGGCCTGCTCCTTCTGCGATATTCAGGACTATACTTAGTGATGCTCTCAGTAACTGCCCCCGCTCCGGATCCGTGAGCCGCAGATCAGAGGTTAACTTACGCATCATACCATAAAAGTCCCGGGCTTTACGGTAGATTTCAAAGTTTTGAAAATCAAACATCATTAATAGGTATTTATTCGCTACTAAATAGACGTTTGAGACTAGGTAAAACGGAAAAAAAATGAGGGTGAGGGTGAGGATGAGGGGGAGGATGAGGATGAGGATGAGGATGAGGGTGAGGATAAGGATGTGGTTGAGATTTGTTCCTCATCCTCTTCCTGATCCTCTTCCTGTTTTGAGCGGGAAACGGGGCTCGAACCCGCGACCCTCAGCTTGGGAAGCTGATGCTCTACCGACTGAGCTATTCCCGCGATATGATGCAAATGTAATAATTCCTTTACAACCTACTACCTGCTGAACCATTATAAACACGGCTCAACTTCTAGTTCAGATCTTCTCCCCTGCCATCTGGTGGCAAAGTTTAACTGATCCTGGCACATGCATTTAATGCAACTATCACTGCGGATTCTTTATTGAATGACGGCATCGTGACAGCGCAAAAAGCAAAACACAATAATCATATCTATATTTATACATGTTTAAAAATGACTTTAAAGCTCTGTATATATTTGTATTTCAAGCTATTAAAAGAATGAATACAAATTTTTCTTGATGAATACAATAATACTATTAATAACATTTTGACCATTGAATAATTTCTATATTAGCACACGGATTCCGGGCTACCTCACCGGACGAATGTTGCTGTAGTGTCTTGACTGAAGGGTCGGTGTTCTTCATGCTTGTGTATTTGATCCTTGTATCAGTGCCTCAGTTAATCAAGGAGAAAACTTGCATTCTTTTGTCAAAAAAAACAGAGAGGGAAGAACCATGGAACTACCTTGTCGAAAAGCAGGAGAAATGAAAACTGGTGGTAATGCGAATACCGCCTGTTTCTTGGATAGAATGGCCATTCCCAAAGGATCATTCATTCTTCTTGTCTTCCTGACATCACTCCTCCATCAACAAGTATTTTCACAATTCGCCGTGCAATATCCTGCTGCAGCTGAACCATTGACAGTATGTGAGGGCACAGGATTGCTGACGCTAAGAATTGATATTGCGGCGGATTCATCTGACAATGACACCATTTTTATCTATCTACCACCCGGAATTAGTTATGTTGCGGGTAGCGTGCTTCGTACGGGAGGTTCTACAGGTCTCGACATCGCCGAAGCAGGAGGATCTGCCACTTCGCCGCGATTTGTGCTCACGCCAGCCAGGCTTTATGCTTCAGAGTACATTCAGTTCACCATCGCCAGGGAAGCAGGATGCGCTGCCCGTTTCCATGCTCTATCCGGTGGAAAATTCAAAGATATTATCACCGTCAGGGGAAGCGCCGGTACCATGACTGAGGACGACACAACGCAAAACACCTATAATGTCCAATATCCTTCGATCTCTTTTAATCAACCTGCTGCTGTGATAAACACGGTGGTTGGAGGTCACTACAACCGCAGTTTTACCATTCAGAACGGAGCAACTGGACAGGCTGATGCATTGCATTTCTACATACGCTATACCGGTGGGAATCTCAGCCTGGATTCGCTTTGGCTGGTCGGGTATGGCCGCATCTATCCCCACACCCAGGTTGGAGATACTTTGTTTTTCACCCTCAGCGGTGCCCAGCTAGGCCCTGACAACCTTTTTACCAATGGGGAATTGCTGCAATTTCAGGAGTACTTCAAGGTTATGCGCTGCGATGCAACAACCCACTACCTTACAGGCTGGGGTTGCGGAGCACTACCGGGGGATTGGTGCCAATCCGCCGCAGGAAGCAGTATCATATCCATGTCAACCGGTGTTGGCAACTTCTCAGCATTCAGCTCCTCACTCGCGCCCGGCCATACAGACATGTGCGGCACAGGAAGCGGCGGATTTGTTAATTACAATGCCTATTACGTCTGGGCAGGCAACGGAGACAGCATAGCCGCCAGTGCTTATAGTATCAGACTCAGAATAGGTGGAAATAATGCCAGCAACAATTTATCGGCATTACATACTATCGCGTACGATTTCCTCGGCAATGTCACGATAAATGGCGTAGCTGTTGCCAGTAATTACACTTCAGGGTTTCTTGTCATGGACCTTAACAACCTGCTAACCACTGACCCGGATGGCGCAGGAAGAGGGTTAGAGGATGTTGATGGAGACGGCTACTTTGATGACATCCTACCCGGAGATACAGTCAGGATTGCTTACCAAGCCCTCCTGAACTGCGATGCAAACTGTGGCACAAATATCCTTACGAATGCCGGCATGGCAGGTGATATCAGATATACACCCATGTGCGGTGGCACGCCCATTACGACGCAACGGAGAAATGGGATGAGCTGGACCGAAAGTGGATGGACCGCCAATGGCTATGCACCCGCCAATATCGTGAATGGTATTCCTTTCAGGGTACGCCTGAGTGCAGCTTTCGGCAATAATGCAAGTCCGTTCCGGAATGCGAACACAAGATGGCGGTGGCAAATGGTTCTCCCTGCCGGGCTGTCTGTCTCCGGAACCGGCAATCCTACATGGACGAATGGAGCATATTATAACGCCAACACACCGAGTGCTGTGGGCTACACACAGTCGAATGATACGGTATTCATACAATCTCCAAACCACCTGGAAGGCTGGACTGAAATCGACCTTGTCTATGATTGCGCACTTGGAGGCAATGTCGGGGAGCTTAGTCTGACCTACCAGATTATTCAGATTAACGATACCACGACAGGATGCATCTGTCTGGGTGCCATGATCTGTCCTGCCACCCTCAATATGGCTACGCTCTGCCCGGGAAGCTGCAGTGGCGGACCAGTTACCTACATTCCAGATATCCGCAGAACTGATAATTCTCTCGGCTGGACGAATGCCAGCATGACAACGCGGCAAATAGCCGGCAATATCAATGCCTTCGATCTGAAGAAGGCACTCTACCTGGATACCATTCAAATTGTAGGAAGTGCCAGGCAATACCTGGCTTCCGACTCCTTAGGACTGAGGCTCGAACTGGGGCAAACGGCAGCACCACTTACGAATAAGCTTACCCCCCTGGAACTATATTATGAAATCTGGAGAGGAGGACTGCAACTATCTTCAGGAACCCACACTTCCTTTAGTCTGGATAGTACGGCGGGTGGAATTCAGAAAATTGACTGGAACCTGACCCCTATCCTTCCTGTGGGCGGGCTCCTGGATGGTGACAGTATCTATACCTATTCCCGCTACGTAGTTTCAGCCAGCAACCTGCCTACGCAGGACGTACAATCCGGCAGATACTGGTATTTCTACAACATCGTTGATGGGTTGTATGTCACCTGCAACCGGTTCGTGCCAGAAATGTACCTGTCAGGTACTTCCCGCACCAATGCCAACAATCCCAGCAATATGTTTTCCTGTAACGCCAACGCCCCCGGGGGACTTACCAATTTCCTTGCCAGACGGTTTGGCGGAGCAGGGCGGGCTTTTCTGGATGAATTCAGACCCGGCTTCCTGGTCGATTCAGTTGTGGTCATCATTCCCACAGGATATACCTTTGTTTCAGCAAATTACAACTACACGGCAGCATACGGTACCGGTGGATTCAGTCAAAACCTCACCCCCGTATCAGTGATTGGCAATACTTACACCTTTGTCAACGATGGAACCTGGCTCCCGCTCGGAATCACAGTTACCAATGATTATGGTGCGACGATCCCAATCACAATGCGGCCTAACTGCGCCACACTGCCTGCAGAGCCGATCACATACAATGTCTATATCAAAGACTATTATTATGCGTTGGCTGATCGTGCTGTTTACCCACCGGAACACAGGGGCAACCTGCTTGGAAAAACAGAGAATCTCATACACTCCCAGAAGGCATCACTCAGCCTGAGTGATCAAACCGGACCTGTTCAGGCCTATCTGCCCTCACACAACTGGACCGTCAGGTTGTCGAACCCGTCGTTGGTGACTGCCCCTTATACATGGATAGCCATACCAAATAAAACTGGAATCAGCATCACACAGGTGACGGATATGTTTACATTAACACCCCTGGTACCTATTCCTTATCCTGGCGGTGTATGGTACCAAATCAGTGCTGTTGGTCTGGCATCCGGTGCAACGGCTGATTACCGCATCGACTTCACCTACTCCACCTGTCAGCCAGATAGCCTGGCGGTATTGGCCGGATGGAACTGTGGCAGTTTTCCTATTGATCCTTCTGCATATATATGCCAGGCTTCGCAGGTCTTCCTTCATTTTGTTCCGCAGATTTCTGAAGTGAGCCTTATCGAGGTTAGCTCCCCTTCAGGCATGATTGACCTTTGTACACCGGCATCGTACGAATATCTCATCAATTGTGCACAGGCAGGGAATACCATCGATAATCTGTTTAACATCATCGTACCTGCAGGCATGAGACCGCTGGGTGATACCATCCAGGCAGAATACCCTGCAGGTGCCGGAAATTGGACAGCCATAACTCCCAGCATTGCGGGAAACCGTTTTCAGTACGACCTGACAGTCCATCCCTCCTACCCTTCTGCAACCGGATTACCGGGGACGCTGAGTGGTGCCAGCCCGGAGCAAAGACAAATAGGCGTCAGGTTTCAGGTCATTACGGATTGTGATTTCATCGCCGGTAGCAGTTTTACCTTGAATACGACTGCAATGAGGCCATGCGGACTACCGGCCATCGGAAACAGTCTTCTCGTGCAATCTCCGCCGGTGAATATTTTCGGTATTACCCCAGCCTACTATACATCCAATAATATAAGCGTTTTACAAAACCTCGAATGTAACGGAAGCGTGCACATTGGAATAGAAACTATTGTTGTTGCAGGAAGTACAGGTAATTATGGAAAGATCTATTTGACTTTACCAACCGGAATGCATTATGTAACTGGCAGTCTGGGATGTAGTTCCAACCCTTACTGTCCTTCCTTCAATGGGGTAAGCATTTTACCAGGTGGTAATCAAAGGATTGAGCTTAACATCCCTTCGGGAATTCCTTCGGGTACAGCCATGCAATATGCGTTGGAAGTGCATTATTCTTCCCAGGGTCAGTGCGGCAATAATCCGGTATTTCTTCAAACCCTGGATGAGTTTGGCAGTATCGCTTGTGTTACTGAACCAGGTGGATTTTGCAGCAGTGTCGATGTTCAGACAGGCAGCAGCACTGGAAACATTAATCTGAATATGCCTGATTTTCAGTTTAATTCTTTCGATATTGCTACATTACCGAATGGCATTGGTGGTGAAACAGTGAGCTTCAGTGTTACTGTTATCAATTCCGGTGCTTCTATGAAAACCGGTCAAACTGCATACATTAATATTTACAGTGATCTAAACAATAACAATATCTTCGATTTTGGTTCCGATCTGTTTATTGGCAGCCTGCCATTCAGCGGGCTGAATACCAGTCAAAGCAGCATTTGTGCTGCTACTTTTCAGGTGCCGGCATACGCCAATACCTGCAGGTACTTTGCCATTATAGACCGTGAGTTAGTCGATATGATTACAGTTTGTTTATGTTCACGGGATGACATCACGGGCACACCGGAAACTGATTTTCCCCATGCCCGCCCGGATACAACTGTTTGTGCGGGAGACTGGATCAGGCTTGGTAATGCTAGTAATCCGGGATACACATATAGCTGGTCACCGGCTGCCTACTTACATGACACATCTCATGCCCAGCCAATATTCAATGCAACATTATCAGGCACTTACACGTATCACGTCACCATAACGCGATTATTTGGCTGCCTTGCCACGGATACAGTCAACATTGATGTTTTTCCGGCACCGATAAGAACATTGACAATCAAAGACATCAGCTGCTATAGTGCACAGGATGGGAGTATTACAATAAGCGTTACAGGAGGTGTTCCTCCATACAGATATTCCATTGACAATGGTATCACGTATCCGTATGTCGGGCCATCTCCCTTCACCATTGAAAACCTGACAACCGGGGCGTATCATGTCAGGGTAAGGGACAATAATGGCTGCCAAACAGCCCCATGCCATTAAAACATGTTTAACTTCGTTATCAAATATATTTTATCAATGTATACACACACAAGAAGTTTCATCGAAAGAATCCGAGCATTTTCCGGATATCTCCCTGTTTTGTTGTTTTCATTTGTTTCCTTATTGAACTGGAATCAATTGAATGCGCAGAACTGTTCCGTGAATGCCGGAGTGCCAGATACGGTCTGTGAGAATCAGCCATTGTTTCTGTTCGGTCAGAAATCGGGATTGTTCCAGGGTTCGGGAGCTACAACATGGAGCCAGGTTGGCGGCCCTGCTGTTCTGATCCTGCATCCGGACAGTCTGATTTCGGAGGTTGTAGGGTATAGTGGTGGTAATACTTACATATTTAGAATATCAACGAGATGCGCAGACGGCTCACTGGTATATCAGGATGTGACTAAATATATTTCTGCCATTACTGTTGCTGATGCGGGCGTAGATCAGATATCCTGTCCCGGGACGGATGTTGGTGTGTTAACAGGTAACTCTCCAGGTGTAAATGAGGTTGGAACCTGGTCCATAATTGGCACCAACAGGGGCGTAACGATCACAACTCCTGATTCACCAGGTTCGCTGTTTTCCTTGTCGGGAGCAAACTGTGGCCCCACGACCCTGGTGTGGACCATCACTGATACAGTTGATGGCTGTTTCTCGACCGACACCATGATCATTGTCAACCGGGGCGGTGTCAGCCCGGTCTCTGCCGGTCCGGATGATACCTTAAGTAATTGTTACTCCACGGTGCAGTCTACAACCCTGGCCGGTACCTATGGAGGATGCGGTATCAGTGGTCAGCAGGGAACATGGACCGTTATCACCGGGCCGAACCTTCCTACCATTACCAACCCTGTCAGTAATTCCACCACTGTTACCAATATGATTGAGGGTATCTATCGCTTCAGGTGGACTGTGACAGGACCCTGTGTTTCCGGATTTGATGAAGTGGACATCACCGTTCCGCCTCCGACAGCGTCTGTCACCGAACCCAGTGCCGGCAGTGACCAGACATTTTGTGACGGGCGTACAAGTACTATATTATCCGGCACACCACCACTGTATGTGAATGAAACCGTCATATGGGAGCGCATCAGCGGACCATTAACGGTTACCATCGTTAGCCCTAACCTGCCGGTAACTCAGGTAACCGGACTGAATGGCACATCCAGCTATACGTTCCGGTATACCATTCTCAACAGTCTTACCGGGTGTTCGCGAAGCGATAATGTCGTCGTCTCCTACAACAACAACCCGCCAACACTAACCATTACCCAGAAACCGATTCTTGTCCCCTGTAATGAATTCACAGCCGAGGTTCCTTTTGTGCAGAGCGGTTCAGGAATTACCCAATACCGTATCCTCAGTGGCCCTCCTATTATTGGAGTCACGTATCCCACAGACTGGACAACGGACAACACTTCGCCTGCAAATATATCGAACCTGACATCCATTGGCACTTATGTGGTTCAGATGCGGCGAACAACAGGTCTGGGCGACGGTTGCTCCATTGCATTCGATGAGGTCCTGGTGATAACCTCTCAATCTGCTGCCCTTTCGAATGCCGGGACAGACCAGATCCTGAATTGTAATGTGGACACTACTGTACTGGCCGGGAATGACCCAGCCTTGTATCTCAATGGACTCATTGGCACCTGGTCGCTGGTCAGCGGCCCTTCACAGGTCACGCTCATCAATCCAAATGACCCCGGACTGATCGTAGAGAATCTCCTGCCTGGCGCCTATGTTTTCCGTTGGTGTATGTCAGGGGGACCAATGTGTTCGGTCAATTGCGATGATGTGACCATACTCGTCGCCAGCCAGGTGCCTATCGCTTCCATCGCAGGCCCTGATCAGACAGTTTGCGGTAATAGTCCGCTATTATTGGAAGCCGACCCTGTGCAATTCATATTTGAGATAGGGACATGGTCTGTTACTCCGAATTCCGGAGTAATATTTTCTGACATCCATGACCCGGAGGCCACTGTCACCGGCATACTCAACAATACGGTATATGAATTTATCTGGACAGTATCCAATGGTTGCGGATCAGAATCGGATACCGTCTACATCACTGTCAATGACCAGGTGGGTCCGGTGGCGTCCCAGGCCGGGCCGGACCAGTGCCTCATCACGGGAACAGATTCGACCTTCCTGGCCGGCAATAATCCTGCAGGAGGCACCGGCACATGGTCGCAGGTTAGTGGGCCTAATACCGCTAACATTGTTGACGATAATAATGAGTCAACCGAAGTGACCGGGTTGATTAACGGTACATACATATTTGAATGGGTCATCACAGCAGGTCTTGGATGCGCACCAACCAGGGATACCGTTATGGTAACTATCGGCAGTGTGACACCTGCTGTGGTCGGTCACGATACCCTTTTATGCGGCAATTCCATTACACTCACTGCAAACACTCCCGGGATCGGTGAGACAGGAGGATGGACCCAGGTTTCAGGGGGTGGGGGCGTCATTTTCAGTGATCCTTCCAATGACACCGTGTTGATCTCAGGTCTTAGCACCGGCACCTATGATTTCCGTTGGACTATTGCCAACGATGCTTGCTTTTCCTTCGATCAGATCAGGGTCAACGTCTCAAGTGCGCCTGATCCCGTGAATGCCGGTCCAGATATCAGTTTATGCGACACCAACAGGGTGCGTTTAGGTGCAGATTCAGTCGCCAATGGGATTTGGACCATTCACAGCGGGCCCAATTCACCAACATTCTCCAGCCCAACTGCCCACAATGCCCTGGTCAGTAATATGGTAATGGGAACATACCAGTTCGTCTGGAATAGCTTCGGAGGAGCATTCTGTCCTCCAGCCACTGATACTGTGGTGATTGTCGTTGTACCCAGGGCCAATGCCGGTGCTGATCAAAGTTATTGTGAAGCCATCACAACCATTAATCTGAGTGGAAATGGTGGCAGTACCGGAACATGGGGATGGATTTCCAAACCCGCAGGTACCCCTGATCCCACGATCACACCTACTTCCGGAAACACCGCTGTTGCCTCCAGCCTAAGCCCGGGAAGCGGCAGTTCTGGCGTGTATGAATTTACCTACACGATAACCGCTCCGGGCTGCCTGACCATCGATACCATGCGGTTAACCTTATATCAGCCACCAGACACAGCACGTGCCGGCATTGACCAGCTTCTTTGCGATGCAGGTTCTATTGCGCTCAACGCCACAGCCCCCGTGTTTGGCACCGGCCAATGGTCAAAACTCCTGGGCCCTTTCGGTGAAACGGGCAGTTTTAACGATTCTTCGCTTTTCAACGCCGTTTATACACCAGATTCCAATGCGATCGGAACCTTTGTATTCCAGTGGACAGTATCCAATGGCGCCTGCAGCAATGCTGATCAGGTTCGCATCGAGAATTACGATTTACCATCGCCGGCAAATGCAGGACCCGATATTAGTCTGTTATGTGACACCTTCGTGATCATGGCCGCTGATACCCCGGTCATCGGCCAGGGAACATGGACCTTTTTCAACCAGGATGGGGACGGCCCTTCACCGGTCATCGTCTCCCCCATCCTGCCGGAAACACCTATACAAAATCTTGGACCTCAATCAGGTGGCAGCCCTGAAACCTATCGCTTTATCTGGACAGTTTCGAACGGGCCAGGCTGCACCCCCAACCGCGACACAGTAGCCGTCACTGTTTTCCAAACCCCCAGCCCGGCCATTGCCGGTCCTGATGCCAACCTCTGCGACCTTACAGCATATAATTTGGATGCAACGACACCCGTCACAGGTACCGGAACATGGACTGTTATCGCACAACCCTCCGGCAGCGGGGTACCTCTATTTGCACCAGACAATAATGATCCCAAAGCAACGATAAGCCTCCTGGGGTATGGCCAGTATGTTCTGGAATGGAGAACAAATACGCCCAGTTGCGAATCCCGCGACACCATGCTGATTAACGTCTACGAAGAACCTTCCACACCTTCTGTTGTGCCTGATTTTGAGATCTGCCAGTTTGATCCACTTATCCTGAGCACTACTGCTCCGGCAGTGGGTACAGGGCTCTGGTCGCAGGTGAATGGTCCAAACACAGCCAATATTCTGAAGCCTGATTCCAATGTAACACAGGTCATTGGGTTTGTCATCGGTACTTACAGATTCCGCTATACCATATCAAATGGCACGTGTACTCCTAAGAGCGATACCGTTGAGGTAACGGTAACACCTTTACCCAACCAGGCCCTGGTCGGTGCGGACCAGTTTTATTGTGATGCAACATCTGCGCTGCTGACCGGCAATGAACCCACCAGCGGCACAGGAAAATGGACACTGATCAGCGGGCCGAATGGCGTGACCTTTGCGCCGGATTCCTTCACATACAATGCCACTGTTTCAGGATTGGTGGCTGGGTCGCCGAATACCTATACATTGAGGTGGACCATCGCTGCAGGCAATTGCTCAACCTTTGATGAACTGGATATAACCACCTGGGCATCCCCAACACCGGCCAATGCAGGAACGGATCAGGATAACTGCAATGCAAGCAGTTTCGTGATGGCTGCTACGCCAACAACGGTTGGCAGTGGACAATGGTCACCATTGAGCGGACCCAATACCCCACTCATTGTTACACCAACGTCAGCGACAACTTCTATCACAGGAACGGTCCCGGGCACTTACCGCTTTATCTGGACAACCATTAACGGCCCTATTTGTGATACTTTGCGTGACACCGTAACTGTCATTAATCGAACCGCCATCACATCGACACGCAACCTGGCAAGCCAGACTGTATGTAATGGCGCAGAACCCCCATTGATTGTCACAACCAGTGGCGGTTCAGGGGTTTATACCTATCAGTGGCAGGTAAGCAGTGGCAATTGCAGTGGGCCCTGGAGTGATGTCACAGGTGAAAACGACAGCATATACCTGCCAGGGCCGTTAAGCCCGGGGACCTATTATTATCAGGTACTTATCGGTGACTTCAACGGCATCTGCCCAACCGTCCCCTCCGCCTGTTTTACCGTCACGGTTGTTGCCGATCCGAGCGTAACGGGGCAACCACCTGACAGAGAGATATGTCGGGGTGGAAACACCACACTACCAGCCACCACGGATTTTGGAACCCCAAGCAGGACGCATAGGTGGCAATACTTCAACGGCAGTTCATGGAGCAATACTACTAATAATACCCCACCGGGGATTTCATACGGTGGAGCAACCAGTTCAACACTGACAGTAACAGCGTCCCAGACTGCAACTACCGGCACCCATCGCTACCGGCTGATGGTTACTGCGACAGGATTGGATTGCGATACGGCCTACTCTG
>JAGNHN010000022.1:0-3689 GCA_018001695.1 Lentimicrobiaceae bacterium
ACAAACTGGAGTTATTTTACTTTCGTGAAACCCATGAGTGTGATTTTGTTGTGTTTAAAGACCGCAAGTGCCAATTTCTTATCCAGGTATGTCAATCGCTGACGAATGACAACCTGAAACGTGAACTTGATGGATTGAAGGAGGCAATGAACTTCTTCAAACTCAATACGGGTTATGTTCTGACACTTGACCAGCTGGATACTTTTCAGTTGCAGGATGGTCTTGTAAATGTGATGCCAGTGTATCAGTTTATAACATCTTATTCCCACCCTTAGCCAAAGCCTCTCCCCTCAAAGGAATCAGGGTGAGGATGAGGGAGAGGAAGAGGGATAGGAAGAGGGATAGGGACAGGGAAAATGTGCGCTCATTGTACCAGATCAACTGTATAATAAAAAAAAGGGAAGACGACCTGGATCGTCTCCCCTATTCAAAGCATCATCCGGATTAACTATTTTGAGACATAGGTGTTGCCATTCTTGGCTTCCACCTTGATTCCGGTATGGATGGTCTTGTTATCCGCATTCGTCACGAAAGCAACCACATCACAGTTTTCAATATTGTACTCAGCAGGAACAACATAGGTATATTCCTTCACCACCTTCTTCCCTTTTGCAGTTTCAGTAATCTCTTCACCCCACTGACCGGTGATCATCTCACGCATGATGTGGTTATGCTCATAATTTTCACCGCCACTGGCCTGGTAACCGATAACGCCACTCTGCAGGAAAGCCACGTTGAGCTTGCCATTGCCCCCCAGCGCTTCCGTGAAATACAATTCCACCTTGATCTTGAGGGTGCGTGTGGTCTCAGTCCATGTGGATAACAACCCAACATTAACAGGTGAGTTACCACTACCCAAAATGGTTGAGGCAGATCCGGTCCATTGGTTGCGTCCCATGGCCAGGGAGCCGCTTCCAGATGGAGGTACCCGGTTCACCATGCCAGATGGATAGCCGGTCACACCGGCGAATGAAGCAAATGCATCACCATAAGGTGTTCTGAAATCAGGCTGTCCGGCACTCGGATTGGCATAGGAACCTGCATGAATGTTGATGATGACGACGCGACCCGGGTTGGCATCGTAAATGCTCTTCGCAATGGCGTGTCCGTCAGGGCAATATCCACACTTGATTCCAGTAAACTCCTCCAGCACGACATTTCTGGGTGTTGGTGTTGTGGATACAAGCGGTTTATCAGTTGTTTTCTTTTTTGCTTCTTCCGCCTTTGTACAGGAAAAGGCCATCAGCGCGACCAGTGGAACTATCCAAAGCCAATTGAGTTTCTTCATACAGTTGAGGTTTTTTGATATCCACAAATATAGTAAGGTATATGATTAATCCGGTGAAAAATATTCTATTGTATACCTTTGCGCGATATGATTATCATTGCAGATAGTGGCTCAACCAAGACGAGCTGGGCCCTGAGTATGAATAATGAACGGCATTACGCCGAAGGTCCGGGCATGCATCCGGGACACATCGACATTGACCGCATCCATCAGTATATTCCTGATGAAGTAGTTGAATGGTACAATTCTTCCACGCAATGCAGGATGAAGTTCTTTGGGAGCGGGTGCCTGCACGACAGCATGTCGCAAATGATGAAGGACGCGCTGCTGGGTGTTCTACCACATGCCCGGATCGAGGTTCAGAGTGACCTCGCCGGTGCTGCCTATGCCACTTTGGGTGCCCGGCCTGGTATCATTGCCATACTCGGAACAGGCTCGAGTGCAGCCAGATGGTCAGGCCATTCGCTAATTGCAGTAAGTCCTTCGCTTGGGTATATCCTGGGAGATGAAGGCAGTGGCGCGGACCTGGGTAAGGAGCTGCTCGCTCAGGTGTTTCACCATATCCTTCCCCAGTCGCTAATTGATCATTTTCACCTGTTTGAAACACGGAGCAGGCATGAAATCCTCCGTGAAATATATCAATCTGCGCACCCAGGTAAGGAACTGGCCCGTTATGCTGCGTTTCTTCAGCAATCTATGCACGATCCAGCCATTGAGGACCTCATCATGCGCCGCTTTGATCTTTTCTTTGACAGGCAGATCATGCCCCTGTATCAAACCCATGATCAGGTTTGCATTGCTGGTGGGGTTGCAGGGGCGTTTTCTGAGATGTTAGTCCAGGAAGCAACCAACAGGGATGTGGATATTCTAAAAATCCTGCCATCTCCCATCCACGGTTTGATAGACTACTTCGGCGCCGAAGAAAATGTTTAACAATAAATGAGCAGCCACCGCTGATAACTAATATCAACAGTGGCTTTTTGCTCAATATACCGTCTCCTTTTAGACGATTTTACGACACCTATTGAAGGATCATCCGGCGGGTAATGACTTCACGCTCAGTTGTTCCAGTAAATGAAACCCTGTAGAAGTATACCCCCGGCGGGCAATTTCTGCAATCAAAGCTCACCTCATGCCGGCCTGCTTCCATCTGACCATGTGCCAATACTGCAATATGCTGACCTAGCGGATTCATAACCTCGAAGTGTACCATCCCAGGTTCAGAGATGAAGAAATCGATATCCGTCATCTTCGTAAATGGGTTCGGCCTGTTTTGACCTACGGTCAAGCCCGAAGGCATCAACTGCAGATCCGGGATCATCAGATCGACATCCAGGGCTTTACCATTGAACCCGGTTAATTCACTTTCAGGTAGAATCTCCCAAGATAGCTCAGTCAAACTTCTCAATCTAAGTGGTTTCACTGTTGCTGTTATCCAGAAGAGGACATCTGCCTGTTCTAGATTGCTTTCTTCTATATCGTACCAGGCGATCCTGAGTATCCCATCTGAAGTTTTGAACACAAGGCTTCCCTGGTTTGATTCAGAGTTAACAGTTACAATATCAAAACTATGGCTTGCATATCGTATACTCAACGAAGCAGATGCAATACTTGCGGCCTGCGATACTCGCACAGGGATCATGACACTTTCCATGGGCTTAACCTGCAGCGGATTGTCTTTAACCAAACCTGGGCCGGTCTCCTTCTTCATCCCGAAAGTATAAGACGCATTGGCATCCCCGTACACCAGGCCTTCCATCGTAACACTCGTGCTGCTCTTCGGAGATCCGCCCACGGTGATGTCATACTCGAGGAACGCCCAATCCCCTGCAGCAAAGGAAGGGATCATGCCAACAAAACGCTGCGCAATCTGCATGGCATCTGTTGTACTAAGATTATGGCTGGCGTTGACATCCCCTGCAAGCCAATGTATGCCATATACAGTGTCCAGGCCAACGAAGTGCTTCATAACCAACAGCGCATCGTTTGCATTGGCAGCACCATGTGGCCATGTGCCATGATAGAATGCCTTCAGATGGTATGATCCAGGCCATGCCAGGAACCGGAATACCCCTGACGTGTCTGTTACAGCCGTATCAATATTCAGCACGCCTTTGGACAGGATAACACTGACGCCATGCATAGGAGTTCGCGCGGTATTGCCATATATCACAACACCAATAATGGTGTCAGGCATCGCAGTGCAGGGATTCGGGACACAGGGTATCCCCACGCCCATCCACATCCCATGCAGTATCTGGCCGCAGGTATTGATGTCTGTTTGCACACAACTGCCATCCGGCATACAGCAGGCGCCCTGGGGCTGCGGACAGGGATTGGGCATGCAGCTCACCCCATCACCCTGGTAGGTGCCTCCGGTCTGGATACAGGAGAGGCTGTC
>JAGNHN010000022.1:3789-52163 GCA_018001695.1 Lentimicrobiaceae bacterium
CGCGGTACATGCAACTACCGTCCGGGTAACAGCAGGCGCCACTGTCAGGTTCAGGTTGCGGACAAGGATTCGGGACACAGGGTACACCCGCGCCCATCCACATCCCATGCAGGATCTGGCCGCAGGTGTTGATATCTGTCTGCACGCAGCTGCCGTCCGGCATACAGCAAGCGCCCTGGGGCTGCGGACAGGGATTGGGCATACAACTCACCCCATCACCCTGATATGCACCTCCGGTCTGAATACAGGAGATGCTGTCGCGGTATATGCAACTGCCATCCGGGTAACAGCAGGCGCCACTGTCTGGTTCAGGCTGCGGACAGGGATTCGGGACACAGGGAACCCCCGCGCCCATCCACATCCCGTGCAGGATCTGGCCGCAGGTATTGATATCAGTTTGCACACAACTTCCATCCGGCATACAGCAAGCGCCCTGGGGTTGCGGACAGGGATTTGCTGTACAATTCAGAGACACATCCCATGTTCCTCCCAACATCGCACATTCACATTGATAAATATCAGCGCATTGTATCATACCTGTTGCATCCGGATAGCAACACCTTCCCTTGTGAGGCAGGGTGTCAAAAATGCACTCATGGGTGATAACACCGTTCAGAATTTCAAAATTGTAGCCCCTGACATCGACAGAAACCCATTCAGGATTGAAATCGGGGAAGATGTAGCACAGATCGAAATGTTGCATCCCAATCGTCGGATCGAGATTAACCGTAGGAAAAATATGCCTTCCTATGATCATGTCTTCCATGGATGGTGGAATGGGAGGCAGTGGAGGCGTCGTTATCCCCTGAAGGCTCCATGCCGGCATTGACCAGTTGAGGGCAAAGTCAAGATCAAACGGAAACTGTGGATTGAATACCCATACATCAAAAGAAATCGTCACCATTTTCCAGCGGCTGGTATCGTAGGGGTGGTCGTAGTACCAGATATTCCACCAATCATAGGTTTCATACCAATACCACCCATTAAAACCGGCGCCGTTATCGAACTGGCCAGTACCTCCTGCATTCAATGGCGGTATACCAGGTTGTGGATTATTACCACGGGTAATATAGAAGGTATTCGTAATTGGGCCACAGTTCACTGTATCACAACTACTTCCAACGCCTTTAAACACACCACCTGCAGCAAGGCATGAGGTCTGAGAAGCATTCACGCACTGCTTGTTCGGAAGACAGCAGGCTCCGCTATCTACAGGCACAGGGCATGGATTTGCAGTGCAGTTCAGGGTATCATTCCAAGAGCCATTCAAAGCACTGCATTCACACTCGAAGTTATCTGCGCATTGCCAGACATTGTTGTTGTCAAGGTAGCAACAGCGACCAATGGGTGGTAGTTGCCCATGAATGCACTCATGAACAATCTGCCCCTGCTCCAACTGGAAGTTCTCTCCCCGCACATCCACTGACACCCATTCGGGATTGTAATTCTCAACATAAAAGCATAGTTGTTGGAAACCGGGTTGGATGAAACCCTGGAAGGCAAAGAGGGTGTGCCGGCCAATATGCAGTGTTTCATTCATTCCCGGAATACCAGGAACAGGAGGTCGGCGGGAAACCGAAGTATCGCCTTGTAAACTCCATAATGGCGTAGACCAATTAGCCGCGACCTCTATCCAACCCGGGAGGTTGGGATCCATAGGAGCGACATAGAAGGAGATGTCTATTCGTTTGAAGCGGCTTGTGTCAAGTGGATGGTCGTAATACCAGATATTCCACCATCCGGTGTTTGGATACAAATACCATCCCCCTATGTTGTAGTTTGTATCTTCGTATTGCCCTGATCCACCTGCAATAAGCGGCGACCCTTGTGGATTCATGACAATTTGGAAGGAATCCGTCAGCGGGCCGCAGTTCACTGTATCGCAGGAGGAGTTATCACCATAGTAAACTCCGTTTCGATAAAAACAATCCACCTGGCTGGTGGTAATACAGGACTTCGAGACTTGAAGGCAGCATGCACCTTTTGGTGCCGGAATACCTTGCCAGAGACGTGATGGGTAAACACCTGATCCTGCAACATTTCCCAATGGTCCCTGAGGGTTGCCGTTAATCGTAACCTCTGTATAAACATCGAAGAAGCTTTCAACCCACCACTGACCGTCAGGCATTTTTGTGAGCGCTGTTGTGCCCGAACCTGGTAACTGCATCTCAAGTCCGGATGCGATGCGCAGCAGGCTGAAATCAGGATCACCCACTACTTCGAAGAGCAACATCATCATTTCGCATTGAAACTCCTGCACCGGCAAACCGGTCGTCCTGGGAGCTGTATGATAGCTCATGATCCCCGGGATCACCAGTGTACGCATATATCCAGCAAAAACTCCTGTACCCATGACGGTCAAGTTCAGGTTACAGCTATAGCAAACCATGGTACCACCCAGGATGCCACCGGGGATTTCGCATATACCCGGGAACGGACAAACAGGATGGGTACATGCAAATCCATTCAGAAAACCGCTTAGCAGGAGGGTGCTACCAGGCGGGAGGTTAGAGGTAAATTCAATACCGGGCACGATAGAATATGGGCAGGGAGCCGGTAAATCAACGGTACCTGGATTGCCCGGTACGATGCATGGAATCTGACTTATGGCAGGAAAAGCCATTAACAAAAAAACGGGTAGGATCAGTGCTTTTTTCATCGCTGAATGGATTTGAGAAATGTTGATTATTCCCGTTTGCCCGACCTCACCCTAAGAAGACAGCAATTCAAGGGAACGTATTACCAAACAGGCGATGCGGCTCAGAGTACCGGAATAACCCTGGCCTTAAATATATGCAATTTAACACGATATTTCAATACCCGAATACGGGTATCTATGCTCAGGTCAACCCCCACTCTCCCGCCAATGCTCCCAGCGCAGCGATATTCGGCGCATTCAGCTTCCTGAGAAGTCGCTTACGGTATGTATCGGCGGTATGGAAACTGATCGAGAGCTCATTGGCAATGGCAGCACATGTATAGCCCCGCGCTATCATCGAGAGCACCTGTTTCTCCCTCATGGTGAGACATTCAATTGAGCTGGACCTGATCTTTCGGATCATATCCACTACATGATCTATCGCATGCCTATCGATGCAACCATGGACGAGTGGAATTATTATTCCGGCCACTGTCATGGGCTCTTCCTTTTCATTATTCCTGATCTCCTGGCAGGACAGGAACAACCATCTCCAATGTCCATCTCCGTACCTCAGGCGAATGACCAATTGCACAGGGCGCTCCTGACTCGTTGATAAATGTGTAACAATCTTGCTGCAAAAATCCCGGTCTTCAGGATGACAGGACTGCATCATTCTGGCATGATGAGATAATTGTGTTGATGAATCAGGATCAAGGAGACCATGAATGCGATCGGAAAACCAGGTGCACTTCTTACTTCTGATATCCAAGGTAAATAAGACAGCTTCAATTGCTGTTAACAAATCCCCAACCTCACTGGATGAATAAGCTGCCATATGACCTTAGGCTAGCCCCTAAGGTACGACATCAATCATTCAAAATCAAGGATTTAATCAAACTGCCTCATTACCTGGAAGAGACGGGATCGGACTGAATAATGCGAATTTTCTGAAAGGCATCAATCAATGACCATCACTTTCCGGGTCTGACGGGCAGAAGGGATCCAGGTTTCAATCACATATAACCCAGAATTCCATTGGCTCACACTCAGCTCCAGTGGTCTGTCTACCCCCTGACTAATAACACCCGTTTCAACTGGACGGCCCAAAATGTCACTGATGCGGTATGAAACCGGGTGAATCATCCAGGCAGGCGGAAAGGATACGTACAGCATATCTTTGGCAGGATTAGGCCATACCTTGATTTCCATATCGTTCGCAACGAGCGGATTAGTTCCTGTGATGATCACCGGAACCTGGTAAGTGATGCTATCAGAACCACAGCCATTGAAAGAGACAAGTTTAACATCATATGTTCCGGTTGTAGCATATAAATGGGAAGGTGACACCTGATTTGATGTATTGCCATCGCCGAAATCCCAATGGAACACATTGCCATTTTGAGTCAGATTGGTAAACTGAGCCAGGTCACCAGACTGTGTAAAACTATAATCAGCAACCGGTTCATCGGCATCAATGGAAGCAATCACTTCAACCCTCAGGCTTACACAAGGAGCATCCTGAAGCTCCCAGTCATAGAAATAGTAATAGTATCCGGTTGGATTGGTGGAAGCGCTGCTTTTGATGATGCTAACGTTGGGTCCAACCTGGTATGGATATGCCGTACCACCGCTATTTCTGTACAAATCAGGATAAACAGGGCCGCTGAGTTGCAAATTGGTGCCGGCAGGTATATTAAAATTGAGGTCTACCCTGCTTTGTCCGGAAGGTATGCCAACCGAAACGGACTGCAAGATCGTACCATTCGAGGACCTCAGCTCGATGGTCCGGTTACCGGCAGATCCGGCATATACTTTGACCGACTTGAGGTGCACGGGCGCCGTTGCATTGAAGATCAGGTAATGCCTGGCGTTGGCATCAAAATAGGCTCCAGGGCCGGTGTTATCTGGTTTTCCGCCGTACACAGGCGGGGTTTCCTGACTGTTCGCAACGAAATATGAAGCTGATTGATTCAGCCATGGCGTTGTATAGGTCGGTCCTACATGAAGGAGATTTCCACCTGTTGGCGCATCGTACCATCTGATGGTATCAGATGCCTGGGCATTGAGCACCACAGCACCCGGACCACAATTCCCCAGACCACTGGCATAGGGTGGCGGCGGTGTAGCGATGGTGATATACGCATGTTTTACGATGGTATCAGCACCACATGCACCCCCATCGGCCATCAGCTGCACTGAGTAAGTGCCTGGTTGTGTGTATGTATGGACCGGGTTTCGAAGCACACTGCTGTTGCCATCCCCAAAGTCCCAGGAGAAATTCATTCCGTTGACCGTCAGATTGTCGAACGACACTGAAGCAGGCAGGCTACAGAAAACCGTATCCGCAGCAACGAACTGACTCAGAACACCATTGTAATAAGCAGGGCCGACACCGATTGCATACATGGCATTGGTAACTGAAGCTACTTCAGGGGAGCAGGCGCCGTAAAGGTCTACGGCAGATAAGATAGCGTAGAACCTGGCATCTATGTACTGGGATGTATTGGTCAAATAAACCGTAAGCATCCTGAACGCAATCTCACCAGCCTTATCGATCCCGATACCGGACACATTAAAAGCATTCCCAAGGTCATTTGTGCCGATGCCTCCAACCGTCAGGAGGTAAAACCAATAATTTAGAACGCCGCTGTTTGTATGCACACCCCCATTGTCGCCGCTGCCGATATACCAGTTTGTGCCGAGATAAGTATCCGGATCTCCATAGGCATTGGGATTTGACATGGACCTGATGATTACCCCGATGTTCTCCCCGATAGTCCAGTTGGCGGCTGTGGGTTTGGCATAGAATTCAACCGCCGCTCCGAAGATATCACTGAAACTTTCGTTGAGCGCCCCCGATTCATAGGCATAGTCCAGGTCGGCTGTGAATGAAGTCAAGCCATGCGAAATCTCATGCGCTATGATATCCAGGGCTGTCAATGGTCCCATGCTACCACTGCCATCACCATAGGTCATGCGGTACCCATCCCAGAAGGCATTGGCATAATTATTACTGTAATGCACATAGCTGCGAAGCTTGAAGCCATTACCATCAATACTGTTACGGCCATGCTCCAGCCAGAAATAATCATAAGTCATTTCAGCACCCCAATGCGCATCTGTCGCTATTTCATCCTTCTGAGCGTTGAAATTATTCCAGTAATTATCGGCATCCGTAAAATCAACTGCGTTGTTATAGTTGGTGCCGTTCTGAAGGTTGTAGGTTTCAATACCATTTCCCCTGCCTGTTTCCTGAAGGCGGTACGTTGTTCCGGTACTGTCCGTCGTAATGGTACGTACGCCACTGTATTTGGTAACTGCAGTTCCCTGAACATCTACTGTTTGAATAAGATCAATCATCCGGAGCACACTGCCATCTGCAGCATTGATCATGACTTCTTTGATGGCCAGGGGAACAGTGCAATAAACCTTGAATTTCCATGCATAGATGTGTCCTTGAACATCTTCCTCGTGGATAGGCATCAGTATTAGTTCCCCTTTGGGGTAGTAGGTTGCAGATTCATCCCCTGTTTCCCATTTCAGATGTTGTTCTTCGGAAGATAATTCCCACCTGTATTGCACAGCGTTAACGGACGACAATGCTTTTTCCAGGCCAAGGGATTCGGGGATGCGTGGTTCATTCAGGGCTGATATCTTATCGTAAAGATTACCGTTTACAGAAGTAAGCCGTTCTTTTTCGCCATGAATAATCACCATACCATCATGCACCCTGGCGCCATTGTAATGCAGATAATAGCGCTGATGATATTCATCCCTGATGCGGATTGGCTCATGGGCAGGACGGTATTCATATGTTGGGCTAAGTGACAGATTCGTCTTCAACCAATCGGTGGCTGCTGTGATTGGCACATTTTTCCCGGTAGCCAGCCAGATATGGGTATAAACGTCATTGTCAGAGGCTACAAAAATCTTTTCAACGCCCGGGATACGGGACTGCGCATCCTGTCCATGATAGGTTTGTCCATTACCACCAAATACAAATAGTGATACCAGGATAAGGGTAATTGTCGTGAAGATACGGTTCATGCAAGGGGAAGATTGAAGTATCAAAAATAGAAATAAATTTAAATGGGAATAACCCCAAAAATGAAATATAGTTCAATGAGTACAAGCGATTTTCTTATAATCATGACGTTGAAATCATGCCTGGCAAACATGCAGAAGATTCATATATCAGAGATGGTATTTAAGTGATGATTAAAAAAAGTTCTGTTAATCTTCTGTTAAATCAAGGTCAGGATTGTGTTTTCCTTCAATAATTCTTATATTTGGTATGCCTGAGGATATCGTTGGTTCAACCCGAACGACCTCTTTGAAATAAACTGGAAGCATTCATTATCAGAAACGTGCAAACCTGCTACTGTTTCCGGGATTAGGGTGATCCATCCCGTTTTCATGCCGGCAGAGAAAAAGCAGGTTCAGCGCTCGCATCAGGCCTTCCAGCATACGCCGTAGGATTAGCATTGCAAGCATAACGTTTTACAACCAACCTGGTTGTGGTGACTTTTATAATCAGATTCTAAGGATGCTCTAAAAAACCTGTATCATGAAGCATTTTACATACGCTGTTTTCCTGGCTTTGTTCAGCCTGACCACAGTATTGAGCCCGTATGCCAGGGCATGCGACTATTCTGTTGTTTTATGGGATTCCTACGGTGACGGATGGAATGGAGGTGCCCTCACCGTACTGGTAAACGGAACTGCGGTAATTACCAACGCCACATTGGCGGACGGTTCAGGGCCTGCCGTTTACGTATTCTCCGTCAACCATGGTGATGTTATAGCCACTGTCTATACAGCAGGAAGTTGGTCCTCTGAAAATTACTATTATATATATGATAGCCATGGTAGCCAGGTATTTGCGGATGGACTATTCGATCAAACGCCTGTGGGTGGCTTTGCTGCGAATGGCGTCTGTCCTGAGAATGACCTGGGAGTATCTGCATGGCTGCACCCCAGATATCTGTGTTCACCCGGGACTGATTCTATTGTAGTGATGATCACGAACCATGGAATATATGCCAAGTCTGGCTTTGTGGTTTCATATAGCATTGATGGCGGGTTAACCTGGTTGACAGACACCATTAACCCTACCCTCAATCCTGGAGACACACTCATCCACCGGTTCTCACAACCTGCATCTTTCACTCAACTCGGTAATTATCAGGCCATTGCAGTGGTTTTTCACCCTGTGGATGATCACAGGATAAATGATACGCTGCGTATTGAGGTGCATGTTACGCCAAACATCACCAATTACCCTTACTTTGAAGGATTTGAGTCAGGTCCAGGATATTGGTACAGCCGGGGTCTTGCGAATTCTTGGGAACATGGCACCCCTGCCAGCGCTTCGTTGACAAGCGCGTATGAAGGATCTAGTGTCTGGGCCACGAACCTTGATGGCGTCTACAACAATAATGAATATTCGTGGGTAGAGAGTCCATGTTTTGACTTTTCAGGACTAATCAATCCGGAGGTAGAGTTTGCCATCTGGTACAAGACCGATGCCTGGGATGACGGAGCGGCCTTCCAGTATACCATAGATGGCATCAATTGGGATTGGGTTGGACAAGTAAATACCGGAACCAACTGGTACAATGATTGGGGGATTACAGCCTTAAGCTATTTTGGTGATGATGAAGGCTGGACCAACCAAAGTTATGGTTGGCTACAGGCTCATCACAACCTCATTTTCCTGGCTGGACAACCCTTTGTCAAATTCCGCTTTATTTTTGCTGCCGGCACTTCCGATGTAGATGAAGGGTTTGCCTTTGATGCCTTCAGAATATTTCAGCCTCCCTATATGTCTTTCATTTCTGCAGAGGCCTTCCATAGCGATACAACAGAAACTGCACAGGGAAAAGAAGCTGCCAATATTCTCGGGGTGAGGATTACAACCAGCGGGAGGACCTCTCCTATCTCCCTGAATGCCTTGCACTTCTCGCCCACAGGGAGTACGCTGCCACATACTGACATCAGCAGGTCAAGGGTTTTCGGTACCGAACTAAATCCTGTCTTTGCAACCTGGGCGCAGTTTGATGATGCCACCTTTTCACCTGACAGCCTGTCTTTTGAGGGCGACTGGCAGTTGGAGGAAGGTGATAATTATTTCTGGCTGGCTTACGATGTGGCTTCAGATGCCATCCCCGGCAACCGGCTGGATGCTAGCGTCGATTCCATTGTTGTTGGAGATACACTGCGATCTGTTATCAATCCGGACCCTGCCGGAAGCAGGTTGATCCTGGAGGCAATGGCCGGGGAATATATCATCGATCTCAATGGAAGCGGTGACTATCTTTCCTTTAATGAGGCGGTTGCGGATCTTATACTCAGAGGAGTGAAGGATACCGTCCTGTTCAGGGTCAAACCTGGACAGTATAATGAGAGGATTACTATAACAGAATTCAATGGCGCTTCTTCGCAAAGCCCGGTCATATTTGAACCCTACCTCCCTGACAGGACGAGCGTCGTCCTCGGCATGGAAAATACCACGACCACCGATAACCATATAATTCATTTGCAAGGTGCCGACCATGTTATTTTCCGACACATGACCATCAAGGCCTTCCCATCTCTGGTCAAGGCAACCTATGGCAATGTTATCAAATGCAGTAATAGCGCTAACCATAACTATTTCGTAAGCAACATCATCACCGGGATTCCATCCTCCACAACTTCACTTGACTATGCTGTGATACGCATCTTGAGTTATTGTGAGGATATCCAGATACATGATAACCTGATCAGCAACGGATCCACGGGCATCTATGCTTATGGTTACAGCTCCCCCACAAATGCCCCTGGGATAGGTGTACTCTATAACATGATCACGGATTTCTATTATATGGGGATTAATCTGCAGTATCAATCATATCCTGCCTGTGTCGCCAACTTCATCAGTACCTCCAGCAATTATAGCACACTTTACGGTATCTATATGTATGGCTGTACCGACCCGGCTCAGGTATTCATGAACGAAATTCAACTGGGAGGAAGTGGGACACGATATGGTATCTATTTAACAAACCTGTCCGGCTCATCAAAAGGAAGAAACCTGGTTGCCAACAACTTTATTTCCACGCCCCAGACAACCACCAGCATGCACTCCGGTATCAACGTCACCGGATGCAGTCATGTCAGTATTGTGCATAACAGCGTTCAGCATGCCTCTGCTTCCAATTCAACAAGAGGAGTATGGGTAAGCAATAGCCCCCAGACGTATTTAATAAACAATATCTTCAGTTCGCCCAAAGGAGGCCAGTGCTTTCTGATCCAGGATTCCACAAATATCACCTGGAAGGGAAGAAACATTTTCTATACAACAAATAATTTTGTCGGCACCCTGAATGGTATTGCAATGAACTGGCAATCCTATATGAATTCAGGCTTCAGTCCGACTGACTTGTTTAAAGACCCTGAGTTTTTCGGCACAACCGATCTTCATACATTCAATCCCCTTCTAAATAATATTGGCATACCTTTCCCTGATGTCAGTGAAGACATTGATGGTGAACCACGTAGCCAGACCAATCCAGACCCTGGTGCAGACGAATTCACACCTCCCCCGTTCGAAGCAATGCTGGCAGATATATACCAGCCTTACTCAGGTTGTGACATTGGGCTCGTACAAATAGGTATTATGATTGTAAATCGTGGGTCGGATACGATCAACGGCGGCTTGAACGCGTATTACACTATTGACAATCAAACCACTGTCAGCGCCGCTGTTAATGGCATCATTCCGCCTTTGGATACTTTGCTCTTCTTCTTCCCAGGAATGGTTGATTTTTCGGCGGGAGCCTCTGATACTTCATTCTACATGGAAACCTGGATCAGTCTGAATGGTGATGCCTTCCCTGCCAACGACAGTATCAGGAGGACCATAGTATCTATCTACAGCCCACCGCCTCCGGTAACGACAAATGCCACTATTCCATACGGGCAACAAGCCTCCCTCACAGCCACATCATCGGATGATGTCTATTGGTTTGCCAATACCACTAGTAATACCAGCCTGTTTACCGGCCTCACTTTTAATACGCCTCCGCTCTATGACAACACAACCTATTATGCTGCCGCCAGGGCACCTGGAGAGAACCTGAAAATTACGGAATTGCTATTCTCATACAATGCAACCGGTGCTACAGCTGTGTATCCCTCTTTTGTTCCTGCCGGTGACTGGCGGTGTGTGGAGATTACAAATCTGGGTCAGGGAACGGCTTCCCTGGCAGGTTATACGATGGAAATATGGAGTGGGCAAAGCCTGACATGGAAATTCCCATCCTATATAACCCTTGGCCCAAGCCAGGTGATGCTGCTTGTATTCTATTCCGTGAATCCGGTCACAGATGATCCTGCCAACAATCTTTATGTCATATCTACTCTTTTGCCAATCACTAGTACCACGGCCAGTGGATTTATTTTGCGCAAACCTGACGGCCAGATTGCGGATGCTGTAGGATCCTACAGCTACACATTCCCAACAGCCTCTGGTGTTACCATCTTTGACTGGAGCGGCAATATAAGTGGCAGTGGAAGGGCAGGCATAAGCAGAAGCATTTCAGATAATAATAAATCATCAGACTGGTATCAACCTACCAATACCAATCGTCAGACCATCGGATCTGTCAACGTAGGCCTCACCTCAGTCAGAGGCAATGGTTGTTTCAGTTCCCGTGTACCAGCCACTGTAACACTGACCAATGTACCACTCCTGGGTATTCCAACCGTATCACCTGACACACTGATATCCACCATCATAGACTGCGATGGCCAGGCTAATCTGCAAGTGACCCTGGGAAATATCGGTGATACGATCCTGGATTGGTCGACAACGGTTTCACAACGGCAACGTTTTGACAGCACCAGCTATAAGCAGTTCACGACATCCGGAGCTACCACCACACATATATTTAATGTAGGGTCAACGGCAGCCGACACCCTCTTCCTGGATATCGTCATCAATGGGGATTACTCCGATGCCGGTGAGTCCTGCAATCTCAACATTGATGGCACGTTAATCGGAACCCTGAATGATCTGGATATTGTCGATGGTGTTGATATTCCCATCACCCTGTTTTTTACGGGCACAGCCGTTCAGGGGTGGATGGCAGATGGCATTGTGAATATCAACCTCATCAACACCTCAGCCGTTGGTTATGGCTGGGGAACATCATCGCATAAGGTCCGGCTGCGGATCAATGGAGGAGAGAAATGGGTAGTTATCCCTCAGACAAGCGGAAGTATACCCGTATCAGGAACCAACAATCTTGCAGTCACTTTCTCTGCCAATGGACTGAGGGAAGGAACATACACTGGTAAGTTCATCATTGGTTTCAATACACCCAGGACACCTGTGAAGTATGTTCATACCATCCTGACCGTTGTGGGTTCTCCGGAGATTATGCTTACCGAGACATGCCACGACCTGGGGATCATCATGCAACACAGGGATACAACCAGGACCTTCACCCTCGCTAATACCGGCTGTGATACATTATATATCGACAGCCTTGTGACGGATAATAATGTGTTCCAGGCATGGGCCAACAAAACTATGGTTGCACCTGATAGTGTCATCACCTACAGTGTCAGGTTTAGTTCGGACCAGATTGGTAGTCACTCTGGGAATCTTACATTCTTCACCAATATTGGCGACACCTCTGTCTGCCTTGAGGCTGAGACCTTTGCCGCTCCCGTTATCGCTGTGATGCCTGACACCCTGGTGGCCAACCTTGTGCAATGTATCGATTCAACTACACTCAGCTTTGTCATCATTAATGTAGGTCCGGGAATCCTGGATTATCACATACAGGATCTGGGAATGGGATCTCCCCTTCCGGCCTGCATCCCTGTTACAACAGGCTATTGTTGTGGTATGGGTATTTACCAGGTGCAATTCGCAGGTATTGATCATACAACCGGCGATGGGTCACAGGGATACCAAGATTACACCGCAACTCAGCGAGCCGTAGTGAATCCGGGACAATCCTACCAGCTCTATGTAAGAACCGGCACATCATATAACGAGCATGTCAGTGCCTGGATAGACTGGAATGAAAACGGGCTTTTTGAAGGTACGGAATTGGTATTACAAACCACGAACACTTATGTTAATCATTATGCCACAGTGACAGTTCCGTTGACAGCAGCTAAAGGGAAGGCACTTCGGATGCGGGTCGCATCGGATTATTACGGGAGGCCTCAGCCTTCACCCTGTAGCTCAGTGCAATATGGGCAACATGAGGACTATACTGTGACGGTTACCGGTGGCATGAACCTAACCAGCAATACCGGAACGCTGAATCCAACTGAATCAGACACCATCGAAGCGACCTTCTATTCTGCCAATCTTTATTCGGGGCAGTATTTTTCTGAGATCCGGATCGAATCCAATGATCCGTTAAGCCCTCTGTCCATCATCACAACCGTGCTGAATCTCACTGGTATTCCTGAAATCAGCAGCAGACCAGATAGCCTGATGTTTGATTCTGCGATGATTGGCGCAACCACCTGCCTGAGCGGCAAGGTATTAAATCCAGGATGCAGTACCCTGGTGGTCAATGCTATATCCTTCCAGACCAGTCATTTCAACGCACCATTTACACCGATTCACATACCTCCGGGTGATTCGGCAATGGTCACCATCTGCTTCAGTCCACAAACAACCGGATTGCTCATCGATACCGCCATACTCACCAGCAATGCGCAGGACGCCCGCTTCATCCTGGTTGGTCAAGGCCTGCCTGCTCCGAATATTCAGGTCTTCCCAGATTCCTTCGACCTGGTTATACAGAACTGCAATGACACACTGGATACGCTCCTGGTTGTTTCCAACACAGGAGCGGTTGATCTATTCTATCATATCCGCTCCAATACAGGGACTGTGATGCTGGATACAGTATTATCACAACTCAATCAATACAATACCGCCATAACGGGTATTATTCCAAACCGCTTTAATTTCACTGAAGGAGAATCGGGGAATAATATTAACGATGGCACAAGTGATATGTATGATGGCGGCAACTACCTGAATACGAACTTCGGCACAAACCTGGTTTACTCCAACAATACCATTGCAAACAGCACCTATTTTGGTGCCGGCGGCAGATATTTCACACGTAAGTATACGGGTCTGTGGGTGTTGGGTGCTGATCTTGACAATGTGTCCTATTTTGAGATCACAGGAAACCTGGGTGCGGATGGCGGTGGCAATATGGATGCCAGCATTTTGAATACCAGTTTGAATGGCATATCATACCTGGGCTATGTCAAGCGCGTCTACAATGCCGGAGACCCTTCCGTCAATCATCTCATCATCGTTGAGGATAATCCCAATACAAGCCAAACTTTCAGCACGAATACAAACGATGATCAACATCGAGTCTCCGGCATGAACGGGTTGAACCGGATGTATTATCTGTTATACGCGGGTAGTTCAGGATACTACATACATGATACAACGGCGCTGAAGATCATGAATGCCTTCCTGAATGTTATCAATACCTCACCGGAATGGGTTCAACTTTCCCTGACGGATGATACAGTCAGCGCTGGCCAGCAATCCCAGGTGAACCTCACTATTGTCACCTCCAACCTGACCAGTGGACAGTATCATGCACATATTGATATCACTTCAAACGACCCTGACCAACCCCTCATTACCCTTCCGGTTTTCCTTGACTACAGTGGTTTGCCTGAAATCCAGCTATCAGAAACATTCCTTGACTTTGGGAACACCATGCTGGGCACCACACAACAACATCAGGTGTGGATATACAATCCGGGATGTGACACCCTGGAAATTCAGGGTCTAAGCGTGAGTCAACCCAGTGAATTTGGCTGGCAACCCCTGGCGCCCCTCTATGTTGAACCTTTCGATTCAATTCAACTAACGCTCATCTATCACCCAACCTATACCGGTCAGATTATGGATACTTTGAAGTTTTTCACTAATGCGGGCAATCGATCCATTGAACTTACGGGCATTGGGGTTCCTGAACCTGAGATTAGCACAAACCCGGCTAGTTTTAACGTGGTTATCGCAGGATGCGACGATACAGTGACGCGCGATCTGACCATTTATAACACCGGACTGGGAGACCTGAATTACCAGATCATTGGTGGTTATGGCAACTCGCTCGATACGACCAGTACCAAATATTATTCTACTTCCGGCGCAATCACAACACATACCTTCCCTGGATTAGCTATCAATACTGACTCTCTCGTTCTTATTATCACCATCAATGGTGATTTCGATTACTCATATGAATACGCTTCTCTCTTTATTGAGGGCCAATTCATTTCGCAAATTGATGATGGAAACCCAGTCAATGGAACAAACATTGTCAGGATCTTCACATTCGGATACCAGCAGATCCTTGCATGGCTTGCTGATGGCGTTCTGCAGGTTCAGATTCAGAACAGTGGGGATGTAGATCATTGGGGAGGTCTGGTGAGTATGCATCAGGTTCAGCTCATTATCAATACAGCAGACTGGATGAGTTTCTCATCCACTTCAGGCAGCGTACCCAGTGGGGACTCATCCCTGGTCACGATCTTTCTTTCATCCACGGATTTGTATGCGGGCACATATTATTCCAATATCGTCATAACATCCAATGATCCTTATAATCCCAGCGTGGTTGTTCCCTGCACGTTAAGCGTTACCGGGCATCCCATTATGTCATGGTCACCTAGCTGCCTGGATTACGGGACGGTCCTGGTTGGGAATACCAGTGATGATACACTCACGATTTCTAATACAGGATGCAGTAGTCTGACTATCCAATCCATCTCAACAGCACTGCCTGTTTATAGTGTTGTCCAGTCACCTGCCAGTATTCCACCAAACGGGCAGGCGATGGTCATTCTCAGATTCACACCGGCCACTGCCATGTATTATGCAGATACTTTATCCATCAGCACCAATGATGGAGAAGCCAGGATATGCCTGACCGCAACAGGAGCTGCGCCTCCAATTCTCAGTTACACGCCATCGTCCCTTAGTGCCACCATTACACAGTGCAATGATACCGTTAGTATACCACTAACAATCAGCAACATAGGCGTTGAGGATCTGCATTACCAACTGACCGGATCTGCTGAAGACACAGTCAGGATATTAGGTATGATCTATGCCTCCAGCACTTCCTTATTGAATCAGGCTATCAGCGCTTTGCAGCAGCAATTCACAAAATTCTCAGTTACGACCTTCAGTTCATCCTCCACCTCCAGCCTGCAGGCTGCCCTGAATGGCATTGATGTCGTTCTAATTCCTCGTTTCACGAGCAATGCGAGCAGCGTTTATAGCAATTTCGGGCCTGTACTTCAGTCTTTTGTCAACCAGGGCGGTGTTGTGATCTTCTGTGGGATTTATGAAAGTTCATACAGTCAAAGCATGTACAGCACCAACCTGTTGAGTGGCAGTTATGCCTCTTATATCACCAGCGGGACGGTCAATCTGACAAACCTGAGTGATCCCCTCGTGCAGGGTCTTCCAACAGGTATTAGTGCCAGTCAATATGTTTTCTATCACACATTCACAAATCCGGATCTGGTTGTGCTTGGAACCTACGGAAACTATCATGCCATCGCCTATCGGAACATTGGCAAGGGAAGTGTTGTGTATCTTGGTTATGATCTAACACAGTATCAGGCACATGCGGCTACCATATTAAGCAGGGCTGTTCAGCTGGGCAAGAAGAACCTTTTTGTCAACTGGTTGAGTCTGAACAGGACGACTGACACCGTACCTGCAAATCAAAGCAGCCTGGTTCAGGTATTATTTGATGCAACCGGCATGAATTCAGGACTATATGAATCTCAAATCATCATCAAAACAAATGTACCAGGAGGTAACACGGACACCATCCCTTGCACCATGCAGATCAATGGCGCTCCTTTGCCCATCTATCCGCAGGCATGTGTTGATCTTGGGTCGGTGATGATAGGAGGACAGCTTAACGGGCAATTCATCTTGAGAAATGACGGTTGCGCCGATCTGACGATTACGGGCACCTCCCACATCAGCCAGCAATTTGTGTACACCCTGGCGCCGATGACGATAACCCCTGGTTCGTCATATTCTATTCCTGTCCAGTTCTCCTCAGCAATTACCGGACCCTACTCGGATACCATCAGTATTGTTACCAATGCAGGGGTTCTCAAGGTATGTCTGTTAGCCGTTGCATTGAGTGCGCCAGAGGTGGAAATCACACCCATGAGTCTGAGTGCAACACTAAATAGCTGCACAGACAGTACTACAGCGCAACTGGTCATCAGCAATCCCGGGAATGCTTTACTCAACTGGTCGATACCTGCCCAGACACAACCCGGTTATGGTTTATCCTTTGATGGTGTTGATGATTACGTCAACCTGGGAGCATGGACAGCCGGAAATCGCTGGACCCTTGAAGCCTGGGTTAATCCTTCTTCCGTTCCGGCAGGCCGTCGCACGATCGCCGGAGCAGTGCATCAATGCGCCGACTGGGCCCTCTCTATGGTTGACGGGCAGTTTGCCCTTCTGATCAAACCCAACAGCGCCATCTGCAGTTATATCCTTTACTCAGGTGTTTATCCTATACCCGGAAAATGGTATCATGTTGCAGCCACCAACAATGGAACCCTCGCCACCATTCTTATCAATGGCCAGGTTGCAGCAACCGGCAACGTTTCCGTTGATTACGCTGGGACCAGCAGTGGTGTCAGAATAGGAGGTGAGTTCTGCTGCTATGGCAACAGCTTCCCAGGGAGAATTGATGATGTCAGGATCTGGAGCATTCAGCGTAACGCCAATGATATCAAGGCTGGGATGTTCACCGAATTGACGGGCACAGAATCCGGGCTGGCAGGTTATTGGCCAATGAACGAAGGAAGCGGCGGTACCATTAACGACAAATCACCTTTTGCCAGAAATGGTGCAATTCTTGGACCCACATGGGTTGCCGACACCAAGCCGGCGTCCTGGGTTCTGGGAGATCCAGCGGCCGGCATGACCGGACCGGGATCTGAGGATACAGTAACTGTGAAATTCAGGTCTGTTGGATTGATCAATGGAAACTATATAAAGAACTTGCAATTCGTAACAGATGACCCTGTTCACCCTATTGTCAGCGTTGCATGCACGTTAACTGTCAATGGCCAGGGTCAGCTCAGCCTGCCTCCTGGTTGCCTGACGTTCCCGCCCATCATGCAGTATGCGCAATCCAGCCTGATACTACCAGTACAGAATGTGGGATGTGAAAACGTCACCGTGCAATCTATCTCATTTGGAAACAGCAATTACGCAGCTATCCCGGCAAGCTTCAACCTTGCACCCGGCACCATTCAGAACGTACAGGTCACTTTCTCTCCCACCACAGTTGGTAACCATAATACAACGATGACTTTCAACACAAGCGTGGGGGCTGTTCCCCAGTGTTTATCAGGTACAGCGACTGAGCGACCGGTTGCGCAGGTACTGGAAGATACACTCGTTGGCATGCCTACCTGTTCGGAGACAGACATGGAGTTCCTGGTGGTCAGCAATCTTGGAAATCCCTTATTGACTGTTAATTATCAGCTGCAGCCGTCGGTACCCTGGGCCACTCTGGTAAGCGGTTCTCCGCTCAATATACCAGGCGGGACAGCAGGGAATATTATCATCCTGTTTGATAAGACGGGCATGAACACTGGAACCTATACATCCAACCTGGTCATGCAAACCAATGATCCATTGCATCCAACCATTCAGGTGCTGGTGCAGCTGGTCGTCCCCAATGTCCTGGCACATGTTAATCTGGGACCAGATACAGCCGGATGCATCGGAACATCCATCACGCTCAGTGCCGGAAGCTATGCCAGTTATCTCTGGAATACTACAGCCACATCTTCAAGTATTCAGGTCAGTACCACAGGTATATACAGTGTAAGCGTAGTGGATGCATACGGATGTCCCTCTGCTGACAGCATCTTCGTCGGATTCTATGATAATCCGGTGGTTTCGCTGGGAGCCGACATCAGCACTTGTGAATCATACGAGTTAATACTGGATGCCAATGTCACAGGATTGCCATCGATAAACATGGCCGATGTCATTGTAGGGACAGGCGGTTCATTTACGACCAATACGACTGCTACGCCATTCAAGACATACTTCGCCGACGGCCGCACACAGATGCTGTACACCAAAGCTGATCTTATCCAGGCAGGCTTTGAACAGGGGAAGATTGAGACAATCGGGTTCCTTGTTGATGGACCTGGTAATGTTCCTATGTCAGGATTTACCATTAAGATAAAGGAATCGACCCAGACCAGCCTGAATGGATTCGCCACTGATATGCAGGTCGTTTATCACCGCACGACCATGGGTACATCTGTTGGATGGAACATGTACACACTGGATTTACCCTTCCTGTATTCCGGCAATGGAAGCCTGATTGTGGAGGTATGTTTTGACAATGCTGTGTGGGGAGCTTCATCAAGCATTCAGTACACATCTACGAGTTCAAAGGTATGGGGAGTATCATGTGATAACTGCGCTCCCGGCTGTAACCTGGGCGGAGGCAGTTCGACCAATCTGCGGGCAAACCTCCGCATTGTTGGAGACAAGATGAAGGCCAAATATTACTGGAGCGGTCCGAATGGTTTAACAAGTAGTGCACTACAGTTATCTCTCAACCCTGTTCAGTTATCTCACACCGGCAACTATATCCTGGTAGTTGATAATGGATGGGGATGCACAGGAAGGGATACTGTTTACGTCAACGTTCTGGAGACACCGGTAGTAGATGCAGGTCCCGGAGACACCATCCTGCAAGGACAATCTGTTCAATTGATGGGCAGTGCAACAGGAGGCTCAACACCTTATGCTATAAGCTGGACCCCTGTTTCCAGTCTGAGCGATCCATCAGCATTCCAGCCGATGGCTTCACCTCAGGAGACAACGGTCTATACCTTGCAGGTGACCAGCGCAAACGGATGTCAGCGCATGGATCAAACCAAAATCTCCGTCATTCCTGTACGTGATATCTATGGCAAACTAACGTATGGTAATGCTGCCATCACTCCCTTATCAGATGTTAAGATATTACTAAACAGTAACCAGGGTCCATATGACAGCACCCTGACCGACAATGCCGGCAATTATCTGTTCAGGGCTCCTGAAGGTACCTATTCGCTATCGCCAAGAATAGTCAAATCATGGGGAGGAGTCAACGCCACCGACGCCCTTGAGGTAGCTAAGCATGCGGTATTCCTCACGCAATTGACAGGCCTATATCTTGAGGCAGCAGATGTCAACCTGAGCGGGTCCATTAATGCCACCGATGCATTGCTGATTATGAGACGCTACGTAGGACAGATCAGCTCCTTTGCTATTCCCGACTGGGTCTTCAGTCCAAAGGGGAATTTTGGCGTCATATTTACGAACAGCCTGAAGGATATTACCGCATTGTGTGCAGGGGATGTGAACGGTTCCTATATACCTGGAAAGAGCGCTACCAGTCTGGTAACACTTGAATATGTGCCAGGACTGGGGCTTAACCACCAGGATGCACTCATCCTGCCTGTGCATGCGGCTTCATACATCGAGCTGGGCGCCGTATCCCTGGAGTTCATCATACCAGAAGCACTTGGCTTTGTTACCGACGTTACTTCTGAACTGAAAGGCATTGTCTACCATCAGGAAGGACAACGGTTGCGCATCGGCTGGCACGAGACGATCCCCAAGTATTTCCAACCAGATGATGTGTTGTTGTACCTCCATTTCAAGGGCTCCAACCTGCCTGATGTCCCTCAGTTTATTGGACTTGGCCTGGCGTCTGAAGCAGCGGATGGGAACGGCAATATCCAGGAGGCCAGGCTTTATACCTCCAGCGTCGCCAGAGGAGGCACAAACCCTGTCATTGGAGAGAATTACCCTGATCCTTTTGGGAATTTCACCCACATACCCTACTATCTACCAAGAGAATCTGAGGTTCAGATAACCATGCATGACCTGATGGGGCGGCAACTGGCAGTCCTGTTCCAGGGCCGGCAGACATCAGGCAGTCATTTATTGACTTTTGACGGAAGCCACTGGCAACCTGGCGTTTACTTCTATCGACTTCATATAGATGGAAAACAGACTGACGGCCCCGCGAACAAGATGGTTATTTCACGCTAATGAAGGAAAGGGAAAATATCATGAAAAACGCGATAAACTGGAAGCCAGCTATGAAAAACCTCAGTAAGATACTGTTCGTTGTAGCCTTGTTTTCTGCCAACTACAGCCTGCTGAAGGGCCAGAACATCGTATTCCGGATGGATACCGTTGTCTCGGAGCCAAACCAGGAAGTGACCATCGGTGTCTATGCATCTGCCTTGCAAAACGTGGGGGCCATGACACTGTATATCAACTATGATAACACCAACCTGACTTGGGTTGGGCCACAAAATTGGCACCCTCAACTCGACAATGGTTATAATCTGGTTAACAGCACCGGAAGTGTCATCGCCATTGCCTGGTTTGATTCCAATCCAGTGACCACTGGCCCGGTCAAGATTGTGGACCTGAGATTCGCCTTTGGGGCTAATAACGCAACCCTCACGTTTGCAAATGGTTCAGAAATAGCGAATGGCAGCGGCGTCCCCATTACGGGGATACAATTCAAGCCTGGATTTGTGGTGAGAAAGCTTGCAGTAAATGCGACAGCCAACAAAACGATCAGTTGCGCAGGCTCAAATGTTCAACTTAATGCAGTTCTCACCGGTGGTTACGGTGCAACCGCGTTTCAGTGGGCTAGTGAACCGGCCGGATTCTCAAGTACCCTGCAAAATCCTACAGCAACTCCTTCCGTCAATACGCGCTATTTTGTCACGGTGACTCAAGGTGCATACTGGGATACATCTTCCGTCCTTGTGACCATGTCGCAGGCTTTGCAGATCGGAAACATCACAGGAATGATTCCTGTTGATAGTGCCACCGGCCTGAATGAAACCGTATTATTCAGCTGGATTCCTGTGGCAAACGCCACACACTATGACTTATGGTTTTGGAAAGAAGGCTGGGCTGTACCCGCCAATCCACAAATAACCGACATAACTAGTATTTCTCAATCTGTCGGTCAACAATTCAGCTTTGATTCGCGCTTTTACTGGAAACTTACAGCAAAGAATGAATGCTTCAGCCAGACAAGTGCCGTTCAAACCTTCAGAACCCTGGCCCTACCGGAGCTTCACGTCACGAACGTATCCCATTCCTATTCAAAGGCAAACCAAACCATACAGGTAAGCTGGACTGTTCGGAATGACGGTAATGGTCCGACAACCACCCCCTTATGGTATGACAGGGTGTGGATCGCACCCGACATTGAAGTAAGGGTTGGAGAGCCTGAAGACAAGCTGATTGGAACTTACCCGAATCTGACAGCACTGGCGCCTGGACAGAGCTATACGCAGACCCGGACCATACCGCTGCCGCCCAATATGATCGGGACCTATTTCATTTTTGTTGTGACGGATGCCCTGGATGCCCTATTTATCAATCCAGGTCCCGGTGGCTTCCAGATTCCCTACAGTCCCCCACCCTACCTTGCCGCCTACTCGCATGGCGGATCAGGTGTAAACCTGGTGAGGGAGGTATCGGACAGCGGCCCATACCATGACAATTTCTTTTATATACCTGTCACTTTCCCTATCCCACCTTTACCTGAGCTCCAGGTTACGGCAGTAGCAGCTCCTATCTCTTCATTCTCAGGACAATCTATCACAGTGAATTGGAGGGTGGAGAATTTTGGATCCGCTTCTACGCAGGAAATAGTATGGCATGATAAAATCTATCTTTCGGCAGACCAGAGTCTGGACGCTGCAGATCCCTTGCTCAAGACGGTTCAGCATGTTGGCCGTCTTGACCCGGATAGCAGTTATCAGACCAATACAACAGTCACACTGCCTAATTTTATCAGTGGGCCGCATTACATTCTCGTTCATACGGATGCCATGAACGTGAATTATGAGCACGCCTTCGATGAAAACAACATCACCAGCAGCGATACGCTGAACATCATTTTAACGCCCCCGCCTGACCTGGTTGTTACGAATATCATTGTCACGGATACTGCCAGCAACGCACAGGACATCATGGTTCGCTGGACCGTCCAGAACCAGGGCGCCACTCCGCCACTTGCAACATCATGGAGCGACCGGATCTATCTGAGTGAGCATGCGACGTTGAATACGAGTAATGCGCATATGGTTGGGGTAGAAAGCACTTCACCGACAAGCTTCCAGCCTGGGCAGACATACACGCTGCAACGTAATATCAGAATCCCTGCTCATATAAATGGTCCGTATTACCTTTTCATTCATACAGACCAGCAAAATCAGGTATTCGAAAGCTTAGGTGATACCAATAACATAACACGGAGGAGTACCCCTATCACCATTATCTCGCCGGATCTGTCGCCTGGAAACCTTACTGTGCCTCCTGTTGATTCCACCGGAGACGAATTATCATATACCTGGATTACAAGGAATCTAGGGCCAGGAAGCCTACAGAACCAAAGTTGGGCAGACAGGCTTTTTATCTCCTTCACGCCAGTATATCAGCCAAGTGTATCACAGCAACTTCAGAGTGTAAGGAGGTCATCCGCCATACCGGCAGGGGGCACTATAAGTTCTTCTAATGTCTTCAGGATACCAGCAAATTATGGAGAGGGTACTTACTATCTGCATAGTTTCAATGATGCCCTCGCTGAAGTGTTTGAAAACGGGATGGATAACAACAATGTCAGCAGCGTTGCCGCTGTCATTCAGGTTATCCGGCCTGACCTGACTGTCAGAAACATCCAGTTCCCGGTATCTGTCGGATCAGGAAAACCTCTTACACTGTCCTATACCGTTAAGAACATCGGTAATGGAGCTATCAATTTAAAGTCTCGGCGAGATCAGATTTGGCTATCCAGGTCACCCATTTACCACCCCGACTCGATAATAAGCCTGGGTACCTTGGAAATGATGACTACGCTTGCGGCGGGTGATTCCGTCAATGCATCCCATACAGCGACACTACCTAACGGAATATCAGGATATTACTATATCATGATTTATACCGACATTATGGATGCCATCCCCGAAGGCAACCGTCACGATAACAACCGGGTGATCAGTGATCACCGCTTGCTGGTTGACTTGAGTCCATGGCCGGACCTCGTGATCGATACCATCATGATCCCGGATACTGTAACGGCTGGTCTGCTGCAGCAGATTCAGTTCATTGTCCGAAACCAGGGCTATGACGTGGCACAGGGAGCCGCATGGTCTGACCGGCTATACTTATCTCCAAGCAGTTTTTGGAATCCTGCTACCATAACACCCCTGGGATCACAGCTCCGATCCCTGCAGGTCGATCCTGACTCCAGTTATACTGTCAGCTTTAATATCACCCTTCCTGCTAACCTTAATGCTGGCCAATACTATCTATATGCAGTTACTGATGAAACCAATGTTCTCTTCGAGCACATTGATGAGGACAACAACCGCCTTCGCAGTAAAGCGATTTACTTTAAGTCATATCCGGTAAATCTGGCCGTTTCTCAAGCCATCCGGACCGGCGACACAGCCAATTCCGGGCAAAATATGAGCCTTAGCTGGACGGTAACCAATGTCGGGCAGGTACCCACCCTGGGCAACCAATGGATTGATGCATTATATCTGTCCCCGGACGACAAATTCAGCCCCGCAACGGATCTTTTATTGAGGAGCTGGGATGTCAACGGACCCCTGGCGATCGGTTCTAATTACCACCGGACACGCCAGTTCAGTGCACCTTATGGTATCTCCGGAGATTATTACCTATTCATGCGGAATGACCGTAATGGTAGTCTCAAAGATCTGGACTACAGCGACAATCATCTCCTTGTAACCGATGCGTCGGGGAATCCAACTTCTATTCACATCAATGAGGTACCGACACCCGATCTGGTAGTCAGAAATTTCAGTGCACCTGTTACTGTTCTGGCCGGTCAGTCGTTCCGGGTTTACTGGACAGTTGTCAATCAGGGACAGGGTACGCTTGACAATGTTAATGTAACTGATGGCATATACCGCTCGAATGACCTGGTGATCAACAGTGGAGACATTCTGACGGGAACACGTTCCAGGCTGCTCTTCCTTGCACCCGGGGATAGTCTGGTTGATAGCCTGGATATCACCATCACAGCCCAGACAACCGCCAATTATGTTCTTATTCTACGCACAGATAATGCGGATAAAGTATATGAGCACAATGCGGAAGAAAACAACACCGCTGCTGTCTACCTCGCAGTGGCCGTAGCTCCTCCATCGGACCTCATTGTGACTGCGATTCAATGTCCTGACACCTTGATTGTTGGAAGGAAATACAGCCTGCAATGGACGGTAGGAAACCAGGGTACTAACCCTGCCAATGGGCCGATGACTGATGGTTTGTATATTTCACAGGATCCTGTACTTGATAATGCGGATCTCCTCATTGGTCAATTCATGGGCAATGTCAATATCATTCCCGGAACCAGTGTAAACAGGCAACTCAATGTTGAGATTCCTGGCGTTGCCGATGGACAGTATTACCTGATAGCAGTGGCTGATGTAAAAAACAACATCAACGAAACGAACGACACCAACAACAGCCTGGCTACCCCACAGCTCATTCAGATTCAAATGCAGCCCCTTTATGTGGATTATTTGCAACTGGATACGCTATCCAATGGTGAGTTTATTTACTACAAACTTGAGCTGGATGATACTTTACTGGGTGAAACGGTGCTTATTACCCTTTTGGGCGATTCACTAAATGGCAACAATGAAATGTTTGTCGGATTTAACCGGGCTCCATCCAGAATCGTTTACGACCGCCGAAGTCCCTACAATTTTGAAGGGAACCAGGAAGTAGTCATTCCTCAAGTAATGCCGGGTAATTACTACCTCATGGTAACAGGAAACACCACATCTTCGACCTGGCAACCTATCTCCCTCTATGCCAGAAAGGTCAATTTTGAAGTGCGTAGCTGGGATCCCAAACGGGGTGGCAACAGCGGGAAGGTTACGGTTCGTATTGACGGATCCAAATTTGAGCCGGACATGGATGTATTCCTCGAGTTGGTGAATCCAGGGCCTAATGACCTGGTCTATAGTTATGCTGAAGAGTTGTTTTTCGTAGATCCTTCCCTGGTTTTCGCCTCATTCAAGCTTGAAGCAGGACAATACGTTGGCGATGACCAGATGGAAGGCATGAAACCCGGAATTTACAACATGCACCTCGTTAAACCGCATCGCGACAGCCTGGTAGTGGATAGTGCTTTTGAAGTTTATGCGGGAGGGATGTCGCGCTTGCTTGTCAACATTATCCATCCCCCAAATGTGCGGTCAGGGCGTTACTTCCCTATGTCTCTCCAATATGCTAATGGAGGAGATTTTGACATACCCACACCCAGGTATGCCGTCATGAGTATGTTTGGTGCGCCTCTGGGATTCACTGTTGAAGAATTACAATTCGGACTCACAGACCTTTACGTTGAATTTACAGATCCCTTTGGGCCTCCCGGTTTCCTGAGACCTGGGGCGGCCTGGACGATAACCCTGTTTTCCTATTCATCAACACGTCTGGTTTTCAGATTGGTTCCTTATAATCAATAAGGTTATGCATGTAAATGTTAACGTACCAGAAAAGCACACGAACATGAAAGCAATGACTCCAAATCATATAAACACGGAACGGAAGCCAAGCCTCACCAAACTGACGATGCTTCTGCTTGCCGCATTCTCTTGTTACTTTCTTCCAGACAGGGTTTATGCACAGCAGGAAGATATCAGTCCGCAACTGAAAACGATCACAACCAAAGAAAGCAGTGCGAGGTTGGTGTTCTTCAAGCCTGAACTCAACCTGAACGCAAAAAACATCTTTGCCACGCAGAAGCAGGCGTTTGGGTTGAGTACCATGGATCAGATGCTACTGGCAGAAATCGATACGTGTTCCCTGGGCGATGTTCATTACGATTTCCAGCAATACCATCATGGAATTCCTGTGGTTGGAGCTGTTTATGTGGTTCATGAACATGCTGGTAAAGCTGAGTCTGGCAACGGTCGCATTATCAGCGGGATCAATGTCAGCACAATCCCGCAGGTCAGTGAGGCCGCAGCGCTGCAGGCAGCTTTGCAGGCTTTCGGCGCCAGCAAATACCAGTGGGAAGTACCTGGCATGGAGGCATGGCTGAAGTCCATCAAGGAAGATACAACGGCCACCTTCTACCCCAAAGGTAAGCTGGTAATATTCAATCCCTTGCTGGATAAAAACCCTGCTAATTTTCGCCTGGCCTGGGAGTTTTTAATCAATTCCAATACCCCTTTTGATAGCCGGGAATACTATGTTGATGCCATCACCGGCGCAGTGTTGCGACAGTTCCCGAGAATCACCTCGACCAGCGCCGTTGGCAGCGCAACAACTGTTTACAGTGGTGTAAGGACGATCGTAACAGACTATATTGGTTTCCTGAATAAGACCTACCGGCTGATTGATAATTCCCGGGGTGCAGGTATCCAGACATGGAATCTCCGTGATTACAATGAAAACCAGCTGGATAGTGCTGTCAATTTCACAGATGCAGATAATATCTGGAATAATGTCAATGCTGATCAGGACGAATATGCCACGGACGTTCATTGGGGCATGGCCATGACCTATGACTATTTCAAGAATGTCCACGCACACAGGGGTATGGACGGGGCTGACGCCAAGAAGATGAATGCCTATGCACATCTTGGCGGCACCTATCGTAATAACGCATTTTATTGGTCAGGTGGAGGTGACATTTACGCCTACGGTGATGGGAATGCTGTCACCACCAATCCCAAGGTCTCGCTGGATATCGTTGCTCACGAATTCACACATAGTGTCACACAGCACGTTGTTACCGGAGGTCTTGAGTATCAGGACGAATCAGGTGCACTTAACGAAGCCTATAGCGACATTTTCGGAGTACTCGTAGAATACTGGATTAAAGGGAATAATCCAGGCCTCTGGTTGTTCGGAGAGGATATATGGATCGGAGGAGGACATACACGAAATATCCCTGATCCAAAGTCAAAAGGGCAGCCTTCAACATATAAACGCATTCCCTGGTACTTTGGAGCTGACGACCATGGCGGAGTGCACCGAAATAACAGTGTTGGTACCCTTTGGTTTTATTACCTTGTAAACGGGGGCTCGGGCAAAAATGACAAGCCTAACAACAACGAATTCAGTGTTAGAGGAATAGGCCTTGCCAAAGCAGAGAAAATAGCCTTCCGGACCTTATCTCATTACCACACCCGCTTTGATGATTATGATGATGCCAGGACCATCTCCTATAAAGCTGCCATGGATCTCTTTTGTACCATCAAACCGGTGGATTCATGTTGTGAGGAAGCACGACAGGTATTGAATGCCTGGTATGCCGTAGGCGTTGGAGATCCCTTGCTGATGTTCGAAAAAATCGAAATCAAGAAACCCGAATGTGACAGTGCCAATGGCGAGGCCACTGCTTTCGTTAAAGGGGTTAAAGGAACCCCAAAGTATGAATGGAGTAACGGCGATACCACCGCCAAAGCCGACAGCCTTGCGCCAGGCACCTACACACTGACAGTAACGGATACATCTACAGGATGTTCGATCGATACTACCATTAAGGTTAAGGAAAATGCAAACTTCTATTTTGATGCCATGGCGGCCGGAGTGTATAAATGTGGTGTCGCGGATGGCTGGGCCAGTGTGTATTATGTTGTTACGGGCACACCAGAAATTATATGGAGTAATGGAGGTACGACCAAAAAGATAGAGAACCTTGCACCGGGTGATTACTTTGTTACCGTAACGGATACCAGTACCGGGTGCGACAGGGACACCATGGTGACAGTCAAGGAATGGGGGCCTAAAGTCCAGGTAGTCGGTGGCGGAAATCGAACTATCTGCAAAGGTAGCCCCATGCCTTCGTTTACACTGACAGCTCTGACAGAATTCTGTGTTGATTGCGAGTATACCTGGTCAACGGGTGCCAAGACGTCCAGCATCACCGTCAGCAATCCCGGTGGCTATAGCGTTACTGTCAAGAGTGGCAACTGCACCGCTACGGCTGGTACATCAGTCAATGTCTGGATTAAAGACTGCGATAGCGCGGATGAATGGGAGGTACCTGTAATCGCATCATCTGACCCGAATGATATCACCGGACCGATCGGATATGGCGAGCCACACTTTGTCAACACCACCGACCCCATGCATTATCTGGTAAGGTTTGAGAACGACCCGATTTTTGCCACAGCAGCGGCAAGAAAAGTAATCGTGACTGTGCCATTGCATCCAAGGACCACCCTCTTCACCTTTAAACTTGGCGATTTCGGTTTTGGAGACTTCATCTTCAGTGTACCGGAAAACTCAACCTTCTACACCACACGCCTCGACGTCAGCGACTCTCTGGGTGTTGCCGTAGATGTGACGGCAGGTATTAACATAGCCAACCGTGAAGCCTTCTGGATCTTTAATTCCGTGGATCCGGTCACCGGACTTGAACCCGCAGATGCCACCCTGGGATTCCTGCCGGTCAATGACAGCATACGCCACCTTGGCGAAGGTTTTGTAAATTTCTCCATACAACCGGCCAGTGGACTGCAAACTGGCGACAGCATCAGCAAACAAGCCGTTATTGTCTTTGATATAAACGAAGAAATCCCAACCAATATCTGGACAAACCTGGTGGATGCCGTCAGCCCAACCAGCCAGGTGGATTCCCTGCCGGCGCATTCAGGATCTACTACGATCCCTATCCGCTTCAGCGGCACTGACGATATGGGCGGATCAGGCATTGCAACCTATTCCTTGTACTATTCGCGGGATAACGGACCCTTCACTTTCTACAGGGAGTTCTCGACAGATACCAATGCTTATTTTACCGGGGATCCTAATGTAAGCTATTCCTTCTTCTCGCTCGCCAAGGACAATGTAGGTAATCTTGAAGCCATGAAACAGCTCCCGGAAGCTGTCACAATCCTCCATCCTGAACCGGTTTACTACTGGAGAATCAATGGAAATGTCAGGTATGCCAATGCTGTCGGAACCATTCTGAATGGCACTGGCATTCATGTCTATGATACGGCCAGCGACCTTGTCGGAACCGATACCGCTGATCAGAACGGCATGTTCAGCTTCCCGGAACTGATACAGGGCGACTACCTCTTTGTCAATTCATATACCGGTCCCTGGGGAGGTGGCAATGCCACAGATGCGCTGCTGATCATGAAGCATTTTGCACAGCTTGATACCCTTGAAGGGGTACAGGCCGTCGTCGCGGATGTCAATGCCAGCGGCTTTATCAATGCATCTGATGCTCAAGCAGTGGCCTCCCGCTTTGTGGATGCCATCAACAGCTTCCCGGCAGGCGATTGGGGCTTCTATCCCGGACTCGTGAACCTCAGAAGCGATACCTTCCTGGCTATTAAAGGGTTATGCTATGGAGACGTCAATGGCACCTTTGTCCCCGGTGCCAAGGCCAGCCCCACACTCAGCCTTAAGACTGGCGAACCATTGTATCTAGCTCAAAATGTGGAATATACTATTCCTGTGAAGATAAACCAGCGGATTAACCTGAATGCAGCTTCGCTTGTGTTACGCTACCCATCGCAACACCTGGAAATTCTGGGCCTCGACATGCCAGGCATTGACGCCAATCAGGTCTTCTGGAGGAATGATGGCAATAGTATACGTCTGGCCTGGTTCAGCCTGACATCCAGAGATATCAATGCTGGTGATATTATTTTGAATATCAGGATTAAGCTGAAGTCTGACATCAAAGCTAAAGATCTGACATTCAGTCTGGATGCCCTGAGCCAACTCAGCGATCCGGATGCAAAGGTCATTCAGGGTGCCTCTTTACTGATGCCGCTGCTGAAGACGGGAGAAAAAATGGAGACTCCCACCCTTGCTTCCTATCCGAATCCTTTTGTAAACCAGACTGAAATGAGGTATCACCTTACCGAACCTGCCTGGGTCGAGATCCAGATCTTTGATGCCCTGGGCAACCTGGTAAAGACCTATCCTGGCAAGGAAATGCCGGCAGGAGATCATGTGCTTACCTTCGTAGCTGATCAGCTTGCTTCAGGGGTGTATATCGGTCAGATGGAAGTAAAAACGGCAACAACACGTCAGGTTGTTTCATACCGTATGGTGCTGAACCGACAGGAAGGACAGTAGATTTCTATAAACAGGAGAGGGCCCGGTCAAGGATTTTATCCGGTCTTATCCATTCGAATGCAACATCCCGCCGGAACCAGGTGATTTGCCGCCTGGCATACCGGCGGGTGTTTATTATGATCTTCTCACGCGCTGTTGACAGGCTGATATCTCCATCCAAAAAGGAAAGGATCTCCTGATATCCGACCGTTTTGAGGGCATTCAGATGCCGGTATGGATAAAGCTGTTCTGCTTCATTAACCAGTCCCAGATTCAGCATTTCATCTGTCCTCGCGGCAATTCTTCCGTGTAACAGCGCCCTGTCAATATCCAGAGCATAAGGCAGGATTCTGAATGGCCGGGTCACTTTATTACCCGATCTGAAGGCAGAAAATGGCTTCCCTGTCATGCGGATTACCTCGAGTGCGCGCATCACCCGCCGTGGATTGGCCTTATCCACAGCATCATAATATTGAGGATCTGAAGCCTTCAACTCATCCAGCATGGGCCCGGGTCCTTCTTCCTTCCACTGCGTAGCAAGCTCCTCCCTGAGGCGCTCATCCGCTTCAGGAAGTTTGTCCAGGCCATACATCAGTGCATGAATAAACAAACCCGATCCGCCTACAGCAACGACAACATCATTATGATTGAACAGCATTTCCAGCTTGGATATTGCTGCTTCTTCGTACCTGGCAACATCATAAGGCTCATGGATACTGATGTGTTGTATGAAATGATGTGGAACCTGCTGCTGCACCTCAAGCGATGGAACAGCTGTACCTATACACATCTCCCGGTAAAACTGTCTTGAATCGAAAGAAAGGATTTCAGTATCCAGTTTCAGCGCCAGATCCAGGGCGCAGTCTGTCTTGCCGGAAGCAGTCGGTCCGGCAACAACGACAAGGGTTTTCGCCTCCCCTGCCATATATCTTATTCCTCCTCCGGACCTTCGATGGTTACATCCCCTCCCATGTCGTTAAGGAAGTCTTCCAATCCATCCAGATCCAGATTATCATTTCCCTCCAGGTCATCATCTTCGAGCAGGTCATCAAATTCACTTTCCGGATCGACTGCCGGGGTTGCGACTTCAATATCTCCTCTGCTGTAAATGCATCGTGGATATTCCGTCCCAGATAGATCCTTACCGATTCCGCTCAATTCAATGTAGAATGTTTTTGGACGCAGAAAATCATATTCGTAGATCAACCGCTGCCTGGGTTCTTCCATATAATCACGCAGCAAGGCATCCTTCATCACGAGAATCTGCTCCTGTGATTCCTCTTCCTGAGCTTCATCCCGCATATCGAGAAGGGTGATTTCTTTTGTCCGGTTCCATTCCCCGTCACAGATGAAGAAGGACGCCAGCTCATGAGCCTGGAATTTCACAGTATCGTGAATCAGTTGATGAAAGGATTCAAAGTGGTCCGTGGCTCTCAGCTCGTACTCCCGCATGAAGTGGTCATTTCCTTCAAGCAGCATTCTGAATTTGTAAATCATGGGTAGTATCGTTTAATCCTGTTATCTCTCATTTATTTTCATGGGAGGCTTCAGTCCAATCGCCTCGGCAGTTTGCAGCATGAACTGATAGGCTGCCTCATATTCGTTGGGAATGACCCCATCCAGGATGGCTTCACGGATCGCATTTTTGATTTCACCGACCTCTCTGGAGGGTGCAATACCAAAGGTTTCCATGATCAACTCCCCGCTAATGGGAGGCTGCCAGTTTCTGAGCCTGTCCTTTTCTTCAATCTCAACGAGCTTATTTCTTACAAGCTGGAAGTTACGAAGATACCGCTTAACTTTCAAAGGATTTTTTGACGTTATATCCGCTTCACATAACATCATCAGGTCATCGATATCATCACCGGCTTCAAACAGCAGGCGGCGTACTGCAGAATCAGTCACATGGTCTTCGGAAAGCACGATGGGCCTGAGGTGCAGCAGTACAAGTTTCCGGACATACTTGAGATGTTCATTCATCGGAAGGCGGAATCGCCTGAAGATGCCAGGCACCATGTGGTAGCCTTTGACTTCATGCCCATGAAAGGTCCAGCCCACCCCTTCCTCGAACCTCTTGGTGGCGGGCTTGCCGATATCGTGAAGGAGGGTGGCCCATCTGAGCCACAGGTTTTCCGAATGAGCAGCTAGGTTATCGAGCACTTCCAGGGTATGGGCAAAATTATCCTTATGCCCTTTGCCTTCCTTGTATTCAGCACCTTTAAGATCTACCATTTCAGGGAAGAAGATCTTCAGTAAACCACTCTCCATGAGTAGATTGAATCCAATTGATGGCTTTGGAGTTTCCAATATTTTGTTCACTTCGTCCCGCACCCGCTCCATCGATATAATCTGCAAGCGCTCAGCCTGCTGTTGTATCGCGTGAAAGGTATCTTTGTGAATGCTGAACCCGAGTTGGCAGGCAAAACGTATGGCTCGTAACATCCTCAAGGGGTCGTCCGAGAAGGTGATATCCGGATCCAGTGGTGTACGGATAGTGCTGTTGCGCAAATCTTCCAGTCCGGAAAATGGATCGAGTAGGGTTCCGAAATCCTCCTCATTCAGGCTAATGGCAAGGGCGTTGATGGTAAAATCCCGGCGGTGCAGATCATCCTTCAAGGTACCTTCCTCCACGACTGGTTTGCGGGAATCGGTACTGTAGGATTCCTTACGCGCTCCCACAAACTCAAGCTCCATGTCACGCCAACGGATCATGGCAGTTCCAAAATTCTTGAAGACACTGACATGCTGCTTTCCCGGGAGCTGCCTTGCCACGATCTGGGCAAGATCTATTCCGCCTCCGACAACAAGGAAGTCGATATCCTTGGAACTGCGCTCCAGGAGTAGGTCGCGCACGTACCCACCTACCAGGTAGACGGGAAGGCCCAACTCCTTTCCTGCTTTAGCAACAGCTTCAAAAACAGGACCTTTAATATGTTTTGCAAACGAAGTCTCCACTAGGGAATTTTGTGCAAAAGTAGTAAAACTTGCTGCGCCCTGACAGACGGCAATTGAGGTAGGACTGACGCTTTCCCGGGCGGGAGAAATCCATACTTCCTTACGCCGGGACGACGCATCAGGCAGGGTTTACTCCCTTCTGCCCATGAAAATCATGATGTAATACAGGAGTGTTGCCAGGGATCCTACCGCTGCCACAACATAAGTCAACGCAGCCCACTTGAGCGCATCCTTGGCTTTTTCCTGCTCCTGGCTCGTCGTGGTCTGTGTTGTTCTAAGCCATGCCAGTGCTCTCCTTGAAGCATCCAACTCAACCGGCAAGGTGATGAAACTAAACAGGGTTGTCAGGGCAAACAAAACAATCCCGATGAGCAGCAGCTGGGGAAATGCCTGGAGCAATAAAATACCCGCCAGAAGCACCCACTGCACGATACGTGAACTGAAACTCACGACGGGCACCAGGGCTGAACGCATCTGGAGCCAGGAATAAGCGGTGGCGTGCTGCACAGCATGTCCGCATTCATGCGCGGCTACAGCAGCGGCAGCTACACTCCTTCCGTTAAACACTTCAGGGCTCAGATTAACTGTCCGCGCATTCGGGTTATAATGGTCGGAGAGGTGACCCGGTACCGACATGACTTTCACGCCCTCGATCCCATAATGGGAGAGCATCGTTTCGGCAACTTCACGACCGGACATACCCAAACGAAGACCCATCTTTGAATAAAGATTGAACTTATGCTTCAATCGAGCCTGGACAAGCCAGCTCAGAATCATCACACCGAAAAATAAAATATATGCTGCCATTGCTCCTAATCATTTTAGATGATGTATTAACAAATATCCTGCCCTGGAGTTTAATGCTGCCATGATTTTGACAAGCATCTATTATACAATTAGTTAAATAAAGAAGATCAGCACACCTAAAGCTGTCAATCTGTCACTACCACAGGTTTCATATACCCATGATCATCAAAACTACTGCGATGTGAACTCATTCTGGATGGAAAGATAGCCGGGATAGCTCAGTGTCTGGCCTCCAACCAAGATACTGGGCTTGGCTTTGAGGGTGATGCGGGTGGGGGTATTTCCCATGCCGGCAAGATTGAAACCAAAATTCAGTATCGCATCCCGCGACCTGCCACTTAGTACTTTCATCAGATCCACCCCTATTTTCAGTGGCAAAATGGCGGTTCCACCCCCCGCCGGCACATTGACCCTGTCCTGGTTGATCCCAGATACCATCTCGATCCCGTCAATCAATAGTATCCATTCCAGCTTATTGAGCGAAGCCTGGGCCTGGTTGGGATTCTTAACCTGGACATTGAGGGTCAGGTTTAATGGAAGCTGCCCTCCTGCAAAAGCGGCCGTGAGTTTGGCCGCATCCGTAAACGAAAGATCGCTGAGACTCTTCTTTTGTTGCACATTGACCCCGGCCAGGTTGAGGTTTTCAACCGTGCTGAGTCGAAACTCACAGCGTGCGAATGTGGCCATTTCTGCCACCTGCTTCAGGACATCACAGGATGTCAGGCTGAATGAGACAGCGATGAGCAAAACTACATATGATCTTTTCATTTCTATCCTCCCTATTATCAATTGTTTATGATAAACGTCCATATTCATGTAAGCCGGTGATACTGCGCACCTCGCGCAATACCTCTGATGCAATGGCCCTGGCTTTCGTGGCCATGGAACGCTCTATCTGCTTGATGTATTGCCTGTCGGCAGCCAATGCAGCCCGCTTTTCCCGCAGGGTGGCAATCATGATAGAAAGTGTCTCTGCCACATCTTCCTTCAGGTCTTTGTATCGAATGCTGCCATCCTGCCATGCAGCAGCATATTGTTGCGCAACATCAGGCTTTCCGCAGGCTTTTAAAATTTCTAACAGGTTAGAGACCCCCGGACTCATCTCCCCTCCTGGCATTCCACTGTCGGTGACCGCACTGCGCACCTTTTTTCTCAGCACATCATCCTCCTCAAATAGTGACACATAGTGCTTGGGCCCTAAGCTTTTGCTCATCTTTCGGCCAGGATCTGCCAATGACATCAGCTTGGGAACTTCAGTAAAGAGCGGCTTAGGTTCAGGGAAGAAAGGCTGAAACTGGGCATTGAACCGAACCGCAATATTTCGGGACAGTTCAAGATGCTGTTCCTGGTCTTTTCCAACAGGCACATATTCAGCCTTATAAGCAAGAATATCAGCTGCCTGTAATATTGGGTAGGTAAACAAACCGGCAGAAATGAGGGCTTCCTTGTCGCCTTCTTTCAACAGATCAGCCTTGTCTTTGAACTGCGTCATCCTGGATAGTTCACCGTAGCTGGTCACGCAATTCAGGATCCATGCCAACTCCATGTGTTCTGGCACCATCGATTGCACAAAAAGGATAGACTTCTCGGGATCAATGCCACAGGCAAGAAGGTCGATCATCATCTCGCGGGTGTTCCGAAACAGGTCGCTGGCCTGGTATGGCATGGTCATGGCGTGGAGATCTACAACGCAGTAGATACACTCATGGTCTTCCTGCAGCTTAACCCAATTGGCAACGGCACCGAAATAGTTGCCGATGTGAATGACACTGGTAGGTTGTATTCCGGAGAAAATGCGCTTGCGTTCCTGCATCTTGGGTTGGTTTTAACAGAAAATCCTGCTCCCTGGATTAGAGCGGGAGCAGGATTGCAAAGATAAACAATAGAGACTGGCCTGTATCAGGCATCCTCGTATTCACGCAGGATGTCCCTGACACCTTCAGGCGCTACCCGTCCATAGGTTTTTTCTCCGATATTTACCACAGGTGCGAGGCCACAGGCTCCCACACATCTGAGGCAGCTCAGTGAGAACTTCCCGTCGGCTGTCGTCTGGCCTACCTCGATTTTGAGTTCTTTTTTGAATTCATCCAGCACCTTTTCCGCTCCCCTGACATAACAGGCTGTACCTGTGCATATGGAAATCGGGAATTTCCCTTTGGGGATCATCGTAAAGAAGCTGTAGAATGTCACCACCCCGTACACTTTCGCCACAGGAACGCGCAGTTCTTCAGCGATCACTTCCTGTACTTCTGCGGGCAGGTAACCAAAGATGCTTTGCGCCTTATGCAAAACATTGATCAATTCTCCGGCATCATTGTTGAATGACCTGCACACTTCCCTGAGCTGGTCGACCTGATGCTGTTTGAGTTCTATCTTGATGCTTGACATGGTTCCTCAATTTTTAAGTTAACACTGATTCCTGCATGACTTACCTGATGGTGATTTTCTTCTTCTTATCAAAGTAGTGTGTGTGCAGGAGATGGTGAGCCTTCTCACTCAATGGTTCTCCCAGGAATTCTTCATACAATTTAAGTATGTAAGGATTCTCATGAGATTTCTTGAGTGGTTTGTTGGCATCCTCGCGATAGATCGCCTGCTGGCGGGCCTTGAGGATAGAGGAATCGCCATGGTGCAGCGGTTGTCCGCCACCGCCGATGCAACCACCCGGACATGCCATGATCTCGATGGCGTGGAACTGTGATTTGCCATCGCGGATATCTTCCAACAGCTTGCGTGCATTACCCAATCCATGTGCAATACCGATCTTGATTTCCAATCCGTCAAAATCAACACTGGCACTCTTGATATTTTCCAGGCCACGCATATCTTCAAAAGTCACCTTTTCAAGCGTTTTTCCTGTGAAGAGTTCGTAGGCGGTGCGTGTCGCTGCTTCGATCACACCACCAGTGGTTCCAAAGATGACGGCTGCACCGGTAGATTCACCCAGTGGATGGTCGAAATCTTCATCGGGGAGTGATTTGAAATCGATATTAGCCTGCTTTATCAGCTGCGCCAGCTCACGTGTGGATATGCTGTAATCCACATCCGGGTTACCTTCAGATGCGAACTCACTGCGTTGACACTCATACTTTTTGGCGAGGCAAGGCATGATGGAAACCACCACCATGTCCTCACGCCTGGTGTTGATTTTCTCTGCGAAATAGGTCTTGGCGATGGCACCGAACATCTGTTGCGGTGAGCGCGCTGTACTGGGAATATCCTTCATATCCGGGAAATAGGATTCGAAGAAATTGACCCAGGCCGGGCAACAGGAGGTCAGAATGGGCAGCTGGACATCCTTATCGCCTTGCAGAAAACGGGAGAGGCGCCCTAAAAGCTCGGTACCTTCCTCCATAATCGTCAGGTCAGCGGCAAAATCGGTATCAAAAACATAGTCGAAACCCAACTGCCGCAACGCAGCCACCATTTTCCCGGTGACCAGGGTGCCAGGCTCCAGTCCAAATGCCTCACCCAGGGCGGCACGGACCGCCGGTGCAGTCTGAACAACCACCGTCTTGGCAGGATCTGCCAGTGCCCGGATCACTTTGTTGGTATGGTCTACCTCGGTCAGCGCGCCGGTGGGACATACAGCTACGCATTGTCCGCAATAGGTGCAGGTGGAATACTCAAGATTCATCTCAAAAGCAGGTGCCACCACTGCCATGAAGCCACGGTTCACGCCAGATAGCGCGCCAACCGTCTGTACATCATTGCACATCATCTCACAGCGGCGGCATAAGATACACTTATCCAGTTCGCGGATGATAGAGGGTGAGGTATCCGGCCTGTAGGTTGATTTCTCTCCTTCGTAATGGATCTCGCGGATGCCAAATTCCTGGGCCATCGACTGCAGCTCGCAGCTTCCGTTTTTGGCACAGGTCAGGCATTCAAAGGGATGGTCTGAGATAATCAGCTCCAGCACGGTCTTGCGGGCATTCAGAACCCTCACGGTATGTGTCCGCACTACCATGCCTTCTGTGCAGTCAGTCGCACAGGCCGGTGCCAGGTTGCGGCGTCCTTCGACTTCCACCACGCATATCCTGCATCCGGCAGGCTTGTTTTCGATCTTCAGGTCATGCAAACCGAGGTAACACAAGGTCGGGATATGGATCCCCACTTTGCGGGCCGCCTGAAGTATGGTCGTACCCTTGCTTACCTCAACCGGTTTATTATCTATCGTTAATCTGATCTTTTCCATCTTAACTTCCTCCAGGTATTTACTTGATAATGACGGCATCGAACTTACACTTCTCGAAGCAGGCCCCGCATTTGATACAGATGCTCTGATCAATCTCATGGATCTGCTTGCGCTCACCGCGAATGGCATTCACCGGGCATGCACGGGCACAGGCCGTACATCCCACGCAATTCTCTGCGACGATATCATAACGCAAAAGGGCTTTGCACTGGCCCGCACGGCACTTCTTCTCCATCACATGCTCAATGTATTCATCCCAGAAATTATCCAGGGTAGAAAGCACGGGATTGGGAGAGGACTGACCTAAACCACAGAGTGAGGTATCCTTGATTACTACGCTGAGATTGCGCAGGTTATCGAGATCTGCCATCGTTCCCTTGCCGTTGGTAATCTTCTCGAGAATCTCATACAGGCGCTTGTTCCCGATACGGCAGGGAGAACACTTTCCGCAGCTCTCCTCCACCGTGAACTCCAGGAAGAACTTGGCCATAGAAACCATGCAGTCATCTTCGTCGATGACGATCATACCACCTGATCCCATCATGGATCCGGCCGCGATCAGATTGTCAAAGTCGATGGGTGTGCTCAGGTGTTTTTCTGTAAGGCAACCACCAGAGGGGCCTCCGGTCTGAACGGCCTTGAACTTCTTGCCGTTCTTGATGCCACCGCCGATTTCAAAGATGACCTCACGCAGGGTGGTACCCATGGGGACTTCAATCAAACCTACGTTATTAATCTTACCGGCAAGGGCAAACACCTTGGTGCCTTTGGATTTCTCCGTGCCAATCTCACTGAACCACTTGGCTCCCTTGAGAAAAATGACCGGCACATTGGCGAGGGTCTCTACGTTATTGACATTGGTGGGTTTACCTTTATAGCCGGATTCAGCCGGGAAAGGGGGTTTTAAGGTCGGCTCGCCGCGCAGGCCTTCCATCGAATGGATGAGGGCTGTTTCCTCACCGCAAACGAAAGCCCCGGCACCGTAACGCAACTCAATATCAAAGTCAAAATCGGATCCCAGGATATTCTTTCCGAGAAGGCCGTATTCACGCGCCTGATTCAGGGCAATTTTCAGTCGTTCAATGGCCAGCGGGTACTCAGCGCGGATGTATATCAAGCCTTTGGATGAGCCGATGCAATATCCGCAGATGGCCATGGCTTCCAGGACGGAATGCGGATCACCTTCGAGAATGGAACGGTCCATGAAAGCACCCGGGTCGCCTTCGTCGGCATTACACACGACATATTTCTCATCCGCTTCGTTCTTGCGGGCGAGGCTCCATTTCAGTCCGGCAGGGAAACCACCGCCTCCCCTGCCACGCAGGCCGGCATCCATGATCACCTTGATGGCCTGCTCCGGTGTCATCTCTGATAACACTTTTCCCAGGGCCGCATAGGCATCCCGTGCAATGGCTTCGTCAATGTTCTCCGGATTGATGAATCCGCAGTTGCGCAGGGCTATCCTCAATTGCTTCTTGTAAAAGCCCATGTGCTTTGAATCACTCACATGTGCTTGTTGTTCAGGATCCAGATAGAGCAAATGCTCAACCTTGCGGCCCTTCACCACGTGTTCAGCCACGATGGCAGCAGCATCCTCCGGCTTCACCTCTACATAAAATGTATTATCCGGCATCACCTTCACGATGGGTCCTTTTTCACAGAAGCCGAAGCAGCCCGTCATAATGACCTGAACCTGATCCTCCAGGCCACGCGCTTCGAGTTCCTTTCTCAGCTGCGTCACAATGGAATCGCTGGCCGAAGCCCGGCAACCTGTTCCACCGCATACAAGCAGATGCATATTGTATTTACTCATGATAGCCTCCTCAGTTGTTATTGGTTATCAATAGTTTCATAGTTCTGTGGAATGATGCCATCGACAAACTCACCGGTCTTGATGTATTTTTCGATGATTTCATCAGCTTTGCGCACATCTACTTCTCCGAACACCACAGGCTCCTGCCCCGGCAGGGTCACCTCGATGGTGGGTTCCGCATAGCAGTAACCCATGCATCCGGTTTGGGTTACGACAGCCTCGATGTTGCGCTTTTCCAGCTCATCAATGAGAAATTCCATCGTTTGCTTGGCCCCCGATGCGATGCCGCAGGTAGCCATGGCAACCTTCACCTGCACCAGCTGTTCCGGCCGGTCGCTTTTTTCCCGCAGGCTGATCCTGCCCTGCACCTCCTCTTTGAGGCGCATCAGGTCTGCCAAAGATTTAACTTTTGTCATCTCGTTCAAAAATTGGTTGTTAGGTTTCTTATGATTCTAAGGATGATGCATCCTGTTGTTATGTCAATGTTTTGATATTCTCGTTTATCATCTCGGTCAGGAATTTCCTGACTTCAGAAATGTGCAGGGGTGTGTCGCCCAGTACTTCCTTGATTTCCTGGCTGCTGACCTCATAGCATCCACCATCCTTCTGATAGGCCAGCGTCCATTGCCGCTCCTGATGTGAAGCCAACAGAAACACGAAGGCATCAGCAATATCTCCTTCAGGCAGGCAGTCCAGATGGTCCTTGCGGAAAACCGCTTCCACCTTTGTGCCTTTACCGGGTTCTGATTCCAGCCGGAATTCACCGCCTGTCAGGGTGGCATTTTGTTTCAGCAGCGGTAGCCCCAGTCCGATCTTTCGTGTCTTGCGACTGCTGAAATACGGATCTGTCGCTATTTCCAGGGTTTCTCTATCCATACCGGCCCCGTCATCTTCAATAAGCATCACATAAGTCTGGTGCTTTTGCGAGGATTCAAGCCTGATGCGGATGTGTGTGGCACCGGCCCTGACCGCATTCTCTGCGATATCCAGCATATGCATCGCCATGTTTTTCATTGCGTCAGCACCCTCCTTCCTTCTTTCTGATGCAGGGCCAACCGCAGTTCAGTAAAACTGATCTCCGCCACCCATAATTCAGAATACTGCGTCCCGATCTGCTCCGGATAATGGGCATCTGAATTTCTGATCAATGTAGCGGACCTAAGGCTTCCATGCTGCGCCAAGAGGCCTGCCATATTCGTTCTGGCCGTGATCTCATAGGCGTCGGCTGCGAGCGATGGCGGAATAAAGCCCAATTGGCTGATCAAACTGAAGCGGGGCCTGTCAATATGAGCCGGAATAAACAACCCACCCAACCCATGCACTGCCAGCGCCACCTGGTCAATGGATTGATCCAGGGCAGCGTGAAGGAGGCCGGGTTCCTCATAAATAATCTCTTCCAACTCGTTCACAACAACCTGATATCCAAAACGTTTAGGATCATTTGGAATAAAGCTGCGATGCCGGTCCAGGTAATCCTGAAACACCCCCAGCATTTCCACATTTTCAAAGAGCGCGAGGCAATGCACTTCTTCCTTTGTTGTCACTTCTGCTCCACCGATCGCCAGGAGGCCTGCCTCATGGGCCATCCGTATGATCTCCGGAGCCTGGCGGGTGGCGTTATGATCCGTCACCGCGATCATCTCCAGCCCTTTACTCCTGGCTTCCTGCACGATGCGCCCCGGACTCATGCCCAGGTCGGCGCAGGGAGACAAGACCGTGTGTATGTGCAGGTCAGCCCTGACCTTTTTCATGCTTTGCCGAGCAAGTTATACAATTTCCCGGCCAACTCAAATGCCGGCAGGGAAGAAAGTCCAACGGGCAGCCCATCCTCCCGTGCCTGTACCAGCATATCCTCGTCCGGCTGGTTATCGTTGACCAGGATAATGGCAGCCAGATCTTTTAGGGAGGCCACTGCCACTGCGTTGCGGTGGGTTTGCAGGGTAATCCAGATCTGGTTTTCCTTCGCCTTTCCCATCACGTCGCTGAGAAGATCAGACATATATGCTCCATCCACTTCCCGCTCCAGTCCGGCTGGTCCTGTTAGAGACCTGACTTGCAATACCTCAAAAACATCAATGACTTTCATCTTCTTAGCCTTTTATTTTTTCATCGCCCCAGATCGATTTCATGATCTGAATCGATTCCGAAGCGTCCATGATCCCTTGCTCTTCGAAACGGCGCTGGATAAAGATGCATTGGTTGACGCTTCCCATATCCCGGACGATATCCTCGGCCAGTGTCTGGCAATCCGGCGTTCCGCAGGCGCCACAGTCGACACCGGGCAGGATCTTCATCAACTCCCTGATTCGCTGCAGTTTCTCCATGGCGATGGTACGGTCGCTGGACAATTGCTGCACCGGCCTGGGCTCAATGCGGTTAATACCCAGTTGCCCGCCAATTTCATCCTGAAAAGCATGCCATGTATCCTTTGCGGCTGTATCCGGAATATCCCGGGCCGACAGTTCCTGCATATGATTATGCAGCCGCTCCACGGTCAGGAAGCGATCGCCGGTTAGCAGCACACCCCCGGCACAACTCTCGTCACAGGCACGCAGTTCCAGGTAATCCACGTCGTCCATCTCGTCATTCTCAACCCGTTCAAGGAAGGAAATGACGTGATGTATGCCATCCACGGCGACAGCACGGCCTGCAACACGGCTGCTTTCGCCCTTGGTGAGGCTCCAGATGAGATCAGCCGGTGCTACCATACTGTGATCAGGCAGCATGCAGCTTTCGTCATTACCCTGGATCGCTTTTCTGAGCACCTTATTATACAGGTAATTCATATTGATGATGCCATTGATCGGCGAGGGATTACCATCGGCAGGGCTCTTGACAGAGGCGATCTTGGCGGCACAGGGTGTCACATAAAATATTCCTATCTGATGATCGGCGAGGCCATCCACAGACAATTGCCTGCGTATATTCAAGGCAGCCACTTCAAGGGGAGGTTTCAGGGGCAGGATGTGATCCACCAGGGCAGGGAATTTCACCTGGATCAGGCGGATGATGGCCGGGCAGAATGAGGAGATCAGCGGCTTCGCAATACCCTGTTGGCGCTGATGATCCAGGATGGCCTGGTGCAACAGGCTGACACCTTTTTCCACCTCAAACACATGCGTAAAGCCCAGTTCCAGCAGGACGCTGAATATCTGCTGGGCAGGGATACTATCCGGTACCTGGCCGATCATCACTGCTGGCAGCAGGGCAACACGGCAGCGGTATTCGAAGATGCGGTTGAAATCGTCCTGCTCAATGATGATGGCGCCAACGGGGCATACCCTGTAGCATTCGCCGCAGTCGACACATCTTTCGTCCAGCAGCACAGCCTTTCCCTTGCGCACCCGGATGGCCTGGGTGGGACAGGACATCATGCAGCGGGAGCATCCTGTGCAGACCTCCGTTTGTATCTTTAAGGCATGATGAAACCTGGATTCCATATTTATGAATGTCTGTTATTCAGATAATTGACAATTTCAACAACTGTTCCTTGGCCTACTTCACTGGAAATCCGGAGCACATCGGCATTCTTCTCCATATTGTACAAGCCCATTCCGGCCCCGAATCCCATCTCACGCACCGCGGGGGATGCAGTGGAATAACCCTTTTCCTTAGCCTTCGCGATATCTTCGATGCCCGGTCCAACATCACACAGTCTCAACACAATCCGGTCCTCGAAGACCACTGCATCCAGGGTCCCACGGTAAGCGTGCGCTACGATATTAACTTCTGCTTCATACAGTGCGATAACGGTCCGCTTGATGATGGCAGGCTCGATGCCCAACTGCTTCATTACCTTCTTAATCTCGCTCGAAGCCTGTCCTGCTTTGTCGAAGTTACCGCCCTCTATGTCGAAGACATATCTCATATTTCAATAAACAGGTTGAAGTCCATGGGTAAACAATAGTCCGCTGGTCCGAAACATAGAAAAGCTTGTTTCTATGATGGTGATACCAAGATCATTGGCCAGTTCACACATTTCCGGACTTGCCTTCTTGCCTCTGACCAGCAGGACGACACCTATGTCTGCCATCTCAGCTGTGCGTACCGTCTGAAGGTTGGCCAGGCCGGTGATCAGCAGGTGCTGGCTGGCATGCAAGGTCAGCACATCACTCATTAGATCTGAGGCGAATCCATAATAAATATCGTGATTCTGAACAGATTCACCACATACGAGCTTGCCACCGACCAGATCCATCATTTCCTGCACCTTCATGATTGCTCAGCTTTTTGCATGTCCTTGTTATGCCTCATTTACTTCAAATCTGCTGCAAAGGTATAACCTAAAATCTTTCGCTCAAAGAATTTTTTGTGAAAATATTAACAATGTTACAAAAATAACAACTACAAGTCTATTTAACTCAATAGAAACAACTTATGCAGACGAATGCGGCTTTCTTTTCGATCTGTCAGCTGTGCTACACAAGTCCCTGCGCACACCCTGATCTGCTTTTTCAATGTGACGACTTTCGTCTTAGCTTTGCAATTAAATACATCCGGGAAATCACATGGCCGCATTTTATCAGGAAAAACATTTTCTTCAGAATACCATGTGGATGGGAATAGTTTTCACAGGCATGCTGCTGCTTCTCAGCCAAGATGTAAAGGCACAGGACCAACGTGCCCAGCTACCGGAAGCAGTGCAGCAAAGCTATGTGGAGCTTAGCCTGGGGAATATCCACTATCCCTATACCGCAGCCCAACTACAGCCGGATTATGACCTGTTGGGCCTGAGCATACCTCATACAGCGGTCAGACTGGTCCTGGCTGGTTATCAGTTCAATTCCCATCTTTCTGCCCAGATCACGTATATGCGACCGGTCCGGTTTGTAAAATACACCTACCGTCACCGTATTCATGGCTATGCCACCTCCAGTACGATACATACCAATACAGGTGGCATCACCATGAAGTACAGGATCTTTCCGGACCAGCATTTCAGCCTGTATGCAGAGGCCGGACTGGGTGTCCTCACACGCCGGGGCATCTTTGATGAGGTCTCCCGTCAGGATGTGGTAAAAAGTGCGACCTATGCCAGCTATCTGCTCGGGGCTGGCTTCCAGGTGCATCTGGACAAAAGTCTGGGATTGCAGCTTTGCTATAACTACAGTCCGGCAGTGGCGTCCCGCCAGCAGCCATACACCCTTTTTGTGGGTGCAGGACTCTCCTACTACCCACAGGCGAGGTCTCACCACCAGATGCACCGCTTTGCAGAACGTAGATACCAGCATCCCCGGCAATGGTTGCAGGCCGGGATCACACACCGCATCCTGGGTTATGGCGCCAATTACCTGGTTTCTCAGGGACCTGTACCAATTTTTTGGGGTGGCGATGCCCAGGTCAGACAGGGCGCTTCCCTGCAATATCAGCGAAACATCTACCATGCAGCCAGGTTTTTCAGCATGGACTGGGGCATGAATGCATCCATATGGCAAAGCCGGGTAAGGAAGGAATGGATGTATACCTTTTCCATTTATCCGGCATTCAGGTTTCATTTCCTGCGTACACAGAAGCTGGATGCCTATTTCTTCTATGTTGTGGCAGGGCCAACCTATATTTCGCGCCGCGAACTGGATGATTATCAAATCGGAGAGCACTTCACATTTGTGGATAATATGGGCATCGGGATTTTTACCGGGCCAGCACGCCGTCTGAACGCCGAACTCCGGATAGGGCACTATTCCAATGGCAATCTCTTTGATCAGAACCCGGGTGTCCTGATCCCGCCTTCGGTGAATATAGGGTTCGTATTCTAGGAAGAGGGAGAGGAAGAGGAAGAGGAAGAGGAAGAGGAAGAGGAAGAGGAAGAGGAAGAGGGAAAAATCATACGCTCACACTGTTTTTCCTGCATGTCCGTCGCGAGGACCTTTACGGGCAGCGGCGACTTACGGAAGGAAAAACGAAGAAAAGTTTGCATTATCAGTATATAATAGTTTATATTTGTAATGCACACTAAAGGAAATGAACAAATGATTCTGAAAAGGGAAATCGAAATGGCGCTTGATATTCAGAGTAGATCACTACGACTGAAGAGCGGTATCATCCAGCGTTCCATCTTGAACGGTTTTAAGCCGACAGCAAGGCACATTGAAGTTATATCGGGAATACGTCGTTGCGGGAAAAGCACCCTGATGAAACAAATCATACACCAAACCGAGCAGCAAGCATCCTATTTCAGTTTTGAGGATGCCCGTGTTCATGGCTTTGAGGTGAGCGATTTCCCGAAACTGGAGGAGGTCATGGGTGATGACATTGAGGTATACTTCTTTGATGAGGTTCAAAATGTTCCATCCTGGGAAATATTTGTCAGGCAGCTCCACGACCGGCAAGCAAAGGTGTTTATCACAGGTTCAAATGCCACTTTGTTGAGTAAGGAACTCGGCACACGACTGACCGGGAGGCATGTGCGACATGAGCTCTTCCCCTTTTCCTATGATGAATTTCTCCTCTATAGGAACCTTCAGCCGGGTCCAGACTCCTTTTATATGTATATCAAACTGGGAGGCTTTCCCGAGTTCCTTGAAACAGAAAATCCGGAGATATTACAGAATCTGATGAAGGACATTGTATTACGGGACATTGCTATAAGGTACGGAATCAGAAATACCGGAAGCATCATGAATATCACCCTGTACTTATTATCAAATATTGGGAAAGAATTTTCGTACAATAATCTCCGGAAGGTATTATCCTTCGGGTCGACAAACACCGTTGCCGATTATCTGACCTGGCTTTCCGAAAGTTATCTGCTTTTCTTCCTGCCGAGGTTCAGTTGGTCAGCGAAGAATATCCTGGTAAACCCCCGCAAGGTCTATGCCATCGACAACGGGCTGATTCAGTCAAATACCTTAAGCTTCAACGAAGACAAAGGAAGACTGCTCGAAAATGCTGTTTATCTATTTTTGCGCCGGCACAAACTGGAGTTATTTTACTTTCGTGAAACCCATGAGTGTGATTTTGTTGTGTTTAAAGACCGCAAGTGCCAATTTCTTATCCAGGTATGTCAATCGCTGACGAATGACAACCTGAAACGTGAACTGGATGGATTGAAGGAAGCAATGAACTTCTTCAAACTCAATACAGGTTATGTTCTGACACTTGACCAGCTGGATACTTTTCAGTTGCAGGATGGTCTTGTAAATGTGATGCCAGTGCATCAATTTATAACATCTTATTCTCACCCTTAGCCAAAACCTCACCCCTCACAGGAATCAGGGAGAGGATGAGGAAGAGGAAGAGGAAGTAAACTCACTCTCACTCTCACACTGTCTAACCCCTCCCCAACCCCTCCCCTAAAATGGGAGGGGCGGTTAACTTGTTGTATTTCATGCACATACGCTTTCGTAAATCTCACTCTTCATATGATTAATTAAAGAATGTAACACTACACATTTTTTCAGTTCGAAATTGTGAACACCCCAAATAAACAGCAACTAATCCTATTAAAAGAACGGCCATAGTTGGTTTATTTTTCTAGTAGTTGCAAGCCTATTAATCAGTCCAGCGATTTCAATAACCTGCACCTTCTTCCAACCATTTCTTGCATTTAGCTTAAGTAAGATCCTGTTGCTTTTATATATTCTAATAGAAAGAGATCCACCCCAGAGCAGTGTCTTAACACCCTATTTCCTGGACAGTTTTATTAAAAGGGTTTAGTACTATTTCATTCGCATTGTCATCCATGTCAGACAAAGTTACCACGTATTCCGACTTTGTCAAGGGTAATACGAGCGAT